>NZ_VOSL01000137.1 GCF_007997005.1 Lujinxingia vulgaris | reverse complement strand
CGATCAGCGGTTGATGCGGGCGCCGAAGGAGCCCCGGCGCAAAACGCAGGCGCGTGACGCCGGGGCGCGCCGCTGCCGCCGCCAGCGCGAAGCGACCGCCGGTGGCCCCCTCGCCAAGGTACAGGTCGAGCGGGGCGTGGGCATCGCTGGCCATCGCGCTGAGCGCCGCCGAGGTCAGCCGCACATCGTCCGGCGGGGTCTCATCGCCGGGGTCAAAGTCCACCGGGGCGTCGCGCAGGGCCTTGATCACCGCGAAACGTTGCGCCCGCGACTTATCCACCGGCAGACGCGGGGTGTGCCCGGTGGGGCGGCCGCGGCGAATCGTGAGATCGCGCGTGCGCCAGATCTCGTGGACCTCCATGAGCGCCTCCCACCATCGCTCGGCCTCCCAGGCGGTGGTGAGTTCGGGGTGGCCCGGAGCGCGCAGCCCGATGGAGATGAGGCGGCCGTCGCGGCGTTTCTTGTCGGCGCCGACCTTCGCGACAAAACGGGCGCGGGTGGCGTCGTCGAACGAAAAGGGGAGAGGGCGCAGCAAGGGGTCGAGGTGCGTCAGGAGACGGGTGGCCTGGGCGCGCTCCAGCCCCAGGTCGCGGTAGCTTAAGAGGGCGCAGGCCGCCATCCCCCAGGCCACGGCCGGGCCGTGGCCCAGCCCGCCAAAGGCCTCAATGCCGTGGCCGGCGGTGTGCCCCAGGTTCAAAAAGGTACGGATGCCGCGTTGCTCGCGCGGATCTTCGCTGACAATGCGCAGTTTGAGCGCGATGGCCTGCTCGATCACCTCATCGAGCGCGGAACCCGCCTCGTGCACCGGGGCGGCCAGCAGGCTCTGGAGGGTGGCCGCCTCATCGAAATGCGCAAGCGCCGGCGACCCGTCGAGCCATAACGCTTTGAGCGCTTCGACCATCCCGGCCTCCCGCTCATCAAGCGGGAGCGAGTCCAGGAGCTCGCGGCAGATCACCACCCGCGACGCGATATAAAAACTACCCAGCTGGTTTTTACGCTCGCCAAGGTTCAGCGCGGTCTTGCCGCCGTGAGCCGAGTCCACCATCGCCAGCAGCGTGGTGGGCACATGCCAGAGCTCCACGCCGCGCCAGAGCACGCTGGCCAGAAATCCCACCGCGTCGCCCAGTGAGCCGCCGCCTACGCCGACGAGCACCATCGGGCGCGTGGAGCGGCGATTGAGCACCGCTTCGGCGAGCTCGCCCAGGCGCGCCAGCGACTTCAAGCCCTCGCCGGCCTCCACCACGATGGGGTCGGGTAGCTGCGCGAGCACCGCCTCGGGGAGGTTTGCGTCTGCGAGGACCACACCATGTTCGGGAATCGTAAGATCGTGCAGCGAGGGCACGACATCGAGTGTTGGAAGCATCCTGAGAAGACCTGGGCAGGGGCGACTTAGAGCAGCGGGCTGAGCAGGCGCGCAAAACCTTCCAGCAGGCGGGTGCGGTAGGGACGAGCGCGGTGCGCGTCGAGCTCAATCTCGGTGGAGCGGCTCTGGGTTTCAAGGAAAAGTCGGCACATCTGGCGGTTGAGCGGGTGGCTCTCCAGCACGCAGTTGGCCTCGAAGTTGAGTCGAAAGCTGCGGATGTCCATGTTGGCGCTCCCCATAAAGACGTGGTCGCGGTCGTGGACGATGAGCTTGGCGTGCAAGACCCGGTCGCGGTACTCGAAGATGCGTACGCCCACCTCCAGGAGTCCCTCCCAGTAGGAGCGGCCGGCGTGCTGGGTGATGGGCACGTCGCTCTGCTGGGGCACGATGATGCGCACGTCGACCCCGCGCATCGAGGCGGTTTGCAGCGCGGCCATAATCGCGCTGTCGGGCACAAAGTAAGGCGTGATCAGGTAGAGGCGCTCGGTGGCCGAGGTGATCGCCAGAAAGAACATCTTGTGGATGGTATCGAGGGTGTCGTCGGGGCCGCTGGCCACCACGCGGGCGATCGTGGAGGTGGCGCGCGATCCCTCGTTGTGCTCAGTGGCATCGTCGCGTTGCAGTCCGTCGGGGGCTTTCAAATCGGCGTCGTCGTCGGCCTCAATGGCGGGGGGCGCATGCTCGGAAAGTCCGCTGAAATAGCGCTCTTCAGCCAGGTCTTCGCCGGTCGCAAAGTGCCAGTCCTCGGCAAACACCTCCTGGAGCTGGTAGACGATCGGGCCGCGCAGCTCGACGGCCATATCGAACCACTCCAGGTAGTCGTCAGCGATGTTGACCCCGCCGGTAAAGCCGACCTCCCCGTCGATGATCAGCAGCTTGCGGTGGTTGCGGAAGTTGACGCGCAGGCGCCGCTCCAGAAGGCGCACCGGGAGAAAGGGGGCGGCGCTGGCGCCGGCGTCGAGCAGAGGTTTGATAAAGCGTTTGCGGATGCTCGAGGAGCCGATGGCGTCGTAGAGGATGCGCACCTCGACGCCGGCGCGGGCGCGCTCGGCGAGGAGATCGCGAAAGCGCTGGCCGGTGGCGTCTTCGCGCCAGATGAAGAACTCAAAGTGGATATGGTCTTTTGCCGACCGGATCGCCGCCTCAAAGGCGTCAAAGGCCACCGCCGAGGAGGGGAGTGGTCGGGCGAGGTTGTCGCGGATGGGCGGGAAGATCCCGTGTTCATCGTGAAGGACCAGGTTTCGGGCTGGCGAGACCGCGGAGAGCGGGCTGAGCGGGCTGTCCGCGGCGACGGTGGCTTCGGAGTCCGAGCCGCGGGCCAGATCATGGAAGGATCGCGAGATGCGCGCCTGGGCACGCGATCGCCGCCTTTTGCGCCGTCGCATATGGTTGCGGCCGATGATCCACCACAGCGCCGCGCCGATGAAGGGCATCGCCAGCAGGGTCAGAATCCAGGCCAGCGCGGCCATCGGGCGTGTACCCCGCTGAAGCAGCACCGTAGGGATGAACGCGATGCCCAGCACTCGCCCGCCCCAGGCCACTGTTGTCCACCAGGTCCAGTTCCACTCGAAGGTCGCGGGATCAAAGCCGGGAAAAAATTCGAACATGGCTCGCCGCCGCTGGCAGGGGGTTAAGGTTTGGCCGGGTCTGAGCACGGGCAGAGCTGCGTTTCTGGCACGGCTGGCTACAGCGCGCAACCGGGCGCGCGGCGCTCGCCGGGCTTCTCGCCGGCTGTGGTTGCCGCTGGAGCGGCTCTCGCGTTAAGTTCGTGCGGTCGGACACACAAGTGGCGGTACCAGCAGCCGGGGCCAGGCCCAGAGGTGCGACCGTCGGCGCAGGTTGAGTCGATCTACGATGGTGAGGTGTTTATGTCGAAGCCCGGATACCACGACCGCACCAACGCGCCCATTGAGTGTCCGCTCAAGAAGAGTGTGATCGCCTGGGCGCGCTGCAAGGAGTACCGCAGCGAGTATAAATGTCTGTGCAAGGAAGCCCGCGACCGACTGCGCATCAAAGGGGAGGGCAAAGAGGCGTTTGAAGAGAAGTTGCGTGAGATTCGTCGACCCATTCCCGATGAGCCCGAGGGCTGGTCGGTGGAGCGGCAGACCCGTTTTTATTTGATCCACGACGAGCAGGGCGAGCTTGTGCACCGCGCCACCAATCAGGCCGAGTGCGCTCATTTTCTGGAGCTCGCCGCCCGCGCCCGCGCGCTCGAGGCAGAGAACGCGAGGTTGTGGGCGCTGCTCGAAGAAGAACTTCTGGGCCAGGACAACCCCTGGGACCAGGTCGATGAGATGCTGACCGAAGACTCGGCGGCGTATGAAGAGGAGTAGAGCTGTATGAAGATGGCTGGATGGACGATGAAGGCGGGTGGCGCGGCGGTCGGGTTGGGCGCGTTGGTGGCGGCTTCGCTCGCGCTGACCACGTCGACCGGGTGTGAGGCGCTCAGCGCGAGCTGCACCCAGGTGGAAGGCGAGTATGAGCAGGCGGTACGCGCCGAAGGCGCCTTAGGTGAGCTTGACCCGCAGGGAGCCCCGCAGATCGCGATGGCTCTGCGCATGGACATGGTCAACGACCTGGCAAACCGCGTGCTCGCTACGGCGCTGACCGAGACGCTGAACTTTCAGGGCACGATCCCCGTCAGCGGCACGCAGGGGTTGGACTTCAGCGTGCAGCGCCCGAGCCTGGCCCTGGAGCTCGAGGCGTCGAGCGCCTGTGAGACCTGCGTGCGTATGAAAGGCGCCTGGGGCGGCGACTTCGGCGTCGACATCCCGGTGATCGGCCGTCAATCCAGCGCGCTCAACGGCGATGTGGACTGGACCGTACCGCTAAGCGTGGAGCGCGACGCAAATGGCGAAGTCGCCATCTACTTCGACTCGCCAGCGGCGGTGCGCCTGGGCGCGCCGCGCATCACCGGCAGCATCGCCGCGCTCCCCTCCAGCTGGGCACGCACGCTGGAGCCGGCGCTGATGAACCTCGTTAAAGAGCGGCTCGCCGACCGGGTGCCGCGGGTGCGCATCGCCGGCTACGCCATGCCCGACTTCGGAGTGGGGGGGCTGGAGTTTACGCCTTCGCTCTTTAAGCTCGACAGCCGCTCCAACGCGCTGATTCTGGGCATCCGCACCAACCTCGACGCGCCCGGCTCCGACGCTGCCGCGCTGGGCTCGGCGTTGCAGCTTGGTGAAGGCCAGAACGTGGCGCTGGGGGTGCAACCCGGCCTGATCGTAGAAGGTGTGC
This sequence comes from Lujinxingia vulgaris, assembly GCF_007997005.1. GTDB lineage: Bacteria > Myxococcota_A > Bradymonadia > Bradymonadales > Bradymonadaceae > Lujinxingia. Next base: position 31,633 of record NZ_VOSL01000137.1, on the reverse strand, counting down.
GCCTGGCGATGCGCGAGGGCAAGGTGGCGCGTCGCTACACACTCACCGGCAATGAGGCTGAGAACGGGCCGACGTACGCGACCATCGACACCCTGCAGGTGGGAAGCGCCGCGAACAACGCGGTGCCCCTGGGGCTGAACTTCCGCCTCTTTAATCACGGCGCCGACTGGGGCTGCTTCTCGATGGACGGGCGCGCGGTCTCGGCGCTCAAAGTCGAGGAGGGGCGCGTCTCACTCGATCTGGAGAAGGTGGAGTTCACCGGCTCGCGCATCGCCGATGCGGCCAACTGGGGGGCGGCGCAGTTTGTGACCCGCACCCAGGGGCTCTTGAGCGCGGCGCTTAACGATAATGTGGTGGTTGGCAACGACCTCGGTGTGAGCCTGCGCAGCGATCAGGTGAGCGCTGGCGCCGGCATGCTCGTGCTCAAAGGGCAGGGCGCAACCACCGAATGATGCGTCGCCGCGATCCCGGGCGGGCTCGGGTTTAACCCGGGCTTGCCCACCCCCGGATCCCTGTGTTAAGGGGGGCGTCAAATCCGCACGCCTTCGGACGAAGGCCCCAGGTGCTCCGGTGCGCGAGGTCGCGTTATCGGGGTGGGTGCCAACGGATGATGAAGGCGGAAGACCAACAAATTCCTCATCAGGAGCAACACCATGAACCAAGTTACGATGCGCGATCTGCTGGAGGCCGGCGTTCACTTCGGTCACCAGACCAACCGTTGGAACCCCAAAATGCGCCCCTTCATCTTCGGTGAGCGCAACGGCATCCACATCATCGACCTGAGCCAGACGGTTCGCATGTTCGCCGACGCCTACGACTTCGTCGCCAAGGTCGCGTCGAAGGGCGAGACGATCATGTTTGTCGGTACCAAGAAGCAGGCTCAGGATGCCATCCGTGAGCAGGCCGAGCGCGCGGGTCAGTTCTACGTGATCAACCGCTGGCTCGGCGGCACGATGACCAACTTCCAGACGATCCGCAACAGCATCAACCGCCTCAAAGAGCTCGACAAAATGTCGCGCGACGGCTCCTACGCCAAGTACACCAAGAAAGAAGTCTTGATGTTTGAGCGTGAGAAAGAGCGCCTTGAGAACAACGTCGGCGGTATTCGTGACATGAACGGTGTGCCCGGCGCTCTCTTCATCATCGATCCGAAGAAAGAAGAGAACGCCGTCAAAGAAGCCAAGAAGCTGGGCATCCCCGTTGTGGCCGTGTGCGACAGCAACTGCGACCCGCGCGAGATCGACTACCCGATCCCCGGCAACGATGACGCCATCCGCGCCATCCGCCTCTTCGCCAGCGCGATCGCCGAAGCATGCCTGGAAGGTTCCAAGTCCGCCAGCCAGCGCCGCGAGCAGAGCGCGCGCGAAGCGGCCAAAGAGTCGGCCGACTTCAACGCTCCTCAGAAGGGCAAGGCTGCCGAAGTTGAAGTCCAGCGCGTGAGCCGCCCCGAGAAGTCCGAAGGCGACAGCGGCGAAGCCAAAGCCGAGTAAGACCCAAAGGTCACACGCATAACGCGCACTGAAGTTCGGGATTTTTTGGGCTAAGTGCGCGTTTTTTATAAGAAATTAGCACCTATACGAGCGAAGGAGCGAAGATGTCGATTTCTGCCCAGGAAGTCAAAAAGCTGCGCGAGATGAGCGGCGCCGGCATGATGGACTGCAAAAAAGCCCTCCAGGAGACCAACGGTGACCTGGAAGAAGCCCTGCTCTACCTGCAGAAGAAGGGCTCGGCGGCTGCCGCCAAGAAGGCCTCGCGCACCGCGGCCGAAGGCCGGGTTCAGATCTGGACCAACGACGACTCCACCGAAGCGGTGATGGTCGAAGTCAACTGCGAGACCGACTTTGTGTCGCGCAACGAAAACTTCCACGCCTTTGTGGAGCGCATCGCCACCACCATCGGTGAGTCGGGCGTGGACTCGGTCGAAGCCCTTCAGGACGTCACCATCGCCGGTGGCGAGAAGAGCGTGGCCGATTACACCACCGAGCAGATCGCCACGATCGGCGAAAACATCAAAGTTCGCCGCTTTGTGCGCTACAAGGTCGACGCGGGCGTGGTCGGTCCCTACACCCACGCCGGCGATCAGCTTGGCGTGCTGGTGCAGCTCGATGCCAGCGGCGACGCTGACAAAGAGGCGCTGCTCGACGTGGCCCGCGACGTGGCCATGCACATCGCCGCGATGAAGCCCGGCTACCTTCACGACTCGGACATCCCGGCCGAAGACGAAGCCGCGCACAAAGAGATCCTCGCCGCCCGCGCTGCCGAGACCGGCAAGCCGGCCGAGATCATCGAGCGTATGCTCACCGGTCAGATCAAGAAGTGGCGCGCGGAGAGCGTGCTGGTGAGCCAGGCCTTCGTGAAGGACTCCGACAAGACCGTCGGTGAGTTCGTCAAGTCGGCCGGTGCCTCGATCGCCTCGTTCGTTCGCTTCGAGGTGGGTGAGGGGATCACCAAAGAAGAGAAGAGTCTGAGCGAAGAAGTCGCCGAGCAGCTGCGCGGCTCCTGATGCGAAGAGGGCGCCCGCCGGGCGCCCTTTTTTTTGCCCGCAAAGCGCCCATAATTCGGGGGCTGTACCATCCGCGCAAAAAGGCGCACGAGAGGAGCAAGTATGTCCGCCAACTACAAGAGGGTCTTGATCAAACTCAGCGGGGAGGCCTTGCAGGGTGACCAGGGCTACGGGATCTCGCCGTCCACCCTGGAGACCTTTGCCGGCGAGATCGCCGAGCTCCAGCAGATGGGCGTGGAGGTGGCCATTGTGATCGGGGGAGGCAACATCTTCCGCGGCGTGGCCGGGAGCACCGCCGGGATGGACCGGACCTCGGCCGACTATATGGGGATGCTGGCCACGGTGATGAACGGCATCGCCCTGCAGGACGCCATCGAGCGCCTGGGCGTGCCCACGCGCCTGCAGACCGCGCTGGAGATCAAAGAGGTCGCCGAGCCTTACATTCGCCGCCGAGCCACCCGCCACCTGGAGAAGGGGCGGGTCGTGATCTTCGGCGCCGGCACCGGCAACCCCTACTTCACCACCGACACCGCCGCGGCGCTACGCGCCATGGAGGTGCAGGCCGAGGTGATCCTCAAAGCCACCAACGTCGACGGGGTCTACGACTGCGATCCCCGCACAAACCCCGACGCGCAGCGCTTTGAGCGGTTGACTTACCTCGATGTCTTGTCGAAGAATCTGCGCGTTATGGACTCCACCGCGATCAGCCTGTGCATGGAGAACGACCTGCCGATCATCGTCTTCGATCTGAATCAGGCCGGGAACATCAAACGGGTGATCGAGGGTGAAGATCTGGGCACGTTGATTTGCCCCAACCCTAAATAGTCCGGACCGAGGACGTGGGCTTGCCGTCAGGCGCCACGGGCTTAGCCTGAATCGGGTCTTCGGCCACGTTGCTCACGTTTCGTTATAGAGAGGATAAGAGATGGTTCAGGAAGTCATCGAAGGTTTGCGCAGCGATTATGAAGAGACGCTCAACAAGCTGCGCCGTGAGCTCACCAAGATCCGTACCGGTCGCGCCAACGTGAACATGCTCGATGGCGTGCGCGTGGAGTACTACGGCAGCCCCACTCCGCTGAGCCAGGTGGCCACGCTCCGCGTTCCGGAGCCTCGCCTCATCACGATTCAGCCCTGGGAGAAGAACATCATTTCGGACATCGAGAAGGCCATTCAGATATCGGATCTGGGGTTGAACCCGTCGAACGACGGCACCCTGATTCGCGTGCCGATCCCCGCGCTCACCGGTGAGCGTCGCCAGGAGCTGGTGAAGGTGGCCCGCCGCGCTGGCGAAGACCATAAGATCGCGCTGCGCAACCAGCGCCGCGACGCCAACGATATGGTCAAGCAGATGGAAAAGGACTCCGAGATCACCGAAGACGAGATGCATAAAGGCTTCGAGAAGATCAACAGCATCACCGAGGAGTTCACCGCCAAGATCGACGCGATGCTCGAGAAGAAGGAAGCGGAGATCGTGGAGGTCTGAGCTCGGGCCTCAATGAGCGCGTGTACGACGTGATTGAGAAAGGCCCGGCAGCGACGCTGCCGGGCCTTTTTTGTGTGGGGTGCTGCGCACGACACATGCGCTGACCGGCTTAGAGAAACGCCCAGAGCAGCGCGCCTGTGAGCCCAAAGAGAAGGATGGCCGCTCCGAGGAGCGCGTACTCCACCGGTGCGCGTCGGCGGGGCGTTGGGACCGGGGCGTGCGCTGCGCCTGGGGGAGCGGATGGCGCGTCGGCGTCGAGGAGGGGTGAATCCTCGTCGCCGGGGGGCGCGTCGACCGGAGGCGGCGTGGCCATAAGATCGTCGGTGTCGGGATCGGCGAGCTTAATGGTGGGGCGGTGCATGGACCTGGGTGGCGAGAGCGGCTCGACGAGCTCTTCGAGAGGATCGACAAAGACCAGCTCGCAGCCTCCCACCTGCAGTCGCGCGCCGCTGGTGAGCGCGGTGGGCTCGGAGATCGGCTCGCGATCAAGGGAGAGCGCGCCGTCGGCCAGGGGCTCCACCAGGTACACCGCGTCTTCAATATAGACGCAGGCGGCCTCGCCGGGGATCGAAGGGTCGGGCAGGTGAAGAGCGACGTGATCGCCGGAGCCCAGGATGTGGCGTGTGGGGCGGTTGAGCGCGAAGCGGCGGCCGCTTCCCGGGCCGCTCAAGATCTCGAAGAAGGCATGAAGCCGGGACTGGTCGCTCTCATCGAGGGCGTTGTGAACGATCTCGTGCAGCGAGGTCGAGGACTGCGCCATGGTGAAGGCGTCGCCGTCGTTCTCGACCCGTTGCAGGATCAGGGTGAGATCGCCCAGGCGGAGGGGGTTGTGCAGCGAGATGACCGTGGGATGGTGTGCGCTCAGTCGATGCGTCCCGATGAAAGTACCGTTGGTGCTCCCGAGGTCGGTGACCAGGATCTGCTCTCCGAGCATATCAATGCTCAGATGCCGGCCGGAGATGCTGGTGAAGGGGATGGGAAGATCGTTGTCGAGCTGTCTCCCCAGGGTGAAGGGGAAGCGGTCGGCGATGGCGTGGCGAGCGCGGGTGCCATCGGCGGTTTCGAGGGTCAGGTGAAGACGGCGCATGCATACCTCCGCAGGTGGTATGCCAAACTGCGCTAGGCGTGTACGAGCCCTAGTTGGCTGAGTAAGAAATAGAGAGCGGTCACGATGATAAACGCGGCGATGGCGGCCCCCATGCCCGTGCGGCGCATACGCTGGCGAGCGACGCGGGCGCGGGTCGCCTCCTGGTCACGGAGATCGACCAGGTGGTCGGGGTCGGGGCTTTCCAGATAGGACTGAGCGGCGCGTGCCTCCCGACGCCAGAAACCCCGCTCGGCGTCGTTGAGGTGCTGCCCGCGAATGTCGATGACGTAAGTGGCGCGCACCTCGTCGCCATCTCGCTGCAGGGTGAGGGTGGTGCCCAGCCCGCTCATCTCGCTGATGCGCCAGCCGGCCCCCGGGGTTCCGCGGGTCAACGTCAGCGTGTCGGTCGCATCGTCTGCAACACGTGGCATGTAGCCGTTGTGCACGAAGAAGTCCGCGAGCACATCGAGCGGCGCGTCGGGATGATCCTCAGGCAGCGCGATGGTATGGGTGGTCTCGTAGGTCGACACGGGAAGACGCCCGGGTTGAGAGGAATGCGACAGACGACGGCGCTGAGAATAAGCGGACTTTAGCACCCGCAGAGGTGGCCCGCAACGGGTTGGCGTGCGCCACCGGCGGGTGATAGCGCCCTTAGAGAACGGGGACAACCCCGGGGAGTGACGATGTTAGAGAAGATCGATCATATCGGGATCGCGGTGCGCTCGGTGGAGGCCAGCGCGGTGCTCTACCGCGATGTGCTCGGGCTGGCCTATGAAGGCACCGAAGAGGTGGAGAGCCAGGGGGTCAAGGTCGCGTTCTTTCGTCTTGGCGAGGCCAAGATTGAGCTGTTGGAGCCCCTGCATGACGAGAGCCCGATCGCGCGCTTTCTCGAGAAGAATGGCGAGGGGATCCATCATATTGCGCTGGGATGCGACGACATTGAAGCCTGGCGCGCGCGGATGGAGGAGGCCGGGGTGCGCCTCCTGAGCGAGGCGCCGATCGACGGGGCGCACGGCAAGCTCATTACGTTTATGCACCCTCGCGACACCGGGCGGGTGCTTTTGGAGCTGACGCAGCGCCGGCCGAACCCCTGAGACGCATGAACTCAATCTGACGAGGGCGTCGCGGCGCCGGTGGGGCAGTCGTCGAGGATCGGGCAGCGCTCGCATAAGGGGTTTCGAGCCCGGCAGAGGGTGCGGCCGTGTTCGACCAGCGCCATATGGGCCGGGAGGCGATCCTCGGGGGGGATCAGCGCCTGCATCTGCCGGTGGGCCGTCTCATCGTCGAGTGATGGATCGAGCCACCCCAGGCGCTCGAAGATGCGGAAGATGTGGGTATCCATGGGGAAGAGAGGCATGGCGCAGGCGGCCATCAGCGTAAAGGCGGCGGTCTTCGGGCCGACGCCTTTGAACGTCAAAAGGTAAGTGCGTGCCTTTTCAGGTTCCATCTGGTGCAGATGCTCCAGATCGTAGCGTTGCATGTCGTCAAACACCCGGGTGAGGAGCGCCTGAATGCGTTGCGCCTTTTGCCTGGCGAGCCCCGCCGGGCGGATTAAGGTCTCCAACTCGGAGGGGGCGCTGTGTGCGATGCGGTGCCAGTCACCCTGAAAGTGCTCCAGGAGGGCGCCGAAGGCCTGGTCGGTGGCCGCGCGAGTGGTCTGCTGGCTGAGGATCGTGCGCACCAGGGTTCCGAGCACGTCGTCGCCCTCGGCGCGGCACGGTGGGTCGTAGCGCTGGTAGAGGCGATCCAAAACGCGTCGCAGGGTGGCGAAGTTGGGGACGGTGTACATGCTCACGGGGGGCTCCGAGGAAGGGGACCCGATTGAAATAGAGTCGCCGGGGCGGCCGGTTCTACCCCTGACTGAGTTTTGATGGTGTCGAGGCTCAAAAGGGGGTTTCGTCCGAGGGCGATGTCTCCTAATCTGCAGGCATCGCATTCAAAGCTGAGTCAGGGCGACGAGCCCTGGACCAGGGCATCGTTCGAAGGATCGGCACAGAAGTTGCTCCATTCATCGTTTGTCGCTGACCAGAGGCGGTCATCGCGTCATGAGGGCCAGCTTTTACGATCATTGAAGCGCAAATCCAGACGTCAGGAGAATACCATCTATGAGCGCCAAAGAGAGCTTGCTGCATAAGATTGGCCGTCATCACGATATCGATGAGTACCGCGAGCTGCACTGGGAAGGGAGCTTTGAGGAGTACCTGGATCTTGTGCGGGAGGACGTGCGGGTGACCCGCAACGCCTACCAGCGCATCTACGATATGGTGATGTCCTACGGGACCGAAGAGTATATCGACAATAAGAAGAAGATTGTTCGCTACAACTTCTTCAAAGATGAGATCACCGGCGGGGCCGACGCGATCTACGGGCTGGACATCCCGCTGATGCGTCTGGTCAACGTCTTCAAAGCGGCGGCCAACGAGTACGGGACCGAGAAGCGCATCATCTTGCTGCACGGTCCGGTGGGCTCCTCGAAGTCCACCATCGCTCGCCTGCTCAAGAAGGGGATGGAGGAGTATACCCGCACCGATGACGGGCGGCTTTATACCTTCTCGTGGGTCATGCCCAAGGAGCTCCAGCACCTCACGGGCGGACAAGAGGTGCTCCATGATCCGATGAACGAGGAGCCGCTCAAGCTGATCCCTCAGGAGTGGCGCGCCGGCGCGTTGGAGGAGCTGGGCATTGAGAATGTCTCCTCGATCCGGGTGCGCGGTGACCTGAACCCGGCGAGCCGCTTTATCTTCAAAGAGCTGATGCGGCATTACGGCGGGGACTGGAGCCGGGCGATGGAGCATGTTCGCGTGCGGCGGATGCTCTTCAGCGAGAAGGATCGCGTGGGCATCGGCACCTTCCAGCCCAAAGACGAGAAGAACCAGGACTCCACCGAGCTCACCGGCGATATCAACTACCGCAAGATCGCCATCTACGGCTCCGACAGCGATCCGCGCGCGTTCAACTTCGACGGGGAGTTCTGCGTGGCCAACCGCGGGATCATCGAGTTTGTGGAGATCCTGAAGCTCGACGTGGCCTTCCTCTACGATCTCCTGGGCGCGACGCAGGAGCGCAAGATCAAGCCCAAGAAGTTCGCGCAGACCGATATCGATGAGGTGATCATCGGTCATACCAACGAGCCGGAGTACCGCAAGCTGCTCGGCAACGAGTACATGGAGGCGCTCCGTGACCGTACGGTGAAGATCGATATCCCCTACATCACGAAGTACCAGGAAGAGATCCGCATCTATAAAAAGGATTTCAATAATGAGCGGGTCAAAGGCAAGCACATCGCGCCGCATACCATCGAGATGGCGGCGATGTGGGCCGTGCTCACGCGACTTGAAGATCCGAAGAAGCACGACCTGACGCTTCTGCAGAAGCTCAAGCTCTACGATGGGAAGTCGCTCACCGGCTACACCCAGGACAATGTCAAAGAGCTTCGCAAAGAGACGCTTCGCGAAGGTCTGACCGGGGTGAGCCCGCGTTATATCCAGGACAAGCTCTCCAATGCGCTGGTCAGCGATAAGACCGAGAGCAGCATCAACCCCTTCCTGGTGCTCAACGAGCTTGAGGGCGGGCTGAAGAACCACAGCCTGATCAGCAACGAGGAGGAGCGCGGGCGCTATCGGGAGCTGCTGGCGGTGGTCAAGCAGGAGTACGAAGACATCGTCAAGAACGAGGTGCAGCGCGCGATCTCGGCCGATGAAGATGCCATCTCCAAGCTGTGTGCGAACTACATCGACAACGTGAAAGCGTACACGCAGAAGGAGAAGGTGCGGAACAAATACACCGGTCAGTATGAGGAGCCCGATGAGCGTTTGATGCGCTCGATCGAAGAGAAGATCGACATCCCGGACAGCCGTAAAGACGACTTCCGGCGCGAGATCATGAACTACATCGGGGCGCTGGCGATCGACGGCAAGCAGTTCACCTACCAGACCAATGAGCGCCTGCGGAAAGCGTTGGAGCTCAAGCTCTTCGAAGATCAGAAAGACTCGATCAAGCTGGCGAGCGTGGTCTCCAATGTGGTGGATCGCGATACCCAGGAGAAGATCGACATCGTGAAGCAGCGTCTGATCCGCGACTACGGCTACAACGAGGAGTCGGCGACCGACGTCTTGAACTTCGTGGCCAGCATCTTTGCGCGGGGCGACTCCAAGCAGCAGTGAGCGCGGCGCGCAGGTAGGTGAAGATGCCGGCGCCGCCCCCGGATGGGAGCGTGCGCCGGCTCAGTTTAGGCAGGTTGCGCAGGGTCGATGACGGCTCGACGAGGGAATCAGATCATGACGGAACTCAACAAGATCAAGCAGGATCATCGGCGCTTCAAACAGATCGTGCGCGGCAAGATCAAGCGCAACCTGCGCAAGTATATGAGCCAGGGCGAGATCACCGGTCGCCAGGGCAAAGACATCGTGAAGGTGCCTCTGCCGCGCATCGACATCCCGCGTTTTCGCTTCAGCCAGAAGCAGCAGGGCGGCGTGGGTCAGGGCGAGGGCCAACCGGGCGATAGCCTGGGCCAGGGCGAGGAGTCGCCCGGGCAGGCCGGGCCTGCCGGAAACCAGGAAGGCGAACACGGTGTTGAGGTCGACGTCTCTCTCGAAGAGCTCGCCGAGATCATGGGCGAGGAGCTGGAGCTGCCGCATATTGAGCCCAAAGGGGTCAAGCGGCTGGAGACGGTCAAGGATAAGTACTCCGGCATTCGCACCACCGGCCCGGAGAGCCTGCGGCATTTTAAGCGCACCTATAAGGCGGCGCTGCAGCGGATGATCGCCAGCGGGGAGTATGACCCGGATAATCCGATCATCGTGCCCACCAAAGAAGATATGCGCTACCGCTCCTGGAAGCAGACGTCGCTGCCGGAATCCAACGCGCTGATCCTCTACATGATGGATGTCTCGGGCTCGATGGGTGATGAGCAGAAGGAGATCGTGCGCATCGAATCGTTCTGGATCGATACGTGGTTGCGCAGCCAGTACGAGGGGATTGAGAGCCGTTACATCATCCACGATGCCACGGCCAAAGAGGTCGACCGGGAGACGTTTTTTCGCACCCGGGAGTCGGGCGGCACGATGATCTCCAGCGCGTACAAGCTGGCGCTGCAGATTCTGGAGGAGGAGTACGCGGTCGATGAGTGGAACGTGTACCTCTTTCATTTCTCCGACGGTGATAACTGGTCTGTGGACGACACCGGCGACTGCATGAAGCTGATGCGCGACGGGCTTTTGCCCAAGGCGAACCTCTTTTGCTACGGGCAGGTGGAGTCGCCTTACGGGTCCGGGCAGTTCATCAAAGATATCAATGAGCACTTCTCCAGCCATGAGCGGGTGACGGTCTCGGAGATTAAGAACCGCGACGGCATCTACGATTCGATCAAAGAGTTTTTGGGGCGGGGCCTCTAATCACAGGGCTGAGATCCTGCGAAGGGAAGGGACTTCATGAAGGCATTATCGCCACAGATTCAAGAGATCATCGCGCAGATTCGGGAGGTCGCCGAGGAGTTTGGGTTGGACTTCTTCGAGACGATCTTCGAGCCGGTGGATTATAAACAGATGAACGAGATCGCCTCGTACGGCGGCTTTCCGACGCGCTATCCGCACTGGCGCTTCGGGATGGAGTACGAGCAGCTCTCAAAGAGCTACGAGTACGGGCTCTCGAAGATCTACGAGATGGTCATCAATAACGACCCGGCCTACGCGTACCTGTTGGAAGGGAACAACCTGGTCGATCAGAAGACGGTGATTGCGCATGTGTATGCGCACGTCGACTTCTTTAAGAACAATTATTACTTCTCGAAGACCAACCGGCGGATGGTCGATGAGATGGCGAACCACGGCGCGCGGATTCGGCGCTATGTGGATCGGCAGGGGATTGAGGCGGTGGAGAACTTCATCGACACCTGCCTCTCGATCGACAACCTGATCGACTATTACAGCCCCTTTATCGAGCGGCGCGGGGAGGCGGTGGACCCGGAGGAGCTGCGGCAGCGGGAGGTGCCGAAGTTTCAGGCCAAGGACTATATGGATGAGTTTATCAATCCGCAGTCCTTCATCGATCAGCAGAAGAAGCGGATGGCGCAGGAGGCCGAGGAGGCGAAACACTTCCCGCAGCGTCCGGAGCGCGATGTGATGCTCTTTTTGCTGGAGCATGCGCCCCTGGAGGGGTGGGAGGCGGACATTCTCTCGATCATGCGCGAGGAGGCGTACTACTTCGCGCCGCAGGGGCAGACGAAGATCATGAACGAGGGGTGGGCCTCGTACTGGCACTCCAAGATTCTGACGACACGGATTCTGGACGACTCGGAGATCATCGACTTCGCGGACATCAATAGCCGGGTGATGTCGAGCGCACCCGGGCAACTCAACCCCTATAAGCTGGGCGTGGCGCTCTTCCGGGACATCGAAGATCGGTGGAACAAGGGCAAGTTCGGCAAAGAGTGGGAGGAGGTCGATGACCTGGAGCGGCGCGACTCCTGGGATAAGGAGCTGGGGTTGGGACGCGAGCAGATCTTCCGAGTGCGCAAGCTCTACAACGACGTGACTTTTATCGATGAGTTCCTGACGGAAGAGTTCGCGTCGCAGAGCAATATGTTCACCTACGGGTACAACCGTAAGAGCGGGCATTGGGAGATCGAGAGCCGGGAGTTTGAAGAGATCAAGTCGCGCTTGCTCGATTCGCTGACAAACTTCGGGCAGCCCTTTATCTACGTGCGAGATGGGAACTTCCGGAACCGCAGTGAGCTCTTGTTGCACCATAAGTTTGAGGGTACCGAGCTTCGCGCGGACTATGCGCACGAGGTATTGGAGTCGATCTATCGGATCTGGAAGCGCCCGGTGAGCCTGGAGACGATGCGCGAAGAGAAGGGGCTTTTGATGTCGTATGATGGGGTGGAGCATAAGGAGCAGAACATCCCTTATGAGCCGCTCGGGGTGTGAGGAAGACGGAGGCAGGTCTGGTGTATCGAGCGCTGCGCGGGGCGATGTTTCGGCTGGAGCCCGAGCGGGCGCATCATCTGGCGATGGGAGCGTTGGCGGCGGTGACCGCGTCGGCGGCGACGCGCGAGCTATTGCGGGGCGCGGTCGGTGTGAACGACCCGCGCTTGAAGCAAGAGGTGTGGGGGCTGGGGTTTGAGAACCCGGTGGGGCTTGCTGCGGGGTTTGATAAAGACGCCCGCTGGGTCAACGCGCTGGGCGCGCTGGGGTTTGGGCATGTGGAGGTGGGCACGGTGACGGCGCTGGCGCAGGCCGGGAACGCCCGGCCTCGCCTTTTTCGCCTGGTTGACGATAGGGGGCTGCTCAACCGAATGGGGTTTAATAACGCGGGGAGTGAGGCGGTGGCGCGGCGTTTGAAGGGGGTGAAGGTCGAGCCCGTGCTGGGGGTGAACATCGGGAAGTCGAAGGTGACGCCGCTGGAGGATGCGGCGGAAGACTACGCGACGACGCTGCGACGGCTTCATGACTTTGCGGATTATATCGTTGTGAACGTCAGCTCGCCGAACACTCCGGGGCTCAGGTCGTTGCAGGGGAGGGGGCCGCTGGAGGGGCTGTTGAGGCGTTTGAAGGCGTTGAATCTTGAGTTGAGTGAGGGGACACGGAGGCGGCCGCTGCTGGTTAAGGTGTCGCCGGATCTGGGCGATCAGGCGCTCGATGAGGTCGTGGAGGTTGTGGAAGCGGTGGGGCTCGACGGGATCGTGGCGACGAATACGACGGTGTCGCGCCAGGGGTTGAGGAGCGCCGGGGTTGAGGCGATGGGGGCCGGCGGGGTGTCGGGGAGGCCGGTGAGGTCGCGTAGTCTGGAGGTGATCGGGAGGATCTACGCGCGCAGTCAGGGGCGTGTGCCGATCGTGGGGGTGGGTGGGATTTTTGGGGCGGAGGATGCGCTGGCGGCGTTGGAGGCCGGCGCGAGTCTGGTGCAGGTGTGGACGGGCTTTGTGTATGAGGGGCCGCTGGTGGTGCGTCGGATCAACCGGGGGCTGTTGAGGTTGATGGAGGCGCGGGGGTACGCGGAGGTGGGTGAGGCGGTGGGGGCGGCGCATCGGCGTTGAGGAGGCGGTCTTTGCGGAAAGGGGGAGGTCGGGCGTATGATGAGGTGGAGGTTGAGGACAGGTGGCGAGCGTGTGGAGCCGGAGGTTGCGATGGGACGACGCATCAGAATGATGGTCGGGATGGGGGTGGTCGGCGGGGTGCTTGCCATCGCGACGTTTGCGATGGCGCAGGGGCGCGACGCCGACGGCACACGTATGCAGGCCCGCCAGCTCACCGTGGGGGCCGCGCATAGCGATCGTCTCTCCCCGCCGCAAGATCGCGAGGACTGGTACTTTGTGAGGGTGGATGAGGCTGTGTCGCTCACCGTGAGTGTGAAGGCGCGCCCGGCGAGTGCGACGCTGCGCCTGGAGATGCAGGGTGCCACGGGCGACCGGCTGGCCGTTGCGACCACTGAGCAGGGGAGTGCGCAGGTGAGCCAGAGGGTCAACCCGGGCATTTATTATATGCAGGTGAGCGGGGGAGAGGCGCGTTACGAGTTGAGTGTGCGCTGAGACGAGCTGATTCGACGATGGATTTCGAGGTTGGGGGAGGTAGGGTTCGGGGGACGCGTGCAGGTGTGCGCGGCAATCATGCGATGAATGACGAGGATGCGATGGGAACGAGCGTGTTCGACGCGCTGACGGATGGTGAGGTGGCGCTTTTGCGGGCCCACGGGTTTGATGAAGATGCCTTTGAGCGGTTGAGGACACGGTTGCGCTCCGGGACGTGGACGGAGCGTCATAATGAGGTTGAGGGGAGGGTGGAGGCGCCGGCCGCGCAGGACGTGGAGCGCTTGCCGGAGGAAGGGAGTGCGCGAGCGCGCGAACTTCGCGAGCGGGGGATGGAGGCGTTGCGGGGTGGCGAGGTCGGGGCGTTGGTGCTGAATGGTGGGATGGCTACCCGTTTTGGCGGGGGCGTCAAAGGGTGCGTGGAGGTGTTGGAGGGGCGATCGTTTCTGGGGATGAAGCTCGGCGATGCGAGGGCCTGGGGGCGAGTGCCGGTGCTCTTGATGAACAGCTTTGCGACGCATGCTCCGACGCGGGAGCATCTGGAGGCGAATGCGTATTTCGGGCTGGATGCCGAGCAGGTGATCGCGTTTACGCAGAATGTGAGCGTGCGCCTGCTGCCGGATGGGCGTGTGTTTCGGGCCCACCAGGAGGGAGGGACGCTCTATGCGCCGGGACACGGGGATTTGCCCGAGGCGCTGGGGCGGGGGGCGTTGAAGGCGTTTCGAGAGCGTGGAGGTCGCTACTTGATGATGTCGAACGTCGACAATGTGCTGGCGGATCTCGACCCGGTGATCGTCGGGATGCATGTGGAGGCGGCCGAGACGCGCGGGGTGGAGATGAGCGTGGAGGTCGTGCAGAAGTTTGAGGGGGACCAGGGAGGGATGCCGGCCCGGGTCGATGGAGCTTTGCAAATTCTAGAGGCGTTTCGCTTTCCGCAGGGGTTCGATGTGGATTCGATTCCGGTGTTTAACACCAACACGTTTATGTTCACGGCGGAGGCGCTGGATCGTGCGTTTGACCTGACGTGGTTTCTGGTGCGTAAGCAGGTGGAGGGGCAGCAGGTGGTGCAGTTTGAGAGGTTGGCCGGGGAGCTGTCGGCGCATTTGAAGACGCGCTTTGTGGAGGTGGCCCGGACCGGGGCGCGTTCGCGCTTCTTGCCGATCAAGCGACGGGAGGATCTGCGGGACCACCGGCAGTTTCTGGCCGAGGTCGTGGGCGATCGAGGGGCGGAGTGAGGTCGCGGCAGGTGCTTTGAGGCGCGCCTGAGCGTCAAAAAACGTGTGCAAAAACGAAGGCCCACCGCAGCGAAGCGGTGGGCCTTTTTTCGTGCGCCGGGCGGTCGGTGCGCGGCGCGTATGGCGTCAGGTTGTGTCGGGCTCAGTGGGCGTGGTCGTGACCGGCGTGGTCATGATCGTGGTCATGCCCGTGGCCCGCCGCGGCGCCTTCGGCGCTCTTTTTGGTGAGCATCATGTTGCAGAGGGTGCAGCGGGTGGAGCCGTCGTTGGCGATGGCGTAGTGCACCGTGCCCATGTCGCAGTAGTAAACGCCTTCGGGGATCTGCTCGGGCTGGACGGGGGGATCGAATTCGGTGCCTTCGGCGCTGACTTCGACCATGGCGAGCTCTTCGCCTTCCTCGGCTTCAGCGGGGGCCGCGGCCTCTTCGGCGGGGGCTTCTTCGGCTTCTGCCGGGGCTTCGGCCTGGGCGGGGACTTCACCTTCGGCTTCGGCGGGGACTTCGGTTTTGCTCTCGCAGGCGACGAGCGCGATGGCGAGGACGGCGAGGAGGATGAGGTGTTTGAACATCGTATGGGTCCTGGTGGTGATTGTCGTAGTACTACGCCGTGAGCCAACGTTGACGCCATGTCTGCTGCACCGAGAGCACCCTGAGCTGCGTTGCAAATCCTCGACGATGCAAAAGCATCGCCTGTGGTTTGCGCCTTGCTCAGGTCTCTCTCGGTTTCGCATCCAAAGGCGTCAACATTGGCTCACAGCGTTATAAGGGAGCGCGCGCAGGCGCGTGTTCTGGCGCGAAGTCTAGCACGTTGAAGGGCGAATGGGGAGAGGCGGCGCGGGGAGTGGAGCAGGTTGTTGAATCGGGTTCTTTGACCTGTTTAGGGTAGGGATATGGCACGTTCATGGACCGCGAGCTGAACCTTCGGTGAGGCTTCGCCTGATTTCAGGGGATACGATGAAGACGATGATGAAGACGATGATGGTGTTGTTGGTGGGTGGTGCGGTTTCGGGTTGTTCGGTGAGTGAGAATGATATGGCGGAGCCCATAGACTGCGAGTACACCGAGACCGCTGTTGCGTGGTCGGACGAGGCGCCCAACGGTGTTGTGCCGGGGGATGTGTTTGATGGGCTGAGCACCACGGCGACGGTGGAGGCCGACGAGTCGCCGAGCGATGGCGAGGATCTCTCGGTGATGATCGAGCGCGACGGTGACAACGCGTTTTATCTGGAGAGTGATGTGTGTGAGTCGCGTTTGGAGCTCCCGCTGATCTTCAGTGTGGCGACTGTGGATGGCGATGCGCTGGACGAGGCGTTTGCGGTGCGGGCGGTGGTGGAGGGCGAGCGTGTGAGCATCGATCACCGATTCGAGGCCAGCGAGCTGAACGGCAGCTACGTGCCGAGCCCTCAAGAGGCCGGCGCGACGGTGCTGGGGTTGGTGTTGGATGCCGATGTGGGCCCGGCGGAGAGTGAGGCGACGATCCTGGTGGATACCGAGTATGAGAGTGGGGACGCGGTGGCGAATTATCTGGAGGTGGCGTGGGCGTGGGGTTGGTGAGGTGATGCGTGGCGGCCAGCCGGGGGGCTGGCCGCCGGTGCTTCGGGTTGGGGGAGTTGCGTTGAGGGGAGGGGTGAGGGGATACTTCGGGCTCACGAATCATCGAAGGTTGCCGACGCGAGTCGGCGGTGCGTAATCGAGCTCGGAGAGATCATGGAAGAGAGTGTCCTGACGTCGGTGGTGCTGCCGCTATCGCTCTTTATCATCATGCTGGGGATGGGGTTGTCGTTGATGGTGGACGACTTCCGGCGGGTGGTGGTGTATCCGAAGGCGGTGGCGGTGGGGTTGACCAACCAGCTGGTGCTATTGCCGCTGGTGGGGTTGGGTTTGGCGGTGGCGCTCGGGTTGAGCGCGGAGATGGCGGTGGGGGTGATGATCATCGCGGCGTGTCCGGGTGGGGTGACGTCGAATCTGATCACGCATGTGTCGCGGGGAGATACGGCGCTGTCGATTACGCTGACGGCGATCAGCGGGTTTGTGACCGTGGTGACGATTCCGCTGATCATCATGTTTTCGCTGGGCTTTTTTATGGGGGAGGCGACGACGGTGACGTTGCCGCTGGCGCAGACGATCGGGCAGATCGTGGGGATCACGGTGTTGCCGGTGAGTCTGGGGATGTTGTTGCGGTGGCGTAAGCCTGCGCTTGCGGATCGGCTGGAGCGGCCGGCGCGGGTGGGGTCGGTGGTGGTGTTTGTGGTGCTGCTGATCGGGATTATTGCGGCGAATATCGAGGTGCTGCGCAATCATTTTGCGGAGCTTGCGGCGGTGACGATCGGGTTGAACGTGGCGATGATGCTCATCGGGTTCTGGTCGTCGAAGCTGTTGAAGTTGGAGTTGCCGCAGGCGCTGGCGATCTCGATTGAGTCGGGGATGCAGAATGGGACGCTGGCGATTGTGATTGCGACGTCGATTCTGATGCAGGGGCAGATGGCGGTGCCGGGAGGGATTTACAGCCTGGTGATGTTTGCGACGGGTGGGGCGATGATGGCGTATTTCGGGCGTAAGGGGGCGGAGGTGGCTGCCGCAGATGAGGGTGTTGCGGTCGAGGCTGCCTGAGGGTTTGGGGGGCGTTGGGGCTTAGTCGTCGGGGTGGCGGTGGAGCTCCATCCAGTCGGTGGCGAAGTCGACCAGGGTGGGTTGGTGGATGAGGCGTGCGGTGGCGTTGCCGACTTTCGCCAGGCGGACGTCGGGGGTGGTGTGGGTGGCTTCGAAGTCGCGGCCGAGGGCGGGGAAGTCGTCGGTGTCGAGGGCGAGCATGGGGTAGATGATCCAGGCGCGCTGGCCGTCAACGAGCATGGCGCAGCCTTCGGTGATGGTGGTTTTGGAGGGGAAGTCGGCGCGATGTTCGGCGAGGTGGAGGGAGGTGTTGCGGTCGTGTCCGACGCCGAGGAGGAGGATGTGGCCGTCGAGGTCATAGAGACGCGCGAGGGGGGAGGTGTCGCCGAACTCGTTGAGGAGGGGGTGGTGGTCGACGAGATGGGAGGCGGCGGGGCCGAGGGCGGCGAAGGAGCCCACGGGGTGGGGGCTGCGGCGGGCGTCGGGCCAGGTGCGAAGGAGTTCGGCGAGTTGGCCCATGAGGTGGGAGGGGGTGCGTAAGGGGTCGAAAGCGGGGGTGGCGTCGCGGAGGGTTTTTAGCCAGTCGGCGGGGACGGGAGGGTTTTCCCAGCGGGCGGGGTCGGTGTTGAGGGAGGTGTGGGTGGGGACCATCAGGGTGCCGTGGGGGCCGATGGCGTCGAGGAGAGCCTGGAGTAAGGTCTGAGCGCCGCCGGCGATGAAGCCGATGCGGCGCATGGAGCAGTGCACCAGGAGGTTCATGCCGGGGGAGATGCCGAGGGCGCGCAGCTCGCGGGTGAGGGTGTCGAGGGTGTGGGGGGCGTGGGTGCGGCGGATGAGGTCGGCGTGGGACATCGCGCGGCTCGGGGGGCTTTGGCGTTAGAGCATGTTGAGGGGATCGACGTCGACGATGATGCGGACGTTGCGGTGGTGGGGCTGTCCGGCTTCGAAATGTCCAGCCAACTCGAGGGTGCGGATGGCGAAGCGTCGCAGGAGGGCGCGGTCGGGTGCTTTGAGCAGGAGTTGCCAGCGGGAGCGGTTGTTGATGCGGGCGATGGGGGCCATGGCCGGGCCGAGCATGGCGATGTGGTCGCCGAAGGTGCGGTCGGAGCGCAGGAGGCGGCGCGCGGCGGTGGCGTAGTCGCGGGTGGCCTGGACGGTGGCGCCCTCGTTGGTGCCTTCGAATTTGAGGGCGATGAGGTGGCCGAAGGGCGGGTAGCCTAAGGCCTGGCGTTGGGCGAGTTCTTGTTCGGCGAAGGTGGAGAAGTCGTGATTCTGTGCGGTGAGGAGGCTGTAGTGGTCGGGGGTGTAGGTCTGGATGATGACGCGGCCGGGGCTGTCGGCGCGTCCAGCGCGTCCGGCGACCTGGGTGAGAAGTTGGAAGGTGCGTTCGGCGGCGCGGAAGTCGGGGAAGTTGAGGCTCATGTCGGCTAAGACGACACCGACGAGGGTGACATCGGGGAAGTCGTGGCCTTTGGTGACCATCTGGGTGCCGACGAGGATGTCGATCTCGCGGCGTCGGAAGCTTGCCAGGAGCTGTTGGAGGCGGGGACCGGCGCCGGTGTCGCGGTCGAGGCGGGCGACGCGGGCGCGGGGGTAGAGTTCATGGAGGTGGTTTTCGAGTTGTTCGGTGCCGACGCCTTTGCGCTCAATGCCGGTGTGCTGGCATTGGGGGCAGGATTCGGGCATGCGCAGGGAGAAGTCGCAGTGATGGCAGCGCAGGGCTTCCATGCGACGGTGGTAGGTCAGGGAGACGTCGCAGTTGGGGCATTGGAAGATGTGACCGCAGGACTCGCAGAGGACGCAGGGGGAGAAGCCGCGGCGGTTGAGGAAGAGGATGGCCTGCTTCTGGTCGTGGAGGGTGTTGTCGAGCTCGGTGAGCAGGCGTGTGGAGAGGAGGTTGGAGGGGCCGGCGGTGGGGTTGTGGGGACCGCGGCGCATGTCGACGATCTCGACGGGGGGCATGGCGCGGGCGGCGACGCGCTCGGGCATCGGGAGGTAGGTGAGGCGGCCGAGTTGTGCGTTGTGGAAGGATTCGAGGATGGGGGTGGCGCTGCCGAGGATGACCTGGGCGTTGGCGAGCTTGGCGCGGACCAGGGCCATGTCTCGGGCGTTGTAGCGGGTGCCTTCTTCTTGTTTGAAGCTGGAGTCGTGCTCTTCGTCGACGACGATGACGCCGAGGTTGTTGATGGGGGCGAAGAGGGCGGAGCGTGCGCCGATGACGATGTCGACTTCGTCGCGGCGGATCTGGCGCCACTGATCGAACTTCTGGGCGGGGGTGAGCCCGGAGTGCAAGACGGCGATGCGATCGCCGAAGTGGGAGCGGAAGACGCCAACAAACTGGGGGGTGAGAGCGATCTCGGGGAGGAGGACGAGGGCGCGGCGGCCCTCCGCCAGGGTGTCGCGGATGATGCGGACGTAGGTTTCGGTCTTTCCGCTGCCGGTGACGCCGTGGAGGACGAAGCCTTCGAAGCGGTTGGCGTGGCGTGCCTCTGCCAGGGCGTTGACGGCGTGGCGTTGGCGGGCGGTGAGGTCGAACTCGGGGGGCGGGTCGACGGGGGCGTTTTCGAAGGGGTCGCGGTAGACCTCCTCTTCCCAGGAGGTGATGAGTCCGCGATCTTCGAGGGCGTTGAGGCTGGAGTAGGGGCTGGGGATGTGCTCACGGATCTCGGGGAGTGAGAGCGAGGGCATGCCGTCGAGGAGTTTGAGGATCTGGAGCTGGTTGGAGCCGAGGCGTCCGGTGAGGGTGCCTCTGGGGCGGGGGAGGAGCTTGAAGTAACGCTCGGTTTTGGGCTTGAGGTTACCGCTCTCCTGGTAGGTGACGTCGACCAGGCCGCGGCGCTCGAACTCGGAGAGGCGGTGGTAGGTGAGGTCGGGGAAGGCTTCGCGAAGGGAGGCGACGGGGGAGGGCTCTTCGGAGCTCAGGGAGGCCAGGGCGTCGGCGAGTTCGGGGGGGAGCGGTGTGTCTGCGGGCGGGCGCTGTTCGTCGGGGAGGCGGCGGTAGTGTTTGATGCCCTCGACACGGACGGCGGAGGGGATGGCCAGGCGGACGACTTCGCCGATGGGGGAGAGGTAGTAGTCGGCGACGAAGGCTAAGAACTTGAGGTCGTTGGTGGAGAGGAGGGGCTCGGCGTCGACGAGGTCGTAGAGGTCGCGGATTTTAGGGGCGATCGAGGGATCGTCGAGCTCGTGTGAGAGCGCGGTGATGAGGCCTGTTTTGGATCGGTTGCGGAAGGGGACCTGGACGAGCTGACCCAGGGCGATGTCGTCGCGCAGGTGGTCGGGGACGCGGTAGGAGAGCGCGGTGAAGAGGGGGACGTCGAGGGCGACGTGGGCGTAGAGGGGGGAGGTCATCGGGAAGCGTCTCCCAGGAGGATGCGGCGTGCGTCGTGACGGGCGGTCTGAAGCCAGTGGGCGTCGCGGAGGACGTCGCCGAAGCGGAACTCGGGGAGGCCGGCTTGTTTGACGCCGAGGAAGAGGCCGGGGCCGCGGATGGCGAGGTCGGTTTCGGCCAATTTAAAGCCGTCGTCGGTCGTGGTGAAGGCCTGCAGGCGGAGCTCGGCGTCTTCGGTGAGGGTGAAGCCTGTGATGAGGATGCATATGGAGTCGACGGAGCCTCGGCCGACGCGGCCGCGGAGCTGGTGAAGCTGGCTGAGGCCGAAGACTTCGGGGTTTTCGATGACCATGATGGTTGCGTTGGGGACATCGACGCCGACTTCGACGACGGTGGTGGCGCAGAGGACGTCGATGTCGCCGTTGGCGAAGCGTTGCATGACGGCGTCTTTGGCGGCGCCGTCCATGCGGCCGTGGAGGACGCCCAGGCGCAGGCCTTTGAGGGGGCCGTTGGCGAGGCGTTCGGCTTCTTCGGTGACGGAGCGGCGGTTAGAGACGGCGTCGCTGGCTTCGACCAGGGGGTAGACGAAGTAGGCCTGTTCGCCGGTCTCGAGGATGCGTTTTTTGACGTAGTCGTAGATTTTGGGAGCGCGGGTGCGGTCGCGGAGCTCGGTGCGGACGGGTTTTCGACCGGGTGGCTTTTCGCGGATGAGGGTGAGGTCGAGGTCACCGAAGACGGCGTGGGCTAAGGAGCGGGGGATGGGGGTGGCGGTCATGGCGAGGAGGTGGGGATCGGTGCCTTTGGCCATGAGCGTGTCGCGTTGGTCGACGCCGAATTTGTGTTGTTCGTCGATGATGACGAGGGCGAGGTTTTTGAAGACGACGTCGTCTTGAACGAGGGCGTGGGTGCCGACGATGAGGCCGACCTCACCGTTGGTGAGTTGGTGGAGTGTGTCGCGGCGTTCGGCCGTGCTCTGCGCGCCAACGAGCAGGGCGTGGGGGATATTGAGGGAGGTGAAGAGGGCGTGTGCGTTGCGGCTGTGTTGGCGGGCGAGGATCTCGGTGGGGGCGAGGAGCGCGACCTGGTGGCCGTTGGCAATGGCGATGGCCGCGGCGAGGAGTGCGACGACGGTCTTGCCGCTGCCGACGTCACCCTGAAGGAGGCGTCGCATAGGGATGCGGGTGGCGAGGTCGTCGGCGATGGTGGCGATGGCGGCTTTTTGATCGCCGGTGAGATCGAAGGGGATCTTTTTGAGGAGTTCGCGACCGAGCTCGCGTTCGGTGAGGCGTGGTGCGTTGGCGGCGCGACGCTGGGCGACGTAGCGGCGGGTGAGGGCGAGCTGGAGGTCGAAGAACTCTTGATAGATCAGGCGGTTGCGGGCGGTGGAGAGATCTTCGCGGAAACGGTCCAGGTCATCGTAGGGGGTGAGGACATGGATGGTTTTGAGGGCGTCGGCCAGTGTGGGGAGCTCGTGTTGGCGGAGGAGGTTGAGGGGGACGCCTTCTTCGAGGTCGGCGTGCAGGTGCTGAAAGGACTCGGCGATGGCGGGGTGAATGAGCGAGTCGCGCACCTCTTCCATGGAGCTGTAGATGGGGACGACTTCGGTCCGGCGCGGACGCGATTCGTGGTGTTTGAGGATATCGAAGGTGGGGTGGACCATCTGAGCCGGGTCGCGGTCGTGGTCGAGTTTGCCTTCGACGCGCATCCAGTCGCCGGGTTGGAACTTTTTGACGAAGCCGGGGAAGGCGAGGTTGAACCAGATGAGCTTGAACTCGGCGTCGTCGACCTGGAGGCGGACTTCGAGGGGGGCGCGGCTGTGGCGGGCCGGGGGGAGGACGTGGGTGATCTGGCCGATGACTTCGACGAAGGAGGCGCGGCGTTCGACGAGCTCATGGCCGGGCCAGAAGCGGTAGGTGGGGCGGTATTTGCGCGGCATATGCAGCAGGAGATGCAGCTGGTCGAGGATGCCGCGCTCGCGCATGCGCGCGGCGGTTTTGGGGCCGATACCGCGCAGGCGCTCCAGCCCCAGGGGGTGGGGCTGGAGGAGGCGCAGGGTGAGGCGGCCCGGGATGATGGGGGAGGTGTCGGCCATGGGGGAGGGTGGCGCGATCAGGATGCCTGGCAGAAGCGCAGGTGTGCGAAGGGGGCGGGTGCGGGTTCGCAGGCGCGGCCGTCGCAGTCGGCGAAGGTGTCGCAGGGTTTGAGGCAGCGCTGGTTGTCGTTGGCGTTACGCATGCAGCGGAGGTCGGCGGGGCAGCCGTTGGTGTGGAGGTTGTTGACGGAGCAGGGGGAGAACTCGGCTTTTTGAGAGAAACCACCGTTCTGGAGGCAGCGTGCCGAGGGCTGGCAGCTTAAGTCGGGGAAGTCTTTGTTGGGGGCGCAGGCCTGGCCGGCCGGGCAGGCGCCGGTGGCGAGGAGGTCGCAGGTTTTGGTGCAGAAGCCGACGCCGTTGTAGTCGGCGTCGGGGTCGTCGAGGGTGCAGAACTCGTCTTCGGCGCAGCCGGCGCCAGTGGCGAGCTCGCACATTTTGACGCAGACCGCGAGTCGGGGGTCGGGCGGGTCGAAGCTATGGCAGTGAAGGCCGGGGCCGCAGTCCGTGCCGGTGCCGGGCTCGCAGCTATCGCCGAGCTGACCGTCTCCCAGGTTTTCAATGGCCTGGCAGGAGGGGCGGAACTCGAGGGTAGGTGGCGGGACAAATCGGAGTTCGCAGGCGTTGCTGCCTGCGCAGCCGGTCTGATTGACCGGGTCGCAGTCGCCGGTGAGAGGGGGGACGTCGCCAGGGCAGGCGACGGGCTGGCATTCGCTTGCGACGCAGGCCTCGGTGATGTCGCAGGCGTTGTTGCAGGTGCCACAGTGGTCGGGGTCGACGTTGGTGTCGACGCAGCGCTCACCGCAGCTGAGGAGGCCGATTTCTGCGCAGGAGGGGGGCTCGATGGGGTCGGTGTCCGGCTCGTCTACGTCACCCGCATCGTCAGCGTCGGCGTCGGGGTCGTCGGCGTCGCCGGAGTCATGGGTGTCGGTGTCATCGACGTCGGGGGTGTCGGTGTCGCCGGCATCTGATGCGTCGGTGTCGGTGTCTTCGACATCGGTCACGTCGGTGTCGAGCTGGTCGGTGTTGGCCTGAACCGGGGCGGCGACTGAGTCGAGGTCGAAGTGAAGGTTGCAGCCGGTGAGGCCCAGGGAGGCGACGAGGAGCGCGGCGATGAATGAGCGCGAGGAGGTGATCATGGTTGGGGTCACGGTGATTTAAAAGGTGGTGGAGAAGCGAACCAGGCCGGAGGAGCCATCGGGGGCGAAGGCGACGTCGATGTTGGTGTCGGCGGCAGAGGTTGCGCCGAAGATCCACATAGCGAGGCCGAGCGCGGCGGCGCCAGCGCCGGAGTAGAGGAGGATTTTACCTGTGTTGGCGCGTGTCTCGATGTCGGCGCGGAGCTGGTTGTAGTCGTCGAGGCGGCCCTGATCGGAGGCTTGCTGGTAGGCTTCGAGGTCGCTGGAGAGGCCGCGGTCGATGAGGAGAGCGCCGGTGAGGAGTCCGGTGCCGACGACCGTGGTGGCGACGCCTGCCCAGCCGACGAGGCCCATGCCTTCGGGTTGTGGGTCGAGATCGAGCGGGGGCGCGATGGGGCGGACCGGCTGGCCAGGTTGGGCGGGAGTGGGTGCCTGTCGTGTGATCTCGGCGACTTCTTCGGTGGCGGAGGTCTGCGTGTCGGTTTCTTCGCCGGCGGCGATGGCGGCCATACGAGGGCCGAGTGCTTCGGCGTTGACGACGACATAGAGGGCGTTCACACGGGCGTCGACGCGGACGCGGGCCTGTTCGGGGAGGCCTTCCATGCGCTGGGTTGCGAGGGTGGTCTGGTAGGCCTCGCGGTGGTTGCCCAGGCGGGAGTGGGCCAGGGACATGTTGTAGAGGATCATGGGGTCGGGGCGTTGATCGAAGGCGCGGCGAAAGGAGAGGATCGCGCGTGCGTAGTTGCCCTCGATGAAGAAGCTTGCGCCCTCGTCGAAGTATTGCTGGGCGAGCTCATCGGCGGTGGGCTCGTCCTGGGCGAAGGCCGTGGTGGCCAGGGAGGAGAGGGCCAGGAGCGTGCAGAGCGCGGCGATGAGGTGGCGTGGCGAAGGCATGTTGCGATCCATCGTGGGCAGATGTTGATCAGAAGAGGGTGTCGAGGGCCGGGAAGCTGGGCTCGGGGGCGGCTTTCTTTTTGGTGTCTTCGGCCGGGCGTTCTTCGGGTTCGGGCTCAGGCTGAGGTTCGGGCTGAGGCTCGGGTTTGGGTTGCGCGGCCGGTCGGGTTTTGGCGACTTCGGGCTCGGGGCGAGGTTGAGGCTCGGGTCGGGAGCGCTCGGTGCGTCGGGAGTTGGCTCTTGGTTGTGGTTCGGGCTCGGGGGCAGGCTCGGGCAGGGAGAGCGAGATGGTCTCGGAAGGATCTGCGACCTGAAGGGATGTATCGCGACCGTCATCGTGGCGGGCGATGAGGGTGAGGGGGTAGTCAAGGTCGTCGGAGGGCAGCGTTAAAGGGGATGTTCCGACGGGCTCGTCGTTGATGAAGAGCGCGAGGCCTTCCGGCTCGGTTTCGATCACCAGAGGGGCGAGTGCGACCTGCTCGGGCTCGGGAGTGGGTTGTTCGAGGGGGGCGGCGGGCTCGACGGCTGGGGAAGGCTCGGGGTCGGGCGTGGGGGATGTTGCGAGTTCGGCTTGAGGGTCGGGCGTGGGTGCGGTGGATTGCTGACGCATCATCCAGAAGAGGCCCGCGCCGATGAGCAGAAGCACGAGGATGATGGCGACGACGGGGGCCGCGACGCTTTTTTTGCGAGGTGCATCGAACTGGCCGGACATCTCACCGGTGAGGGGGGCGGCCGCCGGGCGTTCTGTGGTGGGCGGGTTGATGTGCGCATCGGGAGAGGGGCCTCCGAAGCCGGCCGCCAGGGCAGCAGGGGCGGGCTGTGGCGCAGGGGTTAGATCCCCGACCAGCGGTGTCTCCGAGTCCCACTGTTCCAGCAGGGCCACGACTTCGCCGGCGGTTTTAAAGCGTGTTTGGAGGTTCTTGGCCAGCATGCAATCGATGATGGAGCGGAGTCCGGCGGGGATGTCGAGGTCGGCAGGGACCTTGAATATCTCCGGACTGAGCTGCTTGCTGATGATGGTCATGGTGGTGGGGCCGGCGGCGGCTTTGCCGCCGGTCAAGAGCTCGAAGGCCACCAGGCCCATGCTGTAGATATCGCTGGCCGGCCCGATACCTTCGCCGGTGAGTTGCTCGGGGGCCATGTAGCTGGGGGTGCCGACGATCATGCCGGCCTGAGTGAGGTCGCTGGAGGTGAGGTCTGTCTCATCGGCGAGGGGTTTGGCGATGCCGAAGTCGAGGACCTTGACGCGGTCGGTCTTGCCGAGGTGCTCGTAGACGAGGATGTTGGCCGGTTTGATGTCGCGGTGGAGAACTCCGTACTCGTGGGCTTCGGCGAGGCTCTCGAGGGCCTGAGCTAAGATGGCGGCGACGCGTTTTGCGGAGAGGGGGCCAGATTCTTTGAGGACGACGTCGAGGCTTTTGCCGGAGACGAACTCAAAGGCCATGTAAGACATGCCGCTGTCGGCCTGCCCGTACTCGTACATCGTGATGGTGTGGGGATCGCGCAGCTGGGCTACGAGCTGGGCTTCGCGGCGGAAGCGTTTGATCCAGACGTCTTCGGCGGCTTCGGCGTCACCGGAGCGAGGGGGGGCGAAGGGTTTGAGGACCTTCAAGGCGACGGGGCGTCCGAGGTCGAGCTGGGTGGCGCGGTAGACATGCGCGAAGCCGCCGACACCGAGGACGGAGTCGATCCGGTATTTGCCTTCGAAGATGTCGCCGGGTTGGGGCGGGTTCCAGTCCATGTGACGAGTTCCAAACAGCGGGGCGCCAGCAAAGACGCGACGATCGATGATGTGGGCAGACGTAAATCTGAGACCAACCTAACAGGAGGTTTAGGGAGGGGGCAATTTAAGTCTGGTCGGTGAGGTAGGGATCAGGCCGGGAGCGCAGGCGCTGCGCGTGCCTCAGGGCTTTGAGGGGAGGCGTGCGTCGGAGGGGCGGATGTAGTTGGGCTCAAGTGCGACGAGGTTGTCGGGGCCGTGGGTGGCGAGGCGCTCTCTGGCGAGGAGGGCGACGCCGAGGGCGGAAGGGGGATTGAGCGAGGAGGGGGGCGTGTGGAAGGCGGTGGTGTCGCCGAGGTTGCGCAGTGCGGGGTAGGGGGCGATGCCGTCTCCCAGGAGCGTGATGGGCGCGGAGAGGTTCAGCGCGCTGAGTTTCTCGGCGAGGTCGTGGGGGGCGTAGGTGTCTTCGGGGAGGAGGGTGTCGAGGGCGTTGTTGCGGGCGATGAAGAGGGCTGCATAGACCTCGTTTCGTCGTGCGTCGAAGGCGACGCAGACGGGACGCTCAGGAGCGCTGATGGCGAGGGGGAGGGCGGCAGCCGCGAGGCTGGAGACGCCGATGATGGGTTTGTTGTGGGCACGAGCCAGGGCCTTGGCGCTGGCGAGCGCGACGCGTAAGCCGGTGAAACTGCCTGGCCCGAGGCCGACGGCGAAGAGGTCGACCTGATTGAGGGCGAGGGCGTGGGCTTCGAAGAGGGCTTCGATGTTGGTGAGCAGGGCGCTGCCATGGTTGTAGCGTACGCGCTGGGTACGGTTTTCCAGGAGGTGATCGCCGTCGAGGAGGGCGAGTGCCTGGATGCGGGTGGCGGCGTCGATGGCGAGTACGCGTGTCGAAGACGATTGAGGGGAAGTCATGGATACAGCTCAGCGGGATTCGAAGTATTCGACGGCGCGGTGCCAGTTGCGTTCGATGTCGTTCTTAAAGGCCAGGATCATGAGCATGAGGATCATGGTGAAGCCGATGTAAGCGGCGATCTGGCGGGTGCGGAAGCTCAGGGGGCCTCGTTTGATAGCCTCCAGGGCGAAGAGCAGGAGTTGGCCGCCGTCGAGGACGGGGATGGGCAGGAGGTTGAGGATGGCGAGGTTGATGCTGATGAGGGCCATCATTTCGAGGAAGGGCTCCCATCCGGCGCGACCGGCTTCTGCGGCGAGTTCGCCGATCATGATGGGACCGCCGATGGACTTGGTGGAGACGCGGCCTTCGGCCAGGCGGACGAGTCCCAGGGTCATCATGCGGGTGAACTTCCAGGTCTGTGAGAAGGCCTCGGAGGTGCTGTAGGCGACGCGGCTGAAGAAGGGGTGGGGGATGTTTTCGGGGTCTACGGAGTTACGGAAGGAGTCCCACCCGTTGAAGATACGGTAGCGGACCTGTTCGGTCTGATCCTGGTAGGAGGCGACGTCTGTGGTGAGGGTGGTTTTGAGTTGCTCACCGTCACGCAGGAAGGTGATCTGGAAGTCCGTGTCGAGGGGGGGCGGATCTTCGCCGGCGTTGTCGCGATCGACGATGCGCTGGTTGATGGTGTTGTGAATGTGGCTGACCATGAGCGACCAGCTGGAGAACTTGCGGTCGTCCACGGCGAGGATGCGGTCGCCGGGTTTGAGGCCGGCCCGGGCGACGGGGCTGTCGGGGTCGACCTGAGCGATGACCATCTCGGAGGGGGTCACGCCGATGTCGTAGGAGCCGTCGACGAGCTCGGGGGTGACGGTGACGTTGATGAGGCGTTGCTTGTAGAAGGTGCCGTAGTCGACGTGGAGGGGGAAGCGTCGCAGGGCCTGAATTTCGACGGGGTTACCCTCGCTCTGTTGGATGCGGGATTCGAGCTCGTGGAAGCGTTGAACGGGGTGGCCGTCGACGGCGATGACGTGATCGAAGTAGGCAAGTCCGGCGCGCGCGGCGGGGCCGTCGTGTTCGGTGAGGGCGATGGTTGAGCCGGCGGTGCCCAGGTGCATTCCGATGAGGCCGTAGGTGCGCTGATCGAGGCCGAGGTAGTCGGTGGCTTCGAAGCGTGCCGGTGTGACGGTGACGGTGTTGCGTTGGCCGTTGCGCTCGTAGACGATTTCGAGGGGCTGGTCGTAGGCGGGGCGGGTGTAGCGGGCGACATCGTGGAAGAAGCGGACGGGTTTGCCCTCGATCTCGACGATGACGTCGCCGGCCTGCATTCCGGCCTGAGCGGCGGGGGCCTCGGGGTAGGCCTGGCCGACCACGGCCGGGGGGGCGGTGGTCTGCATCATACCGAAGATGAAGTAGATGAAGATCGGCAGGATGAAGTTTGCCAGGGGGCCGGCGAGGATGATGAGCGAGCGCTGCCAGATGGGCTTGGCCATCAGGGCGCGGCTGCGGTCTTCTTCGGGGAGCTCTTCGACGGATTCGAGATCGCCGCCCAGCATCTGAACGTAACCGCCCAGGGGCAGAGCGCAGAGGGCGTATTCGGTCTCACCGCGCTGGTAGGTGGCGATGGTGGGGCCGAACCCGAGGGCAAAGCGCAGGACTTTGACGTCGAAGAGGCGGGCGACGAGGAAGTGTCCCAGCTCGTGAACGAAGACGAGGACGCCGATGAGGATGATGAAATAGAGGAAGCTCATGGGTGCCTGAGAGCAGGGAGGTCAGAAGCCCCCGGAGGTGAACTTCATGAAGTAGTAGACCCAGGGGGAGGCAAAGAACAACGCGTCGATGCGATCGAGGATTCCGCCGTGGCCATAGATGATGGTGCCGCTGTCTTTGACGTTGTGAGCGCGCTTGACGAGGGATTCAGCGAGGTCGCCGGTCTGTCCGAGGATGTTGGCGGGGATGGCGAGCGCGAGGATCTGGAGGAACGATAAGGTGTTCCAGGCGTCGGGAGCCAGGGTGTTGTAGAGGGCCTGGAAGCCGAGGGCGAAGATCACGCTTGCGAGGACGCCGCCGAGGGCGCCTTCGACGGATTTGTTGGGGCTGACCGAGGGGTAGAGCTTGTGTTTGCCGAAGGCGCGACCGCTGAAGTAGGCGCCAGTGTCGGAGGCCCAGACGATCGCCAGGGTCATAAGGATCCACATCGGCCCTGCGTCGCCGCCATCTCTTCCCAGGAGGGCGATGAAGGTGATGAGGACGCCGCCGTAGAGGATGGCGGTGAGAGCGGAACCTATCTGGTGGGTGACGCGGGCTTGCTCTTTGAAGGCGAAGAGGAAGTAGAGGAAGATCGCCAGGGTGGAGGCCGCCAGTGCGGGGATAAAGTAGGGTTCGGCAAAGTAGAGGACGTTCATCAGGCCGACGCCGAGGAGCATGGCGATGAGGCGACCGCCCGGGTGTTCGGCGCTGAAGGTGATGCCGCAGAACTCCCAGATGGAGATGGCACCGACGAGGGCAATGAAGGCGAAGAAGAGCCAGGCCGGAGCGTAGACGATCAGGGAGATGAGCAGGGGCAGCGCCACGATCGCGGTGATGAGGCGGGGGATGAGGTCGGACTTTTTCTTAGACATCGTGGGGGCTTGGGCGGGATGCGGTGTGGGGAGGTTGCGTGTGTATAGGGTTGTGTGCGTGGGGTGGTGTGCGTTTTGGGGTTAAGAGGTTGGGTGGTTAGGAGGTCAGGTGGTTGTGGGGCGCTGCGGTGTGCGGCGAGGGAAGATTCGTGTGAGCGTTGGTGGGTGTGCTCTTAACGAGTGGATCGGGGGGCTAGGAGCTCTGGAGTTCGGCGATCTTTTGTTGGATGGCGGCGTTTTGGGGTTCCATGCTCTGGGCGAACTGGAGGTTTTGCAGGGCGGCGGTGGTGTTGCCCATGGCGAGGTCGCGTTGGGCGAGCTTGAGGAACTTGCGGGCGTTGGGGTTGGTGGAGATCTCGTCGAGGGTGCGGGGGCCGCGCTCGGTCATGTTGGACGCTTCGGGGTCGAGGCGGAGTGTGCCGCTGGCGAGCGCCTGCTCGTAGCGTGCGCGCAGGCGTCGGTCGGAGATGACGGCGTAGGCTTCGGTCAAGAGCTTGTAGAAGGCGTTGACGTGGTCGTAGAGCGCCTGGCCCCAGCGTTCGGATTTATACTGGTCGTAGCGGTCGGGGTGAAAGCGGAGGCTGAGGGCGTCGAAGGCTTTGACGATTTTGTGATGGGGGGCGCCGTTGTTGAGTCCCATAAGCTGGAAGTAGCTCTGGGAGGGGGCGCGCTGCAGGCGTTGTTTGGTTTCGTTGTAGAAGGCGCGCCACTGTTCGAGATCCGCCTGAGAGTGATGACGGGGTAGAAGGGCGTTGAGCGCGTTTCGGAATACGGGGCCGGGCACCGGGTAGCGCAGGGAGCGGGAGACCGGAGCGTTGGAGGGAGCCTGGTCCGGGTAGAGAAGCAGGATGGGCAGTTCGGGGAGGTGCGAGCGAAGCTCGGAGAGCATTTGGGCCGTCGCCTGGTCTGCCAGGTGCACGTGAACGACGGCGGCGGCGACGGGGCGGCCGACGAGTTTTGGAGCGATGCCTGCGCCCTTCCGAGTGGCCACGGGTTTGAACCGGCCGGAGGGGAGGTCGGCCAGGATTCGCTTGAGGAGATCGACATCGCCGCAGGCCACGAGGAGTTCGTTCATGGGGCTACTCAAGCAGAGGCAAAGGAAAGGGTCGGAAATCGGATGTTGAGGGAAGACGCGGTAGATGCAGTGCAGAGAGTGAGTACAAGATTTTGGGGAAAACGGAAAGGAGTGCAGGTTGGAAGGACCGTTGGACTCCGACGCACCCCGTTCAGGACAGGTTTGCGCTGTGGGAGCGCGTTGGTGATTCGTCCGGTTGAAGGATGAGGAGGGAATGCGGGGGCGATCACGTCGTGGGTTGGCGGGATGAGGAGGGTCAGGGAGGCGGATATCTCGTCCGCCGAGGTTGTGAACAGATCGAGCGCCTCAAAAGTCTCGGTTGCCGAGGTTGTGAACAGATCGAGCGCCTCGAAAGTCTCGGTTGCCGAGATTGTGAACAGATCGAGCGCCTCGAAAGTCTCGGTTGCCGAGATTGTGAACAGATCGAGCGCCTC
>NZ_VOSL01000136.1 GCF_007997005.1 Lujinxingia vulgaris | reverse complement strand
CGGGCGCTCCGGCCGGGCGTGCGGCAGCTCCGGCAGCCGCTGCTCCGGCGCCGGTGGCCGCGGCGCCGGCGAACTTCGATGCGATCGACGACCTGGAGCCGCATCGCATCGGTGGGAGCGGGGGCTCGAAGGTGGTGATGCTGCTTTTGCTCGTCTGCCTGGTGGCGATGGGCTTTCTGGGGACGGTGGCGGCGCTCAACGGCGGGTTTTTAGACTTCAAGCAGTTCGGTCAGATGATCGAGGTGGCCTTTGGCGATGGCGAGTACACGCCGAGGGAGGCGTGGGCCAAACCCACGCAGACCACGATTATTCAGGCGCCTGAAGAGCCGCTGGTCGTGGAGAGTGTGTACGGTCAGCTGGTGGATGTGGGGCGCAGCGATAAGGTGCTGGTGGTGCGCGGCTTTGTGCGCAGCTACGCCGAGGAGTCCTTCCATAACGTGAAGCTGCGCGCGACGGTGAGCAGCGCCGAGGGGCGTCCGCTTCGCGAGGTCAACGGGGTCGCCGGAGGCGATGTGAGTGTGGCCGAGATCGCCGGACAGAAGAGTGTGGACGATGCGCGCGGTTTGGTCAGTGGCGGCGGCCAGTCGGTGAACCCGAAGAGCGTGGTGCCCTTTACGCTGGTGGTGGACGAGGTGCCGCAGACGGTGCTCGACGGGGGCAGCTTCGGGCTGAAGGTCTCTGTGGCGGATCAGGCCGGTGGTGGCGCGCCGGTGGCCGCTGGCGAGTGAGTGATGTCGGATTCTTCGCAGGGCGATGATCTCGGGGAGGTGATGCCGGCGGGGGCGGGTGAGGTGCCCGATCCGCTGGCGTCGGCCTATGAGGCGATGGTGCGCCATGCGGTGGGGTTGCCGGAGATTCCGATGCGGGCCGCGGCGATCGCCGAGCGTCTGGAGGCGCTGGCAGCCGAGGAGGCGGTGTGGTGCCTCGATCAGCTGATTCGCGGGGCGCTCTGGGGCGACGCCGACGCGATGGAGGCGATGCTGGCGTCGTCGTTCTGGCTGGTGACCGTCGATGTGGATGCGCATTACGCGACGTTGAAGGCGCTCTTTGAGGCGGCGTACACCTCGGAGCGCGAGTCGGTGATCGCGCTCTTGCGCGACGCCCCGCCGGTGCGAGCGTTGGCCAGCGGGCGGAGGTTGCCGGAGGTGCGGCTGCCGCTGGATCGGGAGATCACGCTGGGGGAGCGACGGATGATGGCAGCGGGTCAGGATAGGCGGCTGTTGGAGCGCCTGGTGATGGATCCGAGTCCGCTGGTGATCGGCAAGCTGTTGGCCAATCCGCATACCCGTACGCGCGACGTGCTGGTGATCGCGGCAAGGCGGCCGACGACGCCGGATCTGTTGTGGGAGGTGGCCCGGCACCCGGCGTGGTGGCGTCGGCTGGAGGTGCGGGAGGCCCTGGCGCGCAATCCTTTCGGGAACACCGGGATGGCGCTAAAGGTGCTGCCGACGCTTCCGTTGAAGATGTTGAGGCAGGTGGCCGGGAGCGGGGAGCTGCACGAGCTTGTGCAGGGCTTTGCGGCGCTGCTGGTGAAGTTGCGCGAGGAGCGCACCGCGCCCTGGCGGGTGTGAGATGTCGACCTTCGGATGACGTGGCGTTGAGCGCTGCAGACACAAAGAGCCTCCCGGGTTGGCCGGGAGGCTCTTTGTTGATGCGACGTCTCGTTCGCCTGTGGGTTTATTGAGCGAGCTGTCGTTTGGCTTCGGCGACGGCGTCGTCAAGAAGCTTGAGGTAGGCGTCGCGGGTCTCCGGGGAGTTGCCCTCGGCGCGCATCACGAGCACGGGCTGGGTGTTGCTGGCGCGGACCAGGCCCCAGCCGTGGGGGAATTTGACGCGGACGCCGTCGATGGTGTTGGTCTCAAAGTCGGCGGCGAAGTGCTGGGCGACGAGGCCCGGAACGCGGAATTTGAGATGCTCGGAGCAGTCGCGGCGGATCTCGGGGGTGACGTGGGTCTGGGGCACGTCTGCCAGGAGCTCACTTAAGGTCTTGTCGGTGTTGGAGAGGATCTCGGCCAGGCGGCAGGTGGCGTAGAGGGCGTCGTCAAAACCAAAGAAGCGGTCGTTGAAAAAGATGTGGCCGCTCATCTCGCCGGCCAGGTGCGCGTTGGTCTCCTGGATCTTGGCTTTGATGAGGCTGTGACCGACGCGGGCCATTACCGGCTGGCCGCCATGGGCCTGGATATCGTCGAAGAGGGTCTGGGAGCACTTGACCTCACCGATGATCGTGGCGCCGGGGTTGTCTTTGAGGACCTGTCGGGCGAAGAGGATCATGAGGCGATCGCCCCAGATGATCTGGCCTTTTTCGTCGACGACGCCGATGCGGTCGCCGTCGCCGTCGTAGGCCACGCCGAAGTCGCAGCCGAGCGTTTTGACGCGGTCGATGAGGTCGACGAGGTTCTCGGGGACGGTGGGGTCAGGGTGGTGGTTGGGGAAGGAGCCGTCGGGCTCGGAGTAGAGTTCTTCGACGCGGGCGTTGATGGCGTCGCGCAGCAGTTCGGGGGCGATGATGCCGGCGACGCCGTTGCCGGAGTCGACGGCGATGTGGAGCTTGCGGTCGCCCATCTGGATGTTGTCGCGGACCCACTCGATGTAGTTTTTGCGAAGATCGGGCATGGCCGAGCAGCTCAAGTCGTCGCCGGAGGTGAAGTCGCGGGCTTCGATGAGGCGGCGCAGCTCCTGGATGGTCTCTCCGTGGAGGGTCTCCTTGCCGATCATCATCTTAAAGCCGTTGTACTCCCCGGGGTTGTGGCTGCCGGTGATCTGCACCGCGCCGTGGAATTTGGAGGTGAGGGCGGCGAAGTAGACGAGCGGGGTGGGCACCACGCCTAAGCTGACGACGTGGGCGCCGGCCTCGCGCATGCCACGCTGGAGGGCGTCGAAGATGCGGTCGGAGGAGCGGCGCGCGTCGCGGCCGATGCCGATGCGCGGGGCGCTCTGCGAGCGTCGGGTGACCATGGTGGCGAAGGCGCGTCCGATGTCGCAGACGAGGTCGTCGTTTAGATCGGTGTCGGCGATGCCACGGATGTCGTAGGCGCGGAAGATCTCGGCGTTCATGAAGGCTCCGTCGTCGGGAGGGCGAGGGTGAGCGGCGCAGACGTCGAGGCCGGTGCGGGATGACGAAAGTGGGCCGAAGCTAAGCGCCGCAAAACGTTTAGCAAGGCGGGGTGTAGCACCACGGTGGCGGGGGGGGCAAGGTTGGGGATCAGGGGCGTCGGTCGGGGCGAATTTCGAGATCGAAGGTGCGCCAGCGGGCGGGCAGGCAGAGGAGCGTTTGACTGAGTTCGATGCGCAGCCAGAAGCGCACGGCGGGGTCGGCCAGAAGTTCGGCGGCGGGGAGGTTGGGGAGCTCGAAGTGCAAGTCGAGGCGGTGGTCGCTGGCGTGGGTCTGGGTCGAGGGTTGAGGGGGGCGGCGTCCCAGGGAGAGTTCGGCCGGAGCGCCGGCGTCGGGGCGCGTGGCCACGAGCGTGATGGCGCTGAGGTGGGGAAGGATGGCCAGCCCGGGGGCGGAGCCGCGCTCCTCGATGGCGCAGAGCAGGGTCAGGGTGTTGTGGCCGCGTCGGGTGGAGGCGCCGGCCACCAGGCGGCGCTGGGGAAGATCGCGGGCAAGGGCGGGCAGGGTGGTGCGGGCGTCGGCCGGGCGAAGCTCGGGGGGCAGGGCGCCGCGGTCGGGGAAGGCCAGCCAGCCCGGATCTCCGGGGCTTCCTGTGACGCGGATGGCCACCGGGTGGTCGCCCTGCATCATGGAGTAGCCGATGACGGCGTGCTGGCGCTTGAGCCCGGCTTCGATGCGCGTGACGAGGGTTCGGGCGGCGTCTTCGGCTTCGAAGATCTGCAGGTAGATCTGGCGGTCGAGGGTGCCGACGCGGCGGATGGTGTGGCCGTCGGTGGCGATGACCTCGGGGAAACGCTGGCCGTCGGGGCCGCGGTGGGTGCGCCAGAGGAGGAAGGGAAGATCGGTGGGTGAGGTTGCGCTCAAGGTGGGCCCCTGAAGAGGAGAGTGTGGCGGGGAGGGGAGTGTAATGGCAGCCGGCTTGCGATGCCAGCGCGAGGGTTGTTTTGACCCGGCGGGGATGGTGGTCCACCATGGCGAGGGAGTCGACGCGCAAGTTTGAGACGATGTGGAGGGAGTAGCGATGCAGTGGAAGACGACAGGGATGTTGGCGGCGTGGGTGGTGGCGGGGCTGTGCGCCTGTGAGACGCCGGGGAGCTCGGAGGGCGGTGAGGGGGAGCAGAGTGGCGCCGAGGTTGAGGTTTCAAGCGGTGATGGCGAGGCGGTGGTGCGCGAGGCTGCCGCGCTGCGCGATCGGGCCTTTGAGGTACCGGTGCGGATCGAGGAGGCGGAGGCGATCGGGGCGATGGCGATCGTGCCCGAGGCGGTGGAGGCCGAGCGTGTGCGGATCTCCAGGGGGCTTTATGGCGACGCGGGGGCGTTGAGGTTGCAGGGGGATCGAAGTCGAACGCGGGCCTCGGCCGAACTTCTCGATGGCGGATTGCGGGTGCGTCGGGTTGGCGGTGGCGCCTCATCGCAGTGGGCGGCGGCGGTGGCGGCGAGTCGGGCGTTGGAGGGCGAGGTGTTCGGGGCGATGGCGCCGGCCCAGAGCGTTGACAGCTGGCTGGCGCGCGAGGTGGTGCTGGGGGCGGGGCCGATGTTTGCGGCGACGCTGGCGCAGGCGCAGGCTCAGAAGATGAAGGTGGATGCGGCGTTGCTGGCCAGGCGCCCCGATCTGGTGGAGCGCGTGGAGGGGGTGGGGGCGCTGCTTCGCAGTGATGGGGATGGACTGGGGGCGGCGGTGACGCGCGAGGCGCTGGCGTTGGGCGCGGCGCTCTACCGCGCCCGAGGTTGGGCGGGGGTGGAGTGGGGGCGAGTTGAGGGGGCCGCTCGGAGCGTGGAGGTGGTGCGCCCGGACCGGTGGCTGGAGGGCGACGGGGAGGCGACCTGGCAGTGGCCCGAGGCCTTTGAGAAGGTTCAGGAAGCCCGACGCTGGGAGGAGGTTGCCCGCGGGGAGGTGGGGCCGCTTCTGACAAGCGTGTGGCTCGAAGAGGTGCTGCCGGCGCATGAGGCGCGCTCGATCTTCGGGGCGTGGCTGGCCGATAGCTACCGGGTCTATGAGGGGCCGGGTGAGACGGGGCAGGCCTTTGTGTGGTTGACCGCCTGGCGCACACCGCACGAGGCGCAGCAGGTGGCCGGGGCGATGGAGCGGGCGTTGCTGGCCAGGCTGGGCAGTGAGGCGCGCGCCGGGCGGATGCGCGTGGCGGTGCAGGGGCTCAACGTGGCGCTGACGAGCTATGAGAGCGCTCAGGATCCGCAGATCCTCGATGATGAGGTCAAGGCGCTGGCCGGGGCGGCGGTGGCGTTTTTGCCGGAGGAACCGGCGCCGATGCGCTTTGTGCCCACGACCTACGAGCGCTACGTGCAGGCGGCTCAGGAGGCGACGCTGGAGGGCTCCACGTGGATCGATCCGGCGGCGGGCTGGGAGATGTCGCTGGAGGCCCTGGAGGGCTGGACGGTGCAGAAGAGCGATGAGGTGCACGTGCGCTGGTTTGCGACCCACGAGGATGGTTCGCTGGTGCAGTGGACCACCGAGCTGGTCGACCCGACAGGAGCGGCGTTTGGCGGGGAGGGGTATGTGAAGCAGCTCAAGGAGGCGTTCGCCAGCTCGGTGACCGGATCGTCGCCGGAGGTTGTGGTCTCGGAGGCGGAGCAGGGTCCGCGGGTGCTGCTCTCGGCGGCCGGTGAGGTGGAGGGGGAGGCGATCGAGCTGCGGCTGTGGCAGTGGGAGCGTGGCGAGGTGATCGTCTCGTACAGCGTGCAGGAGCCGCAGAGCGGGTTCGGAGAGCGCCTTGGGGAGGCGCAGACCGCGCTGGAGACGCTTCAGGTGTACGGGGAGGCGCTGGTGGAGGCGTCGCCGAGCGCCGGAGGTGAAGAGGGCTCGGAGGGCGTTGATCGCAGTGATGAGGCGCAGGGGATTATTGAGTTTCGGGTGGAGGAGTGAGGCTACGCTGACGTTAGCGGATCGCGTCGAGGCGCAGCATCTGGCGGGATGCGCGGGTCGGGGCGAACTCTCCCGGAGCGGTGCCCGGCGCAAAAAGGTAGGGTTGGCCCGGCTCGCCGCCCCTTGCGCGCAGGCCGGTGTCGGGGTCGATGAGGATTTCGTCGAGCTCGACGGGGCGTTCGGGCCAGGTGAGGGCGGGGTCGTCGAGGTGCTGGTAGAGATCGGAGAGGATGGGGAGGGCGGTGCGGCCGCCGTGTTCGCCGCGGCCCAGGGGTTCGGTGTTTTTGTCGCTTCCGACCCAGACCACGAAGGTGAGGTGGGGATCGGCGGCGGCGATCCAGGCGTCGAACTCGTTGGTGGTGCCGGTTTTGGCGATGAGGGGCCAGCCTTTGGGGAGGTCGGCGGCGGTGCCGCGGGTGGTGACCTGGGTCAGCGCGCTGTGAAGGAGGGCGTTGGCGCGGGGGCCCAGGGCCTGCCGGGGAGGGTTAAGGGGGGAGGCGATGCGGGCCAGACGGGCGGGGGCGGAGGCCGTGGGGGAGGCGAAGTGGCCGCGGTCGTCGATACGGCCGCTTTGACGATCGATGATGCGGTCGATGCTGCGGCTCGACGCGCGCAGGCCCCCGCAGGCGACGCTGGCGTGGGTGCGGGCCATGTCGAGGAGGGTGACGCAGCTTGCGCCCAGGGCCAGAGAGGCGGTGGGGTCGAGCTCGGCGTCGACGCCCATGGTGCGGGCGCGGCGGATGAGTGCGGCGGCGCCGATGCGCTCGTAGAGGTGAACGGCAGGGATGTTGCGGCTGAACACCAGCGCGTCGAGGGCGGTGATGGTGCCTTTGAAGTCGGCGTCGGCGTTGCGGGGCTGCCAGCCTTCGGGCTGTCCGCGGGTTTCGACGGTGGTGGGGATGTCGCGTAAGGGGGTGGCCAGGGTGAGTGAGCCGGAGAGGGCCTCGGCGAAGAGGATCGTTTTAAAGAGGCTTCCGGGCTGGCGGCAGGCGCGGGTGGCGCGGTTAAAGGCGCTGCGATCGACGCGGTGGCTGCCCACGCTGGCGAGGATGTCGCCGCTTGCGTGATCGAGGAGGAGCAGGGCGCCTTCGGCGCGGGGGGCGTTGAAGAGCTGCCAGGGCGCGTCGGGGCCAGAGCGGTGGAGCAGGACGAGATCGCCGGGGTGGAGGCGCTTCAGGTAGGCGTGTGGGTCGCGGGGCGTGTGGGTGCGGGGATCGATGCCGCCGAGCCATACAAGAGCGTCGGGGCTGAGGGTGACGTCGGTGTGCGGGGTTTGCAGACGGATGCCGCGGGAGGTGACCTCGTGGACGAGCGCCGGGGTCACCCCATCGCCGGCGTTGATTCCATCGAAGAGGTTCGCGGCGGCTGTCGGGGCCAGGTCGGGGCGCGCGGGGGGCTTCTGGCGAGCGTGGGGCCCCCGAAAGCCCTGGCGCTGGCCGTGCTCGTACACGCCGCGATGCAGAGCTTGGCGCGCCAGGGCCTGAAGGGCGGGGCGGTGGGTGGTGATGATGTGTTTTCCGGCCTGGCTCCAGTCGAGGTCGGGGTGCTGTGTGGCAAGGGCCTGGCGGGCCTCGGCGTCGGCCTCGGGAAGTCGCAGCGCGAGCGCGTCCTCGAATGTGGGAAGGTCGTCGACGCTTAGCGGGGCTGCGACCTCGCGAGTGTAGGTGGCCTGGTCGATGACACCGATCTCGTGGAGGCGACGCAGCACGCGGTTGCGCTTGTGTGTGGCGAGTTCGGGGGAGGCCACCGGGTTGTAGTTGCTGGGCGCGGGGAGGATGCCGGCGAGCATGGCCATCTGGCCCAGGGTGAGGTTGTGGGGGGAGGTGTGGAAGTAGCGGTGGCTGGCGGCGGTGATGCCCCATGCCTGCTCCCCGAAGTAGACGTTGCGCAGGTACGCTGCGAGGATCTCGGGCTTGGTGTAGTGGGCTTCGAGCTGGCGGGCCAGGAGAAGTTCCTGGACTTTGCGGTGGGTGGTCTTCTGGCGGTCCAGAAAATGTTTGGCGACCTGCTGGGTGATGGTGCTCGCTCCTTGCACGATGTCGCCGGCGCGGAGGTTGACGAGGGCGGCGCGGGCGATGGAGCGGGGGTTGTAGCCCTGGTGGGAGAAGAAGTCTTCGTCTTCTGCGGCGAGCACGGCGGTGATGAGGAGCGGGGGGAGCTCGTCGTAGGTGAGGGGGGGCGGTGGGGCCGGGGCGGTGAGGGGCCAGCCGTCGGCGGTGGCGCTGTGAGCCGGGCGTTCGGGGTGCCATGCGTGGAGGTCAGGCAGGGGAGGGAGGTTGGCGTGGGCGCGGGCGCTGAGCTGGGAGAGCCAGATGGCGAGCGCGACGCTGGCGAGCAGGGCACACGCCAGGGTGTAGAGGAGCGCGCGTTTAAGAAGGCTGGGGCCGTGCTGGCGAGTTCGGGTCATCAGAAGCTCATGCCGGCGCCCAGGCCGATGTTCCAGAGGCGCACCGTCTCGAAGACGCCGTCGTCGCGAAGTTGCCAGAGGCCACCGTACTGGGCGTGGGCGTAGAGGGGCCCCCAGAGCCCCAGGCGGCCCTCGGCGACGGTGAGGGCGCCGTCGCGATCGACGATGCCCTCGGTGATGCTCTCGGTGGCGGGGCCGTCGAGGTGGGCTTTGTAGTAAAAGGCGCCGAGCTGCAGGCGACCGGCAAGCTGGAGGGCGGCGCGGGCGCGCAGGGCGGCGTTGCCCGGGCCCTGGGCGTCTTCGTAGGCGGCGCTCAGGGTGAGGATGCCGGCCAGGCGAGCCTGCACCCAGGCCTGGGCACCGTGCCGGGTGGTGGGCGGGGTGGAGCGGGCCACGCGAAGTTTGGGACCGGCCAGGCCGGGCTCGGTGGGGGAGAGGGACTGGAAGCGAGAGACCTCGTAGAGGGGATCGATGTATTCGGGGAGGTAGCGCCCGGAGAGGCGGCGGTATTCGAGGCGCGCGGAGATCTCGACGGGGTCAGCGATGTTCTGGCGCCAGAGCAGGCCTGCGTGAAGTCCGCTTCCCAGGCCGAGGTGGGCGTTAAGATCGAGGTATGGGGTCAGCGAGAGGCGCGCGCGCTCGATGAGGTTCGCGCGCAGATCAAGGCCGAGAAGAGTGGTGGGCTGGGAGCTTTCGACCCGGGGCTCGCGGGTGGGGCCGGCCAGGGCGCTGCCGTCGGGGTTGCGCTCAAGGTCGGTCGGAGCGCGGAGGTCGGTGACGAGGGTCGCGCCGAGCTGGAGGCGGTCGAGGGCGCGGGGGGCGTTCTCAAAGAAGGTGGACGGGCGCGCGTGAGCGCGAACTCCTAAGAGGTTGGGGCTGGCGAGGTTGTTGGCCAGAAGTTCAACGCCGGCGCGCTTGAGGTCGAGGTGGGCGCGCAGGCCCAGGCGGTAATGATCGGTGGTGATGACGTTGTAGTAGCCGCCGATGATGGTGCCGTTTCCGAGCGAGGCGCCGCCGAGTTCCCCGAGGCGAACGTAGAGCGGGTCGTTGAGGGTGCCGTACTCCAGGCGACGGATGATGCGCAGGTAGTCCGAGAGCTCCAGCCAGTCTTCTTCGCGCAGGAGGGTGTTTTGTTCGGGGGCGCGGTCCGCGAGGCGCAGACGCAGGGGAACTTGCAGCGCGGCGTGGAGGAGCGCGGAGCAGGTGCCGCCGCCTTCACAGAGGGGGGCGGGCAGGAGTTTGATGAAGGTCAGCCGCGGGGTCAGGTTGAGGAAGACGTCTTCAGCGACGGGGCCGACGCCAGCCTCGGCGGAGAGCATGACCACCGGGGCGTCGTCGCTTTCGGAGCCTGCGCTGGACTGGGCGCTGGCCGGGGCGGCGATGGCGAGCGTGAGCAGGCCGGTCAGCAGGGTGAGGGTGGTGCGGGGGGGCATACAGCGCATACAGAGGCCCGGGACGGGGTCATCGATGAAGAACCGGGGGGCAGCCTAGCGCGAGGTCAGGGGCGGGACAACCGGGGCTGTGAGCGGCGGCCTTGTCGAGGGGAGGGTGGAACATTACACTCCGCGCGATCCTGCGGCCCAGAAGGGGCCGCCTACGACCGATGAGCAGAAGATGACGCGAGTCTATACGACGATCGAGGAGGCCGGCGCCGGGCTGACGCGCTCGGTGGTGACGATTGGCAACTTTGATGGGATGCATCTGGGGCATCAGGCCATCTTTGCTCAGGTCAAGGAGCAGGCCGCGGCGCTGGGGGCGACGCCTGTGGCGATGACCTTTGATCCGCATCCGGTGGCGTTTTTCAGACCGGAGGCTGCACCGGCAAAGCTCAGCGTGTCGCCGCAGCGCTACGCGTTGATGGGTAGCTACGGGGTGGAGGCGGTGGTGGCGTTGCGCTTTGATCAGGCGCTGGCCTCGATGCGCCCGCAGGCGTTTATTGAAGAGGTGCTCGTCGAAGGGCTGGGGGCGGTGGAGGTGGTGGTTGGCGAGGACTTTCGTTTCGGGCATCGCCGGGAGGGGACGACGGCGTTGTTGCGAGAGCAGGGGGAGCAGTTCGGGCTGAAGGTGGTGGTCCCGAAGCTGGTGGAGGTGGAGGGCGAGGTGGTGAGCTCAACCCGCGTCCGTGCCTGTGTCGCGGCCGGCGACCTGACGATGGCTCGCCGCTTACTGGGTCGGCCTCATCGTTTGGTGGGGGAGGTGGTGCACGGGGAGGCGCGGGGGCGCGCGCTGGGCTTTCCGACGGCAAACCTGGCGGTGGCCGAAGGGATGGCGCTTCCGCCGGACGGGGTCTATGCCACACGACTCGCCGTGGGGAGCGACGGTGCGGGGTGGCGGGCGATCACCAATATCGGCACGCGGCCGACCTTTGGGGGCGGAGCGCGCACGGTGGAGACCTTCGTGTTGGAGGAGGGGATGGAGACGGAGCTCGATTTGTATGGCGAGGAGGTGACGCTCTCGCTTTATCGTCACGTGCGCCCGGAGATGGCGTTTGCGTCGCCGGCGGAGCTGGTCGCGCAGATTCAGAAGGATGTGGCGCAGGTGCGCGCCTACTTTGAGGAGGGCGACGATGCCTGAGCCCGAGGTCTTAAAACGTTTTGCAGCTGAGGCGCATAGCGAAGACGCCTGGCGCGCGATGTGGCAGGAGCTTCGCCGGGGCACCGCGCTGGAGGTGCACGGGGTGGAGCTTATCGCGGTGGATGACGAGGGTATTACGCTCTCGATGGCGATGGGGCCGCACGCCTTGCAGCCTTTCGGGCTTTTGCACGGGGGCATCAGCATGCTGCTGGGGGAGTCGGCAGCGAGTATGCATGCATGCTGGAAGCTGGACCTGACGAAGCGTGTGCCGGTGGGCATTGAGATCAACGGCTCGCATATGCGCAGCGCTACCGAGGGGGTGATCGTGACGCGGGGGCGAGTGCTGCGAAAGAGCCGCACGTTGATTCACCATGAGGTTGAGATCGTGCAGGCTGAGAGTGGGAAGACGCTCTCGGTGATTCGGGTCACGAATCTCTTTAAGGCGATCGCCTGAGTTTGTCGGGGGATGGGGGGCGTTGGTGGCAGAGCGAGTTGCCAGGGGGGGGCGTCTTGTTCTCTGCGATGTTGTGTCTAAGCTGGCGGCCGAGTACGTGCCGGGCCCGTTGCCGGGCTGCGTGATGAGTCTGTTGTTCGCTCCGGGCGTTTTACGAACGGAGCTGTGTGTGAATGAACATGTCGTTCAACCTGAAGTGGAGAAGTCGATGTTGAAGTTGCAGAAGTTGGGAGTTGCGTTTGGTGCCGGTTTGTCGGTGATGGCCCTGGCGAGCGGGGCGCTTGCGCAGGAAGCGGATGCGCCGCAGTACGTGGGGCAGGAGGCGCTGGATGTGAACGAGCAGCCTCAGGGCTTCAGCGGGAGCCTGGGTGTGGAGGCCAGCTTCAACCTGGTGTCCAACCAGAACGTGATCGGTCAGAACGAGGGGACGTCCTTTTTGCTGGGCGGAGCGGTCAGCGGGGGGCTCGACTATTTCTCGGGCAAGCATCAATGGCGTAATACGCTGGGCTACAACACCAGCTGGGCGCGCACACCGGTGCTTCAGGAGTTTGTGAAGAACAACGACAAGCTCGAGATTGAAAGCATTTATAACTACCTGCTCAACGACTGGATCGGGCCGTACGCGCGTGCGAGCGCGGAGACGAGCTGGTTTGCCACCGAGCTCGTGAGCGCGGAGCCCACCGGTTACCTGATCACGCGCGAGGACGGGACGGTGGACGGGGAGGTTACCGATCGGTTGCGAGTGGCTGACCCGTTGACGCCGCTCAACCTCTTCCAGTCGGCCGGTGTGGCGTTGGAGCCGGTGCGTCAGGAGGCGGTGCGCGCCACGCTGCGTGTCGGCTTTGGTGCCCGTGAAGCGTTGGCAGCGGGCGTGCTTGTGGTCCAGGACGATGCGGCTACCAACGATGTGGAGCTTCTGGAGCTTAGCAACGCGTACCAGGCCGGTGCGGAGGCCTTCATCGGCGTGGAGGGCAAGTTCCCGGAGCAGCGCGTGGATTACCGGGTGGGTGCCACCGCGCTTGTTCCCTTCCTGAACAACGATGACCAGGACCGCTCCCCCTTTGAGCTGACGCGTATCGGGATGACGGGCAAGGTCCGGGTGGCGATTGTGGACTGGATGGGGCTGACCTACAGCCTGATGGTTCTGAGCGACCCGCAGCTTCTGGATGAGACGCAGGTGCAGAACAGCGTGTTGCTTACGTTTAATTATACGTTGATCGACACCAACGAGGAGTAAGGCTGTGGCCGAAAGCGACGAGGCGGAGGTGAGGGGTGGGGGGGCGCTGAGGCGCTACCTGACGTGGACGTTCATCGCGTGCTGGGGATGGGCCGGCGCGCTTTACGTGGCGGGGGTAGAGTATGGTG
This sequence comes from Lujinxingia vulgaris, assembly GCF_007997005.1. GTDB lineage: Bacteria > Myxococcota_A > Bradymonadia > Bradymonadales > Bradymonadaceae > Lujinxingia. The sequence continues at coordinate 23,081 of NZ_VOSL01000136.1, read as the reverse complement.
GGGCAATGAGCTTGCTCATTGCCCTTCCTTATATGCTGATCCCGGCGATCGTCGCGATTCTGGTCGATCGGCGGGGGGGGCGGCGAGTGAGGGAGAGCCTGGCGATAAGGCTCACGATCAATCGGTGGTGGGGTGTGGGGTGGGTGCTTCCGGTGGTGCTGGCGTTTGCGGCGCTCTTTGCGGCGTTGTTGATCCCCGGGGTGGGCTTTGATGTGGGGATGGGGGGGATGCTTGAGACTTTGAGCCGCGTGTTGCCGCCCGATGAGATGGCGAAGGCGGAGCAGGCGCTGGAGCAGTTTCCGCCCTTGCTCTTTTTGTTGATCCAGCTGGTGCAGGGGCTGGTGGCCGGGGCGACGATCAACGCGGTCTTTGCGTTTGGGGAGGAGGCGGGCTGGCGCGGCCTGATGCTCAGGGAGCTGGCGCCGATGGGGTTCTGGAAGAGCGCGCTGGTGATCGGGGCGGTGTGGGGGGTGTGGCATGCGCCGTTGATCTTGCAGGGGCATAACTACCCGGAGCATCCGGTGTTGGGGGTGGGGGTGATGACGCTGTGGTGCGTGCTGCTCTCTCCGCTCTTTAGCTGGGTGACCGTCAAGGGGGGCTCGGTGCTGGTGGCGGCGGTGATGCACGGGACGTTGAACGCGACCTTTGCGTTTTCGTTTCTCTATCTGGACCGCACGATTCCGCTGGTGACGGGGCTCAACGGGTTGGTGGGGATGGGGGTGTTGGTGGTGGCCAACGTGCTGCTCTGGCGTGTGGGGCGGCCGGAGCTCGATGTCGCGATGTGGTCTTCGGGGTCGGGGCGTGAAGGTCGGCGCGTGGAGTAGCGGATCTCGGTATCGAGAACACGAGGTCAATGCGTGGAGTTGTGGATCTCGGTATCGAGAACGCGAGGTCAATGCGTGGAGTTGTGGATCTCGGTAGCGAGAACGGGAGGTCAATGCGTGGAGTTGTGGATCTCGGTAGCGAGAACGTTAGGTCGGCGCGTGGAGTAGCGGATCTCGGTATCGAGAACGGGAGGTCGGCGCGTGGAGTAGCGGATCTTGCTGGCGAGAATGGGAGGTCGGGGGTCCGAGTCGCGGATCTCGCTGGCGAGAATGGGAGGTCGGGGGTCCGAGTCGCGGATCTCGCTGGCGAGAATGGGAGGTCGGGGGTCCAAACATCACTTCTTGCTGGCGAGAAGTGATGTTTGGAATGTTATGTTTTCAAATATCTTGCGCACATTCAGGTGGGTTGGGGGGGCGCTCAAGCAGACTCGAGGCGGCGTTCCATGAAGACCGCGTCTTCATCGTAGCCTTCGGCCGGGCGCAGGGGGCGGAATCCCTGTTTTTGCCAGAAGGGCGCGGCGTCTTGTACGGCGACAAGGGTGATCAGCTCAAAGCCGTGGGTTGTGGCGGCGTGGACCAGCGCGGCGATGAGGGAGGAGGCGACGCCGCGGCCGGAGCAGGCGGGGTCGACGGCGAGGTCGTGCAGGTGAAGGGCGTCGGCGTTTTCGGGGAGTTCGGTGAGGACGCGAGCCAGGCCGGGGCTTTGATCGGCGAGCCAGGGGTGGGCCAGGAGGTAGCCAGCGAGGCGCTCGTTGTTGTCATCGGCAGGGATGGCGAAACAGAACTCGGGGGCCAGCGCGATTTTGGAGAGCAAGGCGTCGGCGGGTTCCTGGAGTCTGTCGCCGTAAGCGAGTGCCTGGATGCGGTCGAGTTCGGGGGCGTCGGCGGGGGAGAGAGTGCGTGTGGAGATGGGCATGGGAGTGGCTCGGGGAGGGGGAGGTTTAGTCGTCGAGGTCGTCGAGCTCGAAATGCAGGGTGGCGTTTTGGAGGTCGGCGTGGGTGAGGCTTGCCGGATCGACGGGCTGGCCGTTGAGGGTCAGGGCGCGGACGCGCTGGTTTCGGGGCGCGGCGCCGGGGGCGACGATCTTAAGCGTTCCGCCGGCGGTGTCGACCTCGGCGTAGGGGGTGAGCGGGATGCTGGCGAGGTAGCGGTCGCTGCCGGCGACGGGGTAGATGCCCAGGGCGTTGAAGAGGTACCAGGAGGAGAGGGTGCCGCCGTCGTCATTTCCGGGGGGGCCGTCGGTGTAGAGGCGCGTCTGGATCTGGCGCACCCAGTGGGCGAGCTGGTCGTAGGAGCCGGCGGCGTGAAAGAGTAAGGCGGCGTGGATGGCGGGTTCGTTACCGTGCCAGTAGTAGGTGTCGACGACGCGGGTATCGACGGGGCGCTCGTCGGCCAGGGCAGAGTTTTCAAAGAAGGCCAAAAGCGCCTCGTAGAGGGGGGCCTGACCGCCGAAGCGTTCGACGAGGTGGTCGGGGGAGTGCAGGCCGTAGAAGCGCCAGTGCCAGGCGTTGCCTTCGGTGAAGGGGCCACCGCTCATGTAGACCTGTTCGGGGGGAGCGTCGAGGTTGAAGGAACCGTCGGCGTTGCGGGGGCGTGGGAAGAGGCTTTCGGGGTGGAAGACGTTGCCAGAGGAGAGGGCGCGTTGGTCAAAGTTGTCGGCGAGCTGGTCCTGGCCCAGGTGTCTGGCGAGCTGCGCGATGGCGAAGTCGCCCCAGGCGTACTCCAGGGTGCGGGAGACGCTGGAGCCGTGGCGATCGTCGGGGACAAAGCCCAGCGCGATGTAGTCTTCGATGCCGGGGCGTCCGGAGTAGGGGTGGCCCTCCGGGGTCGGGGCCATGGCGAGCTCGACGACGCCTTCGAGGGCGGCGTTGTAATCGGGGCCCTCGATGCCTTTGAGGGCGCCCTCGGCGAAGAGCGCCTCAGCCCAGGTGCCGAGCATGCCGTTGGTGTAGCTGATGGCGGCGGGCCAGCGGGGGAAGAAGCCGCCCTGTTCGCGCATCTTCTCCATGGAGAGGAGCACAGCGCGTTGCTCGTCGGGGTCGGTGAGGGTGAGCCAGGGGTGCAGGGTGCGGAAGGTGTCCCAGAGGGAGAGGTCGGTGTAGTAGGCGTGGGTGGTTGCGCTGTGAACGTCGCCGTCGATGCCGCGGTAGCGGTGGTCGGCGCCGTTCTGGCGCGAGGGCATGCGGTAGGCGTTGTAGAGGCTGGTGTAGAAGGTTCGGGCGACGTGGTCGTCGGCGCCCTTGAGCCGAACACGGTGCAGTTTCTCGCGCCAGAGCTCGCGTGCGGCGGCGTGCACTTCGTCAAAGGAGCGGCCGTCGAGTTGATCGAGGCGGTTGGCGCGGGCTGCGGCGTGGTCGACGAGGGAGAGGCCCACCCGGAGCTCGATGGGGGTGGAGGCATCGTTGAAGGTCAGCGATATGCCGACCTCCTGGCCGGGCTCGGCGGAGACGACGGGGTCGAAGGCGAATTCCCGCCAGGTGCGGGCGTCGTCGGGTGCGCGGGAGAGCTCGATGTCGAAGTAGAGGGTGAAAGGGCGCGTGCGGCCGGTGTAGGCGCCGGCGTGGGTGGCGTAGCCATGGAGGATGTTGCCATCGAGGGTGATCTGGCTCTCAATCACGTCGTCACCGCTGACGGAGGCGCCGGCGTTGATGTTGAGAAAGGCCGGGGTGTCGGTCTCGTCGAAGGTGTAGCGGTGCAGCCCGCCCTGGGCGGTGGCGGTGAGTTCGGCCAGCACACCCTCCTCGGGGAGGTAGACGGCGTAGTAGCCTGGCGAGGCCACCTCGGTGTCTCTGGCCAGCGCGGTGTGGTGTCGGCCGGGAGGGGCGTTGGCGTCGGTTAAGGGGAGCACGCGGAGGTTGCCGTAGTCGACGACGCCGGTGCCGATGAAGTGCAGGTGGCTGAAGCCGAAGAGGTCGGTGTCGTCGCCGTGGTAGCCGGAGAAGTGGTGGAAGGGGATGGCGGAGTTGGCGATGGAGGTGTCGGGGCCGAGGCGGGCGAGTCCGAAGGGGACCTGCACTGCGGGGCTGAGGGCGGCGTAGCCGAAGGCGATGCCGGAGGTGCCCATCAGGGGGGCGACCAGGTCGATGGCGAGCTCACCGGTGATGAGCGGGGGCGCGTCGGTGTCGGCGTCGACGGAGGCGTCGAGGTCGGGTGCGGTGTCGGTGAGCGGAGCGTCGGGGCCGGCGTCGGCGGAGAGGTCGGTCGGAGCGGGGTCGTTGGAGCAGGCGACCAGGGCGGCCAGGGGGGCGATGATGAGCGTGAGCCGGGTGCAAAAGACGAGGGGACGCGTGGACATCGCGGGCTCCGGTGCGGGGGGCGTTGATGGTGAGGGAACAGGCATGGAGAGCGGAGCCACAGGAAAGCAGAATTTTGAAGCGACGTCGATGGTGTGGCGAGCAGGGGGGGGAGGACGCTGGAGGGTGTGGCGAGTGTGCGCGACGCGAGGGGGCGGTGGGCATGGGCGTGAAGGGCGGGCGCGGCGCATGAAAAAAGCCGCCCCCCGAAGGGGGCGGCCCGAGAGGCGCGGTCACGTTATCACGCTGTGAGCTATCGTTGACGCTGTGTCTGCTGCATTGAGAGCACCGCGGGCTACGTTGCAACGCCTCGACGATGCTAACGCATCGCCTGCGTTTTGCGTCTTGTCCGGCTTCGTCACGCTCAATCTCGCATCCACCAGCGTCACCTTCTGCGCATAGCGTTCATGTGGCTTATCCCTGGATGGGCACGCAGGTGCCGTTATTGAGGCAGTAGAAGTCTTCGCGGCACTGGTCGTTGGCGGTGCATTTGCAGCCGACGGTCGCCCGCAGCTCGTTGTTCTCTTCGTTGCACTCGCGGAAGCTGCGCTGGCCGGTGCCGTCGTCGTTGATGCGTGCGATGACCTCCATCTGCTGGCCGTCGCCGGCGGAGATGGGGGCGTCGTACCAGTCGTAGGTGAACTCCAGGCGAGAGCCCGGTGCCATCAGGTCGTCGGAGAGCACCACGTCGATGAGGGTCTCCTGGTCGCCCTCGACCAGATACAGGGCTACAGGCAGGCCTTCGATGACCCCGCGGCTGCCCTGGTTGGAGGCGATGAAGGTCAGGGTGACGTGGTCGTCTTTGCAGACGCCGCTGCCCTGGCTGACGACGAGGTCGGGGGCGTTGAAGAGTCCTTCGCCCTGGACGTTCTGGCGGTAATTATTGAGGTAGTCGCGGCGCCAGTTGTCGACGCGTCCGGAGGGGATGGCGCCGGGGCGGTTGACGGTGCCCGGGCAGAGGGCGTCGTCGATGCCATCGCATACGTTGGTGACGCTGTAGGCGTGCTGGTTCCAGACCGGGCGGGTGGCGACCCAGCGGCTCTCGACGTCGCGGATGACGCGGACGCCGTTGGAGGCGCCGCCGAGCTCTTCAAAGCGCGGCCAGTACTGAGCGCAGCGACCGCCAACTCCGGAGTAGTCGTTGGAGATGACAACGATCTCGGCGTGGTAGTCGGCGTCGACGTCGACGATCACGGGGAGCTCGCGGGTGGTGCCACTGGTGTTGGCGATCTGGAAGAAGATGTCGGTGCTGCCGTCGGGGTTGCCTTCGCCGTCGTAGACGCGCAGGAAGCACTCATCGCCGTAGACGACCTCAGCCTTGCCGTCGCCCTGGAAGTCGAAGACCGAGGAGCCGGTGACGCGGCTGGAGAAGTCCTGGGAGGGAAGCTTCCACATCAATTCGCCGCGCTCGTTGAAGACGACGTAAAAGCAGGAGCCGGCGGTGGAGATGTTGGGCAGGCCGTCGCCGTTGAAGTCGGCGATGGTGGGGGGGCCGCCGCCGGTGGAGCCGGAGCATTCGGCGGTGGAGTAGTGGGGGTGGCCTTCGGTGGGCATGGGCGCAAGCCAGATGCGCTGGCCGGTGAGACCGTCGTGGAGCTTGACGGCGTCGCCGGTGCGGCCGGTGATGATGGCGACCTCGGGCAGACCGTCGAAGTCACCGTAGGTGAAGGTCTCGCCGTCGAACTGGCCGAAGTCAGCCACCGCCGGGAAGCCGCCGACGCCGTCGTCGTAGGTCCAGAAGGTGGGGCATTCGGCGGTGGTGTCGGAGGTGCGGTTGAAGCTGAAGGCGCCGCCGGCGGCGACGACTTCCAGGTTGCCGGTGCCATCAAGGTCGGCGACCAGGGTGTTTCGAGGCGTGGCGCCGACCTCGGCGTTAACGCAGAGCTGTGTGCCGGTGGCGCCGTCGAAGACGCGGTTGGCGCCGACGACTTCGATGCGGCCATCGTGGTCGAGGTCGACGAGATAGGCACCGTCCCAGCTCATGGAGAAGCCGCCGGTACGCCACATCTCGGTGAAGGCGGTGGTGTGGTCATCAAAAGCGATAAGACCGCTGCCGCCACTGAGCACGGCGACGATCTCGTTGCGGCCGTCGCGGTCGATGTCGCCGACGGCGACCGAGGCGGCGCCGGAGACGCGGACGCCGGGGTCGACGAGGTCGAAGACCGGCTCGTAGGTGCGCCCGTTGACCGCACGCAGGATGCCGTCGCTGGTGTACTGACCACCGGCAAAGGTCGAGAAGATGATCTCGGGGATGTTGTCGCCGGTGATGTCGACCACCGAGGGGGTCATCATGATCTGTTTGTGATTGGGCTCCGGCGTGTTCTCATCGGCCTGCCAGGCCACGTCGACGACCGGGTCAAAGACGTCGCCCTCGGGCTGGTAGATGCAGGCGTCGCCCAGGTCCGGGAGGCAGCGCTCGAGGGTGGGCTCGCAGAAGTTGCCCTCGGGGCAGTCCAGGGTGTTTTCGCAAGCGTCGCCCGGGGTGACGCAGCCGCCGGCCAGGCAGAGCTGATCGGGACCGCAGCAGTCGTCGTTGCAGACCTGCAGGGCGGGGCATTGGGGGGCGACGTCGGGTTCACCGACGTCGTCGCCCGCGTCGGCGGGGTCGCCGGTGTCGGGCAGGGCCGCGTCGAGCTCGGCGTCGCCTTCATAGACATCGCGATCATCGCCGGGACCGGTCAGGCCTCCGGTCTCCGCGCAGTCACCACAGCCGGAGAGGACCAGCGCCAGGAGGGCCACTTTGAAGGGGAGTGCGAGCGTGCGCATGCAAGACCTCGACGTGAGCAGGATAAGTCGATCAGCGAGCGGTGAGTGCGGCCGCCGGAGAGATGGCTCCGGCGCGGCGCGCGGGTAGAAGCGCGCCAAGCCAGCAGAATAGAAGCGCGGTGGCCAGTCCCAGGGCGGCCATCCAGGGCTGCCAGCCAAAGAGGGAGTCCGGCTTAAAAGGAAAGTCGCCTACCAGCGAGTTAAACGCAAGGTCGAGGCCGTAGGCCGCCAGCCACCCCAGCATCAGGCCGGTGGCCGCCGAGAGCAGAGCGACGACGGTGGCTTCTCCGAGCACCAGGAGGTGAATGGTGCGGCGCGGCGCCCCGAGCGCGCGCATCAGGCCAATCTCGGCGCGGCGCTCCAGCACCATCATGGAGAAGGTGTGGGTGATGTTGAGCGCAGAGATGCCCAGGATGATTAGCGCGATGAGGTTAAAGAGCAGGGTGATCAGCGAGATGAGCAGCCCGATGCGCTCGGCCTGCTGATGGCGCGCGGAGAGCTGCAGGCCGAGCTCTTCGGTGAGTCGGCGAGTCAGGGGCGCGACCTGATCGTTGGAGCGGGCCTCGACGAGGAGGGAGTGGTAGGTGTCGGCGCTCTCATCGCCGGAGTAGCGGCGGTTGAGGCGTTGCACGACGCTCAAGGGGAGAGTCGCGCCCATGGGCATGGCGCGCTCGGAGAAGCCGACCAGGCGCGCGCGTTCGGTCTGGCGCGCGGCGCGCTCGTTGCGACCGAGGAAGCTCTGGCCGAGCACAAGGTCGAACTCCAGCCCCACGAGCATCGTTTCGGAGAGGCGGGGGAGCTGGCCGCCGATGCCCTGGCTGCCTTTGAGGGCGGTGCGCAGACTCCCGTTGAAGAGCTCGATGAGGTTGGGGTGGGCGATGACCGGGATGGGCCAGGCGCAGGTGCGCCGTTGGGCGTGGCAGTAGGCCTGCGCCCCACAGCTCGCGCTCACATCCTCGCCGGGGGTGCAGGCGGCAGGCTCACAGACCTCGCCGGCGCATTGAAAGCCCGCGGGGCAAGGTGAGCTTGCGCTGCAGGAGGCCGGGTTGGCGTGGTCGACAAAGCCCAGCGGGTCGGTGATGGGCTCGTCGACGAGGTCTTGAGGGATGCCGTCGGCGATGAACTCGATGGTGAGATCGCGACCGAGCAGGGAGCCGCCGCCGCGGGCGCTGGCCGGGAAGGTGAGTTTTTGTTTGGGGAAGACTGCCTCGACCTCTTCCAGCTCGGCGACGCGCTGCACCAGGCGGTCATCGAGGCCGCCGACGGAGCCGAAGAGGCCGCCGAGGGAGGGGCCTTCGGCGGCCGGGTCGACGACTTCGAGCTGTCCGATGACAAAGACGCGCTCTAAAATCTGGGTGCGCACCCCTTCGCCCAGGGCAGTGAAGAAGAAGAGGGTGGCGATGCCTACGGCCACACCCAGCCCGGAGAGGGCGAAGTGGGCGCGGTTGCGGCGAAGGCTCTGGGTGACCAGGGCCCCCAGGCGACTTCGGGACGACGAGGAGGTTGAGGAACTCACGCGACCTCGGGGGTGAGCGGGGTCTGGGCGACGTCTTCGACGAGTTTGCCCTGGTCGAGGACCACGCGGCGGCGAGCGCGGGCGGCCACGTGCTGCTCGTGGGTCACCAGGATCACGGTGATGCCTTGCTCGCGGTTGAGGCGCTCGAAGATCTCCAGGATCTGCAGACCGGTGTCGCGGTCGAGGCTTCCGGTGGGCTCGTCGCAGAGCAAGATGTCGGGCTCTGCGAAGAGGGCGCGCGCGATGGCCACGCGCTGCTTCTGCCCGCCGGAGAGCTGCGGGGGGCGAGCGTCAGCCAGGTGCTTGAGGCCGACGCTATCGAGGAGATTGAGGGCGCGCTGATGGGCGTTTGCCGCGGAGAGGCCGCCGCCGAAGAAGGAGGGGAGCGCGACGTTCTCGGCGGCGCTGAGGTGGTTGAGCAGGTTGAACTGCTGAAAGACATAGCCCAGGTGGCGCTGGCGGGTCGCAGCGAGCTCGCGCTCCGAGAGGGTGTGCAGGGCGGGGGCGTCGGGGCCGCCCAGGGTGACGCTGCCCTGGTAGTCGGTGTCCAGCCCGCCGATGGCGTTGAGGAGGGTGGTCTTGCCACTTCCGGAGCGCCCGACGATGGCCACAAACTCACCGCCCTCGATCGTCAACGTGATGGCGTCGAGGGCGGTGACCTCGCGCTCGCCGGCGTGAAACTGGCGAGTGAGGTTGTGTACGACGAGGTTCATGGCTGCTCGACGGGGGCGTCCGCGGGGGTGCCCGGCTCGGGCAGGGGGGCGACGAAGTCGAGGGAGGCCGTGGCGAAGAGGCCTTCTTCTTCGACGGCGACCTCGAGCAGAAGCTCCTGGAGGGGATCGAGGGTGCTGATGACGTTCCCGATCATGGGCATCGACCCGAAGTTCTCGCGCAGGCGCTCGAAGTTGAAGTAGAGGCCGTTGAGGTTCTTCTCGGAGGCGAAGCGGGCGCCGAGGTCGAGGCCTTCGACGTCTTTGAGGGCGGGCTCATCGCGCTTGCCGCTCAAGTACTCGTAGACGGCGTCTTCGCCCATGCCGGCGGCGGCGATGGTGAGGTTGTCGCCGCGCTGGAAGAGGCGTGCGGGTAGCGCGTTGAGGTTCGCCGGGACGAGCACGCGGGCATCGTCGACGGGCGCTCCCTTGTAGTTGAGGGGGCGGAGCTCGGCGTAGCCGGTGGCGAACTGGCCCAGGCTGTCGACGAGGGCTTCGAGTTTGCGCTGCTCGCTGAAGTCGGCGGAGATAAGCAGGCCGCTGGCCGAGAGCACGCTCATGATCTGCTGGATGGGGGCGCCCTGGCCCAGGGCTCCCATCAGCTGGCGGGTACCGATGCCGTAGAAGGCGATGAGGGAGTGGCCGGTCATCGCGGCGATGACGTCGTCTTCGAGGTTGAGGTTGTAGTTACGGCCCATCTCCACGAGGTTGCGGCGGATGGCGCGGCTGTTCTCTTCGGGCAGCCCGTCGAGGAAGGCCTGGTAGGCTTTGGGCATATCGAAGCTGGTGCGGACGCCGAGCATGGTGTTCTTGGTCAGAAGGTTGGCCCAGTCGGCCTCCATCTGGCTGAGGTAGGCCTCGCGGGCCTTCTTGACGAGCTCTTCGTTGCCGCCGGCGTACGCTTTGAGCTGAATGCGGGTGTCTGTGGCGATCAGGCCCACGCCCGCACCTTCGGCGTTGTTCTGGGAGAAGAGCGCGACCTGCTCAATGAGCTCGTCGACCGGCGTGGGGTTGGGGTTGGGCGCCTGCTCCACGCGGGCCAGGTAGCGGTCCGGATCGACGTAGACGCTCAAGGGGAGGTCCTTTGCCAGGTTGTCGCGAAACGCCATGAAGGGGGCGCTCTTTCCGAGGGACTCTTCGGCCGCGGTGGTCTGGATCTGGGTGGCGATGGCCAGCGCGGTGCCTTCTTCGAGCGCTTCGATGGCGTCGAAGGCCGGGAGCGCCACGAAGGCGATGTTGTCTTTGTAGAACCAGGCCAGCTCCAGCCCGCCGGACTTGCCGCTGATCTTCAGCGAGGTCTTGCCCATCTTCTCGTTGCGCACCGGCTCGGTGATCTCAAAGGTCTTGCGCAGGCGCTCGACGAAGACGCTCTCAAAAGCCTGCTTGTCGGCGACGTAGGTCACCAGCACCGGTCGGTTGACGACCATGGCCACCATCAGGGAGCCGTCGGGGGTGATGCCGGCGCGCTTCCAGCTCTCGGGGTCGTTGAGCTTGATGCCCCACTCGCGCTGAATCTGCGATTCGATCATGCGCACCGCCGGGTTGAAGGCTTCGGTGCGGCGCATGACGATGTCGAGGGCTTCGCGGGTCTCATCGAGTTTGGGAGCGATGATAAGCGCGTCGGTGCTCAAGGGGAGCTGCTCGGAGAGCTGGGTGATGCGATCCTGGGCGGAGGCGGGGATGGCTCCTTTTTTGGAGCCGCACCCGTCGCAGGCCGGCGCAATGAGGAGCGCGGCCAGGGCGAAGAGGAGGATGAGTAGACGTTGCATGGTGTGTCTCCAGAATAAGGCGGCCAGGTGGCCCCCGGGATGGGAAGCATTTCTTGGGGCCCCGGTGGCGCGGCGGCCGCCGGGGCGGATCAGGCGTATCCTAGCGTGGGCCAGATAAGAGGACAAAGGGGGCAGCGTCAAGAGTGGCGAGTGTGTGGAGGCTGTCTGGCTGGCTGGCTGCGCGTCGCGGGCAAAAGAAAAGGCCGCGAGCGAGCTCGCGGCCTTTTCTTGCGACGCCCCTCCGGGTGCAGGGGATGAGGCGGCCTTACTTCAGCCCGATCTCACGCAGGCGCTCAAAGAGGAACTCTTCGGCGGTGATGGGCTCGCTGGCCGGCTCTTCGCCTTCGTCGAGGCAGGTGTCGAGCACCTTGAGCACGTAGTCGGGGTGCGGGTGCACGAAGAAAGGCATGGAGTAGCGGCTGGTGGCGTCGCCCTCCGGGTTGACCACGCGGTGGGTGGTCGAGGGGAGCTTGTTGTTGGTGATGCGGGCGAGCATGTCACCGGAGTCGACGATCATCTGACCCTTGATGGCGTGGATGGGGCGCCAGGTGCCGTCGCGCTCCAGAAGCTCCAGACCGGACTGGGTGGCTTCGGGAAGCAGCGTAATCAGGTTGATGTCTTCGTGCTCGGCGGCGCGCATGGTGCCGGGCTCATCAAAACCGTCGCAGACCGGGTAGTGAATGACGCGGATGATGGAGTTTCCATCCTTGATCATGTTGGGGAGGAAGCTCTCTTCCTGACCCAGGTAGAGGGAGATCGCCTTGAGCATCGTCTCGGCGGAGTTTTCCATGGCCTGGTAGAGCTCCTGCGCCTTCTCGCGAAGTTTGGGGACCTCTTCGGGCCAGACGTTTTTCTGGATACGCTCGGCCATGGGGTGGTCGGCGGGAAGGTCGCGGCCCAGGTGCCAGAACTCTTTGAGGTCGGCTTTTTCGTTGTTTTTGGCGTGCTCGACGCCAAACGAGGTGTAGCCGCGCTGACGACCGGTCTCGGGGGACTCGTAGCGGCGCTTGGTGTCGTCGTCGAGGGCAAAGAACGCTTCGAAGAGGTCGTAATTTTCGTAGAGGAGGTCGGTGTCGACGCCGTGGCCTTCAACGGCAACGAAGCCCAGCTCTTTGAGAGCGTCACCGATCTTTTTGACGAAGGCCTGGCGGGTGGCTTCGTCGCCGTGGGTGTAATCGCGAAGGTCGACAACGGGGATGGTCTGTTCCTTTGCCATGACAGCAACTCCGAGGGGTTTGGCGCGGGGGCCATAAGAGGCGTTTGTGCCGCGGGGAGGGCGGCGCGGGGGTGCTGGGCAGGAACACTTACCAGATGGTGAGACAAACGCAAGGGAGGGCGCGCCGCCGGAGAGGGTCTGTCACGCGGCTGTCACGTCGAAGAGGGGGACGGCAGCATGTACCTGGAGGTTGCCTGCCCCCCCGGACGGCTCACTCGGGAAGTCGACCCACGACCAGAAATTGCCGCTCGAGCTGAAGCTCGTGAAGCTCGGCTTCAAAGCCTCCGGCCTCAAGTTCGGCGATGATCTGCTCGGGCGTCATGCGGTGTTGGGCGGGGGGGCCCTGGGGGGACTCTTTGTCGTAGTCGACGATCCACACCGAGCCGCCCGGTCGAAGGCGCGAGGCGAGGTGGCGGGCGTAGGCTTCGCGCTCGGGGATATGGTGCCAGGTGTTGACGCTTAAGATGCGGTCGACCGACTCGGGCTCAAGCCCCGAGGCGTCGGCGCGGGCCTCGACCGTCTCCACGTTGACCCAGCCGCGGGCCTCGGCCTCATCGTCGATGTAGCGCAGCATCGCGTCTTCCATGTCGACGGCGTAGACAAGGCCCTCGGGGCCGACCTGGCCGATGAGGTGCGGGATGAAGTAGCCGGTGCCCGCGCCAATGTCGGCCACATGCATGCCCGGCTCGATCTGCATGGCTTCGACCACTGCGGCGGGACGTTGCCAGAGGTCGCGCTCGGGGCTGTTCCAGCGATCGACGTAGTCTTCGGGGTTTTTAAAGGCGTGGTCGTGGTGCCCGGGGGCGTTCTCGGCGTGGTCGTGCGAGTCGTGCTCAGTCACAGCGGGCTCTTCGGTGGCGCCGTCTTCGACGGCGGGTTCATCATCGTCGGCCACAACGGCCTGAGCAGAGTCGTCGACCACCGACGCCTCGGCCTTCTCCATGGTCGAGGGGCCAGAGCAGGCCAGCGCGCCAGCCAGAATCAAGGTCAGCGCGCCGGGGCAGAGGCGAAAAAGGGGCGATGTCATCACAGATCTCCATCAAGCGGTGAGAGGAATCCTTCACAGGTCACCGCGCTACCTTACTCGAAGACCCGGATTCGGATCACCTCCTGCGGCACCGCCGTACACCCAAAGTAGAAATCACCCGGTTCGTCGAACTTCTGGAGCGCGGACTGGCCGGGCGCCAGCGAGATGTCGCCGACGAAGTGGTACATGTAGTCGTCGTTCTTCCAGCGGATGGCGTCGCCCACGTTGACACGCAGGTAGGAGGGAAGCGTGGGGTTCTGCTGGGCAGCCCGCGTATACGAACCGGCCTCAATCGAGACGTCGCGGACCTCGCCGACCTCCGGCAAACGCTGGCCCAGCGAGGGGTCTTTGAGCAGCGCGCGCACATCGTCGGTCATCGCCTCCACCGAGGTGCCGTAGGGGTAGCTCACCGCGATGCGCTCGCCATCCATCACCAGGTAGATCTGCCCGCTGTGATCCCATTTGTAGTCGCGACCGGCGATGGGCTTTTCGAGCTCGACGCGGCGGCGGACCACGCCCCAGTTATCGTAGGTAGGCTGCATATCCTCCCCCTCGCGGGCGGTGAGCCCCACGATCTCGCCCCTGTAGTGCCCCAGGTAGGCGCGGAGCTCTTCGGGCGTCTCTTTCTCGGGGTCGATGGTCACAAAGAGAAACTGCACCTGATCGGCGTCCGGGCCCAGGTTCTCTTCGATCTTCTCAAACTTCTTGAGGTTGGTGGGGCAGACGTCCAGGCAGCTGACGTAGCCGAAGAAGACCATCGCCAGGGGGTGGGGCTGGCGCTTGAGCGAGAAGGCTTTGGCGTTGTGGTCGACGCCGTGCAGCGCCGGTGCGAGCCGGGGCGGGTTGTAGTGGATGCCGCGCAGAGTGTGGGGCGCCTCGGCGGTGGCGGCCGGCGCGTCGGCGTCATCGGCAACCAGCGCGCTGTTGAAGATGATGGCGCTAAGGCCACCGAAGACGAGCAACGCGGCGGTGATCAGGAGGCTACGACGCGTCAGGAAGGAGGGGGAAGCGGGGCGCGCCGGGTCATGTGTCGGGGCGATGGGGTCGGGGAGAAGTTCGGCGGTCATGGGAGCCTCCGGCGCGGCGGGTGGGGCTGAGAGGTCGGTGTGGCGTGGGGGGCCAGGTCATGGCGGAGCTCGGTGAGGGGGAAGAGTCGGTGCTTTGCCCCCCGGGCCGCGAGCGGCCCGGGGGGCAGGGGGTCAGTGACCGGCGGGAGGCAGCCCGTCGAGGCCTTTGAAGATGCTCTCGTCGGCTTCGCCGCTGACCTCCAGGATGCCGACGGCACCCTTATCGAGGCGGCTCAGGGCGTGGTCGACGAGCAGGTAGCTGCCCGGGTAGTCGACCTCGAACTCCACCATCGTCGCGCCGCCCGGAGGCACCGAGGTGGTCTGCACGTTGAGCAGCGGCTCGTTCAAGAGCGCACCTTCGGGGTAGACCCGGTCGAAGATCTCCCCAATCACGTGGAAGGCGCTGTGAAGGTTGGGGCCGCCGACGCCGAAGAAGATGCGCAGGGTGTCGCCAACTTCCGCCTTCATGGCGCGGTCGCCGGTGATCGAGCCTACGCGGCCGTTGAGAAGCACGTAGGTGGGGAGCTCGTCGAGCAGGCGCTCGCCATCTTCCTCCATGTGGCCGTCGGTGCCGGGGCGAGCGTTGGTGTAGTATTCGCCCTGGACGACGTAGTACTCGTGGTCGACTTCAGGTAGGCCTCCCGGGGGTTCCACCAGGATGAGTCCGTACATGCCGCGCGCCATATGCGTGGGGATGTGCGGGGTGGCGCAGTGGTAGACGTAGATGCCGGCTTTGAGCGCCTTGAACTGCAGCGAGCGACGCTCACCGGGAGGAACCTGCAGGTAGACCGCGCCGCCGCCAGGGCCGGTGGCCGAGTGGAAGTCAATCGAGTGCGGCATCAGGCTCGACTCGTGGTTGTCGAGGTGGATGACCACATCGTCGCCTTCCATCACGCGGAGCATGGGGCCGGGGACTTTGCCGTTGTAGGTCCACAGCTCGAAGGTGGTGCCGTCTTCGATCTCGGCGATGACCTCTTCGGTCTCGATCACAAACTCAACCTTCTCAGGGCGCGTGCGGTTGAGAGGGGCGGGGATGTCGGAGGCGTCCCAGCCCACCTCGTCGATGCTCACGCGTTTGGCGGGCTTGAGCGCGGCGCCAAAGCCTGCGGCCGGGCCGCCACCATGGTGCGCCATCGTCGGCGCGTTGGCCGTGGCCACCATCTCGGGGGCCGCCGCCGCGCCTTCGACGGTGAGCTTGCCCACCATGCCGGCCTGACGGTGGCCCGGGATGGTGCAGTAGTAGGTGTCGCTGGCGGTAGCCACAAAAGTGAAGGTGGTGGTCTCATCGACCTTCATGATGGCGTCGCTCTTGGTGCCGGCGCTCTCCAGGCCGATGTCGTGGGCCATCGCCTCTTTGTTGATGAGGGTGATGGTGACTTCGCTGCCGGGTTTGACCTTGAGCTCCGGGTTGATCTGGCCGTCGATGGCACCACCGACGCCTTTGTAGCCTGTGATGTGGGCTTCCAGGGTGAAGGCGACCTGCTCGGCGGGGGCCTGCTTTGTGGCGCCCTGCTTGAGCACCGAGCCGGGAGTATGCGCCCGATCGCTCTCTTCGAGGATGCAGCCGGTGAAGGCGATGGAGGTCAGCAGCAGCGTCGCCAGGATGGCGAGTCGCCGGGGCGAAAGAAATCGGAAGAAAGTCGTGGTCATGGCCAACCTCCATTGCGATCTGTAGCGCGGTCATCGGGCGCCGGGGGCCTGACGTGTGCTGGCGAGGCCCGTCGCCAGGGCTCCTGTCGGGAGGAGCGTCTGATACGCCCCGAGGTAGTGCCAGAGCTATGCCACCGGTGGGAAGTTCCCGTGTGGCAAAACTGACCAGGAGGTTAAGGGCCGCGTAAATTCTGGACTTTACGGCATATTACAAACGCAGAAATTTCTTCCCGGGGTCGTAAGAGGTGCCGATCCTCCCGGATGAGGCGCAGGACGTGCCCCGCAAGAGCTGCGTGTGGCGCAAAAGTTGCGCAATTCTTGCGCCGGAGTTCTAAAACGCGCGTGGGGTTTGGTGCAAAATTCAGGGGTGCAGCGAGGGGTGCGCGGTCGGCGATTGAGGTGGATTGCGTCGTTGTTTCAGTGGGAAATGTGGTTTTCGGGAGGAGGTGTGCGGGCGCACTTTCAAGACACATGCTCGAGGCCGGTACAGAACTTGCGAGCAGGGAGGTTGAGACGAACTGGTACGCAAAAGTTGCGCGTGTCGCGCAGATCTACTGACTTCGAGGTGAGCATGGTTCAGATCGATCTTTTAGCCCCGGACGCGCCCGCGGCGACGCGTGCCCCCCACCCGCTGTGGGCCTGCGGCTTTCGGCCCTTCTTTCTGGTGGCCGCTATCTTTGCGGTGGTCGCGGTGCCCTGGTGGGCGACGATCTTTGCGCGCGGCCTCAGCGTGGCCACAGGCTGGTCAGCGTTGAGCTGGCACGGTCACGAGATGATCTTTGGTTTCGCGCTGGCGGTGATCGCGGGCTTTTTGCTCACGGCGGTGCAGAACTGGACCAAGGGCGTCACCGCGCAGGGGCCGTGGCTGATGGCGCTGGTGGCCCTGTGGGTGGCCGGGCGCGTGGCGATGAGCGGGGTGTGGGAGCCGGGGATCCTCGGCGCGATCCTCGATCTGAGCTTCGTTCCGGCGCTGGCGGTGGCGATCGGTCGGCCGCTGCGGGCCACAAAGAACCGTCGCAACTACGCCTTTGTCGCGATGCTCGGCGCGCTCTTTGTAATGAACCTCCTGATGCACCTCGCTTCGCTCGGTGCGCCTGTTGGTGGCGAACGCCTCTGGCTCCTCGCCAGTCTGGATCTCGTCGTGGTGATGATGCTGGTCGTCGGCGGGCGCGTCATCCCGATGTTTACCAGCAACGCCACGGGCGTAGCCGTGCGTAAGCCGACCTGGCTGGAGAAGGCGCTTGTTACATTTGTGGGGCTGAGCATCGCCTCGCAGATCGCGCTGGGGCTCGGTGCGCAAAGTTTGCGTTGGGTCGCCATCGCAAGCTCAGCGCTGGCCGGCGTGGCTGTCATCGCCCGGATGGTCGGCTGGGGCACGCGCGCCACGCTCAAGGTGCCACTCCTGTGGGTGCTGCACGCCGGCCACGCCTGGATCGGCGTGGGATTTTTGCTGCGCGCGGCCGCTTACCTCTGGCCCCAGGTCTCGTCGGCGATGGCCACCCACGCCATCACCGTCGGCGCGGTGGGCATGCTCACCTTAGGCATGATGGCGCGCGTGGCCCTGGGGCATACCGGGCGCCCGCTTAAGGCGCACGCCTCGCTGGGCTGGGCCTTTGCGCTTCTGGGCGTGGCGGCGCTCGGCCGCACCTTCCTCCCCATGATCGCCCCGGCGCTACTCGCCGGCGCCTGGCCGGGTTATTACGTGGGTTTTGTGAGCTTCTCGGCTGCGTTGTGGGCGGTGGCCTTTTTGATCTACGCGGTGGTGTACCTGCCGGTGCTCACGCGCCCCCGGGTCGACGGCCGGCCGGGATGAGGAGGCGATGATGGAGATGATTTACAAGGTAGCCGTGGCCACCCACGTCATCGCGGCCACCATCTGGGTGGGCGGGGTTCTCTTCATGGCGCTGGTGGCCATCCCGGTAGCCCGCACGCTGGAGCCGAAGATGCGCGTGCGGGTGACCTCGGCCATCGGCCGACGCTTTCAGCGCGTGGGGTGGGCAAGCCTGGGGTGGTTGGTGCTGAGCGGCTCTTTCATGATGTACTTCTGGGGGGCGCGCTGGGCCAACCTCACCGATCTTTCCTTCTTCCAGGCGCCGCATACCCGGGTGCTCAGCCTGAAACTCGGTCTGGTCACACTGATGCTGCTGCTGAGCCTGACGCATGACTTCTTTGTGGGGCCGCGCGCCTCACAGAGTGAGTCTGCGGCACAGGCCGCACGCTACCGCACCATGGCCGCATGGCAGGGGCGCATCACCGGTGTGCTCGTCATCGTCATCGTCATACTCGCCACGATGGTCGCGCGGCCCTGGCTTGTTTGAGGGTGGTTTAAGTGGTTGATAATGTTGGTTTATCTGTTGAGGTTGGAGGCGCCTTGTATGCCCACATTGAGCCGAATCTTTTTGAAGCTGGGGCTCGTCTATTTTGTGCTGGCGATGCTCGTGGCCGCGGCGCTGGCCGTGGCGGGCGGAGCCTGGTCGGCGCTCCTGCTGCCGACCTACCTGCATCTCTTTATGGTGGGCTGGGTCACCCAGTGCATCGTCGGGGTGGCGCTGTGGCTCTTCCCGAAATGGAGCAAAGAGCAGCCCCGGGGGCCGGAGTGGCTGGGGTGGACGAGCCTGGTGGGGCTGAACCTGGGGCTTGTGTTGCGGGCGATCGCCGAGCCGATGATGGTGCTTCGCGCGCCGGATGAGGTCGGGATCTTCGGGGGATTGCTGGTCGTCTCGGCCGTCGCGCAGTGGGTCGGCGGGTTGGCTTTTGGGGCCGCGATCTGGCCGCGGATCAAAGACCCGAAAGCCGAGCGAGCGCGGCGCAAGAAACAAACGCGCGCCGGGGAGGGCTGATGGCACCGCTCTCCATTCGTGCGTTGCGTCTGGCGATCCTGCACCTGGTGGTCGGGTTGAGCGCCGGCGCGTTGCTGCTCGCCAATAAGGGACCTACGATCCTTCCGCTGGGCGGCCTGGGCAGCGCGGAGCTCTTACGCGTCCACCACCACACGCTCCTCTTCGGCTGGACGGTGCAGCTTGTGATGGGTGTGGCCTACTGGATCTTGCCCACCTTCGGCGCGCGCACCGAGCGCGGAAGCGATGTGGCGATGCTCGCTGCTATCGCCGCGCTTAACATCGGTGTGGTCATGGCGGTTGCGGGGCTGCAGACGGTGGGCTGGGCGCTGCAGGCTTTCGCGGCGCTGAGCTTCGGCGTGAACGCCTGGCCGCGGGTCAAAGCGTTTGGGGAGGGGTGAGTCCGAGGCAGCCCTCAGACGTGAAACTGCTTCTCGCGAAAGATCGCGGTGGCCGCCGCGGTGGCCAGCACCGCGATCAGCCCGGCCACCAGAAGCCCGAACCACCACTCAAAGTTCAGCGGCTCATCCAGGATGAGCTTGTCGAGCCAGCCCGCACGGTCGGCCCCCTGAAGCCCGGCAATCGTGCGCACGTGGAACTTCACGCTGGCCAGCTCCACCACCGGGATGGCCGCCACCATCATCTCCACCACCACGTAGTAGATGATGCCCAGCAGAAGGCTCGACGAGAAGATCACCGCCAGCATGGCGAAGAGCGCGGTGTAGGTCACCGCGCCCACGGCCGCGGCACCCAGCATCTGCCCCAGCGTCCCCAGCTCCGACCCAAACTCCCCCGAGCTCGCCGCGCACACCACAAAGAGCAGCACGATGGGGAGCCCGCTCACCAGCGTGGCGCTGAGCATCGCGCTCTTGAGCTTGGAGAGGTAGAGGATCGCCCGCGGGATCGGGCGAAGGGTCAAATACGTGATGGTGCGCCCCTCAATCTCATCGACCACCGAGGGGCCGCCGAAGTAGAGCGCGGCCAGAGGCACGAGAAAAGGCAGGTACACCGACTCCAGGCTGTTGCGGAACATCGTCATCCCGTCGAGCTCGCCAAAGGCCACGTAGGCCAGGGCCACGAGCACCGGCAGAAGCTGCACGGCGAGCAGCACAAAGGTCTTTCGGGCGCGAAGCTGGCGACCAAAATCCAGCGCGAAGAGGCTTGTGGCCTGGCGCACCACGCCGAAGTTGCGGGCCGGTAGAGAGGTTGTGCTCATGGCAGGCTCGTCGGGAGCGAAGAGAAGATGGGTCAGGAGACCAGGTAGCGGAACACCGCCGAGAGATCGTTGTCGGAGGAGGTCAGCGCGTGCAACGTCAGCTTATGCTCCACCGAGAGCGAGGCGATGCGGCTGTAGGCCAGATCCGGCTCGGAGGTGGAGACGAAGAAGCCGCGCTCGGTGAAGCTCAACTCCAGGGTGTCGTCAAACGCGCTCAAAAGGCTGGCGAGCTTGCGGGGGGACTCGCACTCCACATAGATGCGGTGGGGGTGCTCATCGATCATCTCGCGGATGCGGTAGATGTTGCCGTCGGCGAGCACGCGACCGCGGTTGATGAGCACGATGTCGGAGGTCATCGCCTCGACCTCGTGCAGAATATGGCTGGAGACGACCACGGTGCGCCCCTTGTCTCCGAGCTTGCGGATCAGGTCGATGATCGTGCGGCGGCCGACGGGGTCGGTGCCGGTCAGGGGCTCGTCGAAAAAGAGCACCTGCGGGCGATGCGCCAGCGCCTGGGCGATCTTGATGCGCTGGCGCATCCCCTTGGAGTACTCGCGGATGGGCCGGTGGGCCTGCTCACTCAAGCTCACCGTGGCGATGGCCTCTTCGGCCAGCGTGGCCGCGTCGCTCTTCGAGAAGCCCTGCAGGCGCGTCAGATGGGTCACAAAGGCTCGCCCGCTCATCTCTTCGTAAAAGGCGTCCTGCTCGGGCACAAAGCCCAGCTTCGCGAAGGCTGCGGCGTTGTTCCAGACGCGCTCCCCACCCAGGGTGGTCATGCCGGTGGCCGGCCGAAGTTGGCCGGTGAGGCATTTGAGCAGGGTGGATTTGCCGGCGCCGTTGGGCCCCAGCAGGCCCACCACGCCCTGGCCGATGTCGATGGAGATGTCGTTGACGCCGATCACCTGGCCATACCAGTAGGAGAGCTTGCGCGCGGCGATCACCACGTCACCGCGACCCACGCGGGTCACCTCCGAGGTGGCTGCGCCTTTTTTGGCGGCAGCGGCCGGGGTGTCAGAAGTTGGAGCGGGGCTGGACATCAGCGCCTCGTCGCAAAGAGTGCAGATTGGGAAGTCAGGTCAGGGGCGTGGGCCATCAGGCGATGCCCTCCAGGCGGCTGACGCGGTGGCCAAGCGCGGCGATGCCCGCACCTCCCAGCCCCAGCGTCACGAGGAAGGGGGCCCACATCGGCACCGTCTCTGGAAACTCCGGCCCGCCTTCGAGCAGGGCCTGGCCCAGAAGCGTGAGGTTGCCGGTGAGGCTGAAGAGCGCGGCGGCGGCGTGTCCGCCGCTGACCGTGCCGAAGATCGCGTGCAGGATCAGCGGCACGATGATCGCGCCGAGCCAGCCGAGCACCGCGTATCCGGTGCGGCTGGTCAGGCTGCTCAACCCCACCACCATCGCGCTCATCACCGCCACAAGGCCTGCTGCCATCAGCACGCCCACAGCGTGCAGCGCGGCGACCTGGCCGGCGTATTCGGTCGAGGCGAAGAAGGCCACGCGCAGCCCGCTCAAGAGGATCGCCGGCACGATCGCGGTCAGCGTCCCCAGCATAAAGAGGCAGAGGAACTTGCCAAACGCGTAGTCAAATCGGCTGATGGGTTTGGAGAAGTAGAGCTGCACGGTGCGGTGGCGCAGGTCGTCGCTGATGATGCCGCAGCCGTTGGCCACATAGACCAGCGCCAGGGCGAAGACCTCAAATTGCAAAAAGATCACCACCGGCCCGCGGCCCGGGGCCTCGGCTGCGCCCATCTGGCCGAGCTGCGAGCGCATCGCATACTCGCCAACGATGAGCACCCCGAAGATCAGCGGGATGAGCCAACTTCCCAGCACCACCAGCTTGGTGCGCCAGAAACGCCAGTAGGTGCGCAGCGAGATCCAGGCGATGGTCCACCAGGCAAAACGCTCGACGATGGGACCTTCGTAGCGGGTATACTGCTGATCGCGGATCGACATAGGTAAGAACCGTTGAGGGGAGGGGCGTTACGCACCGAGCTCCGGGCGCGCCCGGGAGGTCTCCTGGTCGAGGAGCGCCAGAAAGGCCGTCTCCAGGGTGAGGCGCTGGGGTAAGAAGTGACGAAGCTGCACCTTATGGTCGACGGCCAGGCGCACCAGCTCCTCGGCGCTCTGCGCGCCGCTTAAGCGCACCTTGAGGTGCATGCCGGCCTGCTCCACGCCGAAGCCCGCCTCGGTGAGAAGTTTCGCAAAGCGCTCGTTCTCATCGCGGGTGCCCACTTCAATGACCGGATCGTCGCTCTTCTGCAGCTCGGCCAGCGAGCCCACGTGCACAAGCGCGCCCTGGTTGAGCATGACCACGCTGTCGCAGATCTTCTCGACGTCGGGCAAAAGGTGGGTGGAGAGCACCACGCGCACATCGCGCTCGCGCACATCTTCGATCAGCTCCAGCATCTCGTCGCGGCCTTTCGGATCGAGGCCGTTGGTGGGCTCATCGAGAAAGAGCAGCCTGGGGCCGTGCACAAGGGCCTGGGCGAGCTTGGCGCGCTGCTTCATGCCGGTGGAGAAGCCGCCGAGCTGGCGGTAGCGGGCCTCGCCAAGCCCCACATAATACAAAACTTCGTGGGCTCGCCGGAACGCCTCGCTTTTAGGCAGCCCGCAGAGCTGGCCGTTGAAGCTGACGTAGTCGACGGCGGTCATGTAGGGCAAATAGCAGTCGTTCTCAGGCATGTAGCCCACCGCGCGGCGGATGGCGCGGGCGTCTTGAGGAAGACGCATCCCCAGCACCTCGGCGCTGCCGCCGTTGATGGGGATCAGACCTAAGAGCGCCTTGATGAGGGTGGATTTGCCCGCCCCGTTGGGGCCAAGCAGGCCCACCGCGTTGGACTCCAGCTCAAAGCTGATGCCTTTGAGCGCGGCGAAGCCCCTGTAGTCCTTCTGGACGTTATCGAGTCGAAAGAGCACGGAAAAAGCCCCCGGTCGGTGGTCAAGCGCACGCGGCGCCTTCGGGTTGCGGCTGGCGCGTCTAGCGGGTGAGCAGGTAGCCGATGATGGCCACCAGCACCAGGAAGATAAATGAAGCCAGTCCGATGACGACAGTGATGATCGTGCGCGTGGAGTCGTTGGTTTTGGCGGGTTGCGCGGGCTGGGCGGCGGCGGCCGCGGCCACCCCGCTCCCTGCCGGCTGGGCGCCACTGACCGGCGCGGGCATCGCCAGGGTCGGCGCGCTCTCGACCT
>NZ_VOSL01000135.1 GCF_007997005.1 Lujinxingia vulgaris | reverse complement strand
GATGTTGCGTCGCACGGGGAAAAAAGATGGGGAGATGTAGGGAAGGCTCTGCCGGCGATCAGGTATGTGATGTGGACATAAGCGTCGAAACGCCGCGTCGTTACTGGATGTCAGGTGACCCACGGTCACTTTTGCAATGACCCACGGTCAGCAAACGCCAGTGAAGAAACATGGGGAGATTGCAGGATAAGCCCGGGTGTGTGCCGCGGATGAAGATGTCGCAAAAAACGCGTCGTTACCGGGGCTTACGAGACCCACGGTCGGTATCACCATGACCCACGGTCAGCTCGAAGTTGATGACCCACGGTCAGTTCGAAGGTGCGAAGTTGATGACCCACGGTCAGTTCGAAGGTCACTCGATCATTCGATTCCCCCGAGTCGACGAGTCGACCGAGAAAACCGGAAGTCCGGCGTTTGCAGCCAGATCTGCACGGATAGTCCGCTTACGTACCCAGCGAACTACGCCCACCGGATCGCCAACGAACCGGGCCACACGCGCGCTGCACGCCTCCTCTCGCCCATCGCAGAACTTCGTACTTACACTCAAATCGGCCCCGACGAACCGCGACAATTCGGTGAGGTTGCCAGCCCCCCACCCGCTCATTATAGTGCGCGCCATCGACGCCCCCCCGAAATCACGGGTGTCTCCCACCTTACGCCCTCCCCCCCTCCTCGAAGTGAGTCGAAGTTATGACCAGGCAGCGCACCACGAAGTTTGTCTTTATCACCGGCGGCGTCCTCTCCAGCCTCGGCAAAGGGATCACCGCCGCGGGCCTGGGCGCGTTGATGGAGAACCGCGGCCTGCGGGTGAGTTTCATCAAGCTCGACCCCTACATCAACGTCGACCCCGGGACGATGAACCCCTTCCAGCACGGGGAGGTTTTTGTCACCGACGACGGCGCGGAGACCGACCTGGATCTGGGGCATTACGAGCGTTTCACCACCACGCGTATGACCCGGCGGAACAACTTCACCACCGGCCAGGTCTACGATTCGGTCATCGCCAAGGAGCGACGCGGCGAGTATCTGGGGGCGACCGTACAGGTGATCCCGCACATCACCGACGAGATCAAAGCCCGGGTGCTCGACGCCTCCGAGGATTGCGATCTGATGTTCGTGGAGGTCGGTGGCACCGTCGGTGATATTGAATCGCTGCCCTTTCTCGAGGCGATTCGCCAGCTGGGCATTGAGCTGGGCCGCGAGAACGCCGTCTTCCTGCACGTGACGCTGGTCCCTTACATGCCCGCGGCCGACGAGGTCAAAACCAAGCCCACCCAGCACTCGGTCAAAGCCCTGCGCGAGATCGGCATTCAACCCGACTTTCTGGTCTGTCGTTCCGACCGTGACCTGCCGCGGGATATCAAGCGCAAGATCGCGCTCTTCTGCAACGTGCCCACCGAGCGCGTGGTCACCGCCCGCGACGCCAAGTCGATCTACGAGGTCCCGGTGCTCCTGGCCGAGGAAGGCATCGACCACGAGCTCGCCACCGCCCTCAACATCTGGTCGCGCGGCACCGACCTGACCGAGTGGCGCAAAATCGTCGACCGCATCCACAACCCCCGCCAGGAAGTCACCGTGGGCATCGTGGGCAAATACGTCGACCTGACCGACAGCTACAAGTCGCTCAACGAAGCACTCTTTCACGCCGGCATCGCCAACGAAGTTCGCGTGAAACTCAAGTTCATCGACTCCGAGGATCTCGAGCAGCTCGAAGCCGAGCATTTGCTCGGTGAGTGCGATGGCATTTTGGTGCCGGGCGGTTTTGGAAAGCGTGGCACCGAGGGCAAGATCCGCGCGGTGCGTTATGCGCGTGAGAATGACGTCCCCTTCTTCGGGATCTGCCTGGGCATGCAGCTGGCGGTGGTGGAGTTCGCCCGCAATGTCGCCGGGCTCAAAGATGCCAACAGCACCGAATTCAATCCTCAGTCCGCCGCCCCGGTGATCGCTCTGATGGCCGAGCAGGAGAACGTCAAAGACAAGGGCGCTTCCATGCGTCTGGGCGCCTATGACTGCGTGCTCAAAGACGAGAGTCGCTCGGCACGCATCTACGGCAACACCCTGATCAGCGAGCGCCACCGCCACCGCTACGAGGTCAACAACGCGCTTCGCCCCGCCCTTGAAGAGGCCGGGCTGGTCTTCAGCGGAACCTCTCCCGACGGCGTACTGGTGGAGATGATCGAACTTCCGGAGCAGCGCTGGTTCATCGGCTGCCAGGCCCACCCCGAGTTTAAGAGCCGCCCGGGCCAGGCTCACCCTCTCTTTGCGAGCTACATCTCGGCCTGCCTCGACAGCCAGCAGCAACGCAGCGACGCGTCGAGCGACAGCTCCAACTGATGAACGCCTAGTTCAGACCTTTGAGAGTTGCACCGGACGCGGCATTCGCATCGCCGGCTTCGATCCACACGAAGTCGGCGATGTTGTTTTCTTGAAGGTACTCAAGACGCCGGTAATCCTCCATGCGATCGCCAAACTCGCCGACGGTGCTCACCGGTACGATGACAACCACTGCTGCTTCGGCAACCGCTCGGGCTTCTCCCCGCTCGACCAGCCGACGCGCAATGCGTGGCGCAATCCCAAAACCGCGCTCGGCGTGCCCGCGACCGACAAGAAGAACCATCGCCTCAATGTCGGGATGCTCCGTGAGGGCAGCGACTGCATTGTCTGCCATTGTCTCATCCCAGAGCACCTGGGCTGCAAAGAAGCGATCGAGCGCCTCCTCATCGTCCCCCATGCCGTGGGAGGCGAAGATCGCGCCGAGCCACGCACGGTAACTCGCATCGCTCAGATCCAGGTCGGGGAGCGCGGCGCGCTCCTCCTCGCCAAGCTTCTCCAGGCCTCCTCGCCCCACCCGACGCACCTGCTCACGCGGCGCGTTGAGGGCGACGATGGGCGCACCGAACTCTCGGGCGATCCGCCACATCGGAGCGTACAACGCCCAGTCCACGCCCCAGCGCGACTCCCACTCCACGCCATGGAGCATCTGCGCCTCATCGATCCGGGCGGCAACGTAGGCGTCGAGCGCCGGCTGAAATCGAGCCTCGACCATCTCCACGCCCAGAGCGACCGGGCCTTCGGCCCGCTGGCTCAGACCGCGATAGACACGCTCCTGAACACGATGATGCCAGGGATCATCGTGCGACTCCGCCGCCAGCACATAGCGTGCCCGGGCCAGTCGCTCTATCAGCGCCTCCTCCTCCAGGCGCACACCGGTGGCCACCTCCCAGATCCCCGGCCCCAGCATCGTCGGCGATGGGCTCGCCTGCGTCGGGTCGGCCGCGGGCTGCTCACTGTGGTGCGACTCCGCAGGGGCAGTCGGAGCGCCGGCGCATCCCACGGCCAGGGTGAGCCATACCGCGATCATCCACCCGCCCCTCACATTCCTCACCTTCAGCGCCATCGCTTCCTCTCGTATCCAGGTTGTTCGCTCATTTCAGCGTACGCAACCGAACTGAGCACGTTCCCGGGTGCTAACCCCGAGACCAACGGTCCATCACACTTGTTGCGCAAAATCTGTGACCCACGGTCACCTTACATTCGACCCACGGTCACTTTTCGATCCCTTATTTGGCGCTCCCGCAGGCGACCCACGGTCAACTCAAACTCGACCCTGGGTCACTTTTCGACCCCTGACTTTGCGCCCCCGCAGGCGACCCACGGTCAACTCAAACTCGACCCTGGGTCACTTTTCGACCCCTGACTTTGCGCCCCCGCAGGCGACCCACGGTCAACTCACATTCGACCCACGGTCGCCTCACAATCCACGTTCACAGCGACAGCTCCGGCGGATCTTCTCCCGACCGAACAAAACTCTGCGCGTCAATCACCACCATCGGATCGCCGCGAAACATCTCCACCCGCCCCTCCACATAGACGAACTCACGCGGCTCAAAATCCGACTTCGTCATATCTGTAAAGCGTACCGGCCCGGGAGCCTGCACCATCAGCTCCTCGCGGTAGCGATGACGAAGGTAGAGCTTGGGGGGCCGCCCGCGAGGCGAATAACGATCGACCGACCCGAAGACCACCACCCGCTCACCCACCCTCAGCCGAAGGCGCGCCATCGCCGTGTCCGTCCCCAGCTCAATGACCTCGGGGTGTGCGGCCAGCCGCTCGCGAAACAGCCCGATCTGCCGCGCGCGCGGTGCCCACTCCTCAAAACGCTGCGGATAGTCATCGTAGCCACGCTGACCGCTTCGCCAGATGCCGCGCGCAGACCGCTGAGCCTCGCGCTGCGCCAGCTCGAAATGCTCGCGATACGGCTCGCAATGACCGTACTCGGTGGCATAGGGCGACCAGCCCGCGTGCACCGCCTCCACCCCAAAATTGAGCCAGGCTCCGGCCGGCGTTTTGACCCAGATATGCGCCAGATGCCTGCCGAAGAAGTCTCGGGTATGACGCTCCGAGGCGTATTCGACATAAACCTCGCTCCGCCCCTTAAAAAACTCGCGCGCCCAGGCCGTCGCCTCATTCCCCACAAAGGTACCGTAACTTCGGGTGAAGGACCCTTCACCCTTTCGCTCTCGCTGATACCCCTCCCAGTCGGCCTCGGCCCGCTCAAGTTCCTCGCCCCGTAGCACCTCCTCACTGTCGAGGCACAAAACGCGCACGCTCTTATCGAAGCCCACCAGACGCAGCGTGTCGCCGTCGACCACCGCCCCCTCCCGGAGTTGTGCGGACTGAAGTTCGCCGACCGGTCGCAGCGCCTCGGCGGGCTTCGAGGTTGTGGTGGTCGCCGAACGCTGCCAGGTCCTTACCGACTCGAGCGCCGTCTCCACGGCGTCGCATCCCACCCCCACACAGAGAAGCCCCGCGAGTAACAGAGCCTTTGTTAACATCGCGGGGCGCTCTCGCATCATCACCTCGTGCGGCTCTCTGTCCCGTGCGTTCCTGAGACCAGGCGCATCCGGTCGGCAGCTGACATCATTCGATCTCGGGCTGCGTCAGCTTCCCGAAACGCCCGCCGATGGCCAGATAGAAGCCGCCATCACTGAGCCAGAAGGAATCGAGCTCACCGCCGTCGGCAGCCTCCAGGTTAAGCGTATCGGAGGTCGCGTTGTAGATATGCCACTGGTTGAATCCCGCGCGCAGATACACCGCGCTGGAAGCGTCGGGGAAGTGCCGGCTGACCTCAAAGAAGGGGCGCAGCACGGTCAGCGAGGTGTTCATCTCATCCTCACCGATGGCGAGTTGCAACGAGCCGACCATCGCGCTCAACCCGACCGCCATCTCCCAGGTGTTGTCGCCCACCGCGTAGGCCGGCTCCAGACCAATGTACCAGGCGCCCACCGAGGGATCGCTTCCCCAGTTGAAGCTCGCCCCACCGGTCACCGAGAGCCGCAGCCCGCGGATGAACATCGCCTCCACCGAAAGATCGATATGAGAGGCCCCCTCCCCCTCAAACACCGCGCGACCATTGGGCTCGAGCACATATTCGTTAAAGCGGCCAAAGTCCGTGAAGAACCAGCCCGTCTCCACCCGTCCGCCCCAGGTCATCTCGAAAGGCTCGTCGAAGGGATCGTCCTCTTCGTCCTCATCGCTGCCCAGCAGTCGGTCGGCCTCTGCGAAGGGGTCTTCTTCTTCACCTTCCTCGGAAGCCGCCTCGTCGGTGCCTTCTTCCGATGCCGATTCATCGTCCTCGCCACCCTCTTCCGCTGACGCTTCGTCTTCTTCGGCCACGTCTTCGTCGGCACCCTCTTGCGTTTCCGCTTCTTCGGAAGATTCGTCGCTTTCGCCTTCTTCGGCGGGCGCGTCGTCCTCTTCCCCCTCCTCGGAGGCATCTTCCTCTTCGGTCGCTTCGTCTTCCTCGCTGGCCTCTTCATCGGCCTGAGCGACCTCCCCCCCGTCGCTCGCCTCGGATGACTCGGAGCTCTCGGTGGACGCCTCCACCGGGGGCGTCTCCTCAGCCGAAGCGCCCTCCTGCGCAAAGGCCGGAGCCGCGCTCGCGACGAGCGCCGCCATCATTACCACCATCAGACCCGTTCGTTTTGAGTGTCGCGTCATCGTCGCTCTCCGATATTAATTCTGCCATACACCTTTCAAAGCCACTCACAACTACAGCGAAATCGCCCTGTTTCAAAACGGTTTCTCGATTCTCACGACACCATCCGGCGCGAATCTCCGCCTTCGAGTACGAGTCGGCCCCCCCCCAAGCCGCGAGGCAACCACCCCACCTCCCCAACTCCACGGCTCGCCACGCCTCGCCAACTCATCCAGCCACGTCGGTCCCGCCGCCCGAAACAAACGGCGTCCTTTAGCAACGCCTTCAGCGCACAGACACAGGCCCTGTCGCATGTCGCACTGAGAACTTCTGTGTCGCAATGAAAGTGAGACCTGAGGCATCGCCCGCATCTTCTGGATTTCGGCCGCCTGGTGCATTCTTTTGCGCCATCAGGTGCCGTAGCTCCGATCCCCCACCGACACAGCCGGGTCGGCCTGCTTGTGAGCCTCCAGACGATCGGCCATAATTCCATGGTTGCTCTCTCGCCCTCCATTCCCTGTCCCCGAATCGAGTTCGTCTTGAGCCCTGCCCCAGCGCAACTCCCCGAAACCGGGGACCTCATCGCCGGTCGCTACCGTATCGTCAAAGAGCTCGGACGTGGCGGTTACGGCGTCGTCTATCAGGCCCGCCAGGAGGCCATCGCGCGCGACGTGGCCCTGAAGTTTCTCCATCCGGAGGTCGCCCACAACGAGCGCGAAGTGGAGCGCTTTCGGCGCGAGGTCTTCCACGCCAGCGGCCTGCATCATCGCCACACCATCACGCTCTTCGACTACGGTCAGACCCCGCGCGGACTGCTCTACGTGGCCATGGAGCTGCTCATCGGCGAGAACCTTCGGGAGCGCGTGCTCCGCCGCGGCCCGCTGAGCCTTGAGCAGGGAAATCAGCTCCTCGAACAACTTCTGGGAAGCCTCGAAGAGGCCCACGAGCGTCAGCTGGTCCACCGCGATCTCAAGCCCGAAAACATCTTCATCTGCGACACCCCGCCCGAAGCGCCGCTGCATATCAAGGTGCTCGACTTCGGACTGAGCAAGTTCATCGGTGACCCGGGCGCAACGCTCTACCGGGGCCCCTCGCTGACGGCGGAGGGCGAGGTCTGTGGCACGCCGCAATACATGTCTCCGGAGCATGCGTATGGCGAGCCGGTGGGCCCACCGGGGGATGTCTACGCGGTAGGGCTGGTGCTCTACGAGGCGCTCATCGGCAAGCCGGCCTTTGACGGCCCCAACCCAATGGACATCCTGCTCAAGCAGGTAAAAGAGCCCCTCCCAGAGCTCCCGGAGTCGCTCGCAACCACGACCGTGGGACGCTTTATCCAACGGGCAACTCGCAAAGAAGTTCGCGGGCGATATGCCGACGCGCGCTCCGCGCTCAGCTGGTTCCTCGCCCGCCAGAGCCCTGAGGATCAAGCCCCGGGCTCACAGCCCGCGCTCGCTCGCCTGGCGCGCAGCGCCCCCTCGGCGGGGCTTCAAGACTCCGAGTCGATCCCGAACTCCGAGCCCACCAATCCCGCCCCACCGGAGCTGCCGCTTAACCCCTTCGCGCCCACCGAGCGCGACCTCGCCGCCGGTCCGCGTGAGACGACCTCGCCGCCGCCTTCATCTTCCGCCGTCCCCAATGTGCCAGCCCCCCCCTCGGCGCTGGC
Source organism: Lujinxingia vulgaris (assembly GCF_007997005.1). GTDB lineage: Bacteria > Myxococcota_A > Bradymonadia > Bradymonadales > Bradymonadaceae > Lujinxingia. The sequence continues at coordinate 22,733 of NZ_VOSL01000135.1, read as the reverse complement.
GGAGTTCGATCTTCGCGCCGCGCAGCTCCCGCTGCTCGGTCGTCACGCCGCGCTTGATGCGCTGGAGCGCTGGTACGAATCCGCCGCCCTCAATGGCGGACTCTTCCTGATCAGCGGCGAGTCCGGCCAGGGCAAGAGCACCCTGGTGGAGACCTGGCAACTTCGCCAGCAGGCCACCCAACGCGCGCAACCCCTCTTCGGTCAATATCGCCGCCGCGGCGCTCCGCTGGAGGCCCTTCGCCGGGCACTCGAGCCCCTTACCGCCCCCCAGCGCAGCACGGATCCCGCCCTGGGCCTGCGCCTTGAGGAGGCCCTCAACGCCCTGGCGGACACCCCGCAAAACACCGCATCGCATGCCGCCACAGCCGTCGTTCATCCCCTTCACCAGGTGATTCACGCGCTCTTGCGATTCAGCGAACGCAGCGCCCTGCTGCTGATTCTGGAAGATGTTCACTACGCCGACCCGCTCAGTCGACGGCTGATCGATCAGCTTCTGGAGAACCTCTCGCAGAAGCCCCGACCGCTCGCGCTTGTGTTCACCGCGCGATCGCAGCGCCATATCGCACGCTGGCAGCACAGCGGCGCGACGCGCGTGGCATACCATCATCTCGAGCCACTCTCCGAGACGACGATGCGCGAGATCCTGCAACGGCTCACGCCGCTGGCCGGGGGACTGGAGCGCGATCTTCTCGATCTGGCCGGAGGCAACCCCGCGCTGCTCATCCACATCATCCGCCATCTTCTGGAGACCGATCAGCTTCAGCCCTCGGAGCGCTCCGGGATCTTCGCGCTTGAAGACCCGTCGGTGGCGCTCTCCTCGCTGGTACCGCCGGATCTTCAGCAGCTGGTGATCACCCGCGCGGAACGCCTGCTGCGCGACCATCCCCAGGAGCCCCGGCTTCGCGCACTGTTGCATCGCGTGGTGCTCTTTGGCGATCGCTTTAAAGCAGCCACGCTTGCACGCGCCATTCACGCCGACGGCCAACCCGAGCTCGCCACACAGATCCGGCCCCTGCTCGGGATGTTCCACGAGGTGGGGCTGCTTCGTCGCGAGGGCGACGCCGAGAGCTCTCCTGTCTATGCCTTTGTGCAACCTCTGCATCGGGCCTCGTTGCTACGCATGGTCGAGAGCATCGATGATTGGCGGGCGTTTCACAGCCATGCGGCTCGCGCTCTGATAGAAGAGGAACACGCTCCCGACGCCGCACAATGCGAGGCGATCGCCGAGCATCTGGAGCGAAGCGCGCAGCGCGAGCGGGCGCTTCCCTGGTGGCTGCGCGCCGCCGCCGAGGCCGAGCGCGAACATCGGGTACACGAGGCGCTTCGCCTGCTGCGCCGGGCTGAGCCGCAGATCATGGGCGCACGACACGTCGATCACGCCTCCCTCAGCGCGCTACGACTGCAACAGGGACGCCTCTACCACCACGCCGGTGAATTTGGCCCGGCCGAAGACGCCCTGCGTGAGGCCATCTCCCACGCCGAGAGCGCCGACCACGTCGCCAACGAAGCCCAGGCTCGCGAGCACCTCGCCGAGATCGTACGTCTGCAGGGCCACCTCGATGAGGCCGAGGCGCTGCTCACGCGAACCTCCGAGCTCTGTGTCGTACTCGAAGATCGCGCCGGGCTGCGCCGGGTGCTGCTGGGTCAGGCCGATCTGGCCCGCTTTCGCGGGCGCTACGACCGCGCTCGCCATGACCTGGAGATGGTGCGTCAGGCCGCGCGCCAGGAAGGTGATCCGGGCGCGGAGGTCGACGCCACGCTCGCGCTCTCGCGCTGCGCCTACGCCAGCGGGGAGCTGCGCCAGGCCTGGAGCCTGGTCGGTGAGGCCCTCGAGCACGCCCGACATATCGGGGACCATCGCGCTCACGCTCTGGCGCTGATCGAAGCCTCCCAGATCTGCATGATCGTCGACGGTCTGGAGCGCAGCGAGGCCCTGGCACGCCAGGCGATGAACGCCGCGCGCCACTACGGCGACGTGCTCGCCATGGCCAACGCAAACCTGGCGCTGGCCTTATGCTTTCGCCGCTCCACCCATCTCGATCGCAGCGCGGAGCACCTGCGCCGCGCCCGCGAGCTGCACGAACGCCTGGGCCACCTCTACGGCGTGGCCAAAGATCTTTTACTGGAGGCCGAACTCCACTGGCTGCGCGGCGATATCACGGGCGCACGCAAACTGGCCGACGACGCCGTCAGGCTCCACGAAGACCTCGACGACCGCCACGGCTGGGCGCTCTCCACGATCTTCCGCGCCCTCTTTCGCATCGAGGGCGGACAACCCGAGCGCGCCATCGAATTCCTCAACGACGTCATCGCCCTCCAGGAGCACCTGGGTCTGGGCCTCTACGCCCCCCAGCTTGACTTCTACATGGGGATGGCGCTCGAAGCTCAGGGCAACATCGACGCGGCCCTGACGCACTACCTCCGAGCTCAGCAGCAGGCCCGCACGATGGGACATCGCGAGATGATCAGCCTGAGCACCATCAGCATCGTCAAACTCAATCTCATTCTGGGCGACTTCAGCAGCGCGCGCGAAGAACTCCCCGAAGCCACACGCCAGGCTCAACGCACCGGGCACGCCTACGCCAATATGTTCGCCCTCCTGGGCACCGCGATGCTCGCCCATATCGACCAGGATAGCGCGCTTCTCCGCGACTCCCTGGCGCGCCTCCGCCCCTACATCCATGTCCCGCACGCGCCCGATCTTCGTCTGGACCAACGACTCGGCGGGATGCAGCGCCTGCTCGACACGGTCCCGGACTCCCCACAGCGCCAGCAGCTCAGCCGCGCGCTCAACGACATCATCGCCTCACTTTCCACGCGCTGATGCCCACCCACATTGACCCCGGGTCAGATTTCACACCCCCAAAAAATCGACCCCGGGTCAGGTTTCACACCTCCCAAAAATCGACCCCGGGTCAGATTTCGCACCTCCCAAAATTCGACCCCGGGTCAGATTTCGCACCTCCCAAAATTCGACCCCGGGTCAGATTTCACACCTCCCAAAAATCGACCCTGGGTCAGACTTCGCACCTCCCAAAAATCGACCCTGGGTCAGGTTTCGCACCTCCCAAAATTCGACCCTGGGTCAGATTTCGCACCTCCCAAAATTCGACCCTGGGTCAGATTTCGCACCCCAAAAAAATCGACCCTGGGTCAGATTTCACACCTCCCAAAAATCGACCCCGGGTCAGGTTTCGCACATCCCAAAAGTCGACCCCGGGTCAGATTTCGCACCTCCCAAAATTCGACCCCGGGTCGGCCGAGCCCCCCTCCAGCCTCACCCCATCCCGTAAACCCCATCGTCATAGAGACGGCCCCGCACTTCCCACAACACGGGATAGGCGCGCTTTTTCAGCGTCGAGCTCAGATACTCCACCCCGCTTGAGCCTCCCGTTCCCGGCTTCGTGCCGATCAGCCGCTCCACCACCCGCACGTGATGGAAGCGCCAGAGCAAGATGTTCTGGTCATGCTCTACCAGCGACTCGGCCAGGGTGTAGAGATGAAAGCGCTCTTTCGGGTCCCGGTAGAGCGGCTCCAACGCCGCCATCGTCTGCTCGCGCCGGGCCCCCTCCAGCACCTCGCCCTCCTCGGGCACCACCACATCAAACCCCTCACGCTGCAGCAGCTTATAGAAGCGCGTGCGCAGCGAGGGCTCGGCCAGCCGCGCCGTCAACCGGCGATGATCCTGATCGGTTTGATCGATATGCCGCATCACCGAGGTGTCCCGGATCCCCGTCAAAAACTCGACCTCCCGAAACTGAATCGACTGAAACCCGCTGGCCGGGTTGAGCGCCTGACGAAACTTCAAAAAATCGCTCGGCGTCATCGTCTCCAGTACATGAATCTGCTGCACCAGCAACTTCTCGATCTGCAACACCCGCTGCAGAAGCCGCCAGGCCTCGTAGACCTCCCCCTTCTCCATCTCCTCGGCGACCTGATCGAGCTCGAACAGAATCAGCTTGAACCACAGCTCATAGGCCTGGTGGATGATGATAAAGAGCAACTCATCATGCGCCGGCGGGCTCGACTCAAAGTTCTGCAACTCCAGAAGCTGCGGCACCTTAAGGTAAGAGTTATACGTCAAGCGCTCCCCGGCCGGAGGCAGCTCATCTCCGCCGGAGGAGCCCTGCGTAAAGGGGCAGCCGCTACGGGTCTTCTCGTCGCTCATGGGGCCAGTCCGTCGCTGGGGGGTAACTCGCGCAGAGAGCGCAGGTGGGAGATGGAGTCCCCGGACCGACCGTCCGCGTTCAGCCGACGGACTCCATAATATCGCCGATCGGTGCAAGGAAGATCTGTGCCATACCTTCCAGCAGTCGGCGAAGGTCGGGATACGCCGAAAACGCCGGACTGGCAAGCGCTTGTCCTCGAAGCTGATCGATCTCGGCCAAACACGCCGAGAGCGCACCCTGCTCCCGAAACGCCTCGATTGCCCACCGCACCTCCGTATCGCTGCTGGCATGGCGGTCCGCACGCAAAAGCTGCATCAAACGGCGGCGATCCGCGTCCTTTGCGCGCTGCCAGAACGCCACGACCAGCGCCGAGATCTTCCCCTCCCGAAGATCGCTTCCCTCCTGGTCGCGCCCCTTCTCTCCGTAAAGATCGAGGATGTCGTCCTGGATCTGAAAGAGCACGCCCAGATGTCCGGCCGCCTCCTCCAGCGCCCCAACCACCTCGGCCGGCGCCTCGCAGAGTTCGGCGGCACCGGCCATCGGCAGCGCGAACAGACCGCTGGTCTTGCCCCGCACCATGATGCGGTAGGCCTCCTGGTCGATATCCTCGGTGGAGCGTTGCTGCAGAGCGAATTCGCGCTCCTGCCCGTCGATCACCTTGAGCACGTCGCGGAACACCCGGGCCAGCACGCGCTGGCGAGCGCCCGGCGAAGCCTTCACCGACTCCAGACACATCGGCGCCAGATAGAGCATCGCGTCGCCCAGGTTGATCGCCTGCGCCTGACCGAACTTCTTCCAGACCGTGGGCTGATCACGGCGCACTTCATCGCCATCCTGCAGGTCGTCATGCACCAGCGTCGCGTTATGGATCAGCTCACACGCCGCTCCGAACCCCACCAGCGCTTTGGCCTCCCGGCCCAGCGCCCCGGCCACCGCCAGGGGCAGCATCGCCCGCAGCCGCTTGCCGCCAGTCTGCATGTGGTAGTCGAGCATCTGCCCGAGCGTCGACCCGGTTAGCCCGGCCGTCTCCACCGCGTCGGCGATGCAGCTCAACACCTGCCCCATATGGGCCTGCGTCAGCTCTCGAAATGCCTGCTCCGTCGTTGTCACGTGTCCTGCTCCTGTTGAGACCGCCAGTAAGGGTAGTAGCGCGAGCGGGTGGTCAGCCCGACCTGCTGCGAGAGCCAGTCGGTCACCTCGCAAAGACCGTCCAGAGAGGCCTCAACCCGCGCGCCCATCGAGATCATCAAGTTGACCAGATCCTCGCTGGCCAGGTTCCCCGCCGCGCCCGGCGCATAGGGGCAGCCGCCCATACCGCCCACCGCACCATCAAAGAGTCGCACGCCCGCCTGATACGCGAGCAGGGCGCTGGCCACCGCCAACCCCTGCGTGTCATGCAGGTGCAACGCGACCCGATCGACGCCAAAACGCGCCACAGCCTGCGCACACCCCTCTGCGACTTGCAGCGGCGTTCCCGCGCCGATCGTATCTCCCAGAGAGAGGTGCTCGGCACCGTTGGCCAGAAGCTCCTCGCCAATCTCGAGCACCCGTTCAAAGTCGACATCCCCCTCAAAAGGGCAACCAAAAACCGTCGAAATATACGCCCGTACCACCATCCCCTGGGCCACCGCCGCCTCGGTGGTGCGTTTGAGCGCCGCCAGACTCTCATCGAGCGAGCGGTTGAGGTTGGACTGGTTATGCGCCTCGGTCGCCGACATAAACACCGCCACGTGCTGAACATCGGCCGCCGCCGCACGCTCCAGCCCCTTGAGGTTGGGAACCAGCGCCCAGTAGCGCACCCCCTCCTGCCGACGAATCTGCCGGGCGACCTCGTCGGTCTGCGCCATCTGCGGCACCCAGCGCGGATGCACAAAGCTGCCGATCTCCACATCGCGCACCCCGGCGCTGACCAGCCCCTCGATCATCGCCACGCGATCCTCGCATGAGAGCACCCGTGACTCATTCTGAAGCCCGTCACGCGGGCCCACCTCAAAAAATCGAATTTCTGCGTCCATCAAGGTCCTCAAGCCCGCTTTAAATCGGGCGCTCTGGGGCTTACTTTGCGGTCAGGGCCAACTTATCCCCCGCCACAAAAGAGTGTCAACGTAGCCCGCCCTGCCACGTTGACACACCTTCGGCCCTGCTCCTATTCTTGGACGAATGGTCCACGGAACCTCGCACCGTCGCGAGCGCTCCGCCCCCGACCCCAGCCTGAGGTATGCGACGTTGGCTCAAGACCTGCTTGTTGTGAATCATGGTCTCGCGCTCATGCTCTGCGAGGATGCGGCGATCCTTGAAGAGACTCTGCGGGCGATTGAGCCCCTTGATCTGCATATTCGCCGCATCGGCGATCTGGCGCTGCTGGTGCCCGCCGATGAGATCGAGGGGGTGCTTGAGACCCTCCACGCCCAGGGCACCTTCCCCCGCGTGCTTGGCCCGCAGCTCATCCCCGATACGCAGGAGGCCCCGTGAGCATGCGACCTGACCGGCCCTCAACCTCCGGCCCCCTGGCGGCCGATGAGTTTCGCAGCCTGCTGGAGCGAGGCTACGCCGACACCAGCGTGCGCTTTCTGGCCCGCGCCTGGCGCTGTGAGCCCGGTGCCGAAACCCTGATCGCCGCGGTCGACGACACCGGCCAACGCCCCCTTGATCCCGCCGCGCTCACCGAACTTGAGCGCGCGGTCTTCTGGCTGCTTCAGGAGCGCGGCGGCCGCGGCCGCGGCGAGAACCTCCGCCGTGACCTGCTGCTCCGGGGTTTCGGTGAATCCGAGCCCACCCTGGCCTCCCTCATCGCCGCGGGCCTGCTTATCCCCATCCCGGCTGCCGCCGATCATGACTGCGACATCGAAGTGCTCCTCGAGCGCGGCTCTTTTCTGCAGCACGATCTGGCGCTGACCCCGGCCACCCTGGCCAACCTCGACGCCGCCCCGGACGCGCTCAACATCGACGTCCCCACCTTCAATGATGTGTCCATCGAGCCCACGGTCAGCTCCGTCGACGATCTGGAGCTCAACCTCCTGCATCTGGCCTCGCTGATCCGCCGCGATCCGCTCAAACTTAATAAAGACGGCACGCCCAACCGACGCTCTCTGGCGCGCGCCGCCCGCGGCATCAGCATGCCCGGCCAGCTCGGAGAGGTCGCCGGCGATCTCGATCTTCACGATCCCCGGCAACTCGACTACCTCACCTTCCTGGCCGCCCTGGGCCGCGAGCTGGGCATTCTGGGGCCCGACGGCGATCGCTACCGCACCGGCGACGCGGCCCTGGCGGAGCACTTCCACGCCCCCGGCGCCGAGCGCGATCGTCGCCTGGGCGAGGCGCTTCAGCGCCTGCGCTACTGGAACGAGGTCGAGAGCGTGCGCCTGGCCGAGATGACCCTGCGCGGCGCCGACGACCAGCACTTCTCCCAGCGCGAATCCACCGGCGAGCCCCTGATCGGCGCCCGCGGCTTCGTGCTCTCGGTGCTGCGCCGCGCCTCGGTGCGCGAGTGGGCCTCGGTGGCAGCCATCACCGAGCTCTGCACTCAGATCGACCGCCAGTACCTCGATCGCACCCTTGCGAAGATGGCCGGCCAGTGCGAGCCCGCACAATTTATCGACGCGATGATCGAGCGCACCTTGAGCTGGTCGGGCCTCCTGCAGTTCGGGCGCACCGACGACAACCAGCGTGTCGCTCGCCTCTCGCCACGCGGCGCCCGCGCGCTGGGCCTGGAGGGCTCGGAGATCCCCGCTCCACAGGGCGGCTGCCTCATTGTGCAGCCCAACTTCGAGGTGATGGTCTTCCTCGATAACGCCCCGGTCTCCGTGCTGCATGAGCTCTACCGGGTCGGCGAACGCCGCAAACTCTCCGATCGCGTCGCCACCTTCCAGCTCGCCGCAGAATCGGTGCAACGCGGTTATTCGCTGGGCGCAAGCGCCACAGCGCTCGTCGAGCTGCTCAACACCTTCGGACACACGCCGGTACCCGAAGCTGTTGCCTTCCAGCTCAACGATTGGGAACGCGTCCATCAGCGCCTGACCATTCATCGCCAGGGCGTGCTCCTTCGCCACCCCGATCCCGAGCGCTTCGATATGATCATCGGGCAGCTCGAGCATGATCTTCGCGAGAGCTCCCACCGCGCCATCCGCCTCGGCGCCCGCGACGCCTTTGTCACCACGGCCGACCACGACGCCATCCGCCGGGCCGCCGAGGCGCACCCTTCGCTTACGCTCAGCTCCACCGGCGCGCCAACTCGCACCCTCTACTTCGTCGACCCGCTGGTCGTGATGGCCGATCCTTACGAGCTCGACGTCGTCACCCAGGTCGAGCTCGGCCACCTCACCGACGTCCTCGAAGACGAATCCTCACCGCGCTCACGCTTCTTCGCGCTGAACATCGAGAAGATCCGCGCGCGCTTCCCCGACGATCCTCTCGACCAGATCGTCGCGTTCCTCGACGCGCGCTGCCCCGGCGGGCTTCCCACCGGCCAGGCCTTACGCCTTCAAGCCGAGCTCGACCGCCCCGCCCGGGCGCACCTGGCCGAGGAGCTCATCGTCTTGAGCTTTGAAGATCGCCTCAGCGCCGATCGCTTCGCCGGCCTCGAAGAAGCCCCCGACCTCATTGAGCGCCGGCTGGGACATCTGCACTTCGTGATCGCCGCCGACGCCCGCGATCTCCTCGACGAGATCCTCGAGGAAACCGGTCTGACCCTCCACAAGAGCCCGTTTGACCGCGACGAATAAGGCTCACAGGCCTCTTTTACCCCGCGCACCTTTGCTTGCCACGACCGGGGGGGCGCGATACATTGAGCCCAGACTCTCTGGTCGCCAATATGTTCTGCGCAGCGACTTAGCGCCGCCGGTCTTTATCGGCCTGCCGCCGCTACTCTCCTCAGACGCCCCCGAGCTGTGCGCCCATCCAGCCGGCGATCCCACATGGACGCCTCCCCCACGAGGCCGCATCCCCGACACGCGATGGAACGCTACTACGTCAAACGCCCCACCGGTAAGGTCTTCGGCCCCTTTGACCAGAACGCCATCCGGCTGATGCTCAAGGGCAACAAGCTCGGTACCGATGCGCAGGTCTCGACCGACAAAGAGAGCTGGACACCGATCTCGGAGGTCGCCGCCTTTGCCGATGACGCGGGCAACACCACGCGCGCCGGCCTCGGCGTGCAGGACCTGCCGACCTCCGCCGGCAGCCCCGCGCTGCCCACCCCGCGCAGCGCCCCCGATCTGCCCAGGCCCAAACTCAGCGACCTGCCGCGGCCCAAACTCAGCGACCTGCCCAAACCCAAGAGCGACGCCGCCGACTTGCCCGCGCCGCGCAGCGCCCCCGATCTGCCCAGGCCCAAGCTCAGCGACCTGCCACGCGTCGCGGGCTCCAACCTGCCCCGATCCGCAGGCTCCGATCTTCCAACCTCGGCCGGTGGCAACCTTCCCACCTCCGCCGGCGCCAACCTCCCGACCTCGGCGGGCAACAACCTGCCCACGTCGGCCGGCGGCAATCTGCCCACCTCCGCCAGCGCGAACCTCCCTACCCCGGCCGAAGACGACGACCTCTTCGCCGCCCCGATCACCGACGACGATGATCTCTTCGCCGCGCCCGTCGGTGCCGGACCAGGCGACGACGATCTCTTCGCCGCGCCCATGGGCGCCGGTGCCAACCAGGCCGACGATGACGATCTCTTCGCCGCGCCCGTCGATGCAAACGCCGCCGACGATGATGACGATCTCTTCGCCGCCCCGGTGAGTCCATCCGCCCACCAGGAGGACAGCGACGACCTCTTCGCTGCGCCCATGGGCGCCGAGCCCAGCGATGATCTCTTCGGCCCGGCGCCGGGCATGGACGAAGACAGCGACGACCTCTTCGCTGCTCCGGCCGCCGATGAAGATCCCTTCGCTGCTCCGGCCGCTGATGAGGACCCCTTCGCCGCTCCGGCCGCGCCCGAGCCCGATCCTTTCGACCAGGGCGACGATCTTTTCGAGGCGCCAAAGCTCGACGACGACTCGCTCTTCTCCGACGCCCCCGCCGACGAAGACGACTTCCTGGGAGGTGATCAGGGCTTCTCCTTCCTCGACGAGGAGCCCGAGGGCGACGACTGGGACAGCCAGCTCGTCGGCAACGACTCCTTCGACGCCGAAGACCTCGGCGTCAACGAGGCCGACTGGGGTGACGACATGATGGGCGGCCCGGCTCCTGCCACGCCCGCGGCGGCCCCACCGCCCCGCCAACCCGAGGCTCCGAGCTCCCGACCGCAACCTCAAGCCGCCGCCGGCCACGACCCCTTCCGTCCGGCCTCCACCGGCATCAAAGAAGAGCGCCCGGCCAGCGCCGGCGCCCCGGCTGCCGCCAACGTCGCCAAAACCGTCGACGCCGACAAAAAACGCGGCGCCATGGCCGCCATCGGTGTCCCCGTGCTCGCCGTCCTGGTCCTGGGCGCCGCGGGCTTTGGCATCTACACCTCCTTCTTCGCTCAGGAAGACGTCGTTGAGCAGGCCCCGGCACCGGTCGCTCCCACCATCACCTCCCTGAACCCGGAGCTCGTCCTCCAGGACAACTACGCCTCGTATCAGGAGCTCTTCGCCGACGCTCAAGAGGGGGAACTTGACCCTCAGAGCTCTGCCCTGCTGCTGCTGGGACGCTCGCTCTACCTGACGCGTTACGAAGACGACGCAGTGGCCGCGGCCGCCGAAACCCTGGCGGAGTCTCTCTCCGCGGAGAGCGCCGATCCGATGGTCGCTGCGGCCCTGGCCGCCAACGAGGCTCGTCTGGCGCAGGCCGACGCGGCCGCAGCCCTGGCCGAACCGGCCTTCTCCAACCCCGAAGCTGCCTACTGGGCCCACCTGAGCGCCGGCGTCGCCTACGCGCTCGCCAGCCTGGACGGTCAGTACGAGGCCGCCCCCTCCGACGCCAACGCTGCGGCTGAAGGGAGCGATGGCTCCCCCGACCAGCCCGAAGACGCCGCCGCGCCGACAGATGAGGCTACCGCCCCCGCGGACGAGGCCGGCGAACCCGCAGACCCGGAGGCCGCCGACGAAGCCCTCGCCGAAGCGAGCGACGAGCGTGCCGAAGACTCCGAAAACGCCGCCTCGGCGGCGAACGCCTCGCTGATCGAGCGCGCTGAGCGGCACCTGACCGAAGCCAGCAAAGCCAACGAAGCCGCCGCGACACCGCACTACTGGCACGCGCGCGTCCTGGCCGCTCAAGACGCTAACGCCGCGGCGCTCGAAGCGCTGGAGCGCGCCAGCAACGCCGATCCCAACCACGTGGCCAGCCGTCTGCTCGCCGGCAACCTCTATTACGACGGCGGCGACCTCAACGACGCCACCGAACACCTCGAAAAGATCATCAGCGAGCTCAGCGCGTCGGCTTCGCCGGCGGAGCGCGGCGAGGCCTACCACGTTATGGGTATGGTCCACATGGCGCGTCAGCAGAGCGATGAGTCCATCGCCATGTTCACCGAAGCGCTCAAGATCGATAGCGCCCGTGTCGACAGCCTGCGGGCCCTGGCCGAACAGTACGAACGCGCCGAGAAGTACCAGGAAGCCCTCAACTTCTTCACGACCAACCAGAACCTCGGCCAGCAAGATCCCGAGGTGATGCTCGGCATCGTGCGCTCGCACATGGGTCTGGAGCAGTACAACGAGGCCATCCTTAAACTCGAAGAAGGCGAGAAGGAGTTCCCGGAGGACGCCCGCTTCCCCTTCTACCTGGGCCGCCTCAACATGCAGCGGGGCACCTTCTACGAGGCGCGCCGCGCGTTTGAGCGCGCCGTGGAGATCGACCCCAGCCTGCTCACCGCGCACGCCGCCCTGGCCCAGCTGGCCTGGCGTATCGACAACGACGTGGCCCGCGGTGAGGAGCATGTCCGCGCGATCACCGAGCGTCCCGAAGGCATCGACGCGGCCATCGCCTCGCAGGTCGCCGACTACTACCGCCTCTCGGAGCGTCGCGAGCTCGCCCGCCAGTGGAACGAAGAGGCCCTGCGCCTCGACCCCAACTTCTGGAACGCCCGCCTGAACCTCTCGCGCCTGCTTCTCGAAGACGGCCAGAGCGAGCGCGCCCTGGAGCTTCTGGAGCGCGCCCGCGCCGAAGGCATCGAAGACATCCGTCTCTCGGCCTACTTGGCCGACGCCTACCGCCAGGCCGGCCAGTTCGATCGCGCCATCGACGAGATCAACAAGGTCATCGAAGCCGAACCCTCCAACGAGGAGTACATCTTCATCCGCGGACGCATCTACTTTGACCGCGGCAACTACGAGACGGCGCGCGAGGACTTCAACAAAGCCTACGAGCTCAACCCCCGCTACCACGAAGCCTACTTCTACGTGGGCCGCACCGCGCTGGCCGAGAAGGATTTCAACACCGCCAAGCGCATCTTCGGTCACGTGCTCGACTACCAGCCCAACAATGGCGAGTTCCACTACTTCATGGGACGCACCTTCGAGGACGAAGAGAGCGAAGCGCAGGCTCTGACCCAGTACCAGCGCGCAACCACGGTCGACCCGGCCTACGGTGTGAAAAACCCCGAAATCTATGTGCGGCGCGGTCTTCTGCTGGCCCGCACCGGCGCCACCCGCGCGGGCAAAGCCGACATCATGCGCGCGCTTGAGCTCAAACCCGATATGGTCGAAGCACAGTTCGCCCTGGGCGAAGCCAATTTCCGTGAGCAGAATTACCCGGGCGCCATCGAGCATTATGGCGCGGCGCTCGAGAAGAATGCGGAGCGCCCCCTGGCCCAGTACCAGTACGGCATGGCGCTGATCTACGAAGGCAAACGCGAGCAGGGCGCCCGCCACCTTCAGCAGGCCATCCGCTTCGGCTACGACAACCCCGAGATCTACCGCCGCCTGGGCTACCTCTACCGGGAGCTCAATCAGCGCGCCCAGGCCATCGAGTCCTTCAAGACCTACCTGCGCGAGACCGCCAACCTGACCGTACCCGACGCCACCCGCCGTGAAATGCTTCAGCAGATCGAGGAGCTTGGCGGCTGAATCACCCTCTGCATGCACTTACGCATCCCCCGGCGCTGACGCAGCGCAGGTCTCTCTGACGCAGTTGAACACCCCTATGGAGAACCTCCTCATCATTAGCGCTGAGGCCTCGGTGGTATCGAGGCTCAAGCAGGCGCTCTCCCAGCTGGCCCGCGTCAGGCAGGCCCGGGGCTGGGATGAAGCCCGCCGCCAGCTGATGCAAGAGCCGGCCCAGGTCGTGGTGGTAGGCCCCGATCTGGCCGACCCGGCGCAGAGCGCCCACTTTGTGGCGCTGGACAGCGTCTTAAGTCAGGACGCCACCCCGGCCTTTGTGCTCGCCGAGCGCCTCACCCCGGCCCTCTCGCAGATGGGCGAGGCCTTCGTGAGTGTGGCCGGTGTCGTGCCGCTACCCCGCAACCCCGGGGACTGGGACGAGCTTCTCGACGCCCTCAAAAAGGCGCTTAACGCGCGCCAGCGTGCCTTACAAAAACAGGCGCGCGAAAGCGGAGAATCCGCCACCGAGCTCTCGGTGCGCCTCCCCACAGTGTCCGAGGGACGGCTCAGCTCGATCCCTTTTTCGCGTCTCCTCTACAGCATCTCGATGCATCAGGACTCGGGGCTGCTCACGCTGCGCTCGGGGAAGATCACGCGTGAGTTCGGCTTTAAAGGCGGGCATTTTCTGGAGCCCGCCAACAACACGCTGGCCGACAGCAACGCCCTGACCAGCGTCTTCGCCTGGCCCGACGGCGACTTCACCTTCACGCAGGACGCGAACCTCGAAGGCAGTCGCACCTCGCTGGTACCCCTGATGATCCAGGGCGTCACCACCCACCTTCCCCAGCGTCAGGTCATGGACAGCCTGATGCCGATGATGGCCTCCTACCCGGTGCTCACGCAGTTCTGGGAGAAGCGCCGCGCCTCATTGCGCTGGAAGGTCCTGGCGAAGTTGATGGGAGGGTGCGACGGCCAGAAGTCGCTGGAGAAGTTGCTTAGCCTGATGGGGAGCGACGTCACCGAGGGGTTCCGCGCCGCCCTCTTCGCGCGGGAGATCGACCTGTGGGTCTTCCGAAGCGAGCCCACCGCACGCCCGGTGCAGATCCAGTACGCCCACCTCCACGCCAGGGGCCGCGCCTCATCGGCGAGCAGCGCGCGCCCTGCATCGTCGCGCCCCGCACGCACGACCTCCTCGCCCTCGGTGCAGGCCCCCGACTTAAGGGGCATTCGCCCGGCCACCGGTCGCACCCAGAGCCTGGATGTGCAGCTGCGCGAGAAGCTCACGACCATGGAGCGCATGAGCCCGCATGAGATCTTCGGGCTGTGGAAAGGCTGCGGACGCGAAGTTGTCAAAGAGCGCTTCTACGTCTTGGTCAAAGAGCATCACCCGGACGTTTACGGTGGCAACGTCTCCACCGAGATCAAAGAGACGGCGCAGCGCATCTTCATCGGCGTCCGCAACGCCTACACCGCGTTGATGAAGGTCGAAAACAAGCAGACCGTCCCTCCTCCGGCCGACACCACGCCTTCGGCGCCGTCAGGTGCAACGCGCCCGGCCCCCGAGGCGTCCTCAACCTCTCAGACACCTCGGCCGGGGCGAAAACGCCTGAGCACCCTCCACCCGGGTCAGCTCAACCCGGACGGCGCAGGACAGGCCGAACACTCTCAGGCCCGCTTCACCCCGCGCACCCAGACCCCCGGTCGTGTCCGGCGTGATTCCACCCCCATCGGAATGGGGCGCACGCCCACCACCCAGCACCCCGATCTGAAGTCTCAGCTGGGCGACACCGCGACCAGGCCCGCTCGCCCCACCCCGACTGCGCGCCCCACTCCGGGCGCGGGCACCCCGCAGCGCGATCGCACCGCGTCGCTCTCCGGGGCGCGCCGCAAGCGAACCTCCTCGCTCTCGGGCGCCGGTCTGGATCAGGACTCCTCCGACGCCGACTGGCGCCGCGAGCAGCTGGAGCGCCTGGGCCGAAGCCCCACCCGCACCCGGCGCCCCACGCCGGCACCACTCAACAACGCCGGCATCCCCACCGCCGCCGATCCGGCCCGCGACGCCTTCAACGCCGGCTACCCCCTCTTTAAGCAGCTGGCCTACCGCGAGGCGCTCCCGCACCTGCAGCGCGCGCTGGAGGGCGAGCCCAACAACGGCCTCTACATGACCTTTGAGGCTTACGCCCGTTTTCAGCTCGATGCCTCCCAGGCCGACAGCGCGCTGGAGCAGTTGCGCAAGGCCATCGGCACCGGCCACCGCCAGGCCATGCCCGACGCCTACCTCTTCGCCGGCATCATCCTCAAAGCCCGCGGCAAAGAGCAAAAGGCCTACGAGCACTTCAAGCAGGCCTACAAACTTAACCCGGCGAGCCTGGAAGCTGAGCGCGAGATCCGCCTCTACGAGCGGCGCCATCCGCAGGCGGAGGCTGAAGGCGGCGGCTTCTTCAAAAACCTGTTTAAAAAATAGCGCCCCACGCCTACGATGGTATCGTCTCTTCCACGTTTGCGAGCGGGGGTTCTGCTCTTGCCCGCCGCGCTCGCCAGAATCTCACGGCGCAGCCCGGCTCCCCATCGCTTCCATTGTCTTGCCAACACGTCTAGCCAGGATTGTCGTTCATGGGAAAAATCATTGGCATCGACCTGGGAACCACCAACTCCTGTGTAGCGGTCATCGACGGCGGTGAACCTCTGGTGCTGCCCAACAGCGAGGGCTCGCGCACCACGCCTTCGATGGTCGGGTTTACCGAAGATAACGAGCAGTTTGTCGGTCAGCAGGCCAAGCGTCAGGCGATCATCAACCCTGAGCGCACCATCTACGACATCAAGCGCCTCATCGGTCACAAGAACACCTCCCCGGTGGTCAGGCGCTACGCCAAGACCCTCCCCTACAACATCGTCGAGAACACCAACGGCGACGCCTGGGTCGAGGTCAACGGTCAGGCGTATAGCCCGCAGGAGATCTCCTCGATGATCCTGCGCAAGATGAAGCAGACCGCCGAAGACTACTTTGGCGAAGAGATCACCGAGGCGGTGATCACGGTGCCGGCCTATTTCAATGACGCGCAGCGCAGCGCCACCAAAGACGCCGGCAAGATCGCCGGCCTGACCGTGCGCCGCATCATTAACGAGCCCACCGCTGCCGCCCTGGCTTACGGCTTTGCGCGCAGCGATGACGCCAACATCGTCGTCTTCGACCTGGGCGGCGGCACCTTCGATGTGTCGGTGGTTCAGCTGCGCGGCGGCGTCTTCGAAGTCGTCTCCACCAGCGGCGACAATCACCTGGGCGGCGAGGACTTTGACCGCGCCGTGCTCGAGTTTTTGATGCAGCGCTTCCAGGACGAGACGGGCATCGACGTCAGCGAAGACAACATGGCCCTGCAGCGTCTCAAAGAAGCCGCTGAGAACGCCAAATGCGAGCTCTCCACGCTGAGCGAGACCAACATCAACCTGCCCTTTCTGGCGGTGGATGAATCCGGCCCTCGCCACCTCTCATTGAGCCTGTCGCGCTCTCAGCTCAACGACCTCTGCTACGACCTGGTCGAGCGTCTGGAGACGCCCTGCATGACCGCGCTCAAAGAGGGCGGCATCGATCGCAACGACATTGACGACATTCTGCTCGTCGGCGGCATGACGCGCATGCCCCTGGTTCAGGAGAAAGTCGAAGAGATCTTTGGCAAGAAGCCCAACAAAGGCGTCAACCCCGATGAGGTCGTCGCCACCGGCGCCGCGATCCAGTCGGGCATCCTCGGCGGTGAAGTCCGCGAGGTGATCCTGCTCGACATCACCCCCTTCAGCCTGGGGATCCGGGTCACCGGCGACCGCTTCAGCCCGATCATCCAGAAGAACACGCCCATCCCCACCATGGAGACCAAGGTCTTCACCACCACCGAATCCAACCAGGACATGGTCACCGTCACCGTGCTCCAGGGCGAGCATCAGGTGGCCAGCCGCAACAAGCTGCTGGGGATGTTCAACCTTACGGGCATCAAACCCGCCGCGGCGGGCAGCCCGCGCATTGAGGTCACCTTCGAGATCGACACCGACGGCATCGTCAACGTCGCGGCCCGCGACCTGCGCACCAACGTCAGCCAGTCCATCACCGTCGAGGGCCACTCCGGCCTCTCCGATGAGGAGCTGCAGCGGGCAATCCAGCGCAACAAGAAGCGCTAAGCGCCTGATTTCAAAGAAGATTCAACCACGACGCCAGCTTCAGGCTCCCAAACGAGAGAGGCTGGCGTCGGCGTTTTCTTGATAGAGGTGCATGCGCCAGTCCACGCCGAAGATCTGGCCCGGCTCCATGGCCTCCCACACATTGTCGCCGTGCAAGGGCTCGCTGGAGACGATGAAGTGGTTCACAAAACCCGAGCGCGAGCGCGCCTCACAGCAGGGCGCAAAGCTCGGGCAGTCGTCGCGATCGGGGCAGAGCGTCTTGTGGGTGCTGTAGAAGAGCTCTTTGCCCCCCTGGTGGGCGACCATCACCTGGCCGTTGGTGAGGAGGATGCTCAGGTAAAACTCGTCGTCTTTTGCCCGGGTGTAGCAGTCGTAGCCGGTGGCCTCATGGATCTCGGCGACGGTCTCTCGGAGCGCGGCGCTCAGCTCGCTGATCGGAGCCCCTTTGCGGTGGATGTCGAAGCGCTGCGCCATCTTCGAGAGCAGCAAATAGAAGATCACCTCGCTGTCGGTATCCCCCAGCACAAAACGGCGAAAAATGGGCGAGATGCGCGCGACCACCGCGTCGCGATGCTCGTCGAAGTTGGGGATCTGGCCGTTATGCGCAAAGACCCAGCTCCCGTACTGAAAGGGGTGTGAGTTGAGGATCGAGAGCTGACCCACGGTCGCTTTGCGCAGGTGCGCCACGACCGTCTCGGAGGCCACCACACCGCTGACACGCTGGAAGAGGCTGTCGGAGACGGCCGAGGAGACGCTCTTGACCACGTGCGGCACGCCCTCCACGTAATACGCCACCCCCCAACCATCGGGGTGGCGCTCACTCTGGCGCATCAGGGCGTTATCGGCGCTGATCAGGCTGCGGTGAACCTGGCTTGTGATCACCGAACGAAAGCCAAAGAGCCGGCACATAACTCACTCGTCGAAGTTGGCGATCGCCTGGGCGATCTGGTCTTGATGCGGGCGATAGACCCAGGCGCGGCGCGGCGGATCGTTGATCAGGATCGAGAACGCGAGCTGCCGCCCCGACCTGCTCTGCACATAGCCGCTGAGCGCGGTAACGTTATTCAGCGTACCGGTCTTCGCCCTCAAGTTTCCAGCCACGTGCGGCTCGCGCAGCCGATTGCGCAGCGAGCCGTCGACCCCGGCGATGGGCAAAGACGCGATGAATTCCGGGCCAAACGCATGCCCGCGCATGTAGCGAAGCAAGGAGACAAACTGACGCGCGCTCACCGCGTTACCCTCGTAGAGCCCGCTGCCGTTGTGCAGGCTGAACGCCTCCGCGTCGAAGCCCGCGCGCACCATAAACTCGCGCGCCTTGCTGATGGCCTGCGGCCAGGTCGCCGGCTGCCCCTGCCCGCGCGCAGTCGCCAGCAGGAGCTGCTCGGCCATGAAGTTGTTGCTCCACTTATTCATCGCCGCGATCGTATCGATCAGCGGCGACGAGTTATGCACATGAAGACGCTGGCGCACCTCCGGCGCAGGCGCCTCCCCGGGGCGCACCTCCCCGTCGAACGCGATGCCGACCATCGTAATCGCCCGGGCGACCACCGCGCCGGCAAACTCCGCCGGGTTATCGACCCGCTTTCGCACCGAAACCGGCTGCGCCCCCTGCCCGATGGTGCCGCCCACCTCAATGCGGGTGCCCTCCTCGGTGGGCACCGCGCTGACCTGCACACGCGCCAGCGACCCGCGCACGGTGCGCGTGCGGTTGACCACCTCGATATGCTCCTGGGGCGGATCCAGGCGGACCTCCCCCGGCTCTCCGGGCGCGCCCGGCGTCACGGTGGTAGTCACGGTATTGAAGTTCACCGACAGCGCCCCGATCGACGAGCGGTACGACGCATCGGTGTCGCGGGTCTCATAGCCCGGCGGCAGGTAACCCTCGGCAAAGGCCGACTCATCGATGATGATGTCGCCGGCGATCGTATCGATCCCCTGCAGACGCAGCTCGCCGGCCCAGGCCAGCACGTCTTTGAAGAGCAAAAACGCCTCCCCCGAACCGATCAGAAAAAGATCGTCGATGGAGCGCTCGCTGCGCATATTCGTGGCCAGCTCGGTGCTGAAAGTATAATGCGGCCCCAACACATCGAGGGCGGTGGCCGCCGTGATCAGCTTGATGTTGCTCGCCGGGTTCAAAGGCTCGTCGGCCAGATGCGTGTAGAGCACCTCGCCGGTCTGCGCGTCCTCGACGTGAACGCCTACTTTTGCGCGCTGCAGCTCCGGATCGGAGAGCACGCGGTCGATGGCCCGCTCCAGCTCCGGGTACTCGCGGCGCTCGACCTCGGCGATGGCCGGAACCTCCGGCACCTCCTGAATCTCCAGCGCAGAGCTCTCCTGACCCTCCTGGGCGACGACGCCATTGGCGCTCAGCCCGATCCCGAGGAGCACAAGAAGATAGCTCGTCGGACGTAGCACGTGGCGATACATCCGATGCGATAGGTGGTGCAGTTGACGATCCCTCATATCCCTGTAAACTCCCGCTATCGTTAAACTTTTCCGCTGACACCGAAACGCGCCGCACAGGTAGCGCTTGACGCGCGGGGTGTTATTCCTGGGCCTGGCCTTGAGAGGTCGACGCCTCCTCTGAGACGTCCGCGGCGGAGGCTTTCAGCTCGCGCGCCGCGTCCTCAAGCCAGCGCGTGTCATCCACACGCAGGAGCTTTCGCTCCCGCCAGATGTTGACGACAAGCCCCACGCCCAGCGCCAGGCCAACCAGCAACGAGACGATCCCCCAACCCAACGACTGCCCCACGATCATCAGCTCGCCCGAATCGACCACTCGACCTTCACGCGCGCCGTCTCCACCCCGTCGGCGCGCCGTCCGACGACTTCGAGTACACGGTTGACCCGCTCGCCAGTGCGCGCGGCCTCGTCGAAGGCCGCGGCCACCTCCTCGCCCTGTACGCACTCAAAGCGCACCGCGCTCTTTGCCGGTTTGACAAAGTCCGCGCTGATATGACGCACGATGTAGGAGAACTTTTCGGGGCGCAGCGCGTTATGAAAGATGACCAGCCCACCGGTGGTCATCTCGGCGGCCATCATGGAAGCGGCAAAATACATCGTCCCGAAGATGTTGCGGTTTCGCCACCCGAAGGGGATGGCCACCTCGCAGCGCGACGCGTCGAGCACGTCGACCGAGGGTGAGACCACCGCCAGCAGCGGCATCCGCGCCCAGAGCAGCGCCTGGGATACGGGGCGAGTGGTCAACGCGCCCGCCACCAGGCGGGCGGTCCAGGGAGCGCGCTCGTTTTGATTCATGGTATCTTGAAACAGCATCCTGTCCTCGTTGAAGTTCTGATCCCACCCCGATTGAAAGCGCGTCGACCTTCGACGCCGCATCGACTATACACGAAGCAACGCTTCGGGAGCAGCCCCCCGACCCGGCACGGTCGTCATTTGCTATGAGCGCAACGCTTCGAAAACTCGGTCGCTACGAGCTTACCCGCCGCCTCGCCAAAGGCGGCATGGGGGAGATCTACCTGGCGCGCGCCCGCGGCGCCGGCGGCTTTGAGAAGCGCGTCATCATCAAGACCATCCTCCCCCATCTTGCCGAAGAAGAGGAATTTGTCACCAAATTCCTCGACGAAGGTCGCATCGTCGTCCAGCTGACCCACGGCAATATTGTGCCCGTCTTCGATATGGGCGAGCAGGACGGCGAATATTTTATCGCGATGGAGTACGTCGAAGGCCTCGATCTGCGCGAGGTCTTAAAGCGCCTGGACGCCAGCGGCGAGCAGCTGCCGGTGGAGCACGCGCTGCACATCGCCGCCGAGATCTGTAAGGGCCTGGGCTACGCCCACCGCAAGTCCGATGAACAGGGCCGCCCGCTCTCGATTGTGCACCGCGACGTGAGCCCCTCCAACGTGCTCATCTCGCGCGAGGGCGAGATCAAGATCATCGACTTTGGCATCGCGCGGGCCGCCGGTCGGCTCTCGCAGACGGCCAACGGGCGCATCCAGGGCAAGTGCTGTTATATGAGCCCGGAGCAGACCCGGGGTCAGCCGCTGGACCACCGCAGCGACATCTTCGCCTGCGGGGTGGTGCTCTACGAGATGCTCACCGGGAGGCGGCCCTTTGAGGGGCGCACCGATCTGGAGAGCCTGGAGCTTGTGCGGCGCTGTGAGTTTGATCCGCCCGGAGTGCTGCGCCCCGAGGTGCCCGGGGAGGTCGATCAGATCATCGAGCGCGCGCTGGCCGTTGACCCCGACGCGCGCTACCAGAACATCGAAGATCTCTATGTGGATCTTCAGCACGCCATCTACGCAGTGGGTCAGGCCGTCACCAGTCAGGGGCTGGCGCAGGCGCTGGGGGCGATCTTCGCCGAAGAGGCCGCTCCGCCGGTACGTAAGGCCCGCAACCTGGATGAGGCGCTGGAGCTTGAGCTCGACCGGCTGGGCTCGGAGGCCTCCGACGCCGGGCTGCGCACCGGCACTCCGGCTGCCGATCTTCAGCCGGCGCGCCCCCCGGGAGATTCGCCCACCTTGAAGCCCTCCTCCACCGGTGACGACGCGCCGGAGGGTCTCTCGGAGCTCTCCGAGCAGGAGGTCGCCGAGATCGCCCACGCCCCCACCGCCTCGCGGCTGCTGACGCCAGAGTCGGAGCCGGTCGCATCGTCGGAGATGGCGACGCGCCAGCCCATCGCCACGCCTACTCCTACTCCTACGCCCACGACCTCGCCAGAGCCGTACGCTCTGCAACGCGAGCGCCCCGACGACGCGATCCCGCAGCCTGCCCCGCGGCGCCGGGTTGGCGTGTGGGTGGGGGTGGCGCTCACCACACTGGCCGCCCTCCTGGTGGTCGCGTTCGTGCTCCCGACCCTGGGTGAGGCTGAGCTCACGCTTGAGAGCGACCCGCCCGGCGCGACCATCCGACTCGATGGCGAGGAGCTCGCCGGACGTCGCACCCCTCAGACGCTCACCCTCGATCCGGGCGACTACCGCGTGGAGCTTCTGCTCGAAGGCCACCAGCCCCGCAACCTGCGCGTGGAGCTGACCGCTGGTGAGCGCGTCGTGCTCGACGCCCGCGACCTTCGCCTGGAGCCCGACGCCTCGCCACCTCGAACCTTCCGCGTGGAGACCACCCCGGAGGCCGCCAGGGTCAGCGCCAATGGCGAGGATCTGGGCGAAGCCCCCGTCACCCTCACCCTGGGTGAGGGCGAAGTAGCGGCCCTCTCGGCGGCCTACGAGGGCTGCTCCACGGCCTATTACACCTTAAGCTACGGCCACCAGCGCGAGATCGTCTCGCTCAACCTCTCCTGCCTGCAGAACCGCGCCCTGGCGGAACTCTCCGCGCGCCCCGGCACCGAGGCCAAAAGCGTGGTCGACGACCGCGACCGCCCCGCCCTCATCAACGCCGCGCTGCGCAAAGGCGTCCGCGTGCGCCTGGTGCCCTCGCCAGCGCGGGCCGAGCTCTCGCTCAACGGGCGCGCGCTGGGCCCGGGCGCCCGTCA
>NZ_VOSL01000134.1 GCF_007997005.1 Lujinxingia vulgaris | reverse complement strand
CAACCGCGTGCGCGACGAGGTCGCCACCCTGCCCGAGCTGGCGTCGATGCGCGACAACGCCACGCGCGGGTTGGCCCGGGTGGCCTGGCACCGCGCCGACTACGCGCTGGCCGTCGATCTGGCCACCGAGGCGCTGCACAGCGCCGAAGGTCGCGGCGACGACGCCGGCGTGGCGCAGTCGCTGTGGATCCTGGGCGAAGTCGCCAGAATTCAGGGCGAGGGCGAGGCCGCCCGCGACTATTACGGTCGGTCGATGGCCTTGAGTCAGGCCAGCGACCAACCCTCGGAGGTGGCCCGCAACCTGCTGAGCCTGGCGCAGCTGGCCCGCTTTCAAAAACACTTCGACCAGGCCGAAGAGCTCTACCAGCGCGCTCTGCGCCGCTATGAGGCCCTGGGCGACCGCCGCGGCGCCGGCCAGTGCTACAACGGCCTGGGCGACGTGGCCCGCTTCCGCGACAGCTACGACGCGGCGCGGCGCTTCTATGAGCGCGCGCTGGCCACCTACCAGAGCATCGGCGCGGAGCTCGACGTGGCGCTCGTCTACACCAACCTGGGGCTCACCTCGATCGCGCTCAATGACTACCCGGCGGCCGAAGACTTTTTGTGCGCCGCGCGCGAGCGCGTGGCCGACGAGGAGTACCCCTATCTGCAGGCCGGCATCGAGTACAACCTGGCGCTGGTGCGCGCGCTGCGCGGTGAGGATGACGACGCCGAGACGCTGCACCGGGTGCTCGAGCTCTCGGCGCGCTTCCCCATCCCGGATCTCGACTACGCCCAACCCCTGGAGCGCCTGGCCCGGCTGCGCGCCGACGCCGGCCACCCCGATGAGGCCCGCGCGCTCTGGATCCGCGCCCGCGACATCTACCGCGAGCTTGAGCTCGAAGGCGACCTGGCTCGCGTCAACGCCCAGATCGACGAACGCGCCCCGACCGAGTGAGGCCAGGGCGCGTCCGGGGGTTGCGCTAAGCTCTTGATATTGATGGTGATTATTCGCCGGGGATCTGGCCGAGGATGCGACGCACCCCGGTGACCGCGCGGTACATCCCGACGTGGCGGTAGACCCCGGGCTGACCGACGATGGTCAGAAAGAGCGGCTCGCCATCGACCTCAAAGCTCTTCACATGGATCGCGTCGGCTTCGATGCCCGGCACAAAATGCGGCATCCGCGCCAGGATGCGCTCGCGGTGGCCTTTCTCAGTGCTGCGGCAGAGCAGCGGGGCGTAGGCCGCCAGAATATCGGACTCGGCGTCGTCGCCGGCCTGCGCGATCACCAGCCCGCGGCTGTCGCCCAGGGTGAAGTTGCGCAGCTGCTCGCGCTCAAAGATGTGCTCCAGCTGCAGCGTCAGCGCGGTGATGGTCTGCGTGCTGCGCTTGCGACGGCGTTCCAGGTTGACAGGCAATGCGCTCATGATCCGCTCCTTGGATGGTGCCGCTCGGCGTCTGGCCCTCATCCATGGGGGCGACTGCGCAGCTGATGGCGGCGGTTCCTCGTGATAATGTTCGCACGGTGACCTGATCCCGGGCTGACATCCCTGCAGCCGATCCTGGGGACCTGAGTCGCGGTCGCTCATCCTCGAGCCACCCGGCCGTCCGACGCGGGACAACGCCCTTTGCCGTGACTCGCCGTGGAACACCGTCAGGCTACGGCAGCCCCGCCGGGCGTCAAAAAAATTGATGGGTGAGGGCTTTGGCTGCGCTGGAATGCTCCTTGCAGCGTTGAGGGGGGCGTGCAAATGTTGTCGCTTCGGTGTATGAGACAGCCTTAAGGCCCTTGCGCCGACAAAATCATAACGACCCACCTGAGAGATAAACGATGGCCCCGAACCCCAGAGCGCTCGCCAGCACCACCGCGGCCGCGCTGATCCTCCTCAGCGCTCCGGCTTTTGCCCAGACCGCCGCGACCACCTCCGGGACTGTGGATCAGACCGACCCGGTCGAAGTCAACGAAGCCGAAGAGCTCGCCGAAGAGGTCGATGATAACATCAACGATGAGCTCGACGATCTTCTCGGTGAAGAGGAAGACGACAAGCCCTGGTCATTGGGAGCTTCGCTGGGCTTCTCGGTCGGGCAGGGCACCTTTGTGAGCGTCGCTAACGACACGCAGTGGGCCGACCAGGTAGGCGACGCCAGCCGCGCCTACGATCGCGTCAGCATGCGTTTTGGCGTCAGCGGTAGCTACAGGGTTCAGGACTTCAGCTTCTCGGGCAGCCTGGGCTTTAGCCAGGGGCTGACGGCCAACAACGGCATCAACGGCTCCTATGAGACGCGCCTGGGCGACCTGGGCCTGAGCGCGGGCTGGAAGGGCTGGAGCTTTGAGTCGACGGGCATCTCGCTGACCCCCTCGCTCTCCGTGGCGCTTCCGACCGGCCGCACCTCGCGGGTCTCCACGATGCTGCTCTCGACCTCCGTCGGGCTGGGCCTCTCGAAGACCTTCTTCAAGCGCCTTACCCTGGGCGCGTCGATCGGCGGCTCGCGCACCTTCCACCGCTACACCTCGCCGGTCATCGACATCGACGACATCGGTGAAGCCAACGCCATCTACCGCTACGACGGTAGCGAGGCGGTGGAGCCCGGCCGTTTCGCGGTGGGCGGCATCAACACGCCTTACTCACTGAGCACCGGCCTGTCGGCGAGCATGCGCTTCCCGCATAAGATCAGCCTGAGCATCGGCTATAACCTGAGCACCGCCTGGTCGTACCGGGTCAACGAGTCGGATGAGTTCAGCTCGCAGTACGAGTGCCGCGGCGTGCGCTGCGCCGGGCAGGGCGCGGCCGGCTCGGTCTCGCTGAGCTACAAGGTCACTGACTGGCTTGGCGCCAGCCTGAGCGCGCGCACCTTCGGTGGCCCGCGCACCCCCGATCAGCGCTCGCTGGTCTTCCCCTTCTGGAACTTCAACGGGGCGGCGACCAACCAGAGCACGATCGGACTTGGCTTCAACGGCTCCTACTGAGCTGACTTCGCCCTCATGAGGGGCGATGCTGCCGCAACGAAAACGACCGCCGCCCTGCGCACAGGGCGGCGGTCTTTTTTCTTGTGTGAGCATCAGGGGCTGTCAGGGCGTGTTGAGCGCCCAGTCGTAGTCCATAAAGACGATGTCTACGTTCGGGGCGTCGTCGTTTTGAAGGCGAGCGCGGATGGCCTCGGAGGTGTAGATCTCCACGTAATCTACAAGCTCGGTGGTGCTCCCCTGGTAGGCGGGGTCGGTGAAGTCGCTGCCGTACCAGTCCATGATTTTCGTCAGGTAGAGCGTGTCACCCTCAATGCGAGCGAACTTCGGGTCGCTTAAGCTGGCGCGAGTGCGGGCGTCGAGCTGCGCGTCGACCTCGGCGCCGGTGTAGGCGTGCTCGGCCAGGTGGGGGCAACTTCGGGCGGCGCAGTTCACAGCAAAATGAATGCGCGGATCTTCGTAAAGGGGGCGGATCAACCCGTGCTCGATCTCATCGAGGCTCAGCAGGTATCCCGCCACCTCACAGCGGGGCTCGCCCCAGGGATCGCTGATGTCGCGGATGGAGTCGACCGGCAGGTTGTCGACGATCAGCCGCAGCGTGCACGCGTTGTACGCGTTGATGAGCATCGCCAGCTGTTCATCTTCATTCAACGTGGTGGCGTCGGCCTCGGCCAGCGCGCTGAGGTAGGCGTCGAGCTCGGCGCGATCGTCGCGTAGCCCGGTGTAATCAACGTGACCGGCCTCGGCGTTGACATGCGCGCTTAAAAGGGTGTCGAGGGCGCTGTGATCGAAGCTCTGGGTGCCGGAGCTCTGGCCTGTACGAAGTTCGTCGACCAGAGGGCTGTCGATGAGCTCAGCGCCCGGGGCGCTGCACGCGCTCACGAGCGCGATGGCGGCGAGCAGGGCGGGGGGGCGAAGGGACATCTCAACCTCGTGGGGGCAGGGGCGACTTCGACAAGGGTGCCTGCAGTTTAAACGCGCCGCCCCTTAAGGCAACGCCTCCGGCGGGGAGGGCACCGTGATGTGAAAGAGGTAGTCGCGCCAGTGCTCGCGCATATGCGTGAAGTAGGGCGAGGGGTGGGTGCCCCAGCGGCGCTCCAGCCGACTCCAGAGGGTGTGCAGCACCGGTTCAAAGAGGTGCTCTCGCTCCCGAAGATGCTCCCAGATGGCCTGCGCGATGGGGTAGTACGACCAGTGCCACCGCTCCTCCATGTGGGCAAACTGCTGCGCCTGAGCGTCCGGACCGAAGGGCTGAAAGAAGCCGTAGTCGAGCGCCTGACCATCGAGCCAGCGCCAGGCCTCGTAGAGCTGCGCGCCCTCCTCAAAAAGACGCGGGTTCAGCCCCAGAATGTCGAACTCCGTGCCCCAATGATGGCGCGAGAGGGCCGGAGCGGCGCTCGCCAGCAAGATCTCCTGCTCGCGATCGGCGGGGGTTAGCTCTTCAAACCAGCAGCGTTTATGGCGCTCGCTCTCCGGCTTCCAGGTATGACCCGGGGTCAGGCCGCAGCGCTCGGCGGCGCGCTCGGAGATCTTGTTGAAGGAGCGGCCGGTAAAACGCATCTTGCGGTACCAGATGAAGCTCTGCGAGCTCATGTCACGGTAGTCCGAGCGCAGCAGCGCGCCGCGGACCTGGGAGAAGAAGCGCGGGTAGCGCTGCAGATGAGCGGCCAGCTCGGCCCGGGTGGCGAAGCGCCCGCCGAAGTTGCCACGCAGGCTCAGAAAAAGTCGAAAGCCGTGGTCGGGCTCGGCGCTCGCGGCCACCATCGCCTCGATCAGGCAGCGCAGTTGGGTGCTGGCCTCAGCGAGCGCGGTGCGCGGAGGCCGGCGTTCGCCAAGGATCCAGCGCTCCAGCTCGTCGGGGTGGGTCAACGCGAGCAGGCGCACCGCCTCGGCCCAGCGTGCCTTGCGTTCGGCCAGGCGTGTGGGTTGGTGCAGATCCAGGCAGCCCTGAGGCGCATGAAGTTCAAGCGCGTTGAGCAGATCGTCGGGATCCCAGTCATCATGCCGGCTGCGCTCGACCAGCGCCCGCGCCCGCGGGCTGAGCCCCGACCAGGTAGCGAGCTGCAGCGCCTTTCGGCTGACCTCCAGACCCACAGAGTGCGCCTCGGCCACGCTTTTGGTACGATGCGCCTCCGCGTCATGCTCCTGCTCCGAGGCATTCGCCGCGCTCGCCAGCAGGCAGCCAAAGAGCAGCAGCGTCGCCGCCACAATGCCCCGCCAACCCTGTCTGAAGTGCGCGCTTTTCATCCGGCGTTGCCTAACACAGCGAGCCAAACGTGTCGAATCTACGAACCCTGATGCTGGCGCTCACCCTGGGGGCGCTGGTGGTGGCGGGAGCCCCTGCTTCAGTGCTCGCGCAGAGCGCGCCGAGTGATGCCGATGAGGCGCGTGATGACGTCCCGCCGGAGGACACCGCCGGCGACGCGGCGGGCACACGCGACGCGGACGCCGCCGAGGAGACCTCGGAGGGCATTGTGATCGAAGGGGTCGCCCGGCCGCGCGGGGTCATTGAATTACCCGGTCTTGGCGACGATGCACAGGATGGCGAGGAGGCCGCACCCGGGGCGTTGGTCATTCAGCGTGGGGCGGCAGGCGTGGGCGCAGGGAACGGCTCTCGGACGATCCGACTCTCCTTTGAGCGCAATGGCGCGTCAGTGCTCATCCCGGCGAAGGTCGGGCGCATCGACGTCTATTTTGTGCTCGATACCGGCGCGAGCTACACCACCCTGACCTCCGAGGTGGCCCGTCAGGCGCGTATTACCCCCGAGGCCGGTGCTCCCACCACGCTGATGCAGACCGCCGGCGGGGTGCGTGAGGCGCGTTTTGGCATGATGAGCTCGCTGCAGCTGAACCAGACCACGTTGCGCCACGTGTCCTACACCCTCTGCGACGCCTGCGGCTTTGGCACCTACCGCGATCGGCCCGTGGTGGGCCTGCTGGGGCTCAACGTCCTGCAGCGTTTTCAGATGAACCTGGACTCGGCCGCCGGTGTGGTGGAGCTGACGCCGAGCCCCAACTTCCGGGATCAGAGCGTGGACATGCGCCCCTGGCTGACCTACCAGATCAAGCCGTTGCAGGTGCACCTCAAGCGCAACGCGCTGCCGCGCCTCGCGGTGGAGGTGCGAAATATGTCGGGGGAGCAGGCGGAGCGTGTGGTGGTGGAGTTTCGCTGCCAGCTTCAGGACGGAAGCGTGGAGCACGTGCGCACGCCTCCCACCACAGTGCCCGCGCGCTCGGTGGTCGATACCGAGCTGACGCGCAGCGTGCCCGCCTGCCGGGGATGGCAGGCCAGCGTGGTGGAAGGCTACTGGCGCTGAGTGGGCACCCCGGGCTCAGTGGCTGTTGGCCGCGACATCGTCGGGCAGGGCCACGTTGATGGCCTTGGGGTACTTCTTGCCGTCATTGCCACCGTATTGAAAATCGACCGGGATCACCTCGCCGGGCACATAGGCCGGCAGCCGCGCGCGCAGGTCGTCGTCCACCACGTTGGCGATATGGAAGAAGAACTTGCGCTCATCGTCGGTCTGAATGAAGCCAAAGCCCTTGTCGGTGAAGTACGCGATGACCCGACCGCCGAGGTCCTGGCCGATGTCGAGCTCGTCATCAAAGGACATACGCTGAAGACGCTCGACGTTCTCTTCCAGATCAAAGAAGTGGAAGGAGCAGTCTTCGTTAATGCGGATGCCGATAGCCTTGACCTGCGCGTAGCGCCGATCAAAGAGGAAGGAGAGGCAGGCGCCAAAGGCCACCAGCAGCCCGCCCGAGCTCAGCGAGGTGTCGGCCAGCTCCACATAGAGCGCTTTGAGCACGATCCCGCGGCGCGCGGCCTGCAGAAAGTCCTGCTGCTCCTCCAGATTGTCGATCGAACCGGTGACATGCACCCCCAGGTTGACGTGGGCGTGAATGTCCTCAAACCCGGTGATCATAAAGTCGAGGAGGTAGCGCTGCCGGAAGTTATCGTCATGATCGACTCTGGCGCCGGCGCGCTCGGAGTACTGGCGCAGCGCATCGGCCAGGTCGACGTTAGTCGGGTTGGTGGAGAGCTTGCTGGTCACTTCATCTCCGATTGCCATAGTATCACCTCACAGCAGCGTTCAATGCCTTCGCGCGTCGCGCCGGGGTTCGCGACATGCCAGAATGGGCATGTGCGAGGCGCTCTTAGAGAAGATAAACAGCTCGGAGGCGCTCGCCAGTCGTTTTCGACGGCGGGTGCGCGACGTGCATACCTAATAAGAAAGCCGGCCAGAAGATCATTCCCCTTTGTCAAGAAGCCGTCGATGACGCCCCATTCTTCACGCTCCCCGGGCCCCATGCCTCCCGAGACGATCGGAATGCGGCGAGCCTGTCTGGAGGTTATAGGGCCTCGGTGGTGAGCTGTTGAGCCGGGAGCTTTTCCCTGGCACGGCGTGGCTAGGGCCCGTGACTTCTCCGCATCAGGACCTCGTTTTATGACAGACCCTCAAGCTCATGATGACTTCGCCGGCCACCAGCTGGCCGGGCTGGCCGAGGAGCACCGCGGCTACGTGCGCGTCATCGATCAGCGCCTGGCCAAAACCTACGGCCTGGGCGGCATGCCTTTTTTTGTGGTGCTGGTGGCCCTGCCGATCCTCGCGGCCCTCTTTGGCTGGTGGACCTCGGCGATGTTGTGGATCCCCGGGCTCACCCTGGCGTTGATCGTGCTCTACATCGGTCGCAAGGCCATCTACGAGCGCCGCGATCGCGTGCGGGAGCAGGTCGAGACCTACGGCGCTACCAACGGCGTCTCGATGGCGCGCCTTGCCGCGCATTTTGAGGCCGAGGGGGAGTACAGCTTCTTTGTCGCCCTCTACGAAGATCGCGCCGCGCCTGTGGCGGATGCGGGTGAGCGGGCCGAGCCGGGGGCCAGCCTGTGAACGGACTTCAGGAGGTATGGCAGGCTGCCGGGCCGATGCTCTACCCGGTGGCGCTGGTCTCGCTGGTGGGCGCGGCGCTCTTTTTCGAGCGCCTCGTCGCGCTGCGTCGCTCGGCGGTTGCGCCGGTGGGGTTGGCCGAGCGGGTGCGCAAGGCCGCGCAGGCCGGGGACCTGGCGAGCGTGCAGAAGGAGGCCCGCGCCATCTGCCAGAGTTCATCCAGCGCGGTGGCCGGCGTGCTCGATGAGGGGCTGCGCTTTGCAGGCTGCTCCCGCGCCGAGATCCGTGAGGCGATGGAAGATCGCGGCCGCCGCGAGCTCGCTCACCTCGAGCGTTTTGTAGGCGGCGTAGGCGCGCTGGCCACCGTGGCTCCGCTGCTGGGGCTTCTGGGGACGGTCACGGGCATGATCCGGGTCTTTCAGTCGGTGGTCGATGAGGCCACGCCGAAGGGCATCGTCGATCCGACGCTCCTGGCCGGGGGCATCTGGGAGGCGCTGATCACCACAGCGGCCGGGCTGGCCGTGGCGATCCCCCTCTACCTGGGATACCGTTACCTGCTGGGGCGAGTCGATCGCTGGGCCACCGAGCTGGAGGAGGCCGCCGCCGGCCTGCTCGACGTGCTCGCGCCGCCTCCCTCCCTGGCCGCGCGCGCCGCGGGATCCCATGCGAAGCAGGCCAGCGCACAGGGCGACGACCCGGCTCACCGAGGCGCGGAGATCGCCCCGAGTGAGGCTGTGTGATGGCGTTGTCCGGTCGCTTTTTTGTGGTTTTTCAGGGGGTTAGGGCGCATGGTTCGCCGGGGGCTGAGCGATGCTCCGGCGTCGCGGGTCGTCTGCCACGTGGCGACGAGGTGAGCAGCGGGGGGCCGGAGCGATGAATTTTCGATCCGCCCGAAAAGGTCGGCGCCGCGTGGAGGCGACCCTGGAGCTGACGCCGCTGATCGACGTGATCTTCTTGCTGCTCATCTTCTTCGTGATGACGACCGCCCCGCAGAGCTCGCCACTGGAGCGCATCGGCGTCGATCTTCCCGAGGCGGCCAGCGGCGCGACGCTCGATGAGGCTGAGGCCGAACGCGTGGTGTTGCGCGTCTCTGCCACCGGCGCTGTCTTTGAGGAGCGTGACGACGGGGAGCGCGTGGCGGTGGATGCGCCCCTGAGCTTTTTGCAACAGGTTCACAGCGAGCGCCCCGCCGCCACCGTCTGGCTCTTCGGCGATGAGGAGGCAGCCCACGGCGCGGTGATCCGCTTGCTCGATGCAGCGCGCGAGGTCGGCTTTAAGAAGGTGCATATGGCGGTGCGACCCGCCGAGTAAGCCCGTTTGAACGACCGACGGTCATCCGAAGTGCCGACCCGGGGTCAGGCGCGATTGTGGCCTGTCTGGGTTGTAAGGGTCTGATAAATAAGGGGTATCTGCGATCTTCGGGCGGATGCTCCTCGCCGCCCGGGCCTTTTCTTGCCGGGCATCGACGTAGTGGTAGTCTGGGGGCCGAGAGCGCGCAGGGACGCGCGCGATGCGGAGAGGTTGCAGGATGCGCCTGGGAGTCATTCTTACATTTGCGGCGGTGGTCTGCGGGCTGGTGTATTTCGTGCTGACCAACCCCTCGGTGGAGCGCCTGGAGGTGTTGCGCGCGGAGCTCGCGCAGCTTCAGGAGCAGAACACGCGGCTCGCCGAAAAGAACCGCAAGCTGGAGCGCGAGATCGTGGCGCTGCGCGACGACCCGCGCCTGGCCGAGCGTCGGGCGCGCGAGCGCGTGGGGCTTGCGCGCCCCGACGAAGTCATCTTCCAGTTTGAGAGCCCCGAAGAGGCGCAGCGCGTGCAGGTTCGACTGCGCGTCGATGATGAGGGCAACGCCGAGCTGGCCGGGCGACCGGTGTCCGTGGGTGAGCTGGCCGGGGCGTTGCAGGCGCTCCGCCAGGAGATGCCCCATTCGGAGCTCGTGGTGTGGATCTCCGAGGAGGTCGGGCCGCTGCTCCACCAGCAGATCATCGACGTGGTCGACGCCTCACCGATGGCCCCGGCGCGGATCGAAGAGTAGGACGGAGCGCGCCAGGGCCGGCGCGCCGCTCAAGGCTAAGGAGGCCGACGATGAGCACCCGAACAATAGCACGACGACGCTCGAAGAAGGCGAAAGGCCAGGGCTGGTTGGTGGTGGGCGCGCTCTTGATGGCGGGCTACGCGCTGGGCGTGCTCGGACATGGGGCGCTCTTCGGGGCGCTCAACGCCTTTGGGATCATGGCGTCGCTGGCGTTGGCCAGCGGGCTCTGGTTCGCCGGGCGGCGAGAGGGCGCCGCCGAGCTCGCGATCTGCCTGGGAGGACTCGGCGCGGCGTTGATGCTCTCGCGTCTGGCCGCGGGGCTGGGTGTGGATCTCTTTGCCCTGGTGGTGCTGACGCTGGCGGCCATCGCCACGACGCGCTCCAGCCGCGCGGTGGCCTGGAGCCTGGGCGCGGCGCTGAGCGTTGAACTCACCAGCGCGCTGATGGGCACCGCCGATCCCCACACGCTCCGACCGGCCCTGGTCGAGGGCTTAAGCGAGGTCAGTCTCATACCCCTCCTTGTGCGCGCCGCGTTGATGGTCGCCGCCGTTGCGCTCTGCTGGAAGGCCGTCGGTCGCCACACCCAGCGCGGTCGAAGGCGCGTTGAGGTTGAGCTCAGTGAGGCGCGCGAGCAGATGCTTCAGGAGGCCCGCGAGTTTCGTCTGATCCACGCCGGCCGCGGCCAGGACGCCGTCGATCGCCGCCAGGCCGAGGAGCTGATTGTGCGCGGGGCGGTCGACGCCGTGCACCACACCATCTTTGTGACCCTGGAGCTTGTGAAGACCGCGCTCAAAGCCCACACCGTGGTGCTCCTGTGGTTTGATGTGCGCAACGAGCGCCTGCGCATCAAGGAGCTGGTCAGCGAGAGCGACGCGCTGGTCGACGGCGCCATTGACCCGGCCGGCGGGGTGCTCGGCGGGCTGACCCGCCAGCGCGAGACGCTGGCGCTCAAGGCGCTTCGTCCCGGCTTTCGCGGGCTGGCCTACTACCGCCACCCGCAGGATGTGACGGAGTTTCTGGGCGTGCCGGTCATTGAGAAGGGCCATCTTCGCGGGGTGCTCTGCGTCGATCGCCGCGCCGAGCGCGCGTTTGAGGCCGAGGAGATCCGGGTCGTCGAAGACGCCGCATCTTATGTGATGCGCGCGGTTGAGAATGAGCGCGTGGTGGCCACGATTGAACGGGCGCGCTTTGAGGTCAGCCGCTTCTTTGAGGCCAGCCGCAAGCTCAACGGGGTGCTCACCCCGAACCAGGTCTACGAGGTGGCGCTGGAGAGCGTGGCGCAGATTGTGGCCTTTGATTTCGCCGCGATCACCCTCTTCGACGAAGAGGAGGATCGCCACCACGTCGCCCGCGTCAGCGGCGATGGCATGAGCAGCCAGGGAGGCTGGGACCAGGTGAGCTTCGATTCGAACCAGGGCCTTGTGTCGATGGTGGTGAGCAACCGCCATTATTTGCCATTTGGCGGACATCTTCGCGATCCGGAGGCGGTGATCTTCGGGCCGGGGCAGTCCGCGCGCGATCTTCGCAGCCTCATTGTGCTTCCGCTGATCGTGCAGGATCAGGCCGTGGGGACGCTGGTGATCGGCCACCGCGAGGCCAACCAGTTCGCCTCGGAGCGCCGCGAGATGCTCGAGGTGATCGCCAACCAGGTCGCCGTCACCCTCCAGAACGCGCGCCTCTACGAGCGCATGGAGGAGATGGCCAGCATCGACGCCCTCACTCGCCTCCCCAACCGCCGCACCTTCCAGACGCGGCTGAGCGAGGCGATGGCGCGCCATAAGCGCTCACGTCGCACCTTTGCGGTCGTGCTCACCGACATCGACCACTTTAAGTCGGTCAATGACACCTACGGGCACCCCGTCGGCGATGAAGTCCTGCGCCATGTGGGGCGGGTCTTCCGCGAGGGGCTGCGCGAGGTCGATATGCCTGCGCGCTACGGCGGCGAGGAGTTCGTGCTCGTGCTCGAAGACACCGATATTGAGGGCGCGCGCCAGGTGGCCGACCGTCTGCGCGTGGCGATCAGCAAGCTGAGCTTTGAGACCGACAAGGGGCTTCTGCAGTGCACCATCAGCATGGGCATCGCCATCGGCCCGGTTGATACCGATCATGAGCACGCGCTGGTGGACCTGGCCGATCAGGCCCTCTACCATTCTAAGAAGAACGGTCGAAACCAGGTCACGGTGTACAGCGAGATGGTCGCGAAGACGGCAGCCGCTTAAGCCAGGGCGCTGCTCGCTGGAGCTATGAATGAGACGTGTTCTCTGGCTTTCGACGCCGGCTTGATTCACCCGCTGTGTTGATGTGGACCTCCCTCACCTGCCGAGGAATCATGAAGAAAAACTTTGTCTTCGACACCAACGTCCTGCTCCACGATCCGCGCGCCATCTTTGGCTTTGAGGACAACACGGTCATCATCCCGATCTACGTGATCGAGGAGATCGACACCTTTAAGCGCGACATGAGCGAGCTGGGGCGCAACGCGCGGGAGGTCAGCCGCATCCTCGATGACTACCGCAGCCGC
This sequence comes from Lujinxingia vulgaris, assembly GCF_007997005.1. Lineage (GTDB taxonomy): Bacteria > Myxococcota_A > Bradymonadia > Bradymonadales > Bradymonadaceae > Lujinxingia. Next base: position 17,420 of record NZ_VOSL01000134.1, on the reverse strand, counting down.
GGCGATCTGGCCGAAGGTGTCGCGCTCGATGGCGGCGGTCTTCTCAAGGTCAGCTTTGATCTTCTGCAGGATGACTCGGTTAAGTTTCTGGACACCAACAAGACCGACAACCTCATCTTGAGCGTCGCGCTGGAGGTGCAGCGCCGCGATCCGGACGTGCCGTGTATCTTCGTCTCTAAAGACGTGAACCTTCGGGTGCGGGCCAACATCCTGGGCCTTGCCGCCGAGAAATATGAAGAGCAAGACGTCGTCTCGGTGCAGGAGCTCTACAGCGGGTCGAGCGAGCTGGAGGTGCCCAATGACTGGATCGATGCGATTCATGAGCGGGGCGCGCTTGAGGTGAGCGTCGACGAGCTCGCCGAGCATCGCGCCGAATCGACGCGCCGGCGCGGCACGCATTTCTACACCAACGAGTACCTCTGGCTGCGGGCCGCCGGCGGGCCGCAGAACACCCTGGGGCGTCTCACGGTGAACGCGGAGTCTGGTGAGGCGACGATTCGTCCGCTTAGCAAGGCGCGCGACCATGTCTGGGGCATTCGCCCCCGCAACCGCGAGCAGGCGTTTGCGCTCGACGCGCTGCTCGACGATGACATCAAGGTCGTCACACTCATTGGAAAGGCCGGCACCGGCAAGACGCTGCTGGCGATCGCCGCCGGCCTTCAAAAAGTTACCGAGGAGCGCAGCCATCACAAGCTCCTGGTGAGCCGTCCGGTGATCCCGATGGGGCGCGACCTGGGCTATCTTCCCGGCACCGTCGAAGAGAAGCTCGACCCCTGGATGCGGCCGATCTTCGACAACGTCGAGTACCTGATGGGCATCAGCCACACCGACCGCCGGTCAGGGCGCGGGGCCGATGAGCTCCGCTCGATGGGGATCATTGAGATCGAGCCGCTGACCTACATCCGCGGCCGCTCACTGCCCAACCTCTACATGATCGTCGACGAGGCCCAGAACCTCACGCCCCACGAGGTGAAGACGATCCTGACGCGGGTTGGCGAGGGCACCAAGATCGTGCTCACCGGCGACCCCTACCAGATCGACAACCCCTATGTGGACAGCGAGTCCAACGGGTTGAGCTACCTGGTCAACCGCTTCAAGGGGCAGTCGCTGGCCAGCACCGTGACGCTCTTTAAAGGCGAGCGATCGGACCTGGCGGAGATGGCGGCGAATCTTTTGTAAGGATCGTGCTTCGGCGTCAGCGACGTGCTTTTCGGCATGAACGAGCCGGCCTTCGGGCCGGCTTTTTTTGTGCCAGCCGGAGCTCCGATCGCGTCGAAGCGAAAGGGGTGAGGAGGGCGTGTGGGGCGGGTTCGGTGCGGACTTCGACGGACCGTGGGTCGGGCTTTGAGAGGACCGTGGGTCCGACTCTATGAGGTTTCTAACGGACCAGAAACCGGAGTTAGAAGCTTGGGAAACACCGACCGAGGGTCAGGCTGGATGATGACCGTGGGTCGGGCTTTGAGAGGACCGTGGGTCAGAAGGGGGGGCTGGTTGACGCAGCGGTGCAGGCATAAAAAAACGCGCCCCCGAAGGGGCGCGTTTTTCTAGCTCAGATCATCGCGAGATGATCAGGGAGCGCGGGTAATGTCGACCTGCAACTCGAAGGTGCCGGTCGCGCCGAAGTCCACGCTGTCGACCATGATGAAGTAGGTCTTGTCACTGATCGCCTCGAAGGTCAGCGATTCGGTGCCAGCGCCGAAGGTGGCGTCGGAGCCAACCTGACACTCCAGGGTCGCGATCTCGGCGTTGGCGCAGTTGCCGGTGATCCAGAATGCCCCGTCAAACTGACTGGTCATCGTGGCGGTCAACTCGTCACCCACAGCCATCGGAACGGCGAAGACCACCTCACCACCGGCGCCGCGCCAGCCGGTGCAGCTCGTGCCGCTGGCTTCGCTGTAAGGCGTGTAGGTGTTGCTGTAGCCGCTCAGCGAGTCGGTGTAGGTGTAGGTGTCGGTCAGCACTTCGAAGGGACGCGAGCAGGTGTCGCCTTCGCGATCTAGGCAGTACGCTTCGACGTTTTCGGGATCCGATTCGTCGAGGGCGCAACCGAAGTCACATTCGATAAGCTCCTGGTTACCACGCTCGTCGCAGATTTCGATGGTCATGCCACCATCGACGCAGGCCTGGGTGCTGAGCGTGTCGCAGGGGGTGTCGAAGAACTCGAACGACACTTCGAAGGCATCGTTGGTCAAATCGGCACCCTGGGTGTGGTCGAGGATCAGGTAGTAGGTGCCACCTTCCTCCGAGATGTAGTCGATCTCGCTACCGCTGCCGGTCGCCGAGGCGACACAGGTGGTGTCGATGTCGCTGGCTTCGGCGCAGCTCTCCACAAGGTACATCACCGGGTCGCCGCCCGAGGGGTCAGCCGCCTGATAGGTCACGACCACGCCTTCGGTCGGGTCGAGCTGAATCTGATAGACCGCGTCGCGACCGCTGGTCGAATCGCCATCGTAGCAATCGGCGTCATCGGTGAGCACGTAGTCGCGACCAAAGCGCACGGCACCCGTCTTACCGAAGACGTCGGTAATGGTGGTCGATGCGTCGATCAGCAGCGAGGAGCTGCACACGTTGTTGGGGCTTTCCGGACCACCACACTGGGTGCCTGCCGGGTTGCAGGCGAAGGGGCAGGGCTCGGAGCTCACGACGCTATCACCGGTCTCCGAGCAGGTCTGGAAGGCACCGTCGGCGCAGAAGGTGGTGCTCGGCGAGCAGACGCCCTGGCGGGTGTTGAGGCTCAGGGTGAAGGCGCCCGCTTCGGTGGCGGAGGTACCCGCGTCGACGACCACGTAGTAGGTGCCGGCTTCTTCGACGAAGTACTCGACGTACTGGTCTTCGGCCTCACCGTCGAGCACGCCCACTTCGCAGGCGCCGCTGATGGTGTCGAGGCCGGGGCAATCGCTCAGGACGTAGATGCCGGCGTAGACATCGGAGACCAGGGTGGCTTCCAGGATGTCGTTGGCCTCAAGCTCCACGGCGAAGACCGCGTCGCGACCGCCGGGAGCGGAGCCTTCAAAGCAGCTACCCGGGGCGTTGAGCTTGTTGGTGATGTTGGCGAAGTCGCCCTCGTAGGACTCACCCACAGCCAGGTTGATGGCGTCGACGCAGCGGTCGCCACGGGGGGTGCCGCAGGCGCCGTCCACGCAGCCGCCTTCGCAGCTGTAGAAGGTGGGGAAGTCGCCGTTGCAGATGCTCAGGGTGTCTTCGTCGAAGCAGCCCAGCACATCGCCGTTATCCAGACCGTCGCAGACGGGATCTTCGATGTTGACGTCGAGCACGAACTCGCCTTCAGCGTCGTCTTCCTCAACCGCCTGAACGGCGAGGATGAAGGTGTCGGACACGGCGGCGACGTAGGTGAGGGTCTCGGTGCTGGAGGCGCCGCCAATATTGGTGGCGCGCTGGCAGTTGAGGTTGGTCTCGTCTTCGGAATCTTCCGGCTGGATGTCGGGGCAGCCGCGGGAGATCCACATGGCCATGTCGGCTTCGGCGGCCAGGGTCGCGGTGATGCGCTGACCGGCGACCAGGTCCACCGAGAAGTAACCGGTACCGCCGACCAGGTCGTCCTGACGGCTGCTGGAGGCGAAGTTGCACTGGTCGCCGTCGAGCGAGCCGCCCGAGCCGTAGCGCACCTGCGCGCCCACACCCAGGTCACTGACGGTGCTGGAGTAGGTCATGCCTTCGGCGGCCAGGTCGACAGCTTCGCTGCAGACGGAGTTGGGGGCTTCGGCGCACTGGTCGGGCTCTTCACCACAGCCGAAGGGGCAGAAGGGAAGCTCGCGGTACTCGTTTCCGAAGGCGTTGCAGACTTCGCGCTGGCCGTCGGTGCACTGGTAGGTGCCGGGGTCGCAGAGGGGCAGGCCGATGGAGAAGTCGAGGGTGGCCGGGTTATCCAGCGTGCCCACGCCGGTGTCGGCGATGATGGTCAGGGTGACCGGGGCGTCGGTGTCGTTGGTATAAGCGGCCGCGCGCACGAACTGGTCTTCGCCACGGATGAAGTCGGTGGCGTTGGGCTCCACGCAGCTCTCGACGACGTCGACGCATTCTTCGAGCAGGTAGATCGCGCCGTAGTCGACGGCCGAGGTCATCGAGACGGTGAGCTGCTCACCCGGGGGCACGGTGGCCTTAAAGGAGACGTCGGCGCCGGAGGTGTTGAAGAGGCGGTTGATCGGCACGCAGGCCGACTCTTCGGTGGGCTGGTAGTAGTTGGAGAACTCGGTCCAGTCGATCTCGAAGGAGTCGCCGTCGACGACTTCATAGGCGTCGGCGCAGCTGTCGGCTTCGGGAAGGATGCAGCGAAGCTCGGTGCCGTCGCAGCCTTCGCGGCAGTTGATGCGGGCTTCCTGGGTGCCGTCGGCGTTGCAGACGACCAGGGTGTCGCCGTCGCAGGAGCGGGCGTCGGCCTCACACACGATGGTGGGGTCGACGCAGCTCACGCTGAGGTTGGTGCGGTCGTAGACGCACTCTTCGTTCTCGGAGCACTCCGAGCAGAGGTCGGCTTCGGGCTCGCAGCGGTTGGCCACGCAGAGGTTGCCTTCGAGGCAGTCGTTGACCGAGGTGCAGACCTCAGCGTTGACGCACTCGCGGGCTGCCGGATCACACACACCGGGCTGGCCGGCGCAGTTGAGCAGCGTGCAGATGAAGGTCTCGCTGACGCAGCTGTCGTCGTAGCAGTAGCGGCCCGCCGAGCAGTCGTTGTCGTCGGAGCAGAAGCCGGGCTCGCCGCCGTCGGGGTCTTCGTCGCACTCGTCGACCGCCGGGTCGCACTCGTCGACGTCGGGGCCCACATCGGGCTCCTCGCAGCTGTCACCCTCGCAGGTGTCCGGGTCGTCGACGTCGGTGTCGCCGCCGCCGCAGGCGGTGGTCAAAGAAAACGCTAATGCCAAGCTGATTACCGCGAGGCGGTATCGCCACCAAATTGCCATGGCTTCCATCCTGATGTGGGATTGTCTGAGCGTGTGGAGCTTTACGTTAGTTTCGGGGCGCTCGACGCGGTGAGGCGCGAGCTAAGGATCGAAGTCTGAGCGCCTGGTCATGCCTGTGGCGCTGGAAAAGGCTCCGAACAATGCGGTCAGAATTGGTTAATCGGGGGTAGACTGTCAAGCTACATCCGTCGGGCCTTATGTTTCGGGGCGCAGCGAGCAGGTCGGGGGTGGAGATGGCGAGCCGGCAGGCCAGAGGCAAACGACGCCCCGCGGCCGGGGCCGGGGGCGTCTTTAAGGGGGGTGTGGCCAGCTCTGCGAGGGCGATCAGCGCAGCGCTTTTCCGAAGATCTTTTCTTCGACGATGCGATCGGCGATCACGTCGGTGGGAAGATCTTCGGAGCCGGCGCGATCGAAGATGGCCAGCATCGTCTCGTAGATCTCGGAGGTCTTGGCCATGGCGCGCTCGCGGTCGTAGCCGACGAACTCCTGGGCGACGTTGATGAGGCCGCCGGCGTTGATCGCGTAATCCGGCGCGTAGAGGATGCCGCGGCGGTGGAGCTCCAGGCCGTGGCGATTCTCCAGGAGCTGGTTGTTGGCAGCCCCGGCGACGATCTTGCACTGCAGGCCAGCCAGGGTGGTGTCGTTGATGGCACCGCCCAGGGCGCAGGGGGCGTAGATGTCGCACGCCACCGCGTGGATGGCGTCCACGCTCACCGCGGTGGCGCCGAGCTCGTTGACGCCGCGCTCGACGGCGGCCGGGTTGATGTCGGCCACGGTCAGGGTGGCGCCAAGCTCATGCAGCTCGCGGGCCAGGCAGAAGCCCACCGCGCCCAGGCCCTGGACGGCGATGTGCACGCCGTCGAGGGAGTCGCGGCCGAGCTTAAACTTCACGGCCGCCTCGATGCCGCGGCGCACGCCGTAGGCGGTCACCGGCGAGGGATCGCCGGAGCTGCCGGCGTCCGGGTCGTAGCCAAGGACGTGCTCGGTGAAGCGGTGGGCGACGTTGATGTCGTTGACGTTGGTGCCGCTGTCTTCGCAGGTGATGTAGCGGCCGCCGAGCGAGTCGACAAAGCGACCGAATTCTTCGAAGAGGCGCTCGCGCTGCTCCTCGCTCAAGTTTTTCGGGCGCATGATCACGGCCTTGCCCCCGCCGTGAGGCAGGTTGCTGATGGCCGCTTTGTACGTCATGCCGCGGCCCAGTCGCAGGGCGTCGCGGGTGGCCTCGGCGGTGGAGGGGTACTCGATGAAGCGGCATCCCCCGATGGCCGGACCTTCCTGAAGGTTATGAATCGCCACGATGGCCTGCAGGCCGGTGGCGGCGTCGGTTTTGAAATGAACTTCGCCGAAGTTCAGAGAGTTGGCATATTCGAAAAGGTCCACGAGCGATCTCCTCAGGCGTTGGCGTAGCGAGAAGCGTGCGTTTGACGTGAGCCAAGACCCCTGTCTCGACCCTCCTGTTTCGGGGGCACTTATAGTGAGGGGGGTGGGGTTAGGCAAGGACTGTCGTTGACGCGTAGCGTCACGAAAAGACGGCATTTCGAGGGGCTTTGTGAGTGCGGGCTCACCGGGCTGCCGGGGGCGATCCTTAAAGGGGATTGTGCTTGACCGCGGATCGGGGGGTGGGGAAAGTGGTCGCGTTTAACGATCATAAGACGCCGGCGGGGCCTCCGAGACCGGCGCACTGCGGGAGCGGGCGAAGATGACGACATCGGTGATCTGCACACAATGTGGGGCGAGGAACCTGGCAACGCAGGCGCAGTGCCGACGGTGCAAGGCGCCGCTTGGCGAGGAGGTTGTGGCCACGGCGACGGTGCGTGGCACGCCCACCTCGACGCTGCTCGCGGAGCGCTGGGCGGTGCTCGGCCTGGTGAGTCAGGCCGAAGGGGTGCGCTGGCAGGCGGGTCATGATGTGGAGCAGGCGCGTCCGGTGATGATTCAGGGACATTCAGGGGATGGGGGCGCGCTCAAGGAGGCGGAGGCTCGGGCGCGCTCCTTTGCTGAGCTCACCCACCCGGGACTCCTTGAGGTGGTGGGCGTCGTCCCTGGCGAGGAGGGCGTCTCGGTGGTGATGGACTGGCCGCCGGGGGCGCGCCTCGATGAGCTTTTGGCCGCGCGCGAGCGCGTGCCTCTGTGGGTGGCGCTGGCGTTGATGCGGGATCTGATCGAGGCGTTGCGCGCGATGCACGGCGCCGGTTTTCGGCATGGGCGGCTTGAGGCCTCCAGGGTGCTGGTGCGCGAGCAGGTCGATGGCCGCCTGGGCGCTGCGCTCAGCGGCGTGTGGTTGGGGCCGGATGCGCCCGAGTTGGCGGAGGATTACCGCGCCGTCGCCCGGCTTCTGGCGCAGATGCTCGGGGTGGTGCAGGTCGGCTCCGAGAGCGATGTCGCCGGTGAGGTGCAGACGGTGCTTCGGGGGCGCGTGGGCGATGAGGTGGCCACCGAAGTCGCCGGGCTTCTGGCCAGGATGTTGGCTCAGGATGCGGCGCATCGCCTGATCAACCCCCGTGAGATTCTGGCGCAGATTGAGGCGCTGCGCGCCTCGCTTGGGGACGCGACGATGTGCGCGGTGGAGGCCGGGCCCTTTCTGCGGGGAAGCCGCGAGGATGATCCGTCGGCGCGCCGCGAGGAGCTGCCGATGCGCAGCGTGGAGCTCTCGGCCTTTTACATCGATCGCGCGCCCGTGAGCGCGGCGCAGTTCTTTCGATTTGCCACCGAGACCGGGCTTGAGCTCGATGAGGAGTGGTATCACTTTAATGCGCCGCGGGGGGCGGGTGAGCTGCCGGTGGTGCATGTAACCTGGCGGGAGGCCTACGCGTATGCGCGCTGGGCCGGAAAGCGCCTGCCCACGGAGGCGGAGTGGGAGAAAGCCGCACGGGGCACCGACGGTCGCACCTACCCGTGGGGGGACGCGCCTCCCGGCGCCGAGCTGGCGTTGTATGGCGAGAACCCGGCGCCCGGCATCCCGGGGGAGCGTAGCGCGGGGCGCAGCCCGTACGGCGTCGAGGATATGGCCGGCAACGTCTTTGAGTGGGTCGCGGATTGGTATGAGGGCACCTACTACAGCGAGGCGCCGCCCCGCGATCCGGGCGGTCCCCGGCGGGGCACCCGCAAGGTGCTGCGCGGCGGCTCCTTTGCGCACCCGGAGTTCGCGCTGCGCTGCGCCACTCGGGGGCGCTACGAGCCTGGTGAGCGCCGTGCGAATCATTCGTTCCGATGCGTGTGGTCGCTGCGTGATCCGCAGCCACGGTGACATCTCGTCAGGGTCAGGAGGTCTCTCGTAGAGACTGACCGACGCTTCTGGTTGAAGTCCAAAAGGTTGCGAGAACTCGCGCTGAGCTCGGGTTGGCAGGGGGTGTGTTTTGGAGCTTTTCAGCAAGGCTCGGGCGGGAGGTTTGCAGAAGTCGCGCAAGCGAACGCGTCCGGCAAAATAGCGTTGATTGCAGCCCTTTTGTCGTGAGATTTCGCGCGTTTAAGCGACCTCTGTCCTCGACAGGATCTGGCGGGGCGCGTATACCCCGGGGCGGCAAAACGCCCCTGAAATCGAATCAAAAAACGCGGAAACGTGACGAGAGAGCGATGACGACGAGCACCTCGTGGGTGGTCTTGAAGTTTGGCGGTACCAGTGTGTCGAGTCGGGAGCGCTGGGAGACGATCGTGAGCGTGGTGCGCGAGCGCCTGGGTGAGGCACCGGAGCGCCGGGTGATGGTGGTGTGCTCCGCGCTCAGCGGGGTGACCAACCTGCTCGAAGAGGTGATCGCGCGAGCCCCGGAGGGCAAACATCACGCGTTGCTTGAGCAGGTCGAGGCCCGCCACACCGAGTTGGCTGACACGCTGGGGATCGATGCCACGACGCTTCTGGAAGATGAGCTCCTCACCCTGGAGCGGCTCGCGCTGGGCGCCTCGCTGGTCAAGGAGGTCAGCCCGCGCGTTCACGCGCAGATCCTGGCGTTGGGCGAGCTGATGTCGACCCGGTTGGGCGCGGCGTTCGTGGCGCGCGAAATCCCGGAGAGCGCCTGGGCCGATGCCCGCACGATGTTGCGCGCGGTCGAGGAGCCCAACGCGCCGCTGCGCCGCCGCTACATCTCGGCGGCCTGCGACGCGGGGATCGATGAACTGCTGCAGGCGCGCCTTTCGGCCGATGCGGCGCGCGTGGTCATCACCCAGGGCTTTATTGCCGGCAATGATGCTGGCGAGACCGTGCTGCTGGGTCGCGGCGGCAGCGACACCTCGGCGGCGTACCTGGCCGCGCGCCTGAGCGCCGCGCGCCTGGAGATCTGGACCGATGTCCCGGGGATGTTTTCGGCAAATCCGCGTCAGGTGCCCACCGCGCGTCTTCTGCGCAGGCTCGATTACGCCGAGGCGCAGGAGCTGGCGACGATGGGGGCCAGGGTGCTGCATCCGCGCTGTCTGGCGCCGGTGCGCGAGCATCAGATCCCGCTGCATATCCGCTGCACGCCCTCGCCAGACCAGGACGGCACGGTGATCGCGGCGCAGGCCACCGGGCAGGGCCCGCAGGTTAAGGCGGTCTCAGCGAAGTCCGGCGTCACGGTCATCTCGATGGAGACGCTGGGGATGTGGCAGCAGGTCGGGTTTCTGGCCGATGTCTTTGCGGTCTTTAAGTCGCACGGCCTCTCGATTGATATGGTGGCGACCTCGGAGGCGGAGGTCAGCGTGACGCTCGACCCGATGGCCAACGCGCTGGAGCCGTCCACCCTGGAAAGGCTGCACGCCGACCTCAACGGGCTCTGCCGCGCACGGGTCGTGGAGGGTTGCGCGGTCGTCAGTCTGGTCGGTCGCCAGGTGCGCTCGATCTTAAGCCAGCTCGCCCCGGCGCTGAAGGTCTTTGAAGAGCAGCAGATTTACCTGGTGTCGCAGTCGGCCAGCGACCTCAACTTGAGCTTTGTGGTCGATGAGGCTCAGGCTGAGCGCCTGGTCGGAATACTTCATCAACTTCTCTTTGGCGAGCAGGGGCCGGATCAGGTCTTCGGAGCGAGTTGGGAGGAGCTCAGCGGGCGCGTGCTGCCGGAGCTTCCCTTTGAGGACGCGTGGTGGCGCAAGCGACGCGACGATCTTCTGAATATCGCCGAAGGGGGCGCCGCCTACGCCTACAACCTCGATGAAGTTGCCGCGCAGGCTGATCGGCTCAAGGCGATGGGCGCGGTCGACCGCGTCTTCTTTGCGATCAAGGCCAACCCCAACCCCGAGATCCTGCGCACGCTGGAGGCCCGCGGCGTCGGCTTTGAGTGCGTCTCACCGGGGGAGGTTGAGCATGTGCGCACGCTCTTCCCGAACCTTGCGGCCGGGCGTCTTCTTTTTACGCCAAACTTCGCGCCGCGCCAGGAGTACGCGCGGGGCTTTGAGGCCGGGGCGATGGTCACCCTCGATAATCTGCACCCGCTGGAGGCCTGGCCGGAGCTCTTTGAGGGGCAGGAGGTGCTGGTGCGCGTCGATCCGGGGCAGGGGGCCGGGCATCACCGCTACGTGCGCACCGCCGGGCCGAAGTCGAAGTTCGGGGTGAGCGCAGACGAGCTCCCGCGCCTTGCGGAGCTCGCCGCGGCGGCCAACCTCAAGGTGGTGGGGCTGCACGCCCATGTGGGAAGTGGCGTGCGGCGCGCGGGCACCTGGTCGTCGACGGCGGTGTTTTTAGAGCAGTGCCGCGAGTTTTTCCCCGACGTGCGCTGGTTGAATTTGGGCGGCGGGCTCGGGGTGCCGGAGCGGGCCGGGCAGCAGGCGCTCGACCTGCAGGCGGTCAACGCGTCGCTGGAGGCGTTTAAGGCTGCCCACCCCGGGCTGGAGTTGTGGCTGGAGCCGGGGCGCTTTCTGGTCTCGGAGGCCGGCGTGCTGCTGGCGCGGGTTACCCAGCTCAAGACCAAGGGGGCCTACCACTACGTGGGGGTGGAGACGGGCATGAACACCCTGATTCGCCCGGCGCTTTACGGGGCGTATCACGCCATCGTCAACCTGACTCGCCATGCTCAGGCGCCCGAGATCGAGGCCGAGATCGTGGGTCCGATCTGCGAGAGCGGCGATGTGCTGGGCCACGCGCGCTGGCTGCCGGCGTGTGAAGAGGGCGACGTGTTGCTCGTGGCCAACTGCGGCTCCTACGGTCGGGCGATGAGCTCGCGCTACAACCTGCGTGAGCCCGCCCGCGAGGTGGTGCTGGAGGCACTTAAGCCGGAGCAGTGAGACTCGAAAACCCGCGTTCGCTCAATGAATACAGGCTGCGGGGCAGGTGCGCGGGAGGTTGCGCTGGAAGCGCAGGTGATCCTCAAAGACCTCCTCGCCAAAGACGCCCGCGCGCTCGAAAGGCCAGGGGAGCGGGTCGGCGCAGAGGTCGTCGATCGTAAAGTGGGCCCCGCGCCAGGTGCCTTCAACGAAGAAGGGGCGCACCTCGTCTCTGCACCAGTTGCGACGCATCTGACGCACCTGGGTGGTGTTCCAGAGCTGGTCGAGGACTTTGTCTTCGTACTCCGCGATGAAGCCGGGCTCTCGAAAGTAGACGCGGTCGATGCGGATGTACTCGTCGCTTAAGCGCCAGCGCTCGGGCATCACCAGGTGGTTCCAGCAGCCCTGATCGATGCGCAGGTTGCTGACCATCGCGGCGGTGTGCTGGAAGCGCAGGCCCAGGTAGGGGGTGAGCGCGTGCAGCAGATAGAGCCCCACAGCCAGGGTGGCCAGGCCGCGGGCGGCCCGGGAGGTGGGTTGGCCGGGGAGCGTCGGGCGCCCGATCGCTCGCGGGGGGAGCGGGGTGAGCGCCACCCAGACGAGCAGCGCCCAGAGCAGCGCCTCACGCGGGAGCATCGTCCAGTCGTCGGTGCCACCGTGCATCCAGGTAGTCAGCGCCGTCATCGCAATGGCGACTGCGATGATGGCCGGCGCAAAGCGGCGGCCGCGCTCGGCGAAGACGCGAAGATCGGCGGCGCTCAAGAAGGCGGCGTGGCCGATGAGCATCACAAAGGCAAAGGCCGGCGCCATCGTCAGCGTGAGCGGGATATGAAAGAGCAGGGCGATGAGCAGCGCCGCTTTACGCCGGCCCGTCACATAGAGAAGGGCGATGCTCAGCTCGGCACCGATGACCAACATGGGTGCTTGCTGGCGAAGCAGCAGGCCGGCGGGGAGGTCGCTGAGGCTTACGTTCAGGTAGGCGGCGAGCTTCTCGACGCCGTAGGAGGCACAGCTCAGTGTGGGGTCGATGAAGTCGCGGTTGAGCTTATGAAAGGCGCTCATCGCATACACCGCGGCGGTCAGCCCGCGCACAAAGATCAGAAAGGCGTCGGTGAGCGCCGGCGCATCGGAGTTCGCCGGGGCGTGCAGGAGGGCGTCGAGGTCGAAGGCCTTTTCATCGCGCGCCAGAGCGGCGGATTGGCGCGCGGCACGCCAGCCTCCCAGCGCGCAGAGCAGCAGCGCGGCGGCCGCAATGAGCATCAGCAGCAGGGACTGGTTGAGATGATCGCGGCCCATCAAAAGGGGCAGCGCCTTTCCCAGCGCGCAGCTTGCCCAGGGGAGCAATGATGGCGAGTAGGGCAGCGCGAGGATGCCCGCCAGGAAGAGCGCGTTCCCGACGATCCACTCGGGGATCCAGGCGTCGGCCAGCCAGAGGTGGCAGAGCCCGGCGAAGGCATAAAGAAGCGCCATCAGGCGAAAGGGCGCGTCTTGAGGGTGCCAGCGCAACAGGATGTTCAAGGGGGTTTGAAACATGGCGGAAATACCCGCGTGGCTCGGATGTTGGCCCCGGTGACGGAGGTGTTCGGAGCATCCTCTGCGCTCCGAGCTTGCCAGAGGCTGATTCCGGGCGCACCTTGAGCCGGTGAAAGTCTTTCAAGGGCGCGTGAATCATGCTAAGGAACGCGCCAACACTGGCAGCGGGCTCGTACCCCCTCATCGGTCGGTGGCGCGCAAGGTTTGCGCGGCGGAGGTGGACGGCCGAACCCTCGGAGTTGTTTCCATGATACCACTGAAAAAAGCCCTGAATTCGTCGATCGGGCGCAAGTTCGTCATGTCGATCTCAGGCATCGCGCTTGTGCTCTTTGTGATTGTGCACCTGCTTGGCAACCTGACCCTCTACGTGCCGGATGGCGGTGAGGCGTTTAACATCTACGCCTCAAAGTTCGAGCTGCTCGGGCCCTTTCTCTATGTGATTGAGATGGGGCTTCTGGCCGTGATCGCGCTGCACATCATCTGGGGTGTGACCACGACGGTGCGCAACAAGCGCGCGCGGGGCAACAACTACGATAGTGGGGTGGTGACCAAGGGCGGGCCGAGCAATCTTAACCCGGCCTCGCGTAACATGATCATCACCGGCTCCATTCTGGGCATCTTCCTGGTGGTGCACCTCTGGCACTTCCGCATCCAGAAGATGTTTATGGACGCCACGGTGATCATTGACGGCAAAGAGCATACCGACCTCTACAGTCTGGTGGCGGCGTCGTTCCAGAACCCGCTTTGGGTGGCCTTCTACGTCATCTCAATGCTCTTCCTGGGCTTCCACCTTCGCCACGGCTTCTGGAGCGCGTTCCAGTCGCTGGGCGCGATGAAGCCGCAGTGGTCGAAGGGCATCTACGCGGTGGGCCTGGCGATCGCGGTGGTGCTTGCGGTGGGGTTTTTGGGGATTCCGGTCTATCTGTACATTATTGGAGGTTGATATGACGACGTTAGACTCACGCGTTCCCGAAGGCCCCCTGGCCGAGAAGTGGAGCAAGCGGCTGCACGACATGAAGCTCGTGGCGCCGAACAACAAGCGCAAGCGGAAGGTCATCGTCGTCGGGACCGGTCTGGCCGGTGCCTCGGCCGCCGCTTCGCTTGGCGAGCTGGGCTACCAGGTTGACGCGTTCTGCATCACCGACTCGCCGCGTCGCGCGCACTCGATCGCGGCGCAGGGTGGCATCAACGCCGCCAAGAATTACCCGAACGATGGCGACAGCGTCTGGCGCCTGTTTTACGACACGATCAAAGGTGGCGACTTCCGCAGCCGCGAGGCCAACGTGCATCGTCTGGCGGAGGTGAGCACGGCGATCATCGACCAGGCCGTGGCTCAGGGCGTGCCCTTTGCGCGCGAGTACGGCGGTGAGCTGGCCAACCGCTCCTTCGGGGGCGCGCAGGTCTCGCGTACCTTTTACGCGCGCGGTCAGACCGGCCAGCAGCTCCTGCTGGGCGCCTACCAGGCGTTGATGCGTCAGGTCGATAATAAGACGGTGACGATGTTCCCGCGCCGCGAGATGCTCGACCTGGTCGTGATCGATGGTAAGGCGCGCGGCATCATCACCCGCAACCTCGTGACCGGTGAGCTTGAGCGTCACCAGGCCGACGCTGTGGTGCTCTGCACCGGCGGTTACGGGCGCGTTTATTTCCTGTCGACCAACGCCTTTAACTCCAACGGCACGGCCGCCTGGCGTTGCTACAAGCGGGGCGCGCACTTCGCGAACCCCTGCTACGTGCAGATTCACCCGACCTGCATCCCGCAGTCCGGCGACTACCAGTCGAAGCTCACGCTGATGAGTGAGAGCCTTCGTAACGATGGTCGCGTCTGGGTTCCCAAAGAGAAGGCCGACGTCAAGAAGCCGGCCAACGAGATCCCCGAAGAGCGGCGCGACTACTATCTGGAGCGTAAGTACCCGAGCTTCGGAAACCTCGTGCCGCGTGACGTGGCCTCGCGTAACGCGAAGTACGTCTGTGATGAGGGGCGGGGCGTGGGAGCGACCGGTCGCGCGGTCTACCTGGACTTCCGCGACGCCATCAAGAATCAGGGCCGCGACACCATCGCCGATAAGTACGGCAACCTCTTCCACATGTACGAGAAGATCACTGGCGAGAACCCCTACGAGGTGCCGATGCGCATCTACCCGGCGGTGCACTACACCATGGGTGGGTTGTGGGTCGATTACGAGCTGATGAGCACCATCCCCGGGCTTTTTGTGGCCGGGGAGGCCAACTTCTCCGACCACGGTGCCAACCGCCTGGGCGCCAGCGCCCTGATGCAGGGTCTGGCCGATGGCTACTTCGTGGTGCCTTTCTCGGTGGGTAACTACCTGGCGCAGAACAAGGTCGAGGCGATCAGCACCGACCACGCCGACTTCAAGCGCACCGAAGACGAAGTCACCGCGCACCTGCAGAAGATGCTCGACGTGGGCGCGAAGGGGAATCGCACGGTCATCGAGATCTACCGCGACCTTGGCGAGATCATGTACGACCAGGTCGGCATGAGCCGTACGCCCGAAGGGCTCAAAGAGGCCATCACGAAGATCAAGAAGCTGCAAAACGACTTCTGGACCGACGTGAAGATTCCGGGCAGCGGCGACGAGTTCAACAAGATGCTCGAGGTCGCCGGTCGTCTGGCCGACTTCCTGGAGCTTGCCGAGCTGATGGCGCGCGACGCGCTCCACCGCAATGAGTCCTGCGGCGGACACTTCCGCGAGGACCACCAGACGCCTGAGGGCGAGGCTCGTCGTGATGACGAGAACTTCTGCTACGTGGCGGCCTGGGCGTTCAAGGAGGCCGGAGAGCCCGAGCTGATCAAAGAGCCCCTTGAGTTTGAAAATGTGGAGCTGAGCACGCGCAGCTACAAATAAGTCGGCAGGCGGCAGTCCTCGCCAGCTCGTTAGGCCGTATAGCGCCGCCGAGCTGGCCGGGCAGAAGGCCCATCAGCGCTGAAGATGCGCAGCAAGGAGTAACCATGCACGACGAGACGATGAACGTACACCTGAAGGTGTGGAGACAGGCCGGCCCGGAGAGTGAAGGGCGCTTTGAGTCCTACTCCGCCGAGGTGAACCCCCATATGTCCTTTCTGGAGATGCTCGATGTGGTCAACGAAGACCTCATCAAGAAGGGGGAGATGCCCATTGAGTTTGACAGCGACTGCCGCGAGGGCATCTGCGGCACCTGCGGGTGCGTGGTCAACGGTCAGGCCCACGGTCTGGAGCGAGGCACCACGGTGTGCCAGCTGCATATGCGCAGCTTCCGCGATGGCGAGACGATCGTCATCGAGCCGTGGCGCGCCGAGGCCTTCCCGGTGATTCGCGACCTGGTGGTCGATCGCGGCGCGTTTGACCGCATCATCGCCGCCGGTGGCTACGTGTCGGTCAACACCGGCCCGAAGCCCGACGCCAACGCCGTGAAGATCGGCAAAGATCTTTCCGACCGCGCGTTCGACGCGGCGGCCTGCATTGGTTGCGGCGCCTGCGTGGCGGCCTGCCCCAACGCTTCGGCCTCGCTCTTCACCGGTGCCAAGGTCACCCAGCTGGCGCTGATGCCTCAGGGTGCGCCCGAGCGCGGTCGTCGCGTGCGCGCGATGGTCGACCAGATGGACGCCGAAGGCTTTGGTAACTGCTCGAACATCGGTGAGTGCGAGGCGGCCTGCCCCAAAGAGATCTCGCTCGACAACATCGCGACGATGAAGCGCGAGTACCTGCGCGCGATGTTCACCGACCACTAATCGGGTCCGGCGGGGTGTGGCGAGGCTTCGCCCCGACGATCGTCTGAACGAAAAAACCGCCGGCGCGAGCCGGCGGTTTTTTTATGGTCGGAAGCTGACCGTCGGTTGCGAGAGGTTCAGCGTTGGCGCGGGTGTCAGGTGACCGTGGGTCAAGTGTCGGGCGGACCCTGGGTCAGTGAAGATCGAGCGTGATCGCGTCTTCAAAGAGGGCGGTCGGCGCGGGCTGGGAGCGGTGCCAGGCGACCAGCGAAAAGTCGCCTCCGCCGGCACCGGAGGGTTTGACGAGGGCGCGGTGTTCCCGGGCGTGCTCGCGAAGGCGGCGATGGGCGGGCGTGATGATCGGCAGGTCGCAGGTCTCGCCCAGGCGCTCCATGCCCTGATCGGCTTGCGCGAAGGCGTCGAGCCAGAGCGCGGTGTCGTTGGTGAGGCAGGCGTCGAGGGCGCGCTCGGCCTGGCGGCCGAGCGCTTGCAAGGTCGAGGCGACCGCCTCGAAGTCCTGATTCCATGCGGCCGTCAGACCTCTGATGAAGGAGACCGATGAGGCGGGCTCGCCGGTCCAGACCGCGCGAAGTTTGAGGTCGGCGGGGAGCTGAAGCGCGGCGAGGATCGCCGCGTCAGCGATGTGCGCCTCACCATCGCGCGGCTGGAGATCCCGGGTCAGAAGATCGGCCGGGGCCGGCAGCGAGGAGGTGGTCAGGCGGTAGGCGATGGTGCCGCCAAACGCGCTGGAGGCCACGTCGGCGCCGCTTCCTCGGCCGCCCTGGAGCGCGCGGTGGGCGCGGTGGGCGAGCTCAAAGATCTGCGCTGGTGAGCGGTCGGGGGCCAGCGCTTTGATGATGGCCACGGTGGAGGCGGCCGAGGAGCCCAGACCGAGCTTCTGCCCGCCCTCGTAGAGCGCGCTCACGTCGAGGGAAAGTTCGTGGAGGACATCGGCGTCGGTGGGGAGCTCAAGCGCAACGAGCGCGGCGCGGGGCAGGGCGAGCTCGGTGGCGAGGTCGGCGCCCTCAACGCGGTAGGCGCGTTGGCCGGGCGTGAGGCGGGCGGTGACGCAGCGCCCGGTGGCCTGCACGAGCGCG
>NZ_VOSL01000133.1 GCF_007997005.1 Lujinxingia vulgaris | reverse complement strand
AGAGCGGAGAGGGTCCACCCGATCCCATCTCGAACTCGGAAGTTAAGCTCTCCAGCGCCGATGGTACTGCGACCGAGAGGTCGTGGGAGAGTAGGTCGCTGCCAACCCTTTATTTAAAAAAACCCGCCCCGTTCTACGTGAGTAGAGCGGGGCGGGTTTTTTTGTGTTTGGAGAAGAGAAGGAGGGAGAGGATGCGTGTTGCCTGGCGCGCTGCGTCAACGATCCTGGCTGGCCGGGGGGCATCGAGCTGAGTATGCTTCGGCCGAGGGAAGGTCGGAGGCGGCGTGTCTTAATCGCAGGAGCGGAAGATGGGTGACGAGGCTACGGGGGGCGGGGCACTGGTGAGTTTTTCGGAGGTGGAGGCGGCGCGCGCGCGCGTGCGAAGCTACATCCCGAGCTCCCCGTGCGCACATAGTGAGGCCTTCAGCGCGCAGTTCGGGTGCAAACTTTACCTGAAGCTTGAGAACATGCTGCGTACCGGAAGTTTTAAGGAGCGTGGCGCGTGCAATAAGCTCTTGCAGCTGAGTGACGACGAGAAAAAGCGGGGGATCATCGCAGCGTCAGCCGGCAATCATGCGCAGGCAGTGGCGCTTTATGCGGCGATGTTCGGCATCGATTCGAAGATTGTAATGCCGGAGGGGACCCCGCTGGTGAAGATCTCTCGTACCCGGGGGTTCGGGGGGCGCGTGGTGCTTCATGGCACGAACTTCGACGCGGCGTTTGCGCACGCGATGGAGCTGGCCGAGGCGGAGGGGCGCATCTTTATTCATCCTTTTGATGATCCGGCGATCATTGCCGGCCAGGGGACTGTCGGCCTGGAGCTCCTGGAGCAGAATCCTTATATCGACACGGTGGTGGTGCCAATCGGTGGAGGGGGGCTGGCCTCGGGGATTGCGATTGCGATCAAGGAGACCAATCCCAAGGTTCGGGTAATCGGCGTGGAGGCGGAGGTGCTCGCCGGCATGACGGCATCGATGGTGCAGCGGGAGGTTGTGGAGCTTCCGGCGGCGACGACGATCTGTGACGGGATCGCGGTGCGGCGGGTCGGGGATCTGGCGTTTGCGACGCTCTCCCATTATCTGGACGATGTGGTGACGGTGAGTGAGGAGGAGGTCGCGAGCGCGATTCTCGTGCTCTTGGAGCAGGAGAAGATGGTGGTGGAGGGGGCAGCGGCAGCGACGATTGCCGCGCTGACTGCCGGCAAGATCGAGAATGTGGAGGGGCGTCGGGTGTGCGCGATTATCAGCGGTGGGAACATCGATGTGAACGTGATCGCGCGTATTATTGAGAGGGGGCTTGCGGCGTCGGGGAGAATATATCGGCTGGACTTGCAGTTGGCCGATACGCCGGGGGCGCTTGCGCAGGTGCTCAGCAAGATTGCGCAGCTCCGAGCGAACGTGCTTGAGATCCACCATAATCGCACCTTCGCCGACGGGGCCCCTTTAGGTATGACCAATGTGGAGCTAAAGTTGGAGACGCGCGGTGTCGAGCATATCGAAGAGCTGCGCGCCGAGATGAAAGCTACCGGGTATCGAATCCTCGATCATTTATGAGGCGTCGGCGCTCGGATGGAATGAAGGGCGTCCGAGGTGGGGCGCAGGGAGACAGGTTTGAAACGAGATTCAAGACGACATGACGGATTGTGTGCGGGGCTGGTGGTGTTTGCCGCGCTGGCGACGTTTGTGGGATGCAAGGGGGAGCCCGCTGCTGATCCAGGCGTGCCCGGCGTTGAGGCGCAGGCGCTGGGAGTTGAGGCGGAGCCCGAGGAGGAGATGGGGGCTGCGACTTCGGGTGAGGTTGAGGAGCGCAAGCATTACTACTCGCCCTACTACCTGACGCTTACGGGCGGCGACTTTGTGTTTCGCACGGTGACGTTTCAGGACGTGGGCATGAAGCAGCCCGAACCGGGTCCGATGGCGCCGGAGGTGTTTGAAGCTATTGCGCACTCGCTGGCCGAGAAGTTCACCGAGCATGAGAAGTTGAGCTTCAGCTCGCAGGTCTTTGTGGATCGCGGTCTGGAAGATCCCAATAACCACCTCTTCTGTGAGTCGGAGCACCTCTACGTGGCGTTGTGGCGGGGGTACTCGCCGGACCGCTGGGGTTACTCGTTGTGGTCGGGCTGTGCGGAGGAGCATCAGTTTGCGTGGGAAGAGGTCCTGGATCCGGTGGGCGTGGATAAGGATCTTCTCGGATCGGTGGAGTATCTTACGGAGAGTATCGCGGAGAGCGTGAGCAAGGCTTCGGAGTCGAAGTGTTTTCTTGCCAACTGTTAACGCGACGTATGTGGGGGCGGTGCCGATGAGCGTGTTCCGAGCGGGTCTCTTTGAGGGGAAGGTGGTGTTGATCACCGGCGGGGGGACCGGCATCGGTCGGGCGTTGGCGCTGGCGTTTGGTGCGTTGGGGGCGACGGTGGTGGTGGCTGCTCGACGGGAGGCTCCGCTCCTGGCCGTGGTCGAAGCGATCGAGGAGCGGGGAGGGCGTGCGCGGATGTACACCCTCGATGTGCGGGATGAGGCGCGGGTTGACGAGGTCGTAGGCCTTGTGTGGAAGGAGTCAGGGGCGGTTGATGTGCTGGTGAACAACGCCGGAGGGAACTTCGTGAGTCCGGCGGTGGCGATGAACGCGCGTGGGTTCAAGGCGGTGCTGGACATCAACCTGGTGGGGACTTTCTTGATGAGTCAGGCGGTGGGGACGCGCTGGCTGGACGAGGGCAAGGGGGGAAGCATTATCAATCTCAGTGCGACCAATGCGGAGGGGGGCTCTCCGCTGATGGCGCACTCCGGGGCGAGTAAGGCGGGGATCAACAGTCTGACGCAGACGCTGGCGGTGGAGTGGGGCGGGGCGGGGATCCGTGTGAACGCGGTGTGTCCCGGTCCTGTGCGGACCGAAGGCAGTGATGAGCGTCTGTGGACGGACGAGGCGCTGGTGGAGCGTGTGGAGGCGGGGATTCCGCTGGGGCGCTTTGCGACGCCGGAGGATGTGGTGGGCGTGGTGATGTTTCTGGCCTCGGAGGCCGGGGCGTTTTTGACCGGGTCGTTGATCGCGCTTGATGGTGGTGAGCGGTTGCGGGGTTTGATCTTTTGAGCGAGGTCGAGAGGGTGTGGACGCGTTTGTATCCAGCGATGGTGTCGGTGTTGGGCGGGGTGGGGTTGGGACTTGCGTTGACGTACCTGGTGGGGGCGTGGCTCTCGGCGCAGCCGGGGTGGGAGCTCTGGTCGGAGTATTTTCGGCCGAAGGCAATGGGGCTGATGCTGGTGCCTTATGTGTTCTTGCTGGCCCATCTTTTGTTACGCGTTCATGTGGGGCATTTTTTGCTGGGCCGGGGGGAGGTTGAGGCCGCCGAGCGCTATGCGAGTCGTCGCGCGCGGCCCTCGATGGTGCGGAGTCGCAGGGAGGCGGCGAACCAACGGGGGGTGTGGGCGCGAGCTCTGGTCAGGCAGGGGCGTTACGCGGAGGCGCGCGAGGTGCTTCTTGGCGGGGTGAGGTTTGCGCCGGGTTATTATGAGGCGGAGCTAAGGCGGTGGTTGATTGAGGTGGCGTTGCGGGAGGGCGATCACGAGGCGGTGCTCGAGCAGTTCGGGCAGCTTGGTGAGGATCTGGGCAAGGGGCATCGTCAGGCGGCGCTGCGGGCGTGTCGTGCGGAGTTGGCGCTGCGTCAGGGGGATATGAAGGGGTATGAAGACGAGATGACGCGCTCGTTGTGGGCCGACCCGGGGCACCCTCGGGCCGGGCTTACGCGAACTCTGGCGATGGTGGAGTTTTCGGGGAAGGCGGCTGAGCGCAGCGATGCGCTGGCGATGCTCGCGCTTGTCGAGAAGCGAGTTGGCGACGAGATTCCAGCGCGTAGGAGTGAATTGGCGGCGTTGCGCGCGTGGCTTCTGGCGGCGGAGGGGCGTGAGGAGGAGGCGCGCCAGGCGCTTGAGGAGTCGTTGTCGGGTCCGCAGGACAGCTGGTCGAAGCAGGTGATTGAGAGCGTACGCGCGGAGATCGCGGCGCCGGAGTCGGCCTGAGACGAGCGCTGGGGACGGGCATCCGTAGCGTTCGAGGTCCAAGATGCGGGTAGGCAGGGATTGTCGTGTGGGGTTGGCCTATAAGGTCCGTGACGGGCGCGGCGAGCTGGTCGAGGAGGTCAGCCGGTTTCAACCGCGCTATTATATTCACGGGTATGAACAGATCTTGCCGGCGTTAGAGCGCTCGCTCAGTGGACTGCACTGCGGGGAGCGCTTTTGCGTGACGTTGAGTTCGGCGCAGGCGTTTGGGCCCTATGATGAGCGTCTGTGTCAGCGGGTGGCGCGCTGGCGATTCCCGGCGGATGTGATGCTCGTAGAGGGGGCGCGGCTGGAGCTGGGGATCGATGACCACGGGTTAGGGATCGCTGCGGGCGCGGTGATGTTTTGCATCAAGGAAGTCGGCGCCGAGGAGGTCGTCGTGGATGGCAATCATCCGCTGGCCGGAAAGGAGCTGACCTTTGAGGGGGAGATCGTCGAGGTAAGGCGGGCGACGTTCAGCGAGCTCGAGGCGATGGGGCCGCCGCCGGGCCAGCGCCTTCATCTCTGAGGTGAGACTAGCCAGCGCAGTGATGTGGGAGGTGTCAGGTCGGACGCTGTTGGGGGAAGCGTCGCGTCGGGCGTCAGCAGCAGGCGCGTGCTCTCACTGAGCGTGCCATCGGGTCGCCAGAGCGCCGGCTGCCGGTCGAGATCTTGAGAGGTGGCCCGCGTGGCGAGGGAGGTCAGGGCGAGGGTCGGTCGGTCTTCGCGGAACTCGAAGGCGATGAGCGCGCGAGCGAGGTCTTCGTGAAGGGTCCAGTGCCCATTACGCTCGGGGACGAGCAGGGTGTGGTCGAAGCTCTCGACCAGGGGGTTGCGCGAGGCGACCAGGGGGAAGTGGGCCAGGGTGAGGCGGCCGGGGCGTAAGGCTCCGTGGGTCGCGTCTTCGGGGAGAAGGTGTTCGAGGATGGCGTCGCGCGTCGGCGCGATGGCGTTGAGTTGCGGGGTCTGGGGCAACCAGGAGCCCAGCGAGTACGTCGGGGCGTCGGTGATAGGGGGACCGGTAACAAAGGCGCGCTCGTTAAGCGTGGCGCACTCCAGAGGGGCGTCTGTGTAGAGGTTGGGGCCGGCTGGCGCGCTTTCGGGGGTTGCGGTCGCCAGAATGAGTTCGTAGGGCGTCTGCTCGAGGTCTTCTCGGAGCTCGGTGATGGGCGTGGAGCTCCACCAGGCCTCGGGGATTAGGAAGCTCGCGCCGATGTTTTGCTGAAGGAGGCCGCCGTTGCCGTAGCGAGGATCGTCGGGGTTGGAGTGGCCGAAGATCAGCGCGCGGATGCGTCTGGCGAGCTCTCGGGCGTCGCGGGAGCGGCCTTCCTCCCAGGGGTCGCCGCCCTGGTCGGGGGGCTCGGCAAAGAAGGGGATCAGCTGTGAGGTCGCGCCCGAGGGAGCGGCGACCGCCAGGGGCAGCGGTGCGTCGCCGAAATGCAGGGTCAGGCGCAGGCGGGAGGGGGCGCTCACCAGACTTTCACAGCGGGTGGGCAGCGGGTTAAGACGCAGACGGGGCGGGGTGGTGGAGGTATCGAGCCGAGCCAGGGCCGGTCCGCTAAGTGTGAGGCTCAGGGGGCCGGCTTCGCTCTGCAGTGTGAGCGCGATGAGGGGTGTTTCCGTGAGATCTTCGAGGGCGTTGGTGCTGCCGAGAAGATCGGCGGGGTAGGCGCGAATGGGCAGATCGGGAAGTTGAATCGACCAGTCGCCGCGGCTGAGGTCGGCCTGAAGATCGAGGATGGCGTAGGGAGCGCCTTCGGTGAACCACCAGGTGGCCTGGTCGCCGTTGTCGGCGTGTGCTGCCAGCGCGGTCCAGCCCTGGTGGGCGAGGTGTTGGGCGTCCCAGTGATGGGGGGTGGGGGCCGGGGTGGGGGCGAAGGTGGAGCCGTCGGGGAGGCGGAGCGTGGCGGTGGAATCGAGCTTCCATTGCAAGGTTGGCGCGTTGTCGTTCAGCGACCAGCGCGGGGCCTGGTCGAGGGGGGGATCGGGAAGTTCGACGGTGGTGTCGAGGGGAGGATCGACCTTTTGAGGCCAGAGCAAGACGGCGGCCATGGCCGCGAGCAGGAGGGCGACCGCGGGGAGCGCGATGCGAAGTCTTGGCGAGAAGTTGGCCATGGGCGGGCCTGGGAGGTCCGTCGGTGTGAACGAGCGTGGTGGAGTCGCGCAGGCCTCGGTGGCGAGGCGCTGCGTGAGGGCCACCGTGGAGTTGGCGAACATGTGCTGGTTGTACGCGCTGCGTGGCG
Source organism: Lujinxingia vulgaris (assembly GCF_007997005.1). GTDB lineage: Bacteria > Myxococcota_A > Bradymonadia > Bradymonadales > Bradymonadaceae > Lujinxingia. The sequence continues at coordinate 22,460 of NZ_VOSL01000133.1, read as the reverse complement.
AGTGCGCCAGAAATTGGGGAGGAGAGGTCGGTTGTGGCGAGGGCGGAGCGTCAGAAGAGGGTCCAGATCTCGCGCAGGGCCTCGCGCTCGTACACGCCGGAGGGGGTGTGCAGTTGAAGGCGCGGGGCGTCGGCGATGAGGCGTCGGAGTTCGGTGGCGAGTACGCGCAGGCGGTCGTGGGTGGGGCCGTCGAGCATGGCGAGGCGCTCAAGCCAGGGGCGTGTGGGGAGGGGAGAGGAGGGGAGGTCGGCCGAGAGCGCCAGAGTGTCGCGGTGTGTGATGCGGGCCTCTCGGAGCTCGATGGTGCGCAGGGTGTCGGGTTGCGCCGGCGGGGTCCAGACCAGCCGGGCGTCGGTGAGCTGGCTTAAGATGCGTGCGCGGCGAACCTGCCAGCTTAGCCGACGCGCGCAGGATTGCAGGCGGCGGTAGATGGCGTCTTCGTCGAGGGGGGCGGCGTCGGTGTCTGGATGTGCGGGAGTGTCTTCAGGCTCGTCGTTGGTATCGTCGAGGTCGGGTTCGGGTTCGGGAGGTGGCCAGAGTGAGGCGCCGGCGCGGAGCCAGGCGCTGAGCGGGCCGAAGGTGTGCGTCGTGAGGCGGTGATCGCGCGCGAAGCGCGCGCGGGCCTGGGCGGCCGCGTCGGCGGGCCAGGGCTCCTCCAGCGTCCAGATGGCGAGGGCTTCGTGGAGGGCGCGAAGTGAGAAGAGCGGACCGAAGCGATGGTGCTGCGAGAGGTGCTCGCCGATGTGCGCGTTGCGGTTGAGGTAGCGCGCGGGGCGCTCGCGAGGGAGGAGCGCCTGGTTGTAGGGCGGCGCGAAGTGTTTGATCGCGTCAACCTCGGCCAGGGCGGCTTCTAACGCGGTGGCGTGAGGGTGCGTCTCGACCCGGGCGACCTGGGAGACGAGCTCTTTGCGAGTCTCACTGAGGCCGCGGCGGGTGCGGAAGTAGGAGTTGACCCGCGCGCGAAGGTCGGTGGCTTTGCCGATATAGAGGAGATGATCGGCGCGGTCGTAAAAGTGGTACACGCCCGGGCTTGAGGGGAGGCTCAGGCGGTGCTCACGGTCGATGGCGTAGCGCGACGCCCGCGTATCGGCCGCGGGGGGCGTTGACGGCGCGCTGAGCCAGCGATCGAGCTCTTCGAGGGTGGTGACGCCGTGTTGGTCGTGAAGCAACGCGACGAGGTGGCGCCAGACAAAAAGCGTGGCCTCCAGGTGGCTTGCGGCGCTGTGTTTGGCGCTTAAGCGGTGTCCGAAGTAGCCCGCGATGGCGGTGAGGCCGGCGCGGGGGATCTGCGGGAGGAGGCGCCGCGCGATGGCATGGGTGCACACCCAGCGGGCCTCCAGGTCGGGGAGGGCGTGCTCGACGAAGCGGCGCTCGAAGCGCGCGTAGTGGGCGATGAGGATGGGCTGCGGCGCCAGCACGGAGGCGAACTTCTGCCAGGCGAGCTCCGGTGGGAGGGCGTGGTCGCGAGGCTGATCCAGGTTGTGCATCCTGCGGACGTGCCGTGTCAGTGAGGCATCTTCAGCGAGCGCGAAGGCGATGTTTGAAGGCTGGCTGGAGAGCCCCTGTTGCATGGCGAGCTCCAGCGGTTGCGCTCCGGGCGGGGAGCCGCCGGTGGTCTGCACATCGAGAAAGAGAGCGTCGATGGTGTGGAGGGGAGTGTGTGGGGCTTGTGTTGAGGGCATTCGACCTGTGTTAACCTTTGCAACGCGAAGATGTTTGCGCCCGCGCTATCGCGTCGGCGCAGGCGATGAGGAGCTGCAGCGAGGTGTGTATGCGATGGCGAGCCGGGTGGTGGGTGAAGGTATGTTTTGTGGGGATGCTGCTACTGGGTGGATGTATCGAAGATCCCGACCTATTCCAGCCCCGGGTCGATGCGGACGCCGGCGTCTGTGAGACGCAGACGATTGATTGTGAGGCCGTCGGCGGCTGTGGGCTCTTTGACGATGGGTGTGGTGGGGAGGTGGACTGCGGGCTTTGTCCGGATGAGGAGCGGTTGATGCTTCGGCCGGCGGAGGTTGTGTTGGAGGTCGGGGAGCGCGCGACGCTGGAGGCGTTCTGGCTGGATGCGTCAGGTGAGCGTGAGGTGGAAGAGGCCCTTCGGTGGACGAGCTCGTCGGATGCGGTCGCGGTGGATGCGTCGGGCCAGGTGGAGGCGTTGCGCTTCGGGGAGGCTGAGATCACGGCTGAGTTGGAGGATGGGAGCGCTCGTGCTGAGGCTCGCGTGCAGGTGGCGGCGCCGCTGGCGGCGATGGCGTTGAGCCTGGATCCGGCGCGGGTGCATGTGGGTGAGGGGCGGGAGGTCGAGGTCACATTTATGGATGCGAACGGTGATGAGACCGCGCCGCGGGAGGTCGAGTTTTCGTCGAGTGATCCGACGGTTATGAGCGTCGATGCATCGGGGCGAGTTTACGGCGTGGCCAGCGGTCAGGCCACGCTGCGCGCGCAGGTCGTTGATGTTGAGGCGGAGCTCGCCATCGAGGTGTACTTTGCGTGGAAGGATGTGGCTGCGGGCGGTGCGTTTAGCTGCGGGCTCTCCGAGGTCGGGGAGGCGTATTGCTGGGGGGTGAACACGCGCGGGCAGCTCGGCGATGGCACCCTGGAGGGGCGCGCGGAGCCCCGGGCGGTGCAGGGCGAGCTTCGATTCGAGACGCTCAGTGCCGGACTGAATTTTGTGTGCGGGCTGAGCACCGCCGGGGAGACGTACTGCTGGGGTGGAAACGGCGCGGGACAGGCCGGCGTGGCCCGCACGCAGGAGACAGCGCGGGTGCCCGTGCCTACCCGGCTTGTGCGGCGTGCGCCCACCGACGAGGAGGACGTGATGCTGGAGATGTTGGATGCGAGCGCGGCCTACACCTGCGGCGTGGTGGCGAGCTCGCAGGGCGTGATGTGTTGGGGGGCCAACGATGAAGGGCAGATCGGGCAGGCGCCGGGCGACGCTATTGATACGCCGACGCCGGTGGGCGACGCCTCGTTTTCGGCGGAGCGGGTGGCCACCGCGCATGCGATGACCTGCGCGCAGCGCGACACAGGGGAGGTGGCCTGCTGGGGAAGTCAGGACGTGATGAAGCTTGCGTTTCGAGAGGACGTCGGCAACATCGTGACTTCGCCGGTCGCGCTGGCCACGGAGGTGCGTTTTGAGGTGATGGCGGGTGGCGAGCGCCACTTCTGCGGGTTGACCGCCGACGGTGAGTTGTATTGCTGGGGGATCAACTCCAACGGGGAGCTCGCCAGCGGGGATGGAAACGACCAGGGCGCGCCGCAGCTGGCGGACACAGCCTCTCGCTATGCGGCGCTGGCCGTGGGCACCCATCATGGCTGCGCGATCACCGGGGACCGCGCGCAGCTGGAGTGCTGGGGCGCCAATGATCAGCGGCAGGTCAGTGAGGGCGGGGGCAAAGCCGAGGCGCCGCGTGAGGTTGCGCTGGGCGTGACGGGCTTTGCGGCGGTGAGCGTGGGCACCACCCATAGCTGTGTGGTGACGCAGGGGGGCGACCTGTTGTGTTTTGGGCGCGATGATGAGGGGCAGACCGGCCCGGGAGAGGGGTGGTTGCGCACCCTGCCGCGGTTCTGAGAGGGCGATGCGTTTGTGCGTGGGGTTGAAGCGCATCCCGTCGTTCGAAACGAAAAAAGCGCGCCCCGGCGGGGCGCGCTTTTTTGCGTGTTGAAGGTTGTCGACGCTCAGTCGTCGTACTCGTCGCGCAGCTTTTCCAGTCCGGTGGCCTCGACCTGGCGGATGCGTTCGCGGGTGAGGTTGAGCAGCTCGCCGACCTCTTCCAGGGTGATGCCGCCGCGGTCGGCCACGTCCAGCGCGCAGGTCTCGGAGAGCTCCCAGACTTCCAGGCCCGGGAAGTTCAGCTTGATCGAGCCCGTGTGCGGGTTGACGTCGAGGTAGAGGTGATACTTGCAGGAGACATAGGGGCAGGGGCGCTCGGCCATGCGGCATTGGTCGCGATGGGCGGGGCGCTTGCTCTCGATCGATTCGAAGACCTCGGCGATCTCCTGGCGTTCGGCCTCCGAGAGCTTCTTGAGGGCGATCGTCTTGCTCCGACGAAGCCCTTTGCGGGCGCCGCGTTTGTTTGCGGTGCGCCGTCGCTTCTTGTTCTCAGCCATGCGCGTCGACTGCCTCAGGGGGTTGCGGGTGTGGAAAAACTCTAGCCGAAGGTAAGCCGGGGCTCTCGGATGTGTCAACCACGCTGGTGATGCAGCGATGGGGCAATGCGAGGGCGTGGCGGGCGACGCGATTTCGGTGGGCCGGCGTTGCGGGTGCGCGCCTGCGTATGCGATGGCGTTTGATGAAATCGGCGCGTGGCGACGTCCATAAGGGAGCGGACTCTCTCGACGCTCTTCTCGACGTCGTCGCGGTCGGCGTCAGCGTGCGCCTACAGCGCGGCGGAGGTCGGCGCAGCGTGGCCGGGGGGAGCGTTGGCGGGCTGCGCTCGGAGCGCGGGCGCAATGGTGTTAGAGTGGCGCGCGTTCGGCACGGGAGGCCCTGGAGGGCGGCCCGGGGTTCGCCGCAATGAGGGGCCGACAACGACGGCCTGGCAGTTGAGCGACGATGGCACTTCTCGACGACATTCAGTTTCGGGTCTACCGAAGTTACGTGAAGATCCCGCTGGTCTTCTTTCTGCCTGCGCTCATGCTGATGAGCCTTTGGGCGCTGGTGTACTTCGGGGCGAACCAGCCGGCGGCATGGCGGCTGGTGGAGGGGCAGCTGCACCGGACGCTCGGCGGCCACATTGAGTTCGAGTATGCCCGGCTGGGCCCGAGCCTGACCCGGGTGCGGGGGTATGAGGCGCGGATGCTCACGCCGGATCGCGAGCCGGTGATCGAGGCCCCGGAGCTCTACGCGGACCTCAGCGCGGTGATGCTGCTGGGGGGGCGGCTGGAGTTTGAAGAGGCCTATGTTCGCGAGCCCCGCGTGGGCTTGTATTTCAATGAGGATGGCGAGCTGAACATCCTGCGCGCGCTCGGGGTCGATAAGCGCGAGGATAACGAAGAGAAGGGTGCGCCGCTCTCGGTGGGCTTTTCGCGGGTGCATCTTCAGGATGCGGATTTTGAGTTTGCCGAGACGCGCTTCGACTTCCGGGTGCCCGATATCGTGATCGACGGGGGCAGCGTGTATGTGGAGCCGGAGACGGTGCTCATCAACGTCGACGCGCTGGATATCGCCCGGGCTGATTTTCGTTTTAAGCCGGAGCTCTTCCGCTTTGATGAGGAGCGCGGTGACTGGAGGTTTGAGGTTCGCGACTTCTCGCTGCGGGGCTGGCAGTGGGCCAACCAGGGCTTTGCGGTCGAGGAGGTCATCGCCGATATCGAGGGGTTTGGCCTTCGTTTCGGGGGCACGATGTCCTTTCCGGATGAGGAGAAGGCCGGCGGCGGGGGGATGTTCTACGACGCCTGGGGGCAGCTCTCGGCGCCCTATCACAGCCCGCTGCTGCATTATTTTTTGCAGGACAACCTGCACTTTGACATCGAGCGATTGGATCTGGAGGTGACCGGGAGCCGCGAGGAGATCCGCGGGCACGGGCAGGTCAAGGCGGCGGTGCTCGAGGGCAACGGGCTCTTCTTTGAGGACGTGGAGGGGCGTCTGGAGTTGAACAACCGCTTTGTGACCACCAGCGATCTGAGGGCGTCATTTTATGAGGGGGAGCTGGAGGTTTATGAGGCGTTTTTCAACATTCTGGAGCAGCGTTTCGGGGCGTACGCGCGCATGCAGGATGTGGATCCGGCGCTGGTGGCGCTGGATCTCAAGCAGGACCAGCCCTTTTTGCACGGGAAGATGAGCGGGGAGGCGATGCTCACCGGCGAGCTTCCGGTGGGCTCGGAGTTTGACCCGGAGCGGCCGTATGCGCTCTTGCACGCCGCGCACAGCCGCTTTTTGCAGGTGGAGGTGGCGAGTCAGGTGCGGCTGGTGCGGGACAACGATCTGCTCTTTCCCAATCAGGAGCTTGTGATGGAGCGGGGCAGTCAGGTCTGGCTGGACCCGTGGCGGGTGGGGGTGCCCTATGCGCGGGTGCGCTCGGGCGGCGATCGGCTGCAGATGCGCGGATACATCCAGGATATCGCCTCGATGCGCCTGGCGGATTACGCGCGGCCGCCGCGCTTCTGGGGGACGCTGGCCGATATGGCGCCCTACGCCGACTATTACGGGATGGGTGGGCTGAGCGGGCCGGCGTCGATCGCTATGACGATGGCGGGCTTTGTGGGCAGCCCGGAGCTTGAGCTGGAGCTGCGCATGGAGGAGCCGGGCTGGCGGCTGGACGCGACCAACACGTTGCGTGGCGAGCGCCTGGCGCTCGATTTGAAGCTCGACGAGGGCGACGTGATCATCACCCGCGGGGAGTTCGACTCGAACTTTGGCAACCTGCGGGCCACCGGCAGGGTGGGGTGGATGGCAGGACCGCCCGAGCCGGGGGCACCGCCGCCCTGGCCGACCTTTGAGCAGCGGGCGCGTCAGCCGGTCGATCTGGATGTGGAGGTGCGGGGGTTAGAACTGGCGCTGATCAGCGGCGAGATTCACCCGGAGCTGATGGCCACCGGCAAGCTTGACGCGGAGGTGGAGCTGGGCGGGGCGTTGCAGGGGTTTGCCGGCAACTTCGACGCGCGCTGGGAGGGGGGATCGTTGCGCGGGCAGATGCTGGAGCGCGCGCGCGCTCGCGGAGCGTTCAGCCCGCAGGGGGTGGAGCTTACGCGGAGCTGGGCGAACTTCGGGCCGGCGGGTCGGCTCAGCTTTGAGGGGCGCTATGATTACGACGGCCTGCTCGATATGGAGCTTGAGGGGCAGTCGATGGAGCTCGGGCAGGTGCGCGAGCTGCAGGGGCTACCGATGGCCCTCAGCGGTCAGGCGCGCTTTCATCTCAAGGGGAAAGGCACCACTGAGGCGCCGATCTTCTCGGGGGGGGCCGAGGTCCGAGATCTTGCGCTGGACGGGCGGGTTTACGGGGACGTGGCCGCAGCGATTCACACCCTCAATGGCGTTGTGCATCTGGCCGGGGGGCTGCTGCCCTGGGTGTCGGTCTCGATGGAGCTTCCGCTGGACGGGGAGTCGCCCTATTACGCCCAGGTGGGCATGGAGGAGCTCAACCTGATGGCCTTTATGCCCGAGCTTCGTGACAACGCGATGCTCGATGAGGCGCAGGCCACCGGGGTCAGCGAGGTCTTTATAGAGCGGGACTTCTCGCGCTATCAGGCGCTCTTCTACCTGACGCAACTTCAGGTTGAGAGCCGCGGGCGCACCATCACCAACCGGGGCCCGGTGGCGGTGGGGTATAATAACGGGGAGCTGATTCAGTTTCAGCAGGCCACGCTGGGGAGCGGGGGGCGCTACTTCAACCTCACCGGCGGGGTGTTGCTCGACCCGCAGCTGCTCGATGTGCGGGTGGAGGGGGAGGTTGACCTGGGGCTCTTAGAGAGCGTGCGGGCGGGCTTTCCGGAGTATTTTCCGGACTTCTTTGTGGAGGCCACCGGCAGCGCCCAGATGGATATGCGGGTGAGCGGTCCGCCGGAGAATGTGCTGGCCGAGGGGGTGATCGACTTCGGTCCGAGCGATTGGGATGTGCGTTTTTTGCCCGAGCCCATCGCGTTGCAGGGCGGTCGGATGATCTTTAGCGATCAGGGCATCGAGATCCCGCGCGACAAACCGCTGGCCGGAGTGGTCATCGGCGGGCAGACGCGGGTGGCGGGCACCATCGGGTACCTCGCCAACCAGCCGCGCACCCTCGATCTGCAGATGTGGAGCCATAATATGAGCTACCGCATCCCGGAGATGATGCAGCTGGCCTTCGATACCAACCTGCGCATGCAGGCCACCGACTGGCAGCGCTGGGAGACCTGGTTTGTGACCGGCGATTTAAACATCCTCGACGGGCTCTACACCCAGCAGGTGCGCATTGTGGAGCAACAGCTGGCCGGGCGAGTGCTGGGGGCGTTTAACCGGCGGGCGCAGCGCTATGAGCAGGGCCTCTTTGAGATGATCCCGGCGCTCAACGATGTGCGCTTTGATATGAACGTGCGCGCTCGCGACGGCTTCCGGCTGCAGAGCCTTGTGGAGCGGCTGGAGCTCGATCTGGAATTTCGCTTCGACTTAAGGGTGCGCGACACGCTGGTGGCCCCGCGTATCAGCGGCACGGTCGATGTGATCGACGGGGAGGTTGCGTTTCAGGGGGAGTCGTTTGAGGTGCGTTCGGGGACGGTGCGCTTTGATGATGATGTGGGTAACCCCTACCTCGACATTGTGGCCGGGGCCGATGTGCGCAACACCTGCCGGGAGTCGGACTTTCTCGATGAGCTCAGCTCAAATATGACGCTGAGCTCCAACCTCGACGCCACCGGTCAGGAGTATTATCACATCATCATGAACATCCGCGGGTACCTCGATAACCTGGATCTGCTGATGGAGAGCAACCCCTATGCGGATCAGCGTGATATTTTGAGCCTGCTGCTGACCGGGTGCACCGTCGACCAGCTCACCGCGTCGAGCGCCAGCCGACCGACGCTGGAGATCGCGCTGGGGCCCTTGCTCGGGAGGCTGGAGCGGGAGATTCAGGATGTGGTCAAGGTCGAGGAGTTCACGATCATGCCCGGGGTCGAGCGCACCCAGGTGCGCATCGGCGATACGCTGACCCGGCGGCTCTCCTGGCGTTTTCAGCTGGATACGGGCTTTGCGGATGCGACCGGCGGGCAGCAGTATCAGCTGGAGTATCGCTTAAGCGATCACTGGTCGACCGAGCTCAGCGAGCGCAGCCGCACCGAGACCAACCAGTTTTTGATCGACTTGAAGTTGCGCTACCGGCTGCCTCTGGACTGAGTGCGTTCAGGGCAAAGGGTGTGAGTATGGCGAGTGGTCGGGGCAGACGCCTCGCCGTCAGATGTGGGCCGGAGCGGGTGTGAGTGAAGTTGGCGAACAGGCATGGGGAGGGGGCTTGCGGCGTGTGGCGCTGTGGGTGTTTTTCTGCGGTCTATGCCTGGCGGCGGCGCCTCGGGTTTATGCGCAGGGCGGTGATGCGGGTGACGAGCGAGCGGGGCCGCCCGCCGCTGGCGACTCGTCTCAGCCTTCGCCGGCATCGTCGTCGGAGGGCTCGCGGGGCGCGCCGGGTGGGGTGGGGGTGCCGGTGAGCCCGCTCAACCCGCTCACCGAGATCTACGAAGAGCGCGAGGCCCGGCGCGCGGTCGATGAGGAGTTTGAGGGGCTTCCGATCGGGCGCGTGGCGTTCCGTTGCGATCTGGAGCTGTGCCAGCGCCCGCTGGGCGTGGATCGATTTCGGGAGTTGAGCGGGCTCTATGTGGGGCAGACCTACAGCCCGGAGGCGATTGAGCGGGCGGAGCGCCGGCTGCTCAAGACCGGTTTCTTCTCGGCGGTCACCGTGGAGCGGCGGCGTGTGGGGGCCTCGGTGTTTGTGTCGCTGGAGGCGCAGGGCGCGGTGCTGATTCGTCGGGTGGGCTTTGAGGGGCTCAAACCCCCGCCCTTTGAGACCGAGCTGCGGAAGGTGTTGATGTACCGCCCCGGGCAGGTCTTTCTGGAGAGCGCGGAGCGGGCTCAGGCGCAGCTTGCGAGCCTGGCGGCGATCTTTGAGCGGGAGGGCTACTACGACACCGAGGTGCGCCTGGAGGTCAACCCGGTGGCGGGGGAGCGCCACCTGGTGGATCTGGTCTTTGAGGTGACCCGCGGTCAGGAGCGATCGATCTGTGAGATCGGTCTGCGCGGGGTGCGGGGGATGACCGCCGCCCAGGCTCAAGACCTGCTCTTGAGCGACGTCTCCGTGCTCTCCAGGCGCGTGCCGCTCTTGCTGCCGACCTACACCACCGAGACGGTGCGACAGGGGCGCGATGCGCTGATCGCCGAATACCGCCGACGGGGCTACTTCCGCGCCCGGGTGGTCGGTCAGCAGGTCGAGGAGTACGGCGATTCGGGGTGCGTGCGTCTGCTCTTCGAGATGGATGAGGGGCCCTTCTGGGCGTTGACCTTTGAAGGTAGCCGACTTTTTGATGACGCCACCCTCACCGCCCAGCTGCCCTTTTTTGAGTCGGGCTACGTTGACGACGATGAGATTCGGGCAGCCGAGAGCGCGATCCGCCAGCTCTATGAGACGCGCGGCTACCCCTTCGCGCGGGTGCAGGGCGAGGAGATCGCCGAAGATCGTCTCAACCGCGCGCTGCGCTTTGAGATCGAGGAGGGGCCGCAGGTGCAGATCAACGAGGTCCGCATTCACGGGGCGCGGGCCTTCTCGGAGGCGGAGCTGCTCTCGGAGTTCGGCACCCAGGCCTTTGGCATCTTCGATACCGCGGGGTTTTTGCAGACCGATCGCCTGCTGGCCGACATGAGCGCGCTGGAGGAGCGTCTGCGCCAGCGCGGTTACCTTCAGGCGCTCTCGCCACTCTTTGTTCTGGAGGTCGATGACTCGGGGGCGGGGATGCGGGTGCGGGTGGAAGTGCGTCAGGGCCCGCAGACCCTGGTCGATCGGGTGGACATTGAGGGGACGCGCGCACTTCCGGCGGGCACCCTGGAGGCGATGCTCTCGGTCAAGCCGCAGGATCCCTTTGTGCCGATGCAGGTGCGCGCCGATCAGTCGCGTATCTCGCAGTATTACGGCTCGATCGGCTATCCGCTGGCGAAGGTCACCACGACCTGTCAGTTGCTCACCGGGGAGGAGGTCCCCTGTGAGGCGCCGCAGCTTCCGCAGACCTGCCGCGCGACGAGCTTTGCAGAGCTGGAGCGTGGGCGCTGCGAGTGGCGAGAGGGCGTCAACGCGGCGCTGGCCTGTGAGCGCGTGGAGCGCAGCCCGGTCTGCGAATTTTCCGGCGGGGTGATGGCCGAGGCGGTGCGGGTGCAGCACACCATTGAAGAAGGCCCCCGGGTGCGCGTTGGCGAGGTGCTGCTCAAGGGGAACTTCCGCACGCGCTCCTCGGTGATCTACCGCGAGCTGCCGCTGAGCACCGGGGATCGTTTTGATGTTCAAAAGCTCATCGAAGGTCAGGGAAACATGCGCCAGCTGGGGCTTTTTGACTCGGTGAGCATCGAGACGATCGGCCTGGAGAATGTCGAGGAGGGGGCCGATGAGATTGAGGCGGCGCTGATTATCAGCGTGGAGGAGTCCAGGGCGCGTTTTGTGGAGTTCAGCGTGGGTCTTGAGGGGCGCGACCTGCTCGGTGAGAGCCGGCGGCTGCTGCTGACGGGCGAGGCGCAGTATACCGACAACAACCTTCTGGGGACCGGTCAGCGTTTTCGGCCCCGGCTGATCTCGGCGGTCGACACGCTGGAGCTTGCGCAGCTCGCGCGCGCCGCCGGCGAAGGTGAGCCCGGGGAGCGGGGGCTGGACTACCTCTTTGGCGCAGAGCTCATCTACAGCCACCCGCGATTTTTAAAGAGCCAGACCGGCATCGATAAGCTCTTTCTGACGATCACGCCTTTTTATCTGCTCGACCTGCTCGGGGTGACCAACGATCAGGTGCTGCGTGAGGAGTGGGGGCTGAGGCTGGAGCTGCGCAAGGAGCTCGAAGAGATCGCCGACCGCCTCTATCTGACCTTCGGGGTGGAGGCCAAGCAGGCCGCGACCTGGACGGCCAACGACCCGCGCATTGCCGGGGAGCGCATCTTCTCCCCGCGGCGCGCCACCGCGAAGTTGTTGCCGGAGATCAACTTCGACCGCCGCGATAGCCCGCTCAACCCGCGCTCCGGGTATTATGTGGAGGTCAAGCCGGAGCTGGTCAGCGGCGACGCGCTCAGCCAGGACGGCGAAGATCTGATCGGGGATAGCTACCTGCGCCTCTCCGCGGCGCTCAGCGCGTTCTTCAGCCTGGATGATGCGGGGGATTTTGTGCTGGGGCAGGGGCTGCGCTTCGGGCAGATCGTGCCTTTTGCCGAGCGCCAGAGCCTGGTGCCCCCCGACGAGCGCTTTTATCTGGGTGGGGTGGGGACGGTGCGCGGCTTCCCCACCAACGTGCTCGGACCGGTGGGCGCGCGTCAGCAGCCGCTGGGCGGCGAGCTGATGATGAGCTATACCGCCGAGCTGCGCTATCCGCTGATCAAGGAATGGAGCGTGTACGGGGCGACGTTCTTCGACGCCGGGCTGCTCGTCGACTGTTTCGATGAGGCCGGTCGACGCAGCTCCGCGCAGTGTTATGCCAACGCCTTTCCCGATGAAGCGCCCCTCTCACAGGTGCGCACGAGCGCCGGGCTGGGCCTGCGCTATGTGATCTTTGACCAGATCCCTCTGCTCTTTGACTACGGTGTGGTGCTCGATCGCCGCCCCGGAGAGAGCTTTGGGAGCCTGCACTTTAACCTCGGGTATTCGTTTTGAGTCGACCGACGCGATGGGGCCACGCAAGGTGGCACAGGGTGGTGTTGCCGCTGCTGGCGGTGATGGTGATGGCGACGGCGCTTCTGGGAAGCGCGCGTGACGCGCAGGCCTACAACACGCCCTGGGGCAAGGGGGTGAGCCGGCCCGAAGATCTGGTGATCAGCCTGGCGACGTTTAGCCCGGGCGATCAGATCCCGCAGTGGTTCGGTCATACCGCGCTGGTTGTCGAAGATCGCCGCTACAACACCTCTCGCCTCTACAACTACGGGATGTTCTCGTTTGGCGACGGGATGTTGATGAACTTTGCGATGGGGCGGCTGCTCTTCTGGGTGGCACCCGCACCGGTGGCGCCGACCTACCAGTTTTATATCGCCGAAGACCGTGACGTGCGTGTGATCGAGCTCAACCTGGCGCCGGAGGTTCGGGCGGAGGTGGCGGCGTTTCTGGCCGATAACGTGCGACCGGAGAACCGCGAGTACCTCTATCACCACTATGACGACAACTGCGCCACGCGGGTGCGTGACATCATCGATCGCGCTGTCGGAGGGCAGTTCAAAGAGGCCTTTGATGAGGCCGATCCGTTGACGTTGCGGGGGCACACCCGCCGCCACTCGCAGCACCTTAAGCCGATGGACTGGCTCCTGATGTTCTTGATGAACAACGAGATCGACCGGCCCATTGCGGTGTGGGACGCGATGTTCTTGCCCGCGGTGCTGGAGGAGGCGGTGCTCGACTTTGAGTATATCGACGCCGAGGGCAACACCCAGCCTCTGGCGTTGCGCACCCATCAGGTGTTCAAGTCGAGCCGCGCGCCCACGCCCGAGACCCCGGCGACGCACTGGCCCTTCTGGGCGGGCGTGGGCGTGCTTCTTGGCGCGCTGAGCGCGCTGCTGGGCTGGCGGGCACAGCGCCACCCTGAGCGGCGCGCGCCCCGGGTGGTCTTTGGCCTGGTGTTGGGCGGGCTCTCCGGCGTCTTCGGGCTTGTGGGCACCGGCCTCTTTGTGATGGCCGCGATGACCGACCACACCGTGACCTACTGGAACCTCAACCTCCTGCTGGCCAACCCGCTCACCCTGCTCGGGGCCCTCATTGCGCTGCGGGTGGCGTTTGGTAGCAAGGGCAGCCGCCGGAGCCTGCGCCTGATCTGGCGCGCGCTCGCTGCGCTCGCGATCCTCGGGTTGCTCGCCCAGCTGGTGGGGCTGATCTGGCCGGCGATCTTCCAGAACATGCTCCTCCCCCTGGCGTTGCTCTTGCCCTGGGTGCTGGGCTCGGCCGCCGGCGTGGAGCTTGCCTGCGCGTCCACCGAGAGCGCGCCGACAGAGGCGTAATCCGCCTCGCGATCAGGGCAACCCAGGCATGCGGGACGCGCTGGCGATGGGCGTGTGATCTCGGGATTCCGGGCGCTTCACCCGGGCCCGGAAAGGTTGGACAACGGCTGTGAACATGACCTCGGCGCCCGGTGCTCCCAAAGCGCTTCGAGCCCGGTCTCAGTGCCCGAAGACCTGCACCCAGTAGGTCGAGAAAGGCGCGCCGGGCTCGGTGTCGTAGAGCCCCACGCCGATAAAGCGCGCGTCGGGGTTCATCAACACCCGGCAATGATCGTCAGACGCGACCCAGCCCTGCACCAGGGCCTCGCCAAGACGAAAGGTCGCGGCGATGTTTTCGCCCACGGGCTGCCCCTCAAAGCCGGCGCGTTCGGCCCGCTCCACGAAGTCGCTGCCATCGCTGCCGGTGTGGCTGAGCGCGTCCATCGCCGCCAGATCGTGAGCGTGGGCGGTAGCCGCCATCTCCAGGGCCTCATCGGCCTGCACCGGCCCCGCCGCCTCCATCCAGCCGTACTCCCCGCAATCCTGCCCGCGGGCGCGGGCCCGGTTGGTCGCCTCCACCACCCGCTCGATGCGCACCTCAACCGGGGGGCGCTCCAGATCCTCGATCTCCCAGTGCTCTCCGGGCTCGCTCAGCGGATCGACCCCCTCGGCAGGCGGCACGCATCCGGAGAGGAGCAACGCACCCGAGATGCTAAAAAATGTAACGATGGCAGGGCGCGCAAAGGCTCTCGAAATATGTCTCGAAGTCATCATGGCGAGCTCTAGCTGGCGGGGGAGTGCAGCGGAAGGTCGAGAATGAAGGTGGAGCCCTGGCCAAGCTCACTCGTCACGCGGATCTGGCCACCGAGGCTCTCGGTATAAGAGCGAACGATCCACAACCCCAGGCCCATTCCCTTGGTCTGCCGACTGGAGATCACGCGCTCAAAGCGCTCAAAGATCCGCTCGCGATCGCCCGGGGCAATGCCCTCGCCGCGGTCGATGACCTCGACGCGGGCGCCGGTGGCATCACTGGAGACGCGCACCTCGATGGGCTGGCCTCCGCCGTACTTGATGGCGTTGGAGACCAGGTTGGTGAGGATGTGGTCGAGGCGGTCGAGATCCCAGATGCCGTGAACGCCGGGAGGCGCGCTCAGCGAGAGCTGGCAGCCGGCGTCTTCCAGGGCCTGCTCAAAACGCGAGACGACGTCGCGGGCCACCACGCAGAGATCACAGGGCCCGAGCTCCGGGGCCATCCCCCCGTCGATGATGCGCGAGACGTTCATCAGCTGGTCGATGAGGCGGTCCAGGCGGTTGACCTGCCTGTCGACCGAGCCCAGACGATCGACGACCATCTGCGGGGTAAAGCTCTCGGGGTCGCGGGTGGCAAAGCGCCTCAACATCTGGGCGTGCAGCTTCAGCGTGCTCAGGGGGGTGCGCAGCTCGTGGGCGGCGATCGCGATGAAGGTGTCGCGGGCTTTGACGGCCTCGTCGAGCTCGGCGTTGGTCTTCTGAAGCGTGTGGTAGAGGCGGGCCGTCTCGACTTTCATCGCCGCGTGCGAGGCGATCCACTCGATGAGCGCGAGATCGGTCTCATTGTAGGCGGCGGTGGTGGTGTGGCGCCCCATCAGGAGCGCGCCGATGCAGTCGCCCTCGGTGGTGATCATCGGCGCGGCGATCAGGCTGTGGATCTCAATGTCGAGATCGACGCTGGCCCCGGCGGAAAGATGAGGCTCAAGCAGGCGCGGGTTCCAGCGCGGGCGGAAGTAATACTCCCGGCGCGCGATGATGCGCTCGATAAGGCCGTCACCGGCGCGGCTCTCGCCAGACGAGAACGCCCGATGCAGCGCGGCCAGCGCGTCGGGGTTGGGGTGGAAGGCCGCCGCGGGAAACACCCCGCGCGCCTCATCGACCAGGTAGACGATGCACAGATCGAAGACCACATCGGCTGTGGCCCGCGCCAGCCGGCGCAGCACCGTGCCGTAATCGAGCTCGGTGTTGGCCATCGCCCGGTAGAAGCGGATCTGGGCGTCGGCCTCGGTGCGCTCGCTGAGCTCTTCGGATCGATCGTCGAGACCTTCGGAGCCTTGCTCCAGGGTCTGCGAGGGGTGGTCGGCCATACAAACTCCACAAAAGGGGTGGCACGCGACCTGTGCAGTGTACCAGAGCTTCTCCGGATCGAAAGGGGAGCGCCCGGGGGCAACAGGGCAATCGCAAAGTCCCACAAGATTTCTTTGTGGAGAACCCACCCAATCCGTAGGGAGGGGTCTTGTGCCCCTCCCGAACTCCCAGGGCGGGGACCCACAAGGGGTCCCCCTACGGTGGCGGGTGGTGGGGACCCACTTTGCGATTGCCCTGCCGGGGGCAAGATTTGCGTCCGCCAGCGTGTTACGACTCTGTTTTGGGGTTGCCGCCCGGCTTTCCACGCTCTAATAATTGGGACCGCCTCCCCCGGGGGGCGATTTTGTCGGCAGCGCTTTGAGCGCGGCCTTATTTCGAGAGACGACTCGAAGTTCGGAGGTGCACGTGAGTTCGCAGAGTACGAAGACCGGTTCAGGCCGCCGCGCGCCCACGTCCGTCTCGGATACCGCTTCGGGGTCGGGACCGATCCAGATCGAGATCCGTGGCCAGAAGATGACGATTCGAAGCGATCGCGATGCGACCTTCGTACGCAGTCTGGCGCGATATATCGACCATAAAGCTGAGGAGCTGCAGAGCGCCGCTCCCAGTGCGCCCATAGATAAGTTGATGATGTTGGCCAGTATGAACGTGGCCGAGGAGCTCTTTGAGGCCCGAGAGGAGCTGCATCGCATGCGCGTGCAGCTCAAGGAGACCACCGAGACGCTCGTTGATTTGATCACTCAGGTCGAGGAGGCCTGAAGGCGCGATCGAAGTAGTGCTATCCCACCCCCACCGCGGTGTCTGAGCCCACGCCGAACTTCTGAGCTCGCATGAGGTTGCTTCTATTGAGGACCTCCAGGACGAGTGCAGCGGTGAGCCAGGCAGACGCCCGAAGGTTGCAAAAGACGCGCTTGCGAAACGAGCTTCGCGCGCGACGTCGGGCGTTGGATGCGCCCCTGCGCCAGCGCGCAGCGCAGGCCGCTCACGCCCGTCTTATGGCCTCGCCGGAGGTCTTTGCGGCGCGCCACATCGCCGCCTACTGGGCCCACGGCAACGAGCTCAGTGTGGCCGGCGCGCTCTACGAAAAAGTCAGCCAGGGGGCGCACGTCTACCTGCCGCGGGTCAACGCCTCCGACCGCCTCGACTTCGTCGATGCCGGCGCACTCGACGCGCTTGAGCCCGGCGCCTTTGGCATCATGGAGCCCACCGGGCCGGCCTGTGATCTGAGCCGCATCGAGATCGTTCTGGTGCCCGGGCTGGGCTTTGACCGGCGCGGCCATCGCCTGGGCTCGGGGCGCGGCTACTACGACCGCGCCCTGGCGGGCGTCACACACGCCTTAGTGATCGGGGTGGGATACGACTGGCAGCTCATCGATGACGAGCTGCCCGAGGAGGCCCACGACCGTCCCATGGACATCATCGCGACGCCCACACGCTGGCATGTGCCAGACCAGGCGTCGTCTTTACATACATCGAAGGAGTAGGACATGGAGCTGATGCTCTATTTGATCGTCGGCGGGATCATCGGGGTGGTGCTTGGCACGCTCATGGCCCGCACCCGCGCCCAGGCTCAGCAGCAGGAGCTGGTTGACCAGCGCGTCGAGGCGCTCAAAGACGAGACCGTCGAGAGCACGCGCCGGCGCGTGGAGAGCGAGGTGCGCGCCGAGCTCACCGAGAGCGTGCGCGCCGAGCTCGTCGAGAAGTTCACCGCCGAGGCCAGAAGCGAGGCAGAAGACGCCGCCCAGCGCATCAAACGCGAGGCGGAGGCCGAAGCCGACAAACGCATCAAAGATGCCGAGATCAAATCGCGCGAGGTCGTGCTCGCCGCCCAAAAAGAGGGCGAAGCCGAGCTGAAGAGCCGTCGCGCCGAGCAGCAGAAGATCGAAGAGCGCCTGAGTAACCGCGAGTCCAACCTGGACGCCCGCGCCGAGCGCCTCGACGAGCGTGAAGAGGCGGTGAAGACCCGCGAGCAGCAGGTCGCCGAGAGCGAGGCGCAGTTCTCCTCGCGCGAGCTGGAGCTGGAGCGTCAGCGCGGCGAGGTGGAGCTGGTGCTCGAAAAAGTCGCCGGCTACAGCGCCGAGCAGGCCCGCGCCGAGCTTGTGGCGCGTATGGTCAACCAGGCGGAGCTCGAGGCCAACCGCAAGATCAAGGTCATCGAAGAGCAGGCCGAAGAAGAAGCTGATAAGCGCGCCCAGAAGATCATCAGCGTGGCCGTGCAGCGTTACGCCGGCGACTTCGTGGCCGAGAAGTGCGTCAGCGTGGTGAGCCTGCCCTCCGACGACATGAAAGGCCGCATTATTGGTCGCGAGGGCCGCAACATCCGCGCGCTGGAGGCGGCCAGCGGCGTCGACATCATCATCGACGATACGCCGGAGGCGGTCATCGTCAGCGGCTTTGATCCGGTGCGCCGCGAGATCGCGCGCCGCTCCCTCGACAAGCTCATCGCCGACGGTCGCATCCACCCCACCCGCATCGAAGAGGTGGTGGCCAAGACCGACCAGGAGGTCGCCCAGAGCATCAAAGAGGCCGGTGAGCAGGCCGCTTTTGAGCTGGGCATCCACGGGCTGCACCCGGAGCTGATCAAGATGGTCGGGCGGCTCAAATACCGCACGAGCTACGGCCAGAACATGTGGTCGCACTCCATTGAGGTCGGCTTTTTGTGCGGGCTGATGGCCTCCGAGCTCGGCGTGAACGTCAAGATGGCGCGACGCGCGGGCCTTCTGCACGACATCGGTAAGGCGCTCACCCACGAGCAGGAGGGAAGCCACGCCATCATCGGCGCCGACCTCTGCCGCAAGTATGGCGAGCACGAGATCGTGCGCAACGCCGTGGCCGCCCACCACAACGACGAGCCCCAGAACTCGGTCATCGCCCACCTGGTCATCGCCTCCGACGCTCTCAGCGGTGCTCGCCCCGGCGCCCGACGCGAGATCCTGGAGACCTATGTGAAGCGCCTCGAAGATCTGGAGCGCATCTCGATGGGCTTTAAGGGCGTGGAGAAGACCTACGCCATTCAGGCCGGCCGCGAGATCCGCGTGATGGTCGAGCATGGCAGCATCGACGATGCCGGCGCGTTTGCGCTCAGCCGCGACATCGCTCGCAAGATCGAAGACGAGCTCACCTACCCGGGCCAGATCAAAGTGACGGTGATCCGTGAGACCCGCGCCATCGACTACGCCCGTTGATTCTAATCAAGTGTAAGTCTCTGAAACAAAAAGACTATTTGAAATTGGAAAGACCATGACGCAAGAACCCGCCGAGTTTCAAAGCGACGTCCTCCAGGAGCTTGCCTGGCGAGGATTCATCTACCAGCAGACCCACGAGGAGCTCGACGAGGAGCTTAGCAAGGGGCCGATGACGCTCTATTGCGGCTTTGATCCGACGGCCTCCTCGCTGCACGTGGGCAACCTGGTGGGGATCATGGGGCTTGCGCATTTCTTCCGTCATGGCCACCGCCCCCTGGCGCTGGTGGGCGGTGCGACCGGCCTGATTGGCGACCCCTCCGGGCGCAGCACCGAGCGCAACCTGCTCGATGAAGACACGCTTCAGGCCAACCTCGAGAGCATCGGTGCGCAGCTCACGCGTGTGCTGGGCGCCTCGCGCACCCTTCACCGCGCCGAAGATGCGCAGGCCGGCGAACCTGTGGCGATGGTGAATAACGCCGATTGGTTTAAGGAGTGGAGCTTTATCGACTTCCTGCGCGAGGTCGGAAAGCATTTTCGCGTCAATCAGATGCTCGCCAAAGACTCGGTGCGCGCGCGGTTGGAAGAGCGCGAGCAGGGCATCAGCTACACCGAATTTAGCTACATGCTGATTCAGGCCTACGACTTTCTGCACCTCCATCAGAACGAGGGGTGTCGGCTGCAGATTGGCGGGAGCGACCAGTGGGGCAACATCACCGCCGGCGTCGACCTGACCCGTCGGCGCACTGGTGCGTCGACCTTCGGGTTGACCTTCCCGCTGATCACCTCGGCCGATGGCAAGAAGATCGGCAAGAGCTTAGGCGGCGCGGTCTACCTCGACGGGGAGATGACCAGCGCGTACGCCTTCTACCAGTACTGGATCAACCAGGGTGATGCAGACTGCGGGCGTTTTCTGCGCCTCTTTACCTTCCTGCCGAAGGACGAGATCGAGGCGCTGGAGGCGAAGATCGAGGCCGGTGAGAACCGCGGCGAGGTCCAGCAGGTGCTGGCCCGCGAGGTCACGACGCTGATTCATGGCGAGGAGGAGTGCGAGAAGGTCATTCGCGCCAGCCGGATGCTCTTTGGCGAGAAGATCGAGGGGCTCAACGACCGCGATTTGACGTCGATCTTCGCCGAGGTGCCCTCCACCGAGGCGGCGCGCTCGACCCTGGCGGCCGGTGAGCTGGGGCTTCTCGATGCGCTGGTGGAGACGGGCCTGCAAAAATCCAAAGGTCAGGCTCGCCGCTTGCTGGAGCAGGGCGGGGTGTACATCAACAATGAGCGCGTCGAAGACGTCGCCAAAGTGCTCGGTGAAACCGATCTGGCCAGCGAGTCGATGCTGGTGCTGCGGGCGGGCAAGAAGCGCTACCACGTGGTGCGTTTTGTGTGAGTGAGCCTGTGTGAGTGAACCCGAGTGAGTGAGACGCGCGCCGGCGAGGAGGGGGGGCGGAAGATCGCGCTGGCGCTGGCGCTCAGCGTGGTGCTCACGTTGTGGGTCGCGCTTTGCGAGCCGCCCCCGCGCGAGGCGGTGGGGCGATTTCTGGGCGTTGTGGGGCTGAGCGCGCTCCTGCTGGGGTGGGGCGTGCGGGGGGGCTGGGGCTGGCTAAATGGCGAGCCGCGCCGCTGTGGTGTTTTTGTCATTCTGGGAGGGGCGCTGGCGCTGAGGCTGGCAGCGTGGATGGCGCCGGTCTCGCTCTCCGATGATGTGTGGCGCTATGTGTGGGACGGGGCGATCGTGGCCGCCGGGGAGAACCCGTATGCCGAGACGCCGCGTGAGCGGGTCACTCGGATGCAGGGGGAGGGCGCCGTGGCGCGGGCTGAGGCTGGCGAGGAGGCGGGGGCGTCGTCGCGAAAGGCGCTTCAGCGGTTGAACAGCCCGGATTACCACACGGTGTATCCGCCCGGGGCGCAGGCGGTCTTTGCTTCTGCCGAAGTCGCTTCGGGCTGGCTGGGAGGTGTCTCGGAGCGGTGGTTGCGCCTATTCTTTGTGCTGGCCGATCTGCTGGCGGTGCTGCTGATCGCCCGCGCGCTCATCGCGATGCGGCGCGCGGTGGGGTGGGCCACCCTCTACGCCTGGCACCCGCTTGTGGTGTGGGAGGTTGCCGGCGGAGGTCACACCGAAGCGCTGGCCGTGGGGCTGATGGTGGCGCTAGTGCTGATGGTGGGTCGACGTCGTCCCTGGACGATCGGCGCGGTGATCGGGCTTAGTGCGCTGGCGAAGCTCACCTTTCTCATCGTCAGTCCTCTTGTCGGCGTAGCGCTGTGGCGGCGAGGACGTTTTCGAGATGCGTGGGTGGCGGCGCTGGTGGCTGTTGCGGTGCTGGTGGCGGGCTATGCGCCTTTCTGGTTTGAGGCGTTGATCGCCAACCAGCGGGAGAGCGTGGCGCTCTATGCCGGCGTCTTCTCGTTTGATGCGCCGCTTTACTACGCGGCGCGCTACCTTCTGGGCTACCGCGAGGGCCTCACCGAACCGGTGACGCACGTGCTTTCGCCGGTGCTCCAGCTGGCGACGATGATTGTCATTGCGGCAGCCACCCTCTGGCAAAACGGCACCCGGGGGCGTCTGGTGGCGTCGATGGTGGTGGCCTGGGCGGGGTATCTGGTGTTTAACCCGGTTGTGCATCCCTGGTATGCGCTGGGGCTTATGGCCGCGGCGGCCCTGGCCGGGGCCTGGTCGGTGAGCCTGGCGGCGCTCGGGTTGATGCTCTCGTATCTTTTTTATGTTCCGGCGGTGGGCCGCCCCGAGGAGATCGTGGTGATGGTCGTGCAGAGTGTGTGGGCGGTGGCGGTGGTGGGCTTGCAGGTGGGACCGAAGGTGATCGCGTGGGCGCTGCGCCGGCGCGCAAAGACCAAGTTCGATGCGGTGCGGCCTTACCTTCGACCCGGTGACAGGGTGCTTGACCTGGGGGCGGGGGAGGGCTTTGTGGGGGAGCTCGTGGCCGAGGCGGACTTTGAGGTGATGTTGGCGGAAGTCGACGATCGCAACCGCACCGCGCTGGAGATGATCACCTACGACGGGGAGTCGCTGCCCCTGGACGACGATCAGTTTGACGTGGCGATCATCGCCTACACGCTGCATCACGCTCGCCGCCCCGATAAAGTGCTGTCGGAAGCAGCGCGGGTGGCGCGCCGCCTGGTGATTCTGGAGACGGTCTATGAGCGGGAGTGGGATCGCAGGCTTGTGACCTTCCTCGATCACAGCGCGAACCGCCTGCGGGGGATGGCGCCCGAGTCCCTCGCGTTTGATCGGGTGGAGGGGTGGCTTGAGCGCCTTCATGCCCGGGGGATGCGGGTGCTCACCTGGAGGTGGCTGGGGCGCGGGGTGCATCGCCACGTGATCATCGTGGCGGACCGGGAGAGCTGAGCGCAATCCTGGCTTTTAAACGTTAAAGGCCATGAAGTTCACGCTCTGTGGTGACGAGCGTGCGTTGGGCCAGGCAAGAAACAAAAAAACCGACTCATGTGCATGAGTCGGTTTCTTGAGCGTCCCCTACGGGATTCGAACCCGTGTCGCCGGCGTGAAAGGCCGGTGTCCTAGGCCTCTAGACGAAGGGGAC
>NZ_VOSL01000132.1 GCF_007997005.1 Lujinxingia vulgaris | reverse complement strand
TACTGCGAGGACGCGGCGACGATGCTGGCTTGGTCCTGGGGCGCTCGGCGACCGAGGAGCTCCGCCCCTGGGGCAAAATCCCGGAGGTTGAGGCTGCGCAAAGCGAACCCGTCTCGATGCTGCTGGTTTTTTAAGCGCCCTCCCGGCCCTGGCGCTTATAAACCTACCCGCCACGCTCGCGAACGCCTTTTTTCCACAAAAACCCGCCTGCAACGCTCGCGGACGCCTTTTTCCTACAAAAATCCCGCCTGCAACGCTCGCGAACGCCTTTTTTCCACAAAAATCCCGCCTGCAACGCTCGCGAACGCCTTTTTCCTACAAAAATCCCGCCTGCAACGCTCGCGAACGCCTTTTTCCTACAAAAATCCCGCCTGCAACGCTCGCGACCCCCTTTTTCCCACAAAAAACCCGCCTGCAACGCTCGCGAACGCCTTTTCTGCGCCCGGCCCCTCTTCCCACACTCCCGGCCTGGGCCCTCGGCCCTGTCACACGTCTTTGCCTTGTGACCGAAAGGCCGCCTCGCTACGATAACGGGCCTTTCGACGTAGATTCCCCCTGGAGGATGCTGTGCCCGCGATGTTCAAACTTCTGATTGTCCTGATCCTCTCATGCGGCCTGACCGCCTGTGCCGACGGCGACACCGTCGACCCGGCCGACACCGACCCGATCCGCCCCCAGCCGGACACCGGCCCTGATAAGGACGCCGACGACGACGTCGACCCTCAGGAAGACACCGACCCGGAAGAAGATACCAACCCCGACCCGCAGGAAGACACCGACCCGGATCCCGAGGAAGACACCGACCCCGATCCGGAAGAAGACACCGACACCGACACCGACCCCGATCCGAACTGCTGCACCATTGGCGAGTCCCTCTGCGACGGCGACGACGCCGAGATCGTCTGCACCGATGACGGCACCGGCTGTGGTCAGTGGAGCGAGCCGCAGGTCTGCGGCGGTGGCGCGGCGTGTGTCGACGACGCCTGCGGCGTCTGCGTCGACGACGATGAAGATGGCTACGGCGAGGGCTGCGCGCCTGGCCCGGACTGCGACGACAGCGACGACAGCATCTACCCCGGTGCCGACGAGCTCTGCGATGGCGTCGATAACAACTGCAATGACGCCACCGACGAGGGCTTCAACGTTGGCGAGGCCTGCAGCGTGGGCCTGGGCGCCTGCGAGGGGTTTGGGGAGTTGGAGTGCCGCTTCGACGGCGCCGGCACCTTCTGCGACGCGCTGCCTCAATCCTCCTCCGCGGAGGTCTGCGACGGCGAAGACAACGACTGCGACGGCGCCACCGACGAAGACGACGTCTGCGGCGGCACCGATCCCGACCCGGACCCCGATCCCACCGACTGCACCAACGACAGCTACGGCACCACCAACGCCAGCAGCCTTAACGGCGTGGAGTTCTTCTCGGGCGCCTTTGAAGAGATGACGCTCTGCCCGGGCGAAGGCTACGACTGGTTCTACCTGGGCAACCTCACCGTCGGCGATCGTGTCACAGTCGATCTGGCCTACAACCCCAGCACCTCCACGATCAACATGGCGCTCTGGGCGGGCACCCGCGTCATCGCCTACGGCCAGGGCTCCAACGGTCTGCGCGAGCTCGACCGCACCCTGACCTCCTCCGACATTCAGGACGCCGACGAGCGCATCACCATCCAGGTGTATTACAGCGGCTCATCCAGCCTGCCTGTCAGCGGCATCGACTACCTCATCGAGAACGTCTCGCCCTGACGCGTTCTTAGCTGTGCCCGCGCCGGGTGCTCGACGTCCCCCCCTGACTTAGAGCGCCTTGCGCGGCGGCATCATCAGGTTGGCCACCAGCAAACCGGCCACCAGGGAGGCGGCCACAAGCGTCATCAAAAACGCCGTCTCCATCCCCCCCACCACGTCGTGCTCCAGCAGACGCGACACGCTGCGAAAGCCCACACTCCCGGGCACCAGCAGCAAGATCCCGGGCACCATCACGATCGACGCCGGTCGCTCAAAAAAGCGTGCAAACGCATTGCTGCCCACACCCACGACCAGCGCCGCGATAAAGACGCCGACCTCCGGCCCCAGCCACAACGCCCCCTGACGGGTGCCGCCGTAGGCCAGCGCCGCCGCGCCTAAAATCCAACCTACATCGCTGAATCGCGCGCGCAGGAGCACCGTAAACGCCACCGACGCCACGATCAGCGCGACCGCCTCCACCCCGAAACTCATCCCCAGCGATGTCAGCTGCGGCGGCGCGCCAAAGAGCATCTCCGCCAGGCGCAACCCCACCGCTACACCAAACGCCATCTCCAGCAATATCATCAGCGCCAGGGTCAACCTCGCTGCACCCGCCGCCAGGTTGCGCGTGGCCAGCTCAGTGAGCGCCGTCGTCAGCGTCAACCCGGGCAAGAGCACGATCAGCCCGGCGACCATCGGGATGAACACCGACGCCCCATCAAACGCCACCGCCAGCGCCCCCGACACAAACGAGGCGATGAACGCGCTGAGGGCCACAAAGATCCGATTCACCGTGGCGAACTTCACCGCCACCAGCGACAAGAGCCCGATCCCCAGCCCGGCCACCGCCGAGATCCACATCTCGCGCAGCGCACCACCAAAGATAATGCCCGCCGCACCCGATGAGAGCACATAGCAGACCGTCATCAACCAGGGCGGATAGCGCTCCGGCGCCCGCTCCACCTCCTCGATCAGCGCCAGGCCCTTGGCCGTGCTCAGCTCGCCGGCGAGCACCCGGGTGACGATCTCGTCAACATCGGCCATCTGCCCCAGGTTGACCTCCCCGGGCTCCACGCGCACCAGAAAGCTGCGCTGATCGCCCAGTGGCCCAAACGCCGCCATGATCGAGGTCGGCGTCGAGAAGAAATGCGCCTCCAGTCCAAAGCGGCTCGCCATCCCCGAGAGCACCTCTTCTAAGCGGTGGGCCGGCGTGCCGTACTGGTGCAACGCGCGTCCGACACGCAGCACAAACTCCACCGCCTTATTGTCGATCTTCGGCTGCGCGCTCTCACTGGAGCGCCGCCGACGCGGCACACCGAGCACACGGCGGATCTTGCCTTCAGGCTGATTCGTGCTCATGAACTTGCTCCTCTGGCGCTCCTGACGCACCTTGATCGCAACAGCTTCCGGGGCATCTTCTGCGCCCCGCGTCCTTCACCTTCACTCAGCGGCCTCGCTGCCGCCGCCTTCGGCCCCGCTCCCTTACCCGAGTCGCCCCCATGGAACAACGCCTGCGTCAAACACTCGCTGATGTCTTCGATCCCCAGGTCGCCGAGCGCGCTCGCCTCGACAACCTGGGCGGCCACGCCTCGCTGCGCATCTACTGGCGCGTCCACCTTCCCGAAGACCTCCCCGAGGCCCGGGTCTACCCCCGCGGCGAGCTCACGCTGATGGCGATGGTGCTCCCCGAGGGCGTCGGTGTGATGGGGAGTGATGAGGGCGGATCCTCGGCCGACGCTGTGCCCACCGAGCTCCCTTTTGTCAACGTGCAGCGCTACCTGGCCAACATCGGCCTGCCGGTGCCCGCCATCGATCATATCGACATGGCCCGCGGCGTGCTGCTGCTCGAAGACCTCGGCGATGAGATGTTCGAGCACGCCGTACTCGCCGCAACTTCCCCGGCCGCCGTCGAGGCGCTCTACCGCCAGGCCATTGAACTTCTCGTCGATCTGCAGGTGCGCGTGGAGGCTGAGCGCAAAAGCCCCCGCTACCAGACGGTGGCCTTCGGGCGCGCCTTCGACGCGGAGCTTTTGCGCTGGGAGCTCGATCATTACCGCGAGTGGGGCCTCGACAACCATTACGGCCCCGAGGCCCTGGGCGAGCATCGCGACGAGCTCAACGCGATCTTCGACCGCCTCACCGCCGAGCTCACCGAGCTCCCCACCACGCTTGTGCTGCGCGACTACCAGTCGCGCAACATCATGCGCAAACAGGACACCTGGATCCTCATCGACTTCCAGGACGCGCTCATCGGCCCGGTGATCTACGACCTGGTGGCGCTCCTGCGCGACTCCTACATCGCGCTCAACGCCGAGCAGGTCGACCGCCTCCTCGACCACTACATTGAGGTTGGCCAACAACGCGGCCTTACCTGGTGCGAGGACGCCGCCTTGATGCGCCGCGCCTTCTACCTGCAGACCGTCCAGCGCAAACTCAAAGACGCTGGCCGCTTCATCTTTATCGACAAGGTCAAGCATAACCCGAGCTTCCTTGACTACTACGAGCCCTCTATCGGATACGTGCGCCAGGCGCTGCGCGCCCTTAACGGCTACCACGGCCTCGACGCGCTGCTCGCGGCGGTCGACCCGGCCTTCGGGGAGGCCTGAACAACGAGGCGCGCGCGATCTTCCCGCCGCCTCATCGTCACAGCCGGACCGGCGCCCCTCATTCCAGGCCGACCTCGACGAGGTTGGCCCGCCGCGCCCATCTCAGCCCTTTTTGTGTGTTCTCTTTTTCGATCCGACGAGCCCCACCATGAGCCAGATCTCCACCAAGCCCGCCAGCGGCATGCGCGACTTCCTCCCCCGGGAGGCCGCGCTCCGAAAACGTGTCTTCGCGCTGATCGAAGAGGTCTACCAGAGCTACGGCTTTCAGCCCCTGGAGACCCCGACGATGGAGAACCTCTCCACGCTCATGGGCAAGTACGGCGACGAGGGCGACCAGCTGCTCTTCAAGGTGATGAAGCGCGGCAACAAGCTGCAAAAAGCGCTCAAAAAAGACGCCCCCACCGAGGTGGACCTGGCCGATATGGGCCTGCGCTACGACCTGACCGTGCCGCTGGCGCGCATCGTGGCGCAGTACCAGAACGAGCTCCCCCGCTACTTCAAGCGCTTTCAGATCGCGCCGGTCTGGCGCGCTGACCGCCCCCAGCGCGGCCGCTTTCGCGAGTTCTACCAGTGTGATGTCGACGTAATCGGCTCCACGTCCATGACGGTGGAGGTCGAGGTCGCCTCGGCCATCTGCGAGGTGCTGGAGCGCCTGGAGTTCAAAAACTTCCGCATCCACCTCAACCACCGCCTGCTCCTCAACGCGATGATGGAGGCCGCGGGCGTGCCCGCCGATCTGCAGAACGACGCGCTGGTCGCCATCGACAAGCTCGACAAGATCGGCCTCGACGGCGTCAAAAAAGAGCTCGCCGAGCGCGGCATCAGCGAGGACGCAACCGCCACGCTGCTGCCCTTGCTCGGGCTGGCCGAGGAGGTCGAGGGCAATGAGGCGCTGCTCAGCGCGCTGGCCGAGCGGGTCGGTGAGCTGGAGAGCGGCAACAAAGCCCTCTCGGAGCTGGGCGATCTTTTGCGCTTTGCGGCCGCCACCCCGGCCGCACCCTACCTGAAGATCGACCCCTACCTCGCCCGCGGCCTCTCCTACTACACCGGCCCCATCTTCGAGATCCGCAGCGACGACTTCTCCGGGAGCCTGGGCGGCGGTGGCCGCTACGACGGGCTTATCGGCATGTTCACCCGCCAGAGCCTGCCGGCCTGCGGGTTCTCGCTGGGCCTGGAGCGCGTGCTCATGCTCCTGGCCGAGCGCGACGCCCTGGCCGAGCCCGCCCCCGACGTCGACGTGCTCGTCACCCTGTGGCGCGACGACTTCACCCCCAACAGCCTGCGCCTTGCCGGCGAGCTGCGGGCGGCGGGGCTGCGCGTCGATCTTTATCCGGATGCGGATAAGTACGGAAAACAGTTCAAATACGCCGACGAGCGCAACGTCCCCTTCGTGGCCATTCTGGCTGAAAACGAGCTTGAGCAGGGCGTCGTCTCCATCAAAGACATGAAGCGAGGTGACCAGACCGAGGTTTCCCGCGCCGACGTCGCCGACTGGATCAAAGCCCGCAAGGCCTGAGCTTTTCGTCCCCTCTTTGTCCGTCCGAGAGACGAACAAAGTTCAGTATCTATGCGGGTCATCCGTACATGTAACGATCTTTCAGGAGCCGGCCATGAGCGAGAAAAGCGACGCGAACATCGACGTTGAACCCGCCGATGAGAGCCCCTCTCCGGCCGCGCCCCTGAAGATCGACTACGCTCCGCACTGGGGGCTGGACTCGGGCGTCATTCACCTCAACCACGGCGCCTTTGGCGCCGTGCCTCGCCGGGTCATGCACCTGCGCGAGGAGCTTCAACGCCAGATTGAGGCCAACCCGGTGCGTTTTGTCAGCCGCGAGCTCCCCGGGCTGATGGCCCACGCCCGCGCGGAGCTTGCCAGCTTTGTGGGCGCCGACGCGCCGAACCTGGTCTTCGTGCCCAACACCACCACCGGGGTCAACGCCGTGCTGGGCTCGCTCGATCTTCAGCCGGGCGATGCGATCCTGGTCACACGCCAGGGCTACGGCCCCTGCACGCTTGCCGCGCGCACCATCGCGTCACAAAAGGGCGCGCGCGTCATCACCGCCGATCTGCCCTTCAACCCCACCTCGGCCGACGCCCTGCACGACGCGCTGATCGACGCCGTGACGCCGCAGACCCGCATCGCCCTCTTCGACCACGTCACAAGCCCCACCGCGCTGATCCTGCCGGCCGAGCGCATCACCAACAGCCTGCGCGAGCGCGGCGTGCTCAGCCTCATTGACGGCGCCCACGCCCCGGGCATGATCCCGCTCGACCTCAACGCGATCGGCGCCGACTTCTACGTGGGCAACTGCCATAAATGGCTCTGCAGCCCCCGCGGCGCAGCTTTTTTGCACGTCGCCCCCGAGCACCAGGCCACAACGCGCCCCCCCGTCTTCAGCCACGCCGCCGGCCTGCCCGACGACGACCCGCAACGCTTCCAGGCCGAGTTCAGCTGGATGGGCACCTACGATATGACCTCGTATTTGAGCGTGCCGGCGGCCATCGACTTTCTGCGCGCGCTTGTACCCGGCGGCTGGCCGGCGCTTATGGCCCATAACCACCGCATGGCCCTGCGCGGCCGCGACCTGGTCTGCGAGGCGCTGGGCATCGATGCGCCCGTTCCCGACGAACTTCTGGGCTCCATGGCGGCGCTCCCCCTCCCCGATCGCAGCGGCCCGCCCGTCGACTTCCCCCGGGAGGTCGACCCCCTGCAGCAGGCCCTCTTTGAGGAGGCCGGCATTGAGATCGCCGTGATGACCTGGCCCGCCCACCCCCACCGCCTGCTGCGCTTGAGCTGCCAGCTCTACACCACCGAAGACGAGCTGCAGACGTTGGCCAACACGCTCTCCGCGCTCATCTGAGCCTTTGTCAACCGGCCGCCCTGCCCTACACTTTTCGCCAGACCCGCACCGGACCGGCCCCCCACGGAGCAGATATGAGCGACAGCGGCGACACCCCCACCCCCGGACAGATCCTCTGGGATGTGCTCAAGATCATCATGCTGGTCATC
This sequence comes from Lujinxingia vulgaris, assembly GCF_007997005.1. Classification (GTDB taxonomy): domain Bacteria; phylum Myxococcota_A; class Bradymonadia; order Bradymonadales; family Bradymonadaceae; genus Lujinxingia. The sequence goes on along the minus strand of NZ_VOSL01000132.1, from coordinate 21,025 downwards.
GGCGGGCTGGTGCTCATCGCGCTTCTGATGCGCGCGTTTCGCTTCGTGCTCGCCATCGGCGTGCTCGCGTTTTTGAGCTGGGGCGTCTACCGCCTGCTCAAGCGCATCTTCGGCACCCGCGAGCTGCCCGCCCCCGAGGCGCAGCTGCGCCTGGGCAGCGAGACCGACATCGACTCCCTCGAAGAAAAGTTTCGCGAGCTGGAGCTGGAAGAGGCCCGCGTCGACGCCGAGATCGAGCGCGTCTCCCGCGACAACTGATGCCAGGGCAATCGCAAAGTGGGTCCCCACCACCCGCCACCGTAGGGGGACCCCTTGTGGGTCCCCGCCCTGGGAGTTCCGGAGGGGCACAAGACCCCTCCCTATGGATTGGGTGGGTTCTCCATAAAAAAACCTTGTTGGACTTTGCGATTGCCCTGGAACTGATGCCGCACGACCTCCCCGTAAATCCTTGATTTGTTTAAACTTTTCATTCAGCGCAACGCTCAGACCAAATCTGAGCGTTCACTCCGAAGTGCCTTCTGCACCCGCTTCAGGCGCGTCCGCAGCCTCGGCCTCGACGAGATCACCGCCTTTCTGCACCCCGGCACCATCATCCACCGACGCCGCTTCGCCTGACGCTTTCACGAGCCAAGCTTCCTGACGCTCCACGATCTCGCCGACCTGCGTCTCCACATCGGAGCTTCCCACGGGCATGCCCCGCTCCACCGGCTCGCCATCGGCCAGGTAGTTTTCAAAATAAAGGGGCAGACTCTCGGCGATCGGCACCTCCGGGCTGTTCTGCAGGTGCACATGAAGGTGCGGGGTGTAGGTCCGCCCGGAGTTGCCGCAGGCCGCAACCTCCTGACCCGCCTCCACCGTGTCGCCGCCGGAGACCTTGAGCGAGCCGCGCTGCAGATGCGCCATAAAGAGGTATTCGCCATCGGCCACACGCAGCACCAGGTGGTTACCCAGCACGCTCACCGGATCAAACTCCCCGGGCACCTGATCGATCTCCGAGCCCACCGCCCGCACCACCTCACCGGCCGCCGGCGCGTACACCGGCGCCCCGAAGCAATGATGCTGCTCGAGTTTTGAGCCATCACCCTCAAAGCGGCTGCCCTCGACGAGCGGCGCAAAATCATAACCCCAGCGCATCATCGCGGTGGTCGCGTGATAATTCGTCTCCCGCTCCTCGCCACCGGCCAGCGTGACCCAGCGCCCGTTGAAGGGGAGCTCAAAACGCACCTCACTGGCATAATCAACGGTCGAGACCGGCGCCGACATCACCGGGCGGTTCCCCAGCATCCCCACCACCAGCAGCGCCCCAAACCCGATGGTGCGCGTGCGGCGGATCACTGGCGGCTGAAAGAGCGTGCGCAACAACCCCCAGAAGGCCATCGGCAGCGTGAGCATCCCGAGCATCGGGATGATCGTGGCGTGCGCGATCACGCTGGGCTTGCCCAACTTTAAGAGCGCCACCGCGTAGGTCACCACCATCAGCGCGGCCAGCGCGATCGCGATCTTCGCCCACATCTCAAAACGATCGTCCTCGGGGTTCATCTTTTTAAAAATGCCCCGAGGTTTCGGTCCCTGATCCTCGTGTTCGGTCTCGTGCTGCATAGCCTGTTTCCGGGGTGACGCGGTGGTGTTAGGGGTGACGTCGTCGGCGCCTGAATCGAAGGTCGCGCCGGCTGCCAAACAAGCACCGGCGCGACGGGGCGTCAAGCCAAAGCCAACCCCTTCTCGAACAAGGGCGTTGCCGGCTACCGCGCTCAGGTGAGGCGCAGGCCCCCACCTGGTTGTGCCTGCGCCCGGCTGCTGTTATCGTTGCGCCGTCTGTCTTAAGAGCTCCGGATGTCGCCCTTTTGCGCTGCCATCGCGCTGGCCACTCGACCGACCGCCCTCTTCAAAGTACCGCGCTAGCAAGCGAGCCACATCGCATGCCTATCTGCCCAAAATGCCGTGAGAAAAATCCGGCCCTCGGCGCCAAATGCCCCCGCGACGGCTTCTATTACGTCTATGAGAGCGCGCTGGAAGACGCCGAGACCGATCCGCGCATCGGCACACTCGCCGCCGAAAAGTACGTGATCTTAGGGCTCATCAGCGAAGGCGGCATGGGCGCGGTCTACCGCGCGCTGCAACTTCCGGTGGAGCGTGAGGTGGCCCTCAAGGTGCTGCGCACCGAGTTGCAAGACTCCAACAAAGGCCGCGAGCGCTTCATTCAGGAAGCCCGCGCCATCAGCCGCCTCTCCCACCCCAACATCATCACGCTGCACGACTTCGGGTTTGAGCGCGAGACCCACCCCTACATGGTCATGGAGTTTGCCCCGGGCGTGGAGCTGACGCGCTGGATGTGGGGCCGCAACATGACGGCCGAGCGCCTGCTGCACGTCGGCCGCCAGATCCTCTCGGCCCTGGCCGAGGCCCACCGCCGCGACATCGTGCACCGCGACCTCAAGCCCGAAAACGTCATCATCACCACCACCGGGCACGACGGCGACCTCCCCAAGCTCCTCGACTTCGGCATCGCCCGCCTCATCAACGAGGGCTCCACCCGCGGGCTCACCCGCGAGGGCGAGGTCTTTGGCACGCCGCATTATATGAGCCCGGAGCAGGCTCAGGGGAAACGCGAGATCGGCCCGCAGGCCGACGTCTACGCCATGGGCGTGATGTTTTACGAGCTTTTTACTGGCGAGCCGCCTTTTGATGCTGAAGCGCCCCTCTCGGTGCTCTTTATGCACATCAACGATCCGATGCCCACGCTCATCCCCCGCGCGGGCATCAAGGCCCCTGACTGGCTCGACGGCTTCATCGCCCAGGCCACCAAAAAAGATCCCGCAAATCGGTATCAAGACGCCGGCGAGATGTTGACGGCGCTCGACAGGTTGATGTCGGGAGAGGCACCTGAAGCCAGAAACGCAGCCCCCGAGCCGACCACTGAGGAGCGCGCCACAGCCAGCGCGCCCACCGACCCGCTCATCGCCGCGCCGGCGGATCACGCGGCCGCCGACACCGATCCCGATCCCCAGGGCTCGTCGCCGCAGGCGGGCCCGGCCATCGACGACCCCATGGTCGCCGCGTTCGAAAACACGCCTACCGACCCGGATGCTCCGCCGGCCGCACACGCCAGCGCAAACACGGTCTTTCTCGGCGACGATCTTCAAAAAGAGGGCGCGCAGCCTCAGCGTCGCGGCCTTTACGCCGCGCTGGCGATCCTCATTCTGCTGCTCCTCGTAGGTGGCGTCTTCATGATGAGCCGCCCCGCCGCCACCCCCACCACCGACACCCCCGTCGCACTCGCCGAACCCTCCTCATCGTCACCGGAGGCTGAGAGCGCGCCGGTCGAAGCTCCCGAAGCGCCGGTGGAAGAGGCCCCCGAAGCGCCGGTGGCCCCTGTCGAAGTCGCGGGCCCCGAAGGCGCCCCCGAAGCCCCGGTCGAGGTTGACACGCAGGAGGCCGCGCCGGTCGAAGAACCTCCGACCGAGGCGGCTCGCGCCACACCCGAGCCCGAAGACGCGCCCGCCGAGGCGCCCACCCGAACCCGCGAGACGACCGCCGAGCGCGAGGCCGAAGCGCCCGCCGAGGCCCGGGAGGACGACGAGGGCCCCACCAAGTTTAAGAGCCCCGACAGCGTCCCCCGCAAGTTTGGACGGCCGCCCACCGCCACCAACTGACACATCGCGCTGCGAAGACCACTTCCCTTTTTTCTTAAGAGTCGGCGATGGATCGGTTATGAATCGCCTCTCTTGATTTGGCCGCTTTCCCCGATGGACCTCTGACCCCGTGGTAACGATGCCTGTGTTGAAGACTCCTGCACGCTCCGCTCTCTCCGGCCGCCGCCTGCTGGCGCTTTTGATCTCCGCGAGCCTCCTGGCAACCCCGACGATGGCCTTCGCCCAGGACGACGCCCGCGCCCGCGCCACGCAGTTCTACGAGCAGGCCAGCGAGGCCTACAGCCAGGGCCATTTCGCCCGCGCCATCGACCTGTTGGAGCGCGCCTTCGCCCACGATCAGAACCTGGTCTACAAGTACAACCAGATTTTGGCCTACCAGGGCCTTGGCGAGTACGAAGAAGCCCTGCGCATCCTCGACATCTACGCCGAGCCCATGGAGAGCGACGGGCGTTTTGACGACATCATGGAGATCCGCGCCCAGCTCGAAGAGGCCATCGCCGAAAAGGATGCGGCGGTCGTCGAAGCCCCCAAAGGTGGCGAAACAACTGAAGAAACGCCGGTCGAAGCGCCGGCGATTGAGGCGCCCCCGGAGGTCGAAGACGCTCAGCCCAACGTCCTGGCCTGGTCGCTCATCGGCGCCGGCGGGGTGGCGCTGGCCGGTGGCGCGCTCTTTGGCAGCGGGGTGTTGATCGGGGATACGATCGAGCGCATCGAAAACTCGACCACCCCTGAAGGGCTTCAAAACACCTACACGGGGGATCGCACTCGAGACGATGATCTCGATCAGTTAAGCACCCACCGCACGCTCACCGTGGCGTTTCTCGCCGGCGGAGTGGTGTTAGGTGCAGCCGGGACCACCCTGCTTGTTCTGGACCAGCGCACCGATCGCGATGATAGCGCCACGTTGAGCATCTCCCCGGCCGCCGGCCCGGGATTTGCGGGAGCCAGTCTCCGTGGTCAATTCTAAGCAGTATTTGAGGGAGGGAATCCTGATGAATCGATTTGCACTCGTATCATTTGCACTGCTTTCGACCACCGCAACCGGCTGTATTTTCGGGGTAGACACCACCCCGTGTGGTGAAGACTGCGCTCTTGAGTCGGACACAGATTTCGAGGACACCGACCTCCCCGACACTCCCAACCCCGACGTGGGCCCCGACGCCAACCCGGACGTCGACCCCGACGCAGACACCGACCTCCCCCCCGACCTCACCCTGGAGCTGACCGGCGGCGAGGAGAGCCCCTATGTCATCGACGAGCTCGACGGGAGCGTGAGCTTCGAGGCGGCCTGCGCCCCCGAAGACTGCACGCTGGACACCTGCACCCTGAGCTATGAGGGCGGCGAGGCCGTCGAGCTTACAAGCTGCGGAGAGTCGATCGAGCTGACCACCGCCGAGCTCGACGCCGAGGGCAGCTGGACGCTCACCGTCAACGCCACCCTCGACGACCAGACTGAGAGCGCGTCGACGACCTTCGATGTGCGCTACACATTCGACGCCGGGCTGCAAAACGTGGAGCCGGGCACCATCGCGTTTAGTTACCCGCCCGAGCTGGAGAGTTTTTGCACCCGCGAGGACTGCGAGCTCACCATCACCTGCACCGACGCCGAGGGCGGCGCGCTCGATTGTCAGGGGCTCGACTTCCCCGAGAACGAGGCCACGGTCAACATCAACCTGACCGCCTGCGCCGCTGGTCTGGAGCCGGAGCATTGCCTGGCGGAGCAGACCTACAACTTCTCCTTCGTGCCCCCCACCTGGACGCAGGTCGCCACCGGCGCCGCCCACTCCTGCGGCATCCTCGATGACGGCACGTTGTGGTGCTGGGGCAATAACGGCAGCGGTCGCCTGGGCGACGGCACCACCACCCAGCGCAACCAGCCCACTCGAGTGGCCGGTGATGGCGTGTGGACGCAGGTGAGCGCGGGCGGGCAGCATACATGTGGGATTAAAGAGGATGAGAGTTTGTGGTGTTGGGGACGTAATAATGAAAAACAAATTGATCCGACCTCTGGCAGCTCCATCAACTACGCCAGCCCGCATCAACTCGGCAGTGATACCGACTGGGTTTCGGTGGCTGCCGGCGCCGAACACACCTGTGCGTTAACTGGCGCAAACACGCTTTTTTGTTGGGGTGAAAACAGCGATCAACAACTCGGCACCGGCACCCCCGTCGACGACCGCACCCGCGTAGAAATCACCAGCGGCGGCTCCACCATCGACACCTTCGTGGCGGTCGCCGCCGGCGATGCGCATACGTGTGCGGTGACGGCGGTGGGGGCGAATGGGTGGTGTTGGGGGAGTTTTTCGAGTGGGCAGTTGGATGGTGAGCCTACGGGGGATAGTGCGCCGCGGCCAGTGGGTAATCCTATCTCAGCAGCAAGTTCCACGACTCAGACTATTGTAGCGGGAGGGACGCACTCATGTGCGGTTGTTGGGGTGAGTGGTGATAGCCGACCTTATTGTTGGGGAAGTACGTCTTTTGGCAAACTCGGACACGATGAAGGTACGTATCCGAATCGTCCCACTGGTCTTAACAACGTTCAACGGATCACAAACGGTTCAGATCATACCTGCGCTATCGAAAACGGCGTGGCCAAATGCTGGGGGGCGAATGTATGGAAACAACTTGGACATAGTGGAAGTTCAACGTCCGTCGCTGTTGCAAGCGACGTAGATGGTTCATACACAAATTGGACCGATATCGCCGCTGGCGGTCAGCACACCTGCGGTATTGCCGACGGTACAATGCGCTGTTGGGGGCTCAATGAAGATGCTCAGTTGGGCTATTTTACGGCTGGCCAAGATAGTAATGTTGCTCCCACAGAAGTGGATTGGCCCTACACCCCTTAAACCCGGGGCCTCGGCAACACGTCCGATCTAAAAACACCCCACCCCCGGCAAACGCTGGAGGTGGGGTGTTTTGCGTCGAGTTCGGGCTGGTAGCTCGTGCTCGTACTCGTCCTCGTACGGGTAGCTCGTGCTGGTCCTGGTAGCTCGTGCTCGTACTCGTACGGGTAGCTCGTGCTGGTCCTGGTAGCTCGTGCTCGTACTCGTACGGGTAGCTCGTGCTGGTCCTGGTAGCTCGTGCTCGATCTCGAACTCGATCTCGATCTCGATCTCGATCTCGATCTCGATCTCGAGCTCGAGCTCGATCTCGCTCTCGGACTCGCGAACCCCGACCGCCCACTACGAATCGACCCACTCCGCGAACCCCCGGCGCCCCACAACCACACAACCACACAACCACACCCCGAGCGCATCCAGGGCGGCGCCTGGCAAGGAGGCAGGGATGAAGCTGTGGCAGCGCCACCGCGAATCCCTGACGACACAGCCAGCGTCGTCCTGGGGCGCTCGGCACCCTTGAACTCCCCGCCCCCCAGAGCAATAGTCATGTCTCATCATGTCACGCAGTACCCGCTCTCGCGAGACCGCATCCACGCGCCGTATCCGTGGTGTTGTACGGGCTCTTTGCCTTTAACAACCTCCACCGCCGGGGTCCCGATGCCTGCGACCAACGTCTACGCCACCCACCACCGCCTGCTCGCCCTCCTCTTCGTCTCGCTCTTCACGACCGTTTTACCCACTTTGCCGGGTACGGCGTTTGCGCAGGAGAGCGGCGAACGTGTTGAGAACGCCGCAAACGCCGAAGACACTGAAAACACCGCGAACACTGAACATACAAAAAACGCGCAGCCTGGCGAGGCGGTCGAGACATTGGAAAACCTTGAGGAGAGCGACGAGGAGCGCGCTCTCCGCTTCTACGAAGCGGCCAGCCAGGCCTACCAAAACGGCGACTTCGCCCGGGCCGCAGACCTGCTGGAGAGCGCGCGCGCCCATCACGCCGAGCCGGTCTACGTCTACAACCAGATCCTCGCGTACCAGGCGTTGGAGCGACCGGCCTATGCGCTGCATCTGCTCGATGAACACGCCGAGGTGCTTGAGAAGGACGGCCGTTTTGAGCACCTCGCCGCGCTTCGCGGACAGCTTCGCCAGGCGGTCGCCGCCCGGGATGCCTCCGCGAACGAAGACGCGCAAGCATCTGAAAACAAAGAACAATCCACCGCAGTACCGGCGAGCATTGAGGCCCCACCGGAGGTCGCCGAGGCATCGCCGAACATCCTGGCCTGGTCGCTGGTGGGCGCCGGCGGGGTGGCGCTCGGCGCGGGGGTGCTCTTTGGCAGCGGCCTGCTCATCGAAGACACCGTCGACCGCCTCGATCAAAGCCGCGTGCCCGAGGCGGAGCTGGCGGTCTACCAGGGCAGCGAGCGCACCCGCGCCGACGATCTTCGCCGACTTCGCACCCACCAGACCCTCAACGTGGTGCTCATCGCCAGTGGAGTTTCTCTAGGCGTGGCCGGCGCCACCATGCTATTTCTCGACACGCGCGTCGATCGACCGCACCCCCGCGCCCTCCGCATCGCCCCGATGCTCTCCGGTGAGCACGCCGGCGCCCTGGTCGGGGGACGCTTTTAGATGATTTGGATCCCTTCGCCCGAGTGACCCCTTCGCCCATGCCCTCTCCCCCCCACGCGCTTGAGCTCTTGCGCGAGCTGCTCCCGGAGTTTCCCGGGCTCCCCGAGCTTGAGTCGCTCGCCAGGGTCTTTGTCGACGTGCTCGAAGCCCAGGACAGCGCCTACGAGCGTCTGCTGCTCCCGGCGCTGGGGCTGGCCGAGCGCCGCGAGTTTCCCGCCCGCGAGATGAGCCGCGGTACGCTCACCGTTGAACTGCCGGAGCAGCCCTTCTGGCTCTTTGACCGCGCCCGCCAGGCCAGCTGGCTCGACGCGGCGATGCTCTTTCCTTTTGAGAACATCGACGACTGGCTCGTCCTCTACCGCACCGCCGACGTCGACGCGGCCACCCACCGCACCCTGCAGCCCCTGCTGGTGCCCCGACTTCGCCAGACGCTGACCTCACTGCCCTGGTCAATCGTCGACTACGGCGGCGAGGACGACGGGCGCATGGATCACGACGAGTTCGTGCAGCTTATTGGTCAGGGCCGCTGGATGCGGGTCGACCACGACGCCAACCAGGGCATCTTCGGCGTGGCCACCTGGGTGGGGCAGGAGCGCCAGGAGATCTGGCGCGCGACCATCGACGATCACTTCCGCGCCGGCCTCGATCCCCTCTCGGAGGAGCCCCCTGAACATCCGATTCTTCTGCCCGACGCCTGGCAGCTCCCGAGCCCCGAGGACGTCGCAGCCCGGGTGGCCGCCGAGCTCCTCGACGACGTCTACCACAACCTGCGCCGCTACGTGCTCGGCCGCCACGGCTTTGATACCGAACGTCTGGGCACCTTGATCCTCTGGCGCGACTGGCCCGATGAGCTCTTTGAGTTCGATGAGCGCGAAGATCCCCTCCACCTCAACCTCCCCCGCGCGATGGCCGAAGAGCTCGGCGCCGACCCCGCCCTCCTCGATGCGCTTCTGACGCGCTGGCTCACGCTCTGCCTGGAAAAACGCGCCCGCGCGCTGCCCTTCTTTGGCGACATCTTCAGCGTGAACCTGCCCCCCACCACCCTGCAACTCCTCGATGACACCGGCACCCCACAGCCCCACCCCCTGGCGGCCGAGGAACTTTTTGGGGCTCGCCCGCGTTGACTTCGCGCGCTTTACACACACCTTTGCCGAATACTAAAAGCAGCGCTTGTTGAGGCTTCAATCGATGATGGTGTTGAGCCCGCACGCCCCGTTTAACTTCTGCTTACTGCCGAGAGCCCCATGCCTACGCTTACCGAAAAACTCGCCCAGGTCGACCGCCAGAAGGTCATCAAAGACGCCGCGCGCCTCATCGAAGACGAAGTCGCCTCCAAGAGCGGTCTCTCGGGCATGGCGATCAAGGGCGGCTACAAGGTCGTCAAAAAGATCAAGCCGGCGATGATCGAGGAGTCCATCGATCACCTGCTCGACTCCTTTACCGGTGCGCTCGACCCGCTCTACCAGGACTATGTCGAGAACGCCGCGGTCAGCACCTTTGAGGCCTACATTCAGAAACACGACGATCGCGCGGCCAACGATCTTCTGAGCATCACCGACGCCAAGGCGGAGCGCTCCGACAACAAGATCCTCAAGTCGACCTACGGCAAGCTGCGCGGCCAGGCCGAAAAGCACGTCAAAGACGCGCTCCCCGGCGTCGGCCGCCTCATCGATCGCTACGCCCCTAAGGCTGCCTGAACCCGGAGCGGCATGTCCTCGCGCCACTCACCCTGCTTCATCCTGCGCACCGTCGACTACGGGGAGCGTGACGTCATCGTCACGCTCCTGGGGCGAGATGCCGGGCGCTTTGCGGCCCTGGCGCGGAGCGCGCGCACCAGCCGAAAGCGTTTTGGCGGAGCCCTTCAGCCTCTGCGCATGGTCGAGGCGATCTACACCCCGCCGAGCCGCGGCGACCTCCACACCCTGCAGGAGCTCGACGTCAGCGAGGATTACCCGGGCCTCGAAGACCGTTTAGAGCTTTTGAGTGCGGCCAGTTACGCCACCGAGCTTGTGCGCGAGACCTGGCGCGAGGGCGAAGACGCCCGCGCCATCTTCGAACTGCTGCGCCAGCTCTACGCGTTTCTTCCCCGCTGCGAGGGTAACCTCGACATCCTCTGCCTGACCCATCATTTCGAGCTAAGTCTGCTCAACCTCTACGGGCTGGCTCCGGCGATTGCGCATTGTGCGCGCTGCGGCGCGTCGGCCGACACCCTGCCCCGGGCGCGATTTGCCCGCAGCGGCGAGGGCCTGCTCTGTGAGGGGTGCCGCCACGCCGGAGAGGCGGTGGGGGTGGTTCACCCGATCACCCTGCAGCTGCTTTTGCACCTGGAAGATCCTCGAAACCCACGCCCTTCCGCCGAGCTGGAGGACGCCCTTGCGCAGGCCCGGCGCGTCATCGATACTTCCGTTGACTCGCTGGTCACCCGCGCGCTACCCGCTCGAGAGATGCTTCGTTCTCTGGTAACAATCTGATACAAATTAGCCAGAGAGTTCGCGAAGATACCCCGCACGCCCCCCGCCTGCACGACCGAGACGCTTCAACGCCCGTCACGTTTACACACCTGTGAGACCCCATCGATGGAAAACCATCCCAATGATCGCCAGCCCGTTCAGATCCTCTGGGTCAACGCGCTCTTTTTGATCGGCACGCCCCTTCTGGCCGCCATCCTCGCGCCCCTCTACATCGCCGCCAACGGCGTGCACTGGAGCGAGGTGGTGGCGATGTTCGTGCTGTGGATCTTCACCGGTCTGGGCATCACGGCGGGCTACCACCGGATGTTCTCACACCGCGCCTGGTGGGCGACCAAGCCGGTGCGCCTTTTGCTGCTGATCTTTGGCGCGGCCGCCTGGCAAAACAGCGTCATCGCCTGGTCGGCCGGTCACCGCTACCACCACCGCGACGTCGACACCGACGACGATCCCTACACCATCAGCCGCGGCTTCTGGTACGCGCACATGCTCTGGGTGATCATCAAAGGCGCTCGCCATGATGACTTCGACAACGTGCCCGACCTCTGGAAAGACCCGCTCTGCGTCTGGCAGCACAACAACTACAACCTGATCAGCGTGGGCTTTAACCTGGGCGTGCCCCTGCTGCTCGGCGTGCTGACCAACAACATCCTGGGGATGCTTTTGTGGGCGGGGCTCTTGCGCATCGTGTTCGTGCACCACGCCACCTTCTTCATCAACTCGCTGGCGCATATGTGGGGGAGCCGCCCCTGGACCAAAGAGCACACCGCGCGCGACAACGCGATCCTGGCGTTTTTCACCTTCGGTGAGGGCTACCATAACTTCCACCACACCTTCCCCGGCGACTACCGCAACGGCGTGCGCTGGTGGCAGTTCGACCCGACCAAGTGGTTGATCTGGACGCTGGAGCGAGTGGGCCTTGCGACCAACCTCAAACGCAGCTCCTTTGACCGTCGACTTCGCCGCCGCTGGAGCAACCTCTACGATCGGTATCAGGCCCAGCGCGAAGAGTGGGAGGAGCAACTTCAGGCCCAATTCGACGAGGCCAGCGCCCGCTTTGAGGCGGCCCTCGAAGAGGCCCGCGCCCTGCACCGCGACTTCGCCCGCCGCGCCGAAGAGCTGCACACCGAGGCGGCCCGCGAGCTCCGCCGCGCTCGCCGCGAAGCCGAGCGCCGCGTGATCTCGGAGTACCGCGAGTTCAAGCGCCTGCTCAATGAGATGCCTCAGCTCGCACCAGTTGCCGCCTGACCCAACCTGCATCCCCCATCACCCCCCCCGCAACACCTCGGTGTTGCGGGGGTTTTCGTTTCTTGCCCCTCCCAACCCGACGCCGAGCGCCCCAGCGCTCCGCTAGCTGCGTCGTCTGGGATTCGCGGTAGCGCTGCTACAGCTTCATCCCAGCCTCCTTGCTATCGAAAGCGCTGGATGCGCTCGGTTTTTTATTGTGCGGCCCCCCCCCAACCCCCGCACGAATCGACCCACTCCGCGAACCCCGGCGCCCCTCAACCACACAACCACCCAACCACCTAACCACAACCCGCGCTCCCCCCAACCCACACAGCAACACGTTTTGCCGCCCCCGAACATTTGCGGTACACCTTCGACGCTATCGCTGACCCTGGCCGCTTTTCGGAGGCTTGTATGATCTGGACCCCTCGTGTTGTCGCCGCGCTCGCTTCGCTCGCGCTTGTTGCCTGCTCCTCGGGCTCCGCCCCCGATGCTCCGCCCATCGAGACGCCTGCGGCCGCCGAGAACGCCGAGCCGGTCAACCTGCGCGTGCTGGCCTTCAATGACCTTCACGGCGCGCTGGAGGGGCCCTCGGGCAAGGTCTGGGTCGATGGCGAGAAGGTGGAGACCGGCGGCGCGGCCTACCTCGCCGCCCATATCAACGCCGAGCGTGACGCCGTCGACAACGCCCTTGTGGTGGCGGCCGGCGACCTCATCGGCGCCTCCCCCCTGGTCTCCGCGCTGCTCCACGACGAGCCCACCATCGAGGTGATGAACGCCCTGGGGCTCGACGCCTCGTCGGTGGGAAACCACGAGTTCGATGAGGGCTATCAAGAACTTCTGCGCATCGCCGAGGGCGGCTGCCACCCCACCGCCGGCTGCCGCGAGGGCTACACCTACGAGGGCCCCACCTTCAGCTACCTGGCGGCCAACGTACGCATCACCGGTGAGGACGAGACGCTGCTTCCGCCCTACATCATCCGCGACATCGACGGGGTGAAGGTCGCCATCATCGGCATGACGCTCGAAGACACCCCGTCTGCGGTGGTGCCCACGGCGGTCGAGGGGCTGGAGTTTTACGATGAGGTTGAGACGGTCAAAGCGCTGCTCCCGGAGCTTGAGGCCGAAGACGTCGTCACCGCCATTGTGCTGCTGCACGAGGGCGGGGTGATCCACGGGGAACAGACCGACATTGGTGAGTGCCCGGATGTGCAGGGGGCGATCGTGCCCATCGCCGAGGCGATGCCGCCGCTTGTCTCGGTGATCGTGACCGGCCACACCCACGCCGCCTACGTCTGTGAGTTCGGGGGCAAGCTGGTGACCGCCGCGCAGTCCTTTGGCCGCGTGGTCACCGCCATCGACATGACCATCGACCGTCAGACTGGCGAGGTGCTGGAGCGCAGCGCGCGCCAGCGTGCGGTAACCCGCGATGTGGAGCCCGACCCCGAGATCGCCACGCTGATCGACACCTACGCCGAGATCTCCGCGCCCCTGGCCGAGCGCGTCGTCGGCAGCCTCACCGCGCCCATCAGCCGTGAACGCGACGCCACGGGTCAGTCCCCGCTGGGCAAGCTCATCGCCGACGCCCAGCTCGCTGCGACCGCCGGCGAGGACATCGGCGGGGCGCAGGTCGCGTTTATGAACCCCGGCGGCATCCGTTCCTCGCTGGAGCCCGACGCCGAGGGCAACATCACCTTCTCCGACCTGCACACCTGCCAGCCCTTTGGCAACACGCTGGTGACGATGACGCTCACCGGCCAGCAGATTCACACCCTGCTTGAGCAGCAGTGGATCAACCCGGACCGCACCCACATGCTCGGCGTCTCGCAGGGCTTTAGCTACACCTGGAACGCCGACGCCCCGGCTGGCGAGCGCATCGACCCCACCAGCATGGCCCTCAACGGCGAAGTACTCGCCATGGATGAAAACTACCGCGTCACCGTCAACAACTTCCTGAGCACCGGCGGCGACGGCTTCACGGTCCTCGCGGAAGGCACCGAGCGCGTCGTCGGCCCCATCGACCTCGACGCCCTGGTGACCTACGTCGAAGAGAACTCCCCCATCTCGGCCCCCGAAGATGCCCGCGTGATGGTCATCGGCGAAGCCGCCGCGGCCGCCGAATAACCCTCATAGCCCCTCACCACCACCCACAAAAAAGGACGCCCCACCGGGCGTCCTTTTTTATACATTTCAATAACTTACACCAACCCACCACAACCCGAGAACCACCTGCCGCCCACACGAACCTCCCCACCACGCACACCCCCCAACCCCCTCAACCACACAACCACACAACCACACAACCACAACCCGCGAACCACCCAACGCCCACACGAACCTCCCAACTCCGCACACCCCCCAACGCCCTCACTCCCCCTCCACCCACCACCTCAAAAACTCCGGCAACGCCTCCCCATCCTTATCTCGCCGATTCTTCCAGGAGGTGAGCATCACATGCTCGTTGCTCGCCACCGAAAACGCCCGCATCGACTCGCCAGAATAGGCGTCGTTGACCAGCGCCCGGGTGCGCGCGCCCATATCGAAGAGCCCGATGGCGAAGAAGACCGCGATCACCGAGTCGTCTTCAAAGGCCAGAAGTCCGATGCGCGAGTCGGGGTGCGCCGCGCCCACGGCCGCGGGGATGGCGTCGGCCCGCGCCTCGCACCCCTCACACTCGGGCGGCAGCGTCATCTCCCAGACGTTTTGCCAGATGCCCCAGCGCCCCTCGCCAGGCTGCACAAACTGCGCGGAGTCGGCCAGAAGGTGGGCCTCGGCCCCGGGGAACGCCTCCTCCACCCGCCAGAAGTTCAGCGTCGCGCCGTAGCCCCCGGCGCTCGCCCCGAGCATCCAGACGCGCTCGATCTGCGGGAGTTCTTCGCTCAGGTACGCCAGGTAGCGCGCCATATTGACCGCGCCTTTGTGGTGCACCATGCGCTGGGGCTGGAAGGCGTCGTGATTTTTGATGGCGTCGCCGCTGTGCAGGTCGGCGGTGCAATAGGGCACAAAGGCGTAGCTCGCGTCGGGCCAGGGGTTGGCCTCATCGTCGCGGTCAAAGAGCCCGCTTGCGATCAGGGGGCGCACCTCCGCCTCGAACTTCGCCGCGGTGTACTCCCCCTCGATGTTGACGGCGGCGTTGAGCACGTAGCAGCTGGTCGCGTCCCAGCAGGCCCCGCCGCCGTTCAAAAAGATCACAAGATCGGTGGAGGCCTCATTGAGGTTCAGTCCCAGCCCCGCCGGTCCGCCGCCCCCGCAGAAGGTGTCCTCCAGAGGCTGGTAGACCCAGCCGGCCTCCGCCGGGGTGGGGGTGGGGTCGGCATCGGCGCCGACGTCGGCTGCGCCCGCATCATCTTCCGAATCGACGCCGCTCTGCCCGGGCGCGGGCACACAGCCGGCGGCCAGCCCCATACTCAGCACCCATAGCCCGACTCGCACTCGCCATCCGCTACTCTGAGGCCTGCTCATCGTCCACCTCGCCAGTGACCCACGCTCGATAAAAGGACTCCAACCTGCGCTCATCGCGGCCGGTCAACGTGCGCAGCTGCAAGAGCGTCTCATGATCGCCGCCCTCCGCCACAAACACCCGCATGTTGGGATGTTCTTGATAATACGAACTTAAATGCTCTTCGAGCAGCTCCGCAAATCGCGTAGGCGCCGCCCCGAAGTAGGTCGAGATCACCGCGTCGTGCGAAAAGACCGAGAGCGCAAAGCGCGAGTCGGGGTACGCGCTGGCCAGGCGGCTCGGGATGAGTTCGCTGTTCTCCACACACCCCTCGCAGGCCGCAGGCAAGGTCATCGCCCAGTTGGTGCGCCACTGCTCCCAGCGCTCATCTTCCAGGGTGAGCCAGGGGGAGGCGTCGGCGTAGGCATGCACGCGCGCATCCTCAAAGGCCTCGTTGAAGAGCTCGAAGTTCAGAGTGACCGCGTAGCCGCCGGCGCTCACGCCCATCAACCACACCCGCTCCACATCGGGGAAGAGCTCTTTAGCGCGCTCGATGAAGAGCTCCACATTGCGCCGCCCCTGGTGGTAGACCGGCCCCTCCAGCCCCAGCCCCGGGTAGGTCGTCTGGGTGTAGCCGGCGTGAAGATCGCCGGTACAATAGGGCACAAACATGAAGTTGGCCTGATAAAGCGGGTTGATCGCCTCATCGCGGCTGAGCACCCCGGCCTCCGCCAACGGGTGGACCTCTTTGCCAAGCTGATCGCTGGAGTAGCGGATCTCGGTGTTGGCGGCGGTCTCCAGGATGCCGCAGCTCATCGCATCCCAGCAGGCGCCGCCGCCGTTGAAATACACCAGAAGATCGCGGCTGGAGCCGGCGGCGTTGACCCCCACGCCCACCGGTGAGCCGTTGGCGCAGCGCGCGCCCTGCGCCTCGACGTAGTACCAGCGCTCGGGTTGCAGCGGGCGGCCCTCGCGCCAGACCTCCACCTCGACCTGCGGGTTCTCACCGCGGCTCAACCCCGGCGCGACCACACAGCCGGCGAGCAACGCGGCCCCCAACAGAGCGCTCCACATAGCCATCCACATCGCTGATACTCGGCGCATCCTCACTCCCTGAAATCCTGGTTCTTGACGTCGGCTCAAGCCTGCCCCCCCGTCGTCCGGGCGTCACCCGGAGCTAGAAGCCCCAGGCCAACTCGAGGGTGGGGACGATGTTGAACATCGTGTCGAAGGGATATCCGGCGTAGCTCAGGCGGTAGCCCAGCTGCGCCATAAAGCGCGGGCTCGTGGTCAGGCGCAGCGCAGCGCCCTGCTCCACCGCAAAGGCGCCGTCGACGCCGGGGTAGGTGAACGCGCGCACATCGGCCTCATAGCCAAATGTGCCCGCGATCGGCCCCTGCATATGCACCGACGCGATCCCGGTGGCCCAGCCGAACATGGCCGCGGTGCGCGGATAGACAAAGGGAAGATCGATCGAGACCAGCTGCGACTCCCCCACCCTCGGGGCAACCTGCACGCCGAGCCCCAGGCTCAAAAGGTGCGCCCCCACCTCGCGCGTGACCAGAAGCTCGCTCTGCAACGAGACGATATGCGGCACCGCCCGATCCGAGGGCAGAATCCCACCGATGCCCTCCCGCGCCAGAAGCCTTAAGAGCGGCGTCGGGTAGGTCAGCTGATGCTTGCTCGCCACATGCCACCCGCCACGCTGGCCGTGGGCGACTTTAAGCTGCGCGTTGGGTGCCACAAAGAAGAGCAGCGGATGCACCGCAAGCTCCAGCTCCACGCTCAGCCCGTAGCGCAAAGGCCCAGAGAGCCCCACCTCCCAACGCCCCACCTCACTCAACAGAGCTGTATCGCCCACAAACGCCCGCTCCGGCGCCTCAACCTCCGCGCTGGCCTCAACCTCTGCGCTGGCGTCCTCCTGCGCGCTCGCCAGCGCCGGCATCAGCAGCATCGCCAGCCCGCACATCCACATCCATCGCGTCGACATCATCGCTCCTCCAGCGCAAAGCGCACAGTGATCGGCGCGTGATCCGAGAGCGGCATCGTCTCCATACCTCCGCTGGAGGCGTCCTGATGGGTCAGCCCCGAGCCCGGCACAAAGGTGCCGTTGGTAAAGAGGTAGTCGAGCTTGCGATTCCAGAACGTCCCCCCCTGGGTGGAGTGGGTAAAGTAGGGGGCGTTGTCGGCCTGGTAGTCTTCGAGCGGAATCGCCGGGGTGTAGTCTTCGTAATACGCGCTGAGCGCGTCTTCTTCGGCACGAAAATCATCGGCCTGAAAGTCCTCGGACTCACACACCGAGTCCGGGAACGCGTTCTGCTGCACGCTGCCCGGCGGCAGCGTGTTCAGATCGCCGCCGGCCACAAAGACGCCGCCGGCGCGGTCGATGCGGTCGAGCTCATCTTTGAAAAGATCGATCTGCAGCTCTTTGGTCCCGTCCTGCGCAAAGGCGTCGGTGTGCACGTTGAGCACGTGCAGATCGCCGTACTCGGGCACCTCCACGATCGAGGTGAGGATGTGGCGCTTGAGATAGAAGTAGTTGGTCAGCGCGTCGTTGGTGCTGATCTGCGGCATGGCGATGCGCTGCGCGTCCCGGATCGGGTATTTGGAGAGGATGGCGTTGCCCATATTCACTCGCCCGATCCCGTCGGTGGGCACATGATGGGCGCGCCACTGCGAGGCAAACACCGCGTAGTTAAGCTCGGTGTTGTCCAAAAGCCACTGCACCTGATCGACGTAGGCCACGCGCTTGGAGTCGACGTCGATCTCCTGCATCAGCAGCACATCGGGGTCGACCTGGCGGATCTTGCTGGCCAGCCCCTCCAGGTTCTCCACAACCTCGTCTTCCTCCATCAAAACGCGATCGCCGTGGCAGTCGAACCAGAAATCGATCCGCGCCCCGCCAAACTTGATGTTCCAGTCCATCACCACCAGCTCGCCAGAGGGCGGCTCGGTGGCGATCAACTCCTGCGCCTCATAATACTGCGCGTCTTCGACCTCATCGAAGGTCGCGTTGAAGGGGTCACAGCCCCACAGGGCTGTGGCCAGCGCCTGCGTGAGAACCACTCGCATCATCCACCTCGTTGCTCGACCCGACACCTCACACCTCCCTTTCGCCGGGGCGTATGACCGGCGATCATCCATCGATCCTGCATCGGCCCGCAGCGCCCGTCAGGCCTCTGCGGGGGGCGTTGCGACCGCGTTGTTCATCGCGTGCACTGCACGAACGCTAACGGCTTTCCGGGCCACTGCATAGCCTCACCCTGCGGATGAGGCCCGCATGCCCGGCCAACTTCTGGCATATCCGCCCGAAATCCCCAAAAAAAGAGCCGCGCCCCGGGTCGGGGCGCGGCTCGTTGAAACACCGTCATACAGGTGGCGCATTAGCGCCCGGCGACCTTATTGCTCGCAGGCCACCGGACCGATGGCTTCCATCGGGTGCGCGGCCTCTTCATCGGCGGGCTCGACCTCACCGATGCACATGCCGGCTTCGACCTCCACGACCACCTCGGCCGCCTCCGAGCTCATCATCAGCTGGCCGCGCTCCAGTTTGACGCCGGCCTCACCGATGCGCAGCGCCGGGCTCGCATCACCGTCGATGACCAGGCTGAGCACGTCATCGAGCATCCACTCCTCAAGGTCGCTGATCACGTCCTGGGCGCGGTAGAGGGCGAGCATCAGCTCGAGGTCCAGGCCCGGGGACATGGAGATGGCGATGTCGTCGCCGTCTTTTGCAAGATCCAGATCCAGGCTGCGGCCGTGGTCGGCGTTGAAGTCCAGCGCGGCGACCTCTTCACCTTCGACGAAGACCTGCGCCGGGGAGGCCCCCAGGCCAAAGCCGCGCAGCTCCAGGCGATCTTCGCCTGCCAAAAAGCTCAGCGCGCCCTGAATGCCGGCCAGCGCCGCGCCCATCTGGTAGCCCTCCTCGACCACCTCGCAGTTAAACTCGTAGTTCCCCGGCTCGCCAGGGACCTCCACATCGTAGCACTCCTCCACTTCGCCGGTGGGGAAGTTCAACGAGAGCGCGCCCATATCGGCCTCCACGCGGAACGCGCGCGCCTCAATGTCGGAGCGAATCTCCAGCGCCCGGGGGCTGGCAGCCACATCGATCGAGAACATCTCTCCGGCCAGCGCGATGGCCTGACCCACGGCCACATTCAACGCGACCTCATTGCCGGATCGGGAGAGCTCGGCGCTCAATCGCCCCGACATCGTCTCCGGGAAGCCTTCCGCGAGCTCTTCGTCCATTTCGACCGAGGCAAACTCGACGACGTCTTTCAAGATCGCCAGATCCACATCGGCGGCCACGCGCGCCGGACCAAAGGCCAGCGAGAATGGCGAGAGGCGGTCGGGACCGACCATCACGTCGATGTCCACTTCGCCCTCGGCAAAGGAGCGGGCCTGAAGACGAATCTGCAGCGCGTCGACCTCCGCTTCACACTCGGCGCGATCGTCTTCTTCTTCTTCGGCGCAGACCACCTCCCCGCGGAGCAGGTAGGTCACCTCCGTCTCATCGGCGGTCTCGACGTTCGCGTCAGCGAAGATGCGCTCCTCGAGCACGCGACGAATCTCATCGCGCTCTTCCTCGAAATCCGGCTCAAAAGGCTCGGGCTGCTCGGGCTCACAGGGCATGGGCTCTTCGCCGATGGGGTCCTCGCCAGGCATCGGCGGCACCGGCTGCTCCGCCACACAGACCGAGTCGCCGGAGTCCGACCACACGTAGTCGTTAAAGAGGCTCGACTCGCCAAGAAAGGCCAGGCCCTCAGCCACCGCGTCGACCGAGTTGCCCACCGAGTCGCTCACCGCCTGACGCACCGAAAGCGCGTCGACGGGCTGCTCTTCAAGCTGCGGATCTTCGGAGGGGCCACAGGCCACCACGCCACCGACGGCCATCGTCAGACCGAGTACTTTCAAAAGATCGTTGCGCATCACTCACCTCATTTTGGGCGCCCGCCATGATGACGAGCCGAGTAGAAACCTGCGTGCGTGCTACATGGTTCTTGGAGAGGGTGTCACTCCGGGACAGCTTCCGACCTGATAGCTAAGCAGATCCCGTGCCAGCCAAATATCGACGCATTTGAGGCCCTGGGATTCAACTTCTGGTCAACGTCTACTCCCACCGCCCCCTCGATCTGTACGAAGGACACTCCAGCCCGGCCGGTGAGGGGATGTTTTCCACAGGGTTTTCCACAGCCTCGGTTTTCCACAGTTTTTCGACACAGCCCGGTTGCCTGCGCGCGGGTTTTGAGGCTATCTTCTGCAAGCCTATTCAGGGTGCGGCGTTTTGATAGTGATGATGATTCATGGACGAATCTCCGCCCGCATCCTTCGCGTCACCACGCGCAAAGCCGGTCTTGAAGGCGATGCTTAGCATGCATCTCCCGGGGCAAAGCTCGCGCGTACACAACACCATGGAAGGTCGCGATGAGCTCCTCCGACAGCACCCACCGCCGCGAGCAGGCCTGCGCCCTGCTGCAGACGCTGGTCGATCCCCGACATCTTGAGCGCCCCGATCAGGGCGCGGCGCTTCGTCATCTGGCCATCGCCTCACTCAACCTGGCCGAAGAGCTCAGCCCCGAGGCGCT
Source organism: Lujinxingia vulgaris (assembly GCF_007997005.1). Classification (GTDB taxonomy): domain Bacteria; phylum Myxococcota_A; class Bradymonadia; order Bradymonadales; family Bradymonadaceae; genus Lujinxingia. The sequence goes on along the minus strand of NZ_VOSL01000132.1, from coordinate 181 downwards.
GATGGAGGCCAGCGAGGCGCTTCCTCTTGTGGCCCTCTACGATCGGTGGGCGCAGGCGCAGATCGGCCCGGCGGAGGTCGCCCGGGCGCTGCACGCGCAGGGGCATTTAAGCGCGCTGGGCGCCGACGCGCTGGGGCGCCGCCTGGAGCGCGCGCACCATCTGGCGGCGTCCACCCGTGTG
>NZ_VOSL01000131.1 GCF_007997005.1 Lujinxingia vulgaris | reverse complement strand
CCCGCGCGGCCTGCTCCATCGCACGCGCTGGCGCCGCGCCGGCGCGGCGCGTGGCCGGCCAGGGGATGGTCTGCATCAGCGTGACCATGTGGTCGGTGGTCGTATGCGCCGCCCAGGGCGTGCTGATCTCGGCCATGTACTCGACACGAGGCTCGGGCCAGCGGCCCCGCTCCACCTCAGCGGCGAGTGCAGCCTCTTCGGCGCGAGACGCCGGGGCGCGCACGCTGGGGTGGCTCTCCAGGGCGCGCTCATCCAGCGCGGCGATGCTCTCACCGGAAGGCATCGCCGCCGGCGCCCGGCGGTGATGCTCGCCCTGGTGGGGAGCGTTGTCTGGCGAAGGGTCGGTGTCGCGGCGCTCCTGAGCGCCGGCGGTCGACGCAAGAAGCCCACTTGCTCCCAGCGCCACAACCCACGTGCACAGCGCGACTGACACGCGCCGCAAATGCGTTGGCATGGTCCTACCTCTTGAGCCCATTCGGGGCTCAATCCGCACAAAAGCTCGATTTATGATCGTCCTACGATCACAAAAGCTCTTGCGATGCTCATTTTAAAGGGACGAATGCACTTGAGCGCCGGCAGGCGCGCGCCTCATCGAAGGCGCGCGTCATCAAAGACGCAACGTCTGCACTCGGAGGTAGGTCGGAGCCGCGCTCAACGCGCGCTCGTCACCGGGAGGGGGGGATCGCCAGGGTGGCGAGGGATCGTGGAGGCTGGCCTGCGCAAGCTCAATGCCTGCAGGCATGCCGGGCGCCGGCAACTCGACGAGCAGGGGTGCAGCGAGGCGCTCGGGGAGCAGCTCCGCGGAGGCGACCATGCCGCTGGTGTCGGCGACGACGGGCGCACGGGGCGCTTCTTCGGCCATGTCGCAGCCGCAGCAGCACCCTTTATCCTCGGAGTCGTCGGAGCCTTCGCCGTGGGAGCAGGAACACGCCCCCGGGGTCGTCTGCACACTCACCATCGAGGCCTGCGCAGACGCGCAGAGGCAGGGCACGCTCAACGCGATGGCAAAAATTGCCATGAAGAGCGGACCAAGCAGGGTCTCGATGCGGATGGGCAGGTTCATACGAAGGCTCCCGAGGTCAGTCACGTCAACATGACGCCTCTCAGGGGTGCAACCTTACGCACGACAAACTTATTCGTCCAGTTCCGATGCAGAATCGCCGCGCTCGCCAGGAGATCGAACTCTGGACGCCTCGGGAGGCTCGCAGAGATGGCTCTGAGCGTCGGTCGCCTCAATCGCTCGCAGCACCGCGCGGCTGAGCTCGGCCGCATCGCCTCCATGAAAGTGATGGGTGGCGGCGTCTTCGCCCTGCTCGAACATCACCACGGTGCCCACGACACAGGGCCCGGCGAAAAAGACCCAGGCCCCGCTTCGCGCGACCGTACGGCGCTCGATGATGCGCCCGCTGCGGTCGCGCACCAGCACGACATGGTCGCTGGTGCCGGTCTTTCCGCCCACCTCCCAGCCCCCCGCCTCCGTCTGCCAGGGGCTCTCGGTGGCGTGGCCGGTGCCCCGCTCGGCCACGCGGATCAACAACCTCTCGACGGCGCGGGCCACCTCGGGACCAAAGGCCCGCACCGGCTGCGCCTCAACCGGCCGCAGCCAGGTCTCATAGGGCGTGCCCTCAAAGAGGCGCACGAGCTTCACATGGCTGAGCACCGGCACCAACCCGCCGGCGCGCACCGCGGCGACAAGCAGAGCCAGGGAGGCGGGCCGGTCGCCGGAGCTCCCCAGCGCGGTGGCCAGCGAAGGGGTCAGGCGCTCAAAAGGGTAGCCCGCGCGCGCCCACTCCTTCTGCAGCTCGGCGAACACCTCCTCCTCGATGGCGTAATGAATGCCCCGGCGTGTGTCGAGGGTCGAGGTTTGGGCGGCGATCCAGTCGCGGGCCTCATCCCGGGTCTCGGCCGTGGCGAGCATCACGTCGGTGAGTGAGGCCTCGGGGTCTTCGACGAGCGCGGCGATGGCGGCCAGCTCCAGGGGGTCCTGGGCATCCCAGGGGTCGATCTTGCCGTCGGCGGTGGCATCGCTCTCAAGGTCTGTGCAGGGGTGTTCGTCACCCAACCTCGCGGCGCTGCCGACCGCCCGGCGGAGCCGGGCGCAGCGCGCCCCGGTAGGCTCAAGTCCGGCCATCGCCCGGGCGGCCATCGTCGCAACATCGGCGCGATGGTGGCGAAAATAGGCGTCGCGCACCCGACGTTCTGCCGACATCTTCAAATGACGCTCGCGCAGCTCCTCAAAGCGGGGATGCTCCCCGGCGACGACCGCCTCGATCGGCGTCCCGAAGATGCGATGGGCGTGGTAGGCCACGACCTCGCGCAGCAGGCGCACGAAGGGAAGGTTGGCCGACGCCACGAAAGCCGACGCCACGTTGAAGTAGCGCGCGTCGTGCTCCGGGTTGACGTTCTGAAAGTCGTGGGGGCCACCGCCGGTGTAAAAGACCTCGTCGGGATCGGCGGAGACGGGGCGCTGCAGCGCGTGCTCCAGAAGTTGGGAGACAGACAGCCCCGGGTCAGCGGCGAGCTCCCGGGCCACAAAACGGCTGATCGGATCCTGGGCGGCGGGTCGCCCGCCGCGCTGCGCCTGATAGGCCTGCTCCACCGCGCTCAGATACGAGATCAGCACCCGGAGCTTGGAGGTGGAGCCCAGGTCGACGCGCCCCTCCGTGCTCAGGTCCACCACACGGGGTTCGGTGTCGACAATGGCGCGGGGCTCGAGTCTTCCGGCGCTCCGGGCGAAGATCGTCACGCTGGTGCGCGCCGGAGGCTGGGCGGCCTCGATCTCGCGACGCAACGCCTCTTGCAACGCCGCATCGTAGGTCGCGGTCACCCGGGCGTGACGCTGGCGCATCAGCGCGCGCTCCTCCCCGCTGAGCGCGCCCCACTGACGGACGGCCAGCGCGCTGAGGTGGGGAGATACGCGCTCTGCCGGTCCTTTGGAAGGCGGCGATGCCACACGTAAGGATCGTGACGCGATCACATGTCCCCAATCCCGTGTGATATACCCCTCATCGACCAGCGCGTTGACCAGCGCGTCGACACGACGCTCCAGGGCGTCGATGCCCGTGGGGAGGTAGCGCGCCGGCCGTTGCTGCGCGATGATCAACGCCAGCAGCTCCCGCTCAACCTGGGCACGAAGCGCGTCATCATCGCCCGATTTCAGGGCCTGAGCCACAACCTCGGGAGGGCGGCCAAACCAGGCCCACATCCCTTCAAAGACGCCCTGCACCGGGCCGTATCCGGTGCGATGCCCCAGGGGCACCGAGTTGATCCAGTCGATCGCGATCTGCTCGGCCCACGCATCAGCGTCCCGTCCGTGATGGTAGGCGCGCAGCCAGGCGGTGAGCATCTGGCGGGCTTTCTCGCTGCTATCCGAGGTGCGTCCGCCCGGGGAGTGCCGAAACTTCTCCATCTGCACCGCCAGCGTCGATCCGCCGATGGCGGGCGCGTCACTGCCCAAGCGCGCTCGCACCTGGCTGAGCGTCGCCACACCCAGGCGGGTCCAGTCGACTGCCGGGTTGGTAAAGGGGTGGGCGCGGCTGGCGAGCGCGCGGTTCTCCAGCAGACGCGCGGCGTCGAGCGCCAGGGGGGGAGGCTGCTCCCAGACCACCTCGGGGTAACGCCAGCGCTCCAACGTGCGGCCCGCACGATCGGTGATGTGCAACCCCGCCCGGGGCTGCATCTCAAAAATGGGGTAGGTCCAGCCGGCCAGCGCCGAGCTTCGACCGACCTCCTGCGGCCGGGCGAGCGCGACCACTTCAAAGCCCTGGCCCTGAAGGCGTTCCACCATGGCGCTGCGCGCTGCGTAGCCTCGCGCGCGGTCCCAGGGGCCATCGGGACCATCGAGAAGCGGCGCCGAAGAGGGGGGGCTGAGCCGATGCTCGGTCACCACGGCCTGCGAAAGCCTCACCCCCACCATCGACTGCAGGGCCGAGGTGCGCACCTCCTGCCAGATCACCGCCAGCGCGCTCAGCAGCACAAGCCCCGGCACGACCGTCACCGATACCCACCAGGGCGTTCTGGACATCGCTCCACCTCCGAGTCGACATGATCTCTGCGCTCCGGGCGGACCCAACAGCCCGCCGTCGCACCCTCATCATCTCAAAGGTAAGCACATCCCCATAAGCCTTCCCCCCTGCCCTGCTGCGCTCTCCCTATGAGGTGACGCCCCCCGAGATCTCGTCGCTGGAGGAGGCGCCTTTCATCTCCTCGTGCGCATTCTCCCGCTCGTACTTCGGCCGCACCACCGCCCCAGGCCCCGGCGCAATCCCCGATCCCACGCGCCGCGCCCACACCTGGGTAAGTTCTGCGCCGAAGAGCACGATGACCCAGCTGTAATAAATCCACATCAGAATCACCGCCAGCGTGCCGGCCGCCCCGAACACCGATCCCACCCCGGAGCGACCCAAATACGTGCTGATGGCGAACTTCCCCAGCCCGAAGAGCATCGACGTCATCGCCGCTCCCACCCACACATCGCGCCAGGCCATCTTCACATCGGGCAAGACCTTGTACATCGCTCCAAAGACAGCGGTGAAAAAGATCAACCACACCAGGCTGTCGCCCAACCTCCAGACCCACACGGGGGTGGTGATCAGGTAGGCGAAGTACGCTTCAACGATCGCGAAGATCGACCCCACCAGCAGCGACCCCATCAACAGAAGTCCGAAGAAGATCACCATCGAGAAGGCCAGAAGACGGCGCTTGATCAGATAGAGGATGCCCTTGTCGGGATCGGCCTGCACCCGCCAGATCATGTTGAGGGCGTCCTGCAGCGCCGCAAAGATCGCCAGAGCGCCAAAGAGCATCGTGCCCAGGCTGATTAACGTCGCGCCCAGACCGGTCTCATTGATACGCACTCCGCGCAGCATATCTTCGATAAACTTTGCGGCCTCCAGCCCCACAAACTCCTCCAACTCGCCGACGACCTGCCCCTGCACCGCCGCCTCTCCGAAAGCCAGACCGGCCACCGCGATCCCGATCACCAGCAGCGGCGCCATCGAGAAGACCGAATAAAACGCCAGCGCCGCCGCGAGGCGCAACGCCTTATCGTCACTCCACTCCCGGAACGCCTGCCCCATAAAGCTCAAAAAGGGCATGATGGGGTCGAGTGCCTGGAGCGCCCTCTCCTTGATTTTCATGCCGTCTTTCCTTAGTTTTTTCGGCCACCAACGTTGATAGTTCCGCATGTTCTGCGGTGGCAGCAATTTCACCACCACAAGCGCTCCCGTCAACCGCTGGTCTTCGCGCTCCAAGTGCTTAGTACCACTTCCGGGATGCGCGCCTCCGGCCGCTGTGACCCCTCGCCACCAGGCGACGCTCCCAGCCCCGTTGCCGGCCCCCTGTTACCCTCTTGCAATCGAGTTGTATGATGCCGTCAATGATCAAGTCCTTCTTCAGTCGTGACTTTGACTACTCCCCCCTGCACCGAATCCTTGAAATTGTAGCGATCTTGAGCTTTTTCGCCCTGGTGGTCGTCATTAGCGCGCGCGCCATCAGCGGGTTGAGCGTGCTGGGCTGGCAGACCGCCGCCTGGCTTGTGCCCCTGACGGCGGTCCTGGGCTATGTGGGTGCGGACTTCGCCTCGGGCTTTGTGCACTGGATGGGCGACACCTTCGGCAGCGAAGAGACGCCGGTGCTCGGGGAGCGTTTTGTCAAACCCTTCCGCGACCACCACACCCACCCCCAGGGCATCTGCGAGCACGACTACGTCACGGTCAACGGCAACAACTCCATCGTGCTGGCGCTCTACATGGTGCCGATTGCGCTCTTCTTCACCGACCCCACCCAGATCTGGCAGCTCCTGGTGCTGGCATTTTCGGTGACCTTTACCTGCGGGGTCTTCATGACCAACCAGTTCCACAAATGGGCGCACATGGACAACCCGCCGGGCTACATTCTGTTCTTGCAGCGCTACAACCTGATCCTGACCCCGACCAACCACGACTTCCACCACACCGCCCCCTACGACACCTACTACTGCATCACCTGCGGGTGGCTAAACCCGGTGCTGGAGCGGCTGAAGTTCTTCGAGACGCTGGAAAACGTGGCGCGCAGCGCCTTCGGCATCAAGACCGTCCATGATGAGCCGGACGCCGCGCGCAAGCAGCAGGCTTGATCGATGGCTCCTGCCTCGCCAGGACTCGCCGGTGAGTTGCTGCGCCGGGCGGCCGGCCCGGCCATCGCCTCGATGTTTGAGGGGCTCGCGGCGCTGGGCGCGCTTCACCCCGATGCCCGCCCGGAGGCCCACGGAGTGGAGCGGCTGCGCGACATCCCCTACCGCGACAGCGGGCTCAACGCCCACCTGCTCGATATCTACCGGCCCGTCGACGTGCGCGACGCGCCGGTGCTTTTTTATGTGCACGGGGGTGGCTTTCGTATTCTCTCCAAAGACACCCACTGGGTGATGGGCCTGGCCTTTGCGCGGGCCGGCTTCGTGGTGGTGAACATCAACTACCGGCTGGCCCCGGCCCATCCCTTCCCGGCCGCGCTCGTCGACGCGAGCCGCGCGCTCTGCTGGACCCAGGACCATATCGGCGAGTTCGGCGGCGATCCCTCTCGCCAGGTGATCGCCGGGGAGTCTGCCGGCGCCAACCTGGCCTGCGCGCTGACATGTGCCACAAGCCTTCGGGGCGAACCCGGCTGGCTTCGAGAGATCTTCGAGCGTCAGATCCGCCCCACAGCCACCATCGCCGCCTGCGGCATCCTGCAGGTCTCCGACCCGGATCGCTTCCGCCGGCGCAAGAAACTCCCGGGCTGGCTCTACGACCGCATCGAAGAGGTCTCCCGAGCCTACCTGGGAGCCTCCAGCTACGCAGATCGGCGCTCCGAGCGCTGGGCCAACCCCCTGACCTTGATCGAGTCTCTCGAGAGCCCGGAGGCCCTGGAGCGCCCCCTCCCGCCTTTCTTCACCCCGGTGGGAACTCGCGATCCGATCCTCGACGACACCCGACGCCTGGCCCGGGCGCTTCGGCGACTCAACACACCGGTCGTCGAGCGCTACTACCCTGGCGAGGTGCACGCCTTTCATGCCTTTGTGTGGCGGGAGCAGGCCCGGCGCTGCTGGGACGATACCTTCGCCTTTCTCCAGCAGCACGGGCCTGCGATAAGTTCAGCGGGCTAAGCCTCAGGCGCCGAACTTGTTGAACCGACGCGCCTCGGCCAGCGCCAGAGGCAGCAGGTCGCGCGAGGCTCGAAGCCCCAACGTGCCGCGAAGCACCTCCCGCTCACTAAACGCCTCAACCCCGCCACCGAGCACCGTCTTCGACCAGAGTGCGGTAGGAATCGGGTGCCAGGAGTGGTCGCCCAACACCGCCGGGGTGCAGTGGTCTCCGGTGAGCGCGATCACATCAAAGCCCATCTCGGTGACCCTCTTAAAGAGCGGATCGCAGCTCTCAAAGACACCGACCTTCCCGTCAAAATCAAAGACATGAGCAAAGCCGTCGGTCTCTTTGATGTGCAGGTAGAAGAAGTCGTAGTCGTCAAAGGCTTCCTCCAGCGTCTTGACCTCATCGGCGTGCTCCATTGAGCCGACCTCAAGCACATCCATGCCCACCAGGCGCGCGATGCCCTTGTACATCGGGTAGGTGGCGATGGCGGCAGCGCGGATGCCGTAGAGCTCCTCCAGGGTGGGGATCTTGGGCGCGGCGCCGATGCCACGGAGCAACACCGTGTTGGCCTCCGGCTCTTCGGAGAGGATGCGGGTGGCCTGGTCGATAATCGCGTTGACGATCGAGGCGGAGCGCTCCGCCTCGGGGCTCTCCGCCTCCACCGGCTTCGGCGGCACGCCGCTCTTCTGGGGGTCGGCGTCGCTGAGCCCGCCGGCCAGCCCCGGACCGCGCAGCAGCAACGCGAAACGGTGCTCTTTGCCCGGGTAGACGTAGATCTCATAGCCCTCCACCGAAAGCTCACGGCTGAGCTTCTGGCAGACGCGGCGGCTCTCGGCGGTGGCGATCTTGTTGGCGCGCCGATCGGAGATCACGTTCTGGTCGCCCCGCTTCTCCAGCGTGGCGAAGTTGCCGCGCATCGCCAGATCACCGGCGCGAATGCTGACGTCGCTGGCAAGCTCCCCGTTGAAGAAGACATCTTCGGCGCCGAGCACCTCCAATACGCCGCGGGGAAGATCAAACTGATCGAGCGGGTAGCCAAAGAGCGAGAGGTGCCCCGGCCCGCTCCCCGGCGTCACCCCGGCGCCATGCGGCACAAGCCCGCCACAGCTGGCCGAGCGCGCGAAGGCGTCGATCGCCGGGATGTTCGCCGTCTCCAGCTCGGTCTTTCCCGTCTCCGGATGAGGCAAACCGCCGATGCCATCAAAGACCCAGAAGAGGATCTTGCTCTGATTTTTGACGACGAGCTCCTGCAACAACTTGATGCGTTCCATGTCATCTCCCGAAATCGGTGGGGTCGATCTGATAGAAAGATAGGGCACGCCGCGGCGATCGCGTTATCGATCGCGCAACCAGGGGGGGCCGCCACCTGGTGCGGTGCCCTTCCCTTTAGCGTGGTCGCGCCGTGAACTTATTGATTGGTGTCGGCCGGGTCTGGCGAGAGCCCCTGGTCGATGATCTGCTCATAACGCTTAAGGCGACGTTGCCCCTCGGCGTTCTCCGGATCGATCTCCAGCACACGACGCACCGCATCGCGCGCCTCGGCCCACTGCCCGCGGCGCTCGGCCAGCTCGGATTGCTTGAGAAAGAGCGGCACGGCGTGCGCGAGCTTGTACTCGGGCATGATGCGCGTGCGGTAGCCGTGACGCGTGGGGCGTTTGGCCAGCGCCGCGTACGCCGCCTCCACCCGCTCATTGATCTCGCGCACCCGCTGATGCACCTCCTCCTCCAGCTCCGCTGGCACCCGCTGCGGGTCAAACTGCGCGCGAAGCTCGTGGTAGGCCTTCTCAATGACCTCCGAGTAGCTCGACCAGTGCACGTTGAGCACCTCAAAATAGCTGGCCTTATGCACGCTGAGGTACTTGACGGTGACGTTCTCGCGCAGCCGCTCACGTACCACCGTCTGGTGCAACGAACGGTCAAAGTGCAGAAGTCCCATCCGGTGCAGGGCGAAGACCACCGCAAAGGTCTCCGCCGGCGGCAGCGCGCTCTCGGTGAGCACCTCGCGCAGCCTGCGGCGGCCATTGAGGACGTTGTCGACCAGCCGAAGCTGAGCGGTCGCGCTGACGGCTCGTTCAAGGCGATCGCGCTCCTGAACGAGCACCTCCGGGTAGGTGTCGAGCTCAGGCGCCATGGTCTGCTCGCGCTCTTTGGCCGAGCATTGCGAGAGGCCGCGCACCAGCCGATCGTAGATGATGCGCTCCACGGCCACGTGAACCCTGAGCGGCGGCTGCGGCAAAAAGTCCGCCGGCAACGAGGAGGCGTCAAAGACCTGCAGGCTCCCCTCGCGCTCCTCGCAGAACTCCCGCAGCAGGAAGGTCAAACGCCCCGAGATCGCATGACGGATGCGCTCCGGGTCGAGGATATCGAGCTCCATCAGGCTGCGCGCCAGCGTGGTTCCCAGCTCATCGGCATGCGCCGCAGCCATCGCCAGCTGGCGTTTGGTGATGCGGTTGGCCGCCTGCAGCATCGGCCCCAGCTCGGAGACGGGATGTCGCGGCTCACTGCTGATCTCCACGATGTAGCCGCTCTCAAAGAGCAGCTGCCTCCCCTTCTTATCGTGGCGGTGCACCACCGCGCCGCTGAATCCGCTGGCAGAGAGCTGCAGGAGGATATCGAGCACCCGCTCTCCGGCGAGCTCCTCGACGCGGTCCGGATCGCCCCCGGGCTCAAACCAGGGCGGCGCCGGGCCGTAGAACTCACGTGTGACCAGCCCCGACTCCATCGAGTGCTGCGTCGAGCGCACCACGTCCATGTCGGGATCAGGCATATCAAAGCGCCGCCGCCCGGTGGTCTGCATCGTGCGTTTGACGCCACTTCGCCGCGAACCGTAAGGCGCAAAAGAACGCATCGGATCTTCGGCGACCTGCACCGGCGGGGTGGCGTGATGATCTTGGAAGGAGTCGTGAACCCCCGGCCCGCTCTCCAGCGCAGCCTGATCTTCGAGCTCTCGCCGGCGATCGTCGGCGATGGCCTGCAACGCCACCCGATCTTCGCGGCTCAGCCCCGAGACCTCAATGGCCGTTCCCCGCGACGACTGATGCACCACCCGAGCGCGCGCCTCCACCTCAAGGTGGGCGCGCGGAAAGCTCAACTTGACCTGCACGATCTCATTGAGTCCGGGAGGCTCGTCCAGGTGCACGAGCACCGCTCCAACCTCCAGAATCTGATGGAGGAGGCTGTCGATGAGCTCGTCGCTCTCGGCCACGATCTCCACGTCGGCCCGCACGCGCCCGCCCTGGTGTGTGGAGGCCACGGGACTGACCACCCCCTTCTCAATGCGCCCGGTCCAGCCCCCGGAGCTCTCCTGAGCCGCGGAGCGCTCCCTGCGGGCCAGCGCTTCATCGAAGATCGCACGCGCGCTCGTCGCACTGACCTCGGCGAAACGCTCCGACATCAAGCTATGCAGCGCATCGAAGAGTGCCTGCTCATCACTCGACCACTTGCTCTGACTCATGCGGGGTCCGGGACGCGAATTTCGGGGGAAAACGACTGGGCTCTTCGCATCGTTTCAAGGGGGCGAAGAGGTGTCAATCATGGCCGGGTAACTTTCCGTCATCGCCCTCTCCCCCGGGCTTATGATCGTCGCCCGGCTCACCACCGTCATCAGACTTCGTCGCGGGATCCTCGGCCTTCACAGCGTCCCGGCCCGCATCCGGCGGCGTATCGGCCTCCGAGCCCGTCTGTGCCTCGGCGACCTCCATCGCGTGCATCGCCGGTGAGAGCGGCGAGTTCGCACTGAGCTGAATGCCCACGTTCTCGCCATCTTCGTCGGTGAGGATGCGCGCGCGCACTTGCATCTGCGCGGGGCTGGTGGCCTTGCCGGTGTAAAACGACGTCGTCTCATACCAGGCGATGATATCGGGAAGCAGCACCTTCAGCGCGCCGGTGACCGGGATCGCCAGCAAGATCCCCAGAAGCCCGCCGATGTTGCCGCCCAGCAAGAGCACAATGATGACGGTGACCGGCTTTAACCCCACCTTATCGCCGACGATGCGCGGCGTGATGACATAGCCCTCGAGCATCTGGGTGACTCCAAAGACAATCCCCACACCGATCAGCGCGCCCCACCCGCTCCACTGGATGAGCACCACGAGCACCGCCAGGAGCGAGCCCACCGCAAACCCGAAATACGGGATCACATTGAGGAACCCGGCGAGCAGGCCGATGACCACGCCGGACTGCACGTCGAGCCCGAAGATGCCGTAGACGATCCCCAGCCCCAGCGCGTACATCCCCGCGAGGATCAGCGCGACCTGGATCTGACCGCGGAACCACTGGCCGACGGCCTGGTCCATCTTCTTCAAACGGTCGATGAAGATCTCATAGCGGTGCGGCGGGATGAAGCGCACCAACGAGCGACGGCCCAGGTCAAAGTCCCGCAGAAAATAGAAGGTAAAGAGCGGGATCATCACCGCGTTGACAAGGCTCGCCACCACCGCCCCGGTGCGCGTGACGGCGTTGGTGAGCGCGGCTCCCACGTGCTGACCGATGGTCGGAAGCGACTCGCGGATCTGCCCGCCGTAGCGCTCCATCGCCGCGGCCGCCGTCGAGGGCATCTCGATGCCAAACGTGCTCTCAATCCAGGGCAACGCGTCGTTCTGCAGCGTCTCCAACAGCGCCGGGAAGCTCTCGATGATCAACCGGGCCTGATTGGCCAGGGTCGGGTAGAGAAAGATCGCAAAGATCGTCACAAAGAGCATCCCCGCCAGAAGCACCAGCAGGATCGCCGGGGTGCGCCCCAGCCCCCGCGACTCCAGGCGGTCGATCGTCGGATCGAGCAGGTACGCAAAGAGCAGGCTGACGAAGATCGGAAAGACCACCGTCGCGAACTGACCCAGTGTCCAGAACAGCCCCCCCAGAATCAGCCCGAAGACCAGCAGCTTGGCCAGAAGGTACGGGTAGCGCCCGAAGCGCTCCCACTGTGCGCCGGCGTCGAGGTGTGGGCCCGCTTCATCCTGTCGATTCGTCATAGGGTCACTCAGTGCGCAAACATCATTCATTCAAAAAGGGCGGGCTCCATCAAAGGCCCGACTAGAACCCCTGCTCGTAGGGCTCGATCCACAGCTCGTGGACGCCCTCCATGCGCGAGCCCGCCACCGACGTGACCGCAAAATCATCAAAGCTATGCCCTTCCAGGACGCGCACCGCATACTCGATCACATCGGGGGGCGTGGCCTCGCCAGGGTTGATCTCCAACGCGATGATGCCCTCGCTCGCCCAGCGCTCAACGACCGCGTGAACCTCATCGAGGGCCAGAAGTCGCTCGCGCACCCGCTCCAGGTGCGCGGCCTTGCCGGTGTTGCGCAGCGCGAGGAGGGGCTCGGAGCCGGCGATGCCCACCGGCCCGGCCACCCGCCTCAACCCGCGACCGGCCACATCGCCCAGCGCCCTGCCAACTTCCCGACGCGCGCTCTCGAGCATCGCCGGCACATCATCGCCATAATAGTGGCGCGTGACCGCAAAACGCTGCAGCGAGACGCCTTCCACCGAGCCGGCCGCCACAAGCTCCAGCTCCGCGCTCGCCACCAACCCCTCCAGCCCCAGCGGCCAGACCGGACCGATCGACCGGTAGGTCACCTGCCCCACAAGCACCCGCTCACCACCGAGCAGCGCGCCGAGCTGCGCAGCGTTGGCCGTCGAGAGCGCCGGACGTCGGTAGATCCGCGAGATGCTCTGCTCCGGGCGCGTAGCGAGGCTCACGCCGCGGGCCTGCAGCGCGGCGTTAAGCGCCTCGTCGCTGGCCGTCCACCGGGGCTCACCCGCCTCACTCCACCAGAACGCCACCCGCGCCTGGTCGCCCAGAACGCCGGCCTCGACCACCTCGGTCATCAGCGCAACCACCTGCCCGCGCCCCTGCGCCTGGGCCGGCGCCGGGAGCACAAAGCTCAGCAACACCGCTGCGTAGATCCACCACACTTGTCTCTTCATCGTCACTGCTCCTGCGCCTGAATCACGGCGCCCTACTCCCACTCAATGGTCCCCGGCGGCTTGCTGGTCACGTCGTAAACGACACGGTTGACGCCTTTGACCTGATTGATGATGCGATCGCTGACCCGCCCCAGAAACTCCATGGGCAAATGACCCCGGTCCGCCGTCATGCCATCCTTGCTGGTCACCGCCCGAAGCGCAATGACCTCATCGTAGGTGCGCTGGTCGCCCATCACCCCGACCGTTTTGATCGGCAGGAGCACCGCAAACGCCTGCCAGACCTGGTCGTAGAGCCCCTCGGCCCGCAGCGACTCGATAAAGATGTTGTCGGCCTGACGCACCTTCCGCAGCGCGTCGTCGGTGATCTCGCCAAGCACACGCACCGCCAGCCCGGGCCCCGGGAAGGGGTGCCGGCCCACCAGCTCGGCCGAGAGCCCCAGCGCCCGCCCGAGCACGCGAACCTCGTCTTTAAAGAGCTCGCGCAGCGGCTCGATCAGCTCCAGCCCCATCTGCTCGGGCAGCCCCCCGACGTTGTGATGGCTCTTGATCGTCGCCGAGGGCCCCAGAACGCTGACCGACTCAATGACATCCGGGTAAAGCGTGCCCTGGGCCAGATAGCGCGCGTTCTCAATCGTCGCTGCCTCAGCCTCAAAGACGCGTACAAAGAGCTCGCCGATGCGCTTTCGCTTGATCTCGGGGTCCGTCACGCCGGCCAGGGCGCTCAGAAAGCGCTCGCTGGCGTCCACCACCCGAAGATCGATGCCAAAGTGGCCCTCGAAGAGCGCCTGAACCCGCTCGCGCTCCTGATAGCGGAGCAGCCCGTTGTCCACGAACACACACGTCAGCCGCTCCCCGAGCGCGCGGTGCAGGAGCGCAGCGACCACCGAGGAGTCGACCCCGCCACTCAAACCGCAGATGACGTGGCCCTCGTCGCCCACCTGCTCGCGGATGCGCTCGACGGCGCTCTCCACAAAATCTGCCATGTTCCAGGTGTCCGGGCAGCCGCAGGCCTCGAAGACGAAGCCCTCAAGCATCGCCGGCCCCTCCAGGCTGTGGGAGACCTCCGGGTGAAACTGCACCCCGAAGATCGGGCGCTCCCGATGCGCCATAGCCGCGAGGTGACCGTTCTCGGTGCGCGCGATCGCCTCAAAGACCTCCGGCAGCTCGCTGACCGCATCGCCGTGACTCATCCACACCTCCGTGGCATGCCCCTCCTCAAAGCCGGCCATCGGCCCTCGGGATGCCTCCACGATCACCCGGGTGCGGCCGTACTCCCCACCCCCGCTGGCGCGATCGACTCTGCCGCCGAAGGTCGACGCCAGAAGCTGCATTCCGTAGCAGATGCCCAGCACGGGCACCTCCCAGCTTAAGATGCCCCCCTGCAGGGCCGGCGCCCCCTCAATGTGCACGCTGGAAGGTCCGCCCGAAAGCACCACGCCGCGAGCCGGGGCCGAGCCCTCCTCCACCAGCTCACCGACGCGCGGATCGTTGCAGGGCCAGATCTCGCAGTACACACCCAGCTCACGCACGCGGCGAGCGATGAGGAGGGTGTACTGACTGCCGTAGTCCAGGATCAGCAAACCGTCGCGAAGTTGTGGGTTCATGCGGCTCTCCAGCAGTCCAGGGGAATCGATAGGGTGTTCTCGGCAGGCACGCGCGGGGTCCATGTACCCGGGACAATCCGGGCCCGTCGCCCGGACGTTCACCTCGCCAGCAAATGACGCCATGCGCAAGGCAACGCGCTGTGCGCCAATACGAATCGCGTCAGCGGGCACGCTCAGGGCGCCTGCAGCACCGTCTCGATCTGGCCGGATTCGCCGCGCTTGAGGGTCACCTGCGCGTCGCCCGAGAAGACCTCCTCGGCGGCGTCCGCGCTGGCCTGCACAATATAGTCGCCCGCGAAGAGCTCGCCGATAATGCCCGAGCCCCGGTTGCAGTCGAAGTCCTGACGGGCCATCTCGTAAAACGCCTCGTCGTAGACCGCTACCTCCACCCGTTCGACGCCGTTGGCGCCGCAGACCCGGCCGTTCTCAAAGCGCCAGACGACCTCCAACTCGGCCGGTCGCGCGTTAAGAGGCAGCGGCGTCAGCACCTCGACGCGTTCCGGACGGATGGTGACCGCGCGGGTGCCGCTCTCAAAGGTGTTGGCGCCCCCGGGGTCGAACCCGCGCAGGATCAGCTCATAGCTTCCCGGCGCAAGGGCCTCCAGCGCGGCGGCCCCGCGAGCGCAGGGGTAACTCTCCACATAGCTTCGCCGCGCGTTCGTGAGCTCGATCTCGACAAGCTCCACCTCGCTTGCGGCACACCCCATCGGGCTGACTTCCCAGCTCAGCTCCAGCGCGCCCTCCCCAAAGGGCTCTACCGGTTCGCCACAGCTGAGCAGCGCGCTGCCAAGCGCGCCCAGCGCCATTCCCCGAACGACGATCGTCTTTACCATCTCAGACCTCCCTGGTCGGTGTGGCGAGTCATCCCTGCGTAGGCCACGTCGCCACGAGGCTACGACAGCCTGAGCGAGGGTCAACTTTTTGACGCGGGGCGGGCTTCTCGCCAGCGCGCGTGCTGTGCTAATTTCGCGAGGCGCGCTCCCCTTTTTGCGATCTTCTGCATCGGGCCCCACCATCATGACGAACCGCGATCTGAGCGAACTTCTCGAAGGTCTCCCCGACACCGCGCCGGCTCTGGTCGAGGCAGCGCGGGCCTATGATGCGGCGGGCGACTTCCGCAACGCCGAGGCCCTGCTGCGCGGGGCGCTCTCGCGCTGCTCCACCCCCCAGCTCCGGCTGGCCTCGGCCGAACACCTCCTGGCGCGGGGGCGCTGGGCGGCCGCCTACCAGCAGGCTCGCCATGCCATGGCTGACCCCATGCTCTGGGAGGCCACCGTCGCCGCCGCCCGCGCAAGCCATAAGCTGGGCGAACACGGCCGCGCGCAGTCGCTGCTCGACGACGCGCTCGATCGCGGCGCCGATCTCACCCTGATCAGCGCCTGGCGCGATCACTTCGCCGGCCTGGCCGAGCCTCCCGCGCCGCGCACGGCAGCGAGCCCTGCCACGTCTGCGCCCGCGCTTCCGGACTTCACCGAGGAGCCCACCGAGCTCGTCGAGGAGCTCGCCCCGCATGAGCCCACCCATCTTGTGCACATCCCCTCGAGCTTGAGCGACGCCCCCAAAGCGGACGCCCCGAAGCGTCAGCCGGCCCCGGGCTTTGAGCCCGATGAGACCACGCTTCGTCGCCGCCGTCCGCGTGCGCTTCGGCCTGGCTCACCGCCCGCCTCACCGCCCAATCCAGAACCGGCCGACGCGCTCGCGGACTCCCCCTCCGAGCCCACCGACGTCTTCCGGGCCGACCCCACGCTTCCCCCGGACGCGGATCTGGCCCAGGAGCTGCCGCGTCACGACAGCGGCCGGCGCAAAGCACCCGCCTTGAAGGTCGCCCCCCGCGCAGCGGATCGCGCCGAGCAGGGCGTCGCAGCGAAGCGCGGCGGCCGCCCGACCCCGAGCGGTGAGGAGAAGTTGGAGCTGGACCTCGACGCACTCCGCCGCCCCCGCAAACAGGCCTCCGGACGCACAAGCTCCATCCGCCGCTTGACCCACCTGGTGCAGACCCGCCTGCCGGAGCCTCTGCAGTCGCCGGCGCGCGCGCTGGCCAGCGTGCTCATCTCCTCGCTGCTCGTGCTGAGCTTCTTCGCCACCCTGGGCTACGTCTGGCAGGTCCACCGCGCGACGGCCGGATTGCTGGAGCGGGCGGAGATCGAAGTTCATCATGATACCTACGCCTCTCATCAGCGCGCCCTGCAGGTCGCGCAGGAGGCGCGCACCTACAAGCTGCTGCCCGCCGGTGCCGACGCCGTGGTGCGCGGCCTGACAAACTCGCTGCCCGCCATCGGCACCGACCGGCCTACCGAGCGCGCCGCAGACCTTGAGGCGCTCATCCGCGCCCGCACCGCGTACCGTTTTGAACATCCCGACCCGTCGACCTCGCCAGACACCCCGACGTCGCAATCCGGCGAAGCGATCGCCGCGCGCATCTACGCCAGCGCGGCCTGGCTGCCAGAGCGCGAGCTTATCACCACAATCGACGCCCTGGTCGAGCAGGCCCCGGGGTCGGCATGGGCGCGTCTTGCCTACGCCGAGGTTCGTGTCGATCAGACGCCCGCCGAGCTCTCCGCGAAGTTGGTCGAGGCACTCCCACAAGACACCGTCGCTCGCGCCTTTGTGCGGGCACAACATCTTCTGAAGATCGACGAAGAGGCCGCCACCGCCGCGCTCCGAGCGCTCTTCGAGGCCAACCCGGATCATCACAGATCCCGGTTGACCCTGGCCCTCCATCTCGCGCGCGCAGGGGCCGACAAGGCTGAACTCGACGCGCTGCTCGCCCCGGCCATGAGTGCCTCCGCCCGCGAGATCGCGCCGGCCGATCGCGGCCTGGCCCACCTGGCGAGGGCGGAGGCCGCTCCCGACAGAAACGCCCGCATCGACGCGCTTCGGCTGGCCGCCGAAGCCGCTCCGCTGCGCCCCGACCGTGTCCGCCCCCTCATCGACACGCTGGTGGCCCGCGGGCAGCTGCTCGACGCGCGGGAGCAGCTGATTCGCATCCCCCGCATGGAGCGTCGCCACGCTTTTTTCGACCAGGAGCTTGCCTCCATCCACCTTCAGATCGGCGACACAGACCGCGCCATCGCACTCTTGAGCGCCGCCTCCGAAGACCCGCGCGAGCGCCTGCTGCTCGCGCTGGCGATGGCCGCCGAAGGCAACGTCGACATCGCCCGCAACGAGCTCACTCAAACACCTCTCGATCTGGCGGCGCGCGCGCTTCTTGATGCGCTTCAACCCGGAGAACCCCCGACACCGGACGATGCCTTTGACCGCACCGCCGGCTTCGTCTCGGAGCGTGCGCTGCTGGAGGGGGCCACCCTGGCCCACCTGGCCAACCACACCGACACCTGGGAGTCGCAATCCACACTTCGGGAGCGCGCCCAATCGCGACTCGAGGTCGCCGACGACGGCCCCGCGCGCCGACTTCTTCAATGTCGTCTGGCGCTCGATGCCCGCCACGCCGACGAGGCCGCGGAGCACTGCGCGCGCCTCGAAGAGCTCGACGTGGCTTCGCGCTGGGCTCTCGACGCCGCGGTGCGCTGGCATCGCCTCAACGATCGCCACGCCTCGGCGTTGCGCCTGATCGATCGCCACGACGATCTCAGCGGCTCCGATCCGCTCCTGGCGCTGATGCGCGCCGAAGCCGCCTTTGAGCAAGGTGACACCGAGGCGGCAAGCGCGTTCCTGGAGCCCGCCCTGGGCACCCCGCTCTCGCGCAGCGCGCGCTGGGCGACGCTGCAAGGCCGCATGGCCCTGCAGCGCGGTGACACCGAGCAGGCCCGGGCCCACCTGCAGGGCGCCCTCGACGAGGAGCCCGGCGATGCTGCCGCAACGCTGAGCCTTCTCCAGGTCCATGTGGTGGATGGTCCGCTCGCGGAAGACGACGAAGAGCGGCTGCGCGGTCTTCTTCGCCACGGCCAGCTCGGGCCGGAGGCCTGGGTGGTGTTTGCGCGTCAGCGCCGCCACCAGGAACGCTACACCGACGCCCTGGAGAACCTCGACCTGGCCCGCCGCGCCGCCAACACCCTTACCCCTGCCGCGCTCTCCCACGCGCTCTTCACCGAGGAGGCCTACGTCCGTGCCGCTCGAAGCCGCCGCGGCTTTGGCGACCCCGGCGTCACCCGCGCACTCGAGCAGGCCGATGACGCGTCACCGACAAGCGCGGACTACCACATCGCCCGCGCCCGTGTGGCGCTTGCCAGGCGCCGCCCGGACCGTGCCGAGGCCGCCCGGCAACTGGAAGACGCGCTTGAGCGCGCCCCGCTTCGCTGCGAGTTGTGGGAGGAGGTCATCGCGCTGCGTGAGCGACTGCGCCACCCCGTCGCCGTGCGACGTCTCACCAACGCCACCCCGCTGCGATGCCAGTAGCGCGCGCAACGAAAGCACACTGACGCGCCCCCTCCCGATATGCTAGGACTGCTTCGCTGGCCGGCGCCCGGGTTTGGCGCCCAACTTCCCTCGGCCCCCACGATGACGACCTGGTGAGGAGACGCCATGATTCGGCGCGACATTCTTGATCTTCTGCAATGCCCGGCCTGCGCCGGCCCCGAGCTCACCCTGGGCAGCGGACGGCGCCCCGATCTGGTCTGCGCGAGCTGTGATGCGCACTACCCCATTGTCAATGGCATCCCCGATCTGGTCGCCCCCGAAGCCACCCCGGCCCCCGGGACCTACCGCACCGAGACCCTGGCCAACGTCATCGCCGGCGTCTACGACGTGGTCGCCCCGGTGATGAGCATGGCCATCTGGCGCTGCAGCCCGCTGCGCTACATCGATCATGAGAACCGCGCCCTGGGGCGAGCCCGCGGCGGCGTGTATCTGGAAGCCCCGATCGGCACCGGTGTGGCGCTGGCGCCCTGCATTGCGCCTTACCACGACGTGACGGTGCTCGGCGTCGACAAGTCCTGGAAGATGCTCTTTCAGGCTCAAAAACGTCTCAAAAAGACCGGCGCGAGCTTTCAGCTCATCCGCGCCGACGTCAACGCGCTCCCCATCAAGAGCGGCGCGGTGCGCAGCCTGCAGAGCCTCAATGGCCTGCACGGCTTCACCGATCGGGTCGGCGCGCTCCGCGAGTTTCACCGCTGCCTGGAGCCCGAGGGCTACTTCTCAGGGTCCACGCTCGTCCGTGCGCAGACTGACATGGCCGACGCGGTGCTTGAGCGCTACGAGCGCTACGGCATCTACCCGATGCTGCGCAGCCCCGAGTTTTTACTTCAGGAGGTCAGCGCGGCCTCCTTTGAGGGCATGCACTTTGAGACCCACGGCGCGGTGATGTTTTTTGCGGGCCAGCGCACCACGCGCGATGAGACCGAGACCGCCTCGCCATCGACCCGACCAGCCTCGAAAAAAGGCGCCTCCAAAAAGGGAGGCGCCAAAACCTCGCGCGCAGCCAAAACATCAAAAGGAAAAGGTACGGCGAAGTCCTCGCGGCGCGCCGGCTGATTGGAATTGCACGCCACACCGACGCGACCGCCGCTCGCTAGCGGCGCGTCGGCGCCACACCCGACTCGGCATAGCCGCGCGCGCGGGCCTGACGAGAGCGCTCTTTTCTCAACGCTACCTCTTCCCGCACCGCGTCCCCCACCGAGGCCACCTTGCTGAGCAGATCGCGAAAGATCGCCGCGCTCAACTCCAGCACAATCACATCGGTGCGCGCGCGCACCGTCGCGCCAGCCTCACTGAGCAGCGCGCAGGGGGTCACCCCCAGAAACGCCCCCTCCTCCAGGGTGTCGACCACCTCGCGCTGGCCGCGGCGACCGACGACCTCCACCTCGACCGAGCCGCTGACCACAAGCGAGAGGCGCTCGACGTGTTGTCCCCGCTCAAAGAGCGCCTGTCCGGCAACCCACTCGCGCATCTGGAAATGCCTGCCGAGCACCTCACGCTGCTCCGGACTCAAGCCCCCAAAGATCGCACTGGACGCCAGCAGGTTGTTGAGCATCCGCGCATAATAAAAGCCCCACAGCACATCCCAGACCTCTGGAAAGCGGCGGCCCAGCTGATAGACGACATCGTCGCGCACGGCGAGCACCTCGAGCCCCTCCTCGGCGATGACACGCGCCATGCCGTCGCGGCCGGTGAGCAGACGAAACTCCCCGAACACCTCCCCCTCCCCTAAGCGCGCCAGAAAGACCGTGCGGCCGTCCACCAGCGACTTCTCCACCCGCACGCAGCCTTTGATGATCACATAGAGGCAGACCTTCGGATCATCGGGTGAGGCCAGCACCGTGCCCGGTGCCACCTGTCGATGCTCCATCACGCGCAACGCCTCCACAAAGGCGTCGGCAGGAAGTTGACTGAAGAGCGGGATCGCCGGCAGCTCCGAGCGACGCACGTGGCGCTCCTCAATGAGCTGGCCGGCGTCTTCCTCGCGCAGCTCCAGGGTCGGTGGCTCATCGATCGCGTCGAAGGCGCGAAGCGCCTCCCAGCGCGAATCGCTCTCCTCATCGAGCGCGAGGCCCTCCCACTCAAAGACCCGAACCTGAAAGGTGGAGTCCGCCTGGCTGCTCGTTTCCTCAAAGCGCGGGCGGTCCACGCGGGTCACATCCCCATCATCGGTAGCCCGATGCGCGGGCGCCTGCCGGGTAGCCTCCCGATGCACATCCGGCGCGGGGTCGGCGGGAGAGGGAGACGGAGCCGCCATCCGTGGCGACGACTTAGGGCGCCCAAGCGTGATCGCGCTGGTCTGCCCCCGGCGCACCTCGTCGGCCTCTTTCTCCGAGAGGGCCTGCACCCGCACCCCGGAGCCATCCCGGGGCCAGGTGCCTCGCGGGGACTCCGAGCTCAGCGCCGCGCGATCCCCGGGCACCGGCGTGGGCTGCGCGCGCCTGACCGCCCCGTCGACCGGTCGTGCCACGCGCGCGACGTGCCCGGTCGCCTCAGGCGCCTGGGCATAAAGTCGCGCCAGAAAAAACTGCGTCTCGGTATGCGTGGCGTCCATCTCCAGGATGGCTTTGCACGCGGCGATCGCCTCCAGCGGGAGGCCCGCCGCCGCCAGCAACTTCGCGGCGGTGCCGTACTCTTCGATGGCGTGGCGCAGACGCCCCATCTCGCAGAAGAGTGCCGCCAGGCGCAGCCGCGCCTCGATATTCTCGGGCTCCTCGCTGAGCGTGCGCTGGTAGTACGCCAGGTATTTTCGAAGCCGGGGGTTCGACATCTCGAGGGCACGCTCGCAGGCTCGCGCGCCACCGGACCCGGGCGTCGCGCATGAGATTCTTGAAGACTGACTCCACGATCTTCGACGGTAGCGAGCCCTTCGCCACCTTGTCAAACCCACCCTCTGCCCCACCGCGGCGCTTTTGCGGCACCTTGCCCGGCGCCCCACAGCTCGTCGTGAAGCTGTGACCCACAAAAAAACCGCCGCGCCCTTTCGGACGCGGCGGTTTTTAAGCGATGGCCTTCGGTTGCACCCTCGGCTCAACGCCGACGGGCAACCTCCGGATCACACCACGGTCTTCTTAACCGCCGAGCGCAGCGTCACCACACCACCGTTGGGGCCGGGGATGGCGCCCTTGATGAGGATGGCGTTCTCGTCCGGGAGCACCTGCATGACGCGCAGGTTCTGCACGGTCACGCGGGTGTTGCCGTACTGACCGGCCATCTTCTTGCCCTTGAAAACACGACCCGGGGTCGCCGACATACCGATGGAACCACCGTGACGGAAGAACTCGTGCACACCGTGGCTGGCCTTGGCACCGGCGAAGTTGTGACGCTTCATAACACCGGTGAAACCGCGACCTTTGGAGGTCCCGGTCACGTCGATCCAGACGCCCACGTTGAACGTGTCCGCGCCCAGCTCCTGACCCACTTCGTACGAATCAAGCTCGCCCTCGCTCACGCGGAACTCGCGCACGAAGCGACGGGGCTTCTCGATGCCGGCCTTCAGGAAGACGCCGACGCGCGGCTTGGAGAGACGCCACTTCGGCTCGGTGCCTTCTTTCTCAAGAAGCTTCACGTCACCAAAACCCACCTTGATGGCGGAGTAGCCGTCTTTGCCCTTGGCGCTCTTCTTCTGCACGACCACGTTGCCTTCAACCTTGACCACGGTCACCGGGATGCGGTTACCGGCGTCGTCGAAGATCTGCGTCATGCCGACCTTGCGGCCAATCAATCCTTTGCCCATCTCAAACCTCTCTCAGGGAAGCTTTCACCCCGCACCGCTCTTGCCTCGTAAACCCTGGCAGTGGAACGTGCGCTCGTTAAGAGCGCGGGGGTGTCGCATTAACCCGCCGTCATCGCGCCTCTCGCGAAGACCATTCGGGGTCGCCTCTCGTAGTCGATCGCCCCGCCAACGTCAAGCTCCTGGCGCATCACGCTCAGACTTCACTGACCTCGGGGGTCTGCGCGCCGACCTCCTCCACCTCGACGCCCTGTGGCGCTCGTCCGACTTTGATCTGCGAGCGCACCGGCGCGTTGACACGGTTGGGCGATGAAGAGAACTCCTCCCAACTCTCGGCCGAGACCTCATAAGCGCGCGTGTAAGGAGGATGAATGCCATGCAGCCGGAAGGCGCGTTTGACCCGCTCCATCACATCGCACAGAAGCGCCTTCTCATAGCGCGTATCGATGACGTAGGCCTTCGACTTAACGTGGGTCGCAAAGGCCAGAGGCGTGATCTCGTCGTAGACCTGGACCACCACGGGCTTACTCAGGAAGACGTAGCGCGAGGTGATCGTCGCCTCGTACACGATCTGCTTGGCCAGCTCAAAGTCGGCGGACTGCGCGATGTAGAAATCGATCTCCACCATCATGTCGAGCGCGCCGGCGTTCGACGAGCTCACCGCCTCGGTCAAAAACTTGTTGTTAGGGATCGAGACCTGGTTGTCGTCGAGCGTGACGATTCGCACCGAACGAAGCCCGATCTCCACGACCTCTCCGTACGTGTCGCCAAACGCGACGCGGTCGCCCACCTGAAAGGGCTGGTCCACAAGGATCAGGATGCCCGCCATTAAGCTCGACGCTGTGTCTTTGAGCGCAAAGCCTACCGCCACCGCCAGCGTGCCGCCGAGACCAAGCAAGGCGGCACGGTCTTCCTCAAAGTCCAGAAAGGTGGCCACCACCAGGTAGGCCGCCGCCGCGAAGATCCCCAGGCGAGTAAAACTCTGCACCTTTTTGAAGAAGAGCCGGCGGCGGGCCTGCCCTTCTCCCAGGCTCTCCAGGGTGGCCGAGAGCACGCGATTCGCCGCGTACGCCACCGCGATGATCGTGGCCGCGCTGAGCAAGTTCCCCACATTGAGCAGCTCAATGCGCTGAGCGAGCTCTTCAACATCGGGGGCCGCCTGGGCCAGAAGCGGCCCGGCAGCCATCACCGTAGAATAGAGGCTCATCAAAGGGTCTCCTTACTCATAGAGGAAGTTCGCGTCGCGCAGCTGACGCAACACCGCGCGGAAGTAGAGCGTGCTCAACGTCGCCCGCCCCTGACGCTGGCAGACCTCCAGGATGTCGCTCTCGTAGAGGAAGTTGATCGCCGTCTCGCAGAAACCCCGGTCGGAGTTCGTGATGCGGGCGACCTGCTCGGCGTTGAGTGAGCCGTGTTGCACAATCGCCGCCAGCGCGAAGAGGTACTGGTCGGTCAGGGATTGCTGCACTGCGGTGGCCGGCCGGCTAAACAGCCCCACCTGCAATCTGCCGGAGGCGTCCATCCGAAGGCTTCTCAGCCAGAAGGTCAACGCCACCCGGGGGTTGCCCTGGCTGAACTCGTGCAGCAGGCGAAAGTATCCGTTGGCAGTCTTGATCACCTCGTAGCTGAACTCGCCACTCTGATGCGCCACCACAAGATCGGTGAAGCTGATCGGAAGATCGATCTTCGCGTCGCGCGAGCGCACCAGCTGCTGAATCTGCTGCTCGCTCCAGGGCGCCACCTCGTGGACCAGGCCGAAGTAGTGTTTGCGCGCGCGCACCCGGTTTAAGTACGACCAGGCAAAGCGGTTAAACACCAGCACCCAGAAGTGGTGATCGTCGGTGATATGCACCACGTCCAAAAAGAGGTCGACGGCGCGAAAGCCTCCGATATGCCGCAGGAAGAGGTGATGGCAGTCGTCGAGCACGATCGTGCGCGGCGGTGTACGTCGAAGCCACTCCACCGCCTCTTCCCGGCAGGTCGGAACCTCCGGGAGGTGAAAAAGCTGCGCGATGAGCTCCAGCGCGGCCGGCTCCCCGGAGATCTTCTGCGCGAGGGTCGCGTATTGCACGGGGCCATGTTCGGCGGGCCAGGCGCGCACCACCTCCACAAGCTCGCTGGTCTTGCCCAGACCGGCCTCACCGACGATGGCCATCGAGCCCTTTCGACGCACCTTCGTCCAGCTCTCGCGTCGGGCGGCGATGGCGTCGGCCACGCCTCGCCGATCCACCCGAACGGTCTCATCATAGAGGGGACGATCGGCAAACAGGGAGCGGTAGCGCTCGGGAACCGTGCTCTGCGCGGCCTCGGGCACCTCGGCCACGCCCCCCTCACGACGCTGAATCTCGATCTTCTTCCGGAAGATGAAGTTGCTGATCTGCCGGCTTAACTCGGTCTCCACCACGTAGGCGCGAACCCAGCGCGCCAGCTCCGCGACGGCCACATAGATGGAGGCCAGCCCGATCAGCAGCACACCGTAAGGGCGGTTGCGATGCTCCCGCACGATGACCGTCGCCCGGGGAAGTCGCTCTCCGGCAAGTCGCTCAAAGCCCTGAGCGATATCATCGCGCCACCACCACAACACCGTGTAGACGAGCACGACCAGCGCCACCCAGAAGACCCGGTCAGCCAGCCACCAGATCACCGAGGGGCCGGTCAGCTCCCAGACCGTCAGCGGCACGTAATGGGAGAGCAGCCAGAAGCTGAGCACCACCCGCACGCTGCGCACCAGGCGGCGCGCGCGGCTCTCCTCCACAAGCCCGCCCTGAGCGAGCGCATCAAGGGTATGCGCCTGCGCCACGGTCGCTGCACCCGGGCTGCCGCTGGCTGTGCCCGCCTCCTCGCCACGGGGTAGCGCCAGGGTCTTTACGATGCGCATCACGATCACATAGATCGCCGCCGCGTCGATCACCCAGCGTGCGTAGGCAAGCTCGGGCAACGCCCCCACCAGGTAGTCCGTCATGTGGGTAGCGGCCAGGTAGAGCACCGCCGGCACGATCAAGGCGCGCACCACCTGAGCGGCCTTAATGAGTCCGCCGGCGGCCTTGCGGAGCGCCCGACGGGCCAGGAGCTGACTCAACCCCCACTGCACCGCGCGCGGGGCGTACTCGCGGGCGAACCACAACGCGATAAGGATCGCGATCACCCGCCAGAACACGCCCATCACCCAGCCCCAGAAGGCCACCGAGGTGAGCATCGTGCCGGGATCGCTGATCTGCTTCCAACGCGCCTCCAGCGTATCAATGGTCAGCAACACACCGACCCGCACGCCCTCCAGGGCGTCGCGCCAGGCGGAGTCGCTGCGTGGCGAGAGCATCATCGCCCGCGCCTCGGCGCCGAGCCGGGGGAACATCGCCTCGAGCGACTCGTCAAAAAAGGCGCGACGCTGCAGGTTGACCTCGTTTCGAGCCCGACGCGCATCGCGCACGTCCCTGGCGATCTGCAGCCGCTGCTCGGCCAGCTCGACCTGCAACTTCGCCAGCGCGAGCCGACGCGTCGCAAGCTCGGTGGAGGGCTCCTGTCCCACCTCCTGAAGAAGTTGTTCGAGCTCGCGCCGCGCCTCATCGAGGCGAGGCGTCAGGTCAGCAACCTGCCGCTCGGCGGCCCGGTACCCCTGAACGGTGCGTTTGACATCATCACGGGCAGCCCGCCGGTAGATCAGCGTCTGGCGCACCACCTCGGCCAGCTTGCCATCGGGGCGAGTCATGCCCTCTTCAACCTCGACGCGCCGCTCCGAGAAGGTCGCCTCGCTCTGGCGGCGCTCCTCCACAATCGAGCGAATCTGCTCGCCCTCCTGCTCCGAGATCGCCAGCAGCTCCTCAGCGATCTCGCGCTCCCGGGCCAACACCTGTCGGATCTGGGCGTCGCGCTCCTGACGCTCTCGCTCCCGGGTTTGCTCCACCGCAAGACGGGCGGCCTCCTGGGCGCGCTGTGAGCGCTCCAGACGCTCGGCGGCCTCCTGGTCGACCTGAGAGGCCGCCTCGCGCTGAGCCTGCAGCGCAGCCTCCACGGCCTGCAGCGTCTCCGCGCTGCGGTCGGCCAGCGTCTGCGCCGACTCCGCCCGGGCCTCCCGCAGCGCGTGACCCAGGGTCGCCGAGATCCACTCTCGCATCGCGACGCGGCTTTCGGGCTCTTCCTCAAGACGGGCCTGCAGAAAGGCTCGCACCCGGGCATCCACTTCGCCTCCGACCCGAGCCTGTGAGGCGGCCGCTTCTGCCTCGGCGACGCGCTCTCGCAACGCCTCGACGCGCGCCTCGCTGATGTCCTCTGGCGAGAGCTCCGGCGCGGATCGAGCCTCTGCGCTGCCCTCATCACCCGACTCTGCGGTCGTCTCCGCGGACGACCCGGGTCCAGGCTCCTGAGGGTCACCCTCGCTTGCACCCTCCCCGGTCGTTGTGCCAGAGACGTCGTCGCCCTCTTCGGCACCCGCCGTAGCAGGCACCTGGTCGACCATCACCTGGGCCGCACTCTCGGGGAGCGGGCATAGAAACACCGCGACAAGCGCTAAAACCCACGCGATCGCGACGCCTCCTCGCACTGCTGACATAGACTTGGCCGTTGTGGATGGAATCAGTAAGCTACGCCGCCAAAGGTTAAATCAACCTCCCCCGATCTCAAAGTTTTTGCCGTGCCCACACGTTTTATGCTCACCTGGCCGCGCCTGTTACGGCCCGCAGCGCTGTTAAGCGCCGCGATGCTCGCCGGGACCCTCGGCTGTGCCACACCTGCTGCGCCCAAGCCGACCTGGTCGGATGAGTTCCTGGCAGCGATGCGCCTGCCCGCCGCGCAGGCCGAGCCCGAGGTTGCGGCGCTCGCCCGGCGCGCCCCGGAGCGCGCACAGGCCCGTGACGCGCGGTTTGAGCTTGCCCGCTTCGCGCTGCGTCGCGGCGA
>NZ_VOSL01000130.1 GCF_007997005.1 Lujinxingia vulgaris | reverse complement strand
CTTCGGGCAGGCCGCCGGTGGCGCCGGGGGCGGGTTTGGTCAGCCGGCCGGCGGAGGTGCGCAGGGCTTCGGGCAGGCTCCCAACGCCGGGGCCCCCGGCGGGTTCGGTCAGCCGGCCGGGCAAGGGCAGGGGTTTGGACAGCCCGCTCCCGGGGGATTTGGCCAGCAGTCGGCACCCGGTGGTTTCGGCGCGCCCCCTCCCACCGCTGCGCCCCCGGAGAAGAAAGAAGAGAAAAGCGGCGACGCCGCGGGGATCATCTCCTGGGATGAGATCGCCGCCAGCGATGAAGCCCTCTCCGAGGGAGAGGACGATGTCGCGGCCAGCGACTACCAGCGCATTCAGTCGGCCAGCAAGAAGGCCGGCGCCAAGTCCGATGAGACCAACCCGGTGGTGGTGATCGTCGGGGTGCTGATCGCGGTGGGCATGCTTGGTTATACTTTCCTGGGAGGTGGGCCCGCGACCGATACCGGCGGAGAGGAACAGATCGCCTACTCGGAGCTCCCGCCGGTGCAGCTTGATGTGGACTGCGTCGCCGCGACCGATTGCATGCGGAAGGCGCAGGAGACCTACATGATCGCGTCGGATCTGCTGAGCAAACGCGACGTGGAGAACCGCAACCTCTTCGACGGCTACAAGCGTCTTCTGGAAGCCCGCGAGCTGATGACGATGGGCGGCGTGGAGCAGTTCCCGGCAGAGATGAAGGACTGGCAGGCGCTGCATGATGATGCCCGCGCCCAGCTCGACACCTACTACAAGAACTTCCGGGCGGCCTTCCACAGCGCCAAACAACGCCAGCGTTATATGGAGATGGCCGAGACGCTCAAGCAGCTGGAAGCATTCTTCCCCGACAAGACCTCGCGTGAGAATCGCTGGGCGTCGGAGATGGAGCTGGAGATGAAGAGCAACGGCACCTACCCGCGGACCATGCGTTAAAGGCGATATGAGTCAGTTCAAAGGAAGGTTCATGAGCCTGCGCTGCGTGGTTGCGCAGGCTCTTCTCGTTGGCATGCTCGCGTTTATCGCCGGCTGCGTCACGACGCAGTCGTTGGGCGATCGGGCGTTTAAGAGCGAAGAGTACTCGCTGGCGTTGGAGTACTACGAGCAGGCGATTGCGGAGGGCTCGCGCGATCCTGAGCTCTATTTTCGAGCGGCGCGAGCGGCGACCAACGTGGGCGCGTTTGCCCAGGCGGAGCGTTACTACAGCCGCTCGCTTCGCCACGGCGGAGGTGTGCGTGTGGCGCGCTCACTTGCTCAGCTCTATGTGCAGACGAGCAACTTCGCCCAGGCCGTGCGCGTCTACCAGTACCTGATGAGGGTGGAAGAGGATGTGCAGCCGGTCTACAGCAACATGGGTGCCGCGTTGATGTATGCGGGGCGTTATCTGGATGCGGAGTCGTTCATGATCATCGCGCAGCAGATGAAGCCCGCAGATCCGGTGCCCTATATCAACCTGGGTGTGCTCTATGACCGTCACATCCGCAATCGGCCTCGGGCGGTGGCGTTTTACCAGTGCTTCACCGAGCTCACCAGCGACGCCTCGCAGCGCCGCCAGGTTCAGAACCGGATGATGGAGATGGCCAATGAGGGATCGATCGATGCCTCTCGGGTCGGGCTGAGATGCGGTGAGACCTACCGTTTGCCCGAGCCTGTGGCCGTGGATCTGAGCGCGGCGCTCAAGGACTACGGCGGTGAGGTGGACCTGGGGTTTGAGGTTGAGGCGGGGCAGGAGCCCGCAGAGATCGAGGTTCAACGCATTGCGCCGCCTGAAGAAGGCGCGTCGACGGAGGCTCCTGCGGCCGATGAGAGCGACGACGCCTCTCCTGCAGAAGAAGAGATCGAGCCGAAGGTGTCCGAAGCGTCCGGGAGTGATGTCATCGGTGGTGATCGTGGCGAGAACGCCGCGCCGGGTGAGGCCGAGGCTGGCGAGTCGGGCGACGACGCGTTGGTGGACGATGCCGAGGCGTTGGCGCTGAACTATTATGAGGATGGTCGCTACGACGACGCGCTGCGCGCGCTTCGCTCGGTCGAGAAGCGAAGCGATCAGGGGGATCGGGTCTTCGGGCTTGCGCTTTACCGCACGGGTCGCTTCGAGGAGGCCGCCGAGTGGCTGGAGCTAACCCTGGCACGCCTGCCCTCACCCGAGGTCACCGGCGCGCTTGTGGATGCCTACCGACGTCTGGGGCAGCGGGACGCGCTGCGCGTGGTATGTGAGCGCTTTGAGGGATGGCCTGATTACGAAGGTGCGTTGCAGGGGTGTCCCGGTGAGGCTCTGCAGATCGACTAAGCCGGTGGCCCGGTTCGGGCACGTGGAGGAAAGCGATGATGCGTCGAATGCGAAACGCCTGGGAGCGAACCCCGGCGTGGCTGGGGCGGGGAAGGGGAGCGACGGCGGCGGAGTACATGGTGCTCCTGATGCTCGCGGCCCTCTTTATCGTGGCGATGATTCGGGTGTTCGGCTCCTCGGTGACCTCGAAGTTTGAGGCCAGCCGCCAGGAGATCTCGGGGATCAGCAGCGAAGATCGCGGCGCGGCAAGCGGGGCGGGGCAGGGGGGAGCCGGAGCGGCGAACTCCGAGCAGCGCAGCATGACACGCACCACCGTGGCGAGCACGGCAGCGAGCTCTGAGGCCGCAGAAGCCCGAGCGCGTGGCGAGCGACCGCAGGCCCGGTGGTGGTCGGTCGGTGGGGTGAGCTGGATTGTGGTGGCGATCGTGCTGGGGCTCTTCGGGCTTCTGGGCTACGTGATCTTCGGCGGTAAGAAGGAGTGAGGCGATAGGGCCTACTCCACTGCGGCGAGCACGAAGCGAAAGAGCAGGACGCAGAGCACGCCGTAAGCCAGATCCATAGCGATCATCGCCTTGAGCCATCCCTCAATCTGGGGCCAGCCCTGCCCGGCGAGCAGGGCGGCGCTGATCTTCACGCCGGCGATGAGCAGCGGAATGAGCAAGGGATAAAGCAGCACCGGCAGGAGCACTTCGCGAAGATCGTTTTTGACGAGCATCGCCGAGACGAGCGTGCCCAGGGTGGCAAAGCCCAGCGTGCCGATGAGCACCGAACCCAGGTGCAACGCCCAGGTCGGGCCCAGGTTTACTGAGAACGCCAGGAGCAGCAGGGGGATGAGCGCGAGTTCAAAGAGCAGCATAAAGATCAGGTTTGCAGCGAGCTTTCCGATATAGAGGCTGACCTGGCTGCCGGGGATGAGCGCCAGGGCGCGCAGGCAACCGCTGGCCGTCTCATGTTGAAAGCTGCGCCCGATGGCCAGCGTGCCGCTGAAGACGATCGAGATCCACAGGATGCCCGGGAAGACCCCCGCGGTGGCGTCGCCGCTGCGGTAGAAGGCAAAGGTGAAGACTGCCATCAGCAGCACCGAGAAGGCCACGGTGGTCGTGAGGATCTCGCGGGTGCGCCACTCCCGGCGCAGATCTTTGGCCAGGATGGTGCGGCTCTGTCGCAGGATAAGCGCGGTCTTCATGGCGAGAATTACCAGCTCTCAGGCGTGGGCCTGATAATGGGAGATAAGCGAGGTGCCGGGGGGGAGCGGACCGCTGGCGCGCAGCTGACCTTTGCGAAGGATGAGCACGTTATCCGCCAGCGTCTCGATGAGCGAGAAGTTGTGCGAGATGATCACGACGATACGCCCCTCCTTGCGGAGCTCGCCGAGAAGGTTGCTGACCAGGGCGGTGCCCGCCTGGTCGAGGCCGGTGGCCGGCTCATCGAGGAGCACTAGCTGCGGGTCGTGCAGGAGCGCGCGGGCAATGGTCAGCCGCTGCTTCATGCCTCGGGAGTAGGTGCCAACCGGGCGGTCTGCGGCGGCGCTTAAGCCCACGCGCTCAAGCCAGGTTTCGGCGAGCTTCTGGATGTGGGGGATGCCGTAGAGCTGGCCGAAGAAGGTCAGGTTCTCGCGGCCGGTGAGCTCGTCGTAGACGAGCGTCTGGTGGCTGACCCAGCCGATGCGGGCGCGGCCCCGGCGGGCGAAGTCGCGAAAGGCGACCTTGCCAAAGCGCACCTCGCCATCGGAAGGCGCATCGACGGTGGCGAGGATGTTGAGGAGCGTGGACTTTCCGGCACCGTTGTTGCCCAGAAGCGCGGTGATGGAGCCCGCTGCAAGCGTGGTGCTGACGCGGTGGAGGGCATAGGAGCGCCCGAAGACGCGCGAGACGTCTCGCAGCGTCACTGCGTTGGGGGAGCGTGGGGGCATGGAGCGCTCGGCGGTGCCGGCAAGCAGTCAGCGGTCAGCTCTGAGGGGCGTGGCCCAGATCGCGCAGCTTGGAGAGGATCAGCGAGAGGCGTTCGCGCAAAAGTCCGACCTCCGCGTCGATCTCCCACCGGGTCTCTTCGTCAGCGCTCTGGCGCAGGCGCCTGAGCTCGGCCAGCTCGTCGAGCAGCAGCTCGCGCTCGGCGTTGAGCGCGCTTACGATCTCCTCGCGCTTGCTGCCGTCATGAAGGCGGCGATGCTCCCGAAGTCCGAAGACGATGACGAGCAGCGAGACCAGAATCCCCAGCGCCAACGCGATCCATCCGCCCATCGGTCGTCCGAAGGGGAGGCCGCGCAGCTGAAAGGCGTAGGCTTGACCGGGGGCCACATCGCTGCGGTTGGCGATGAGGAACTCCATATCATCGCGCAGCCCCAGCGAGGAGGCGTCGGTGGTCAGCTCAAAGCCCGGGGCCACCAGCTCCAGGGTGCCCAGGCGCGGGGTGCGCTTGTACTGGGTCTGAAGCGGGGCGATGAGCTGAAGGGTGTCGGTCGGCCAGGCCATCTCCTGCTCGTAATTGAAGACGTCATCGCGCGCCGATACCGAGAAGCGGATCTGCATCGTGACCGGCTCGCCGGGCTTGATGACGCCCTTCCAGAAGACGACGTTGTTGATGATCTCGAAGGTTCCCTGGCCGTCGGCGCGGATGCCCTCGGCTTTGACGGGCAGGCGAATGGGAAGGCCGCGCTCGTAGGCCGGGTCCGGGAGCATCGCGACGTCGACGGCGTGCTCGGCGTCCAGGGTGAAGGTCCAGGTCTGGCTGAGAATGATGTACTCCTCCCAGGGTTCGACGATGACGCGTTTGGAGGCGACACGAAGCCCGGAGAGGTCGTGACCGCGGTCGAAGACACGCACGTTCATGCGCACGCCGTCGGCCGCGGCATAGGCGCGGGAGCTAAAGGGCACGCCCCCGTAGGTGGCGTGCGCGCTCAGGCGCAGGCCCTGCTGGGCCACCGCAGCGGGCACCTGGTTGAAGACGGCCAGACCCTCGGCGTTGGCCACCGAGGTCCAGCGCGCCACCGGCTCCGGCGCGGTGACCTCGAAGGGGCCACGGGGGCGCGCGGCCTCCAGGATCACCGGGGTCCCGGTGAGATCGGTATCCGGATCGGCGCCGTGCTCAAGCTGCACGTTGATCGTCCAAGGCTGAGCGGCCGGGGCCGCAGGTGCGGCCTGGGGCTGGCCCTGCGCCATCGGGGCAGCCGGCGCCTGCGGAAGTCCGGAGGCATCCTGAGCCAGGGCAGGCGTGGCGACGAGCGCCACGACGAGCGTGGCGAGTGTGGCGGGAAGGAGAGCGGGGAACTTCATCCGGTGACCTCGGAGGTCAGGGGGGCAGCGTGACGGGGGAGCTCGTCGTGCGAGGCTTCGCGCGGCGTTCCACAAATGGCGCAGAAGCGCGCGCGAGGGCTGAGCGGCTCACCGCATTCGGTGCACGCCTCGTCGGCCTTAGCGTCGCTTCTGGTGGCCCGTGGGCCGTCTTCTACAACGGTAGCCTCGGCTGGAGGCTCGGGCAGAGCCTCCTGGCGAGCGATCACCGCGTCTTCGATGTGGGATTCCCACTCGCGTCCGCCGTGGATGGCGTCGAGGCGACGCATGATCGCGACGGCGCGGCGTTCGTGGGAGCGTTTAAAGCGCTTGTAGTCTTCGGGGGAGATCTTGGCGGTCTGGTGGTCGTATTCGATGTCGCGTAGCGACTGCACAAGGGCGGCTTTGCGGGCCATCAGGCCCTCGATCTCGCGGAGCTCCTCGTCGAGGACCTCAAAGCGAAGCTGTTCATCGCGCTGCGCTAGAAAGGGGCGCAGCATGTTGAGCAGTCCCCAGAGCGTAAACGCGATGGCGACGATCAGCAGAGGGAGGCTCATGAGGGCTCCGGCTGCACGGGAGATGCTTCAGAAGGGGCGTCGGTGAGCGCGGCCACCGGGGCCTCTTCCAGACGGCGGGAGTCGCCCCAGGAGGTGTGCGACTCGACGGTCCAGACGAGCATGGGCGAGAAGACGAGGACGACGACGCCGCCGAAGATCGCCGCGCGACCGATGCCGCCGGCGCCGGGACGCAAGGACTCCAGAGATTCGCGGGTCGGCCACAGGCAGATCAGCGTGCCCAGCACCAGGATGATGCCGCCAAACCAGAACCACCAGGTAAAGGGGCTGACAAAGATCTTGAAGGCGGCGCGGCGGCCGTCAGGATCGAAGTTGACCAGCGCTACGTAGACGTCTTCGAGCGGGGTGGAGCGGATGTCGATCTCGCTGACCGGCATGTTGGGGCTGGAGTGGAAGACGGATTTACCGGGGTGCATCTCGTAGAGCGGGCGACCGTCGCGGGCGACCTGCACGCTGGAGGAGTAGAGCACGCGCTCGCGGTTATGCTGATCGCTCAAGCCCTGGTAGGTGAAGGTGAAGTCGCCGATCTGCACCGACTCACCCTGAGCCAGGCTGACGTCTTTTTCGATCTTCATGGCGTTGCCGGCAAAGGCGACAAACGCAAAGACCACCCCCAGGTGCACGATGTAGCCGCCGTAGCGGCGTTTCTGTTTCATGCAGAGGCGGTAGAGCGACTCGCCGAAGCTCTCGTCGTGCATACGCCGGCGGGCGCTGATGCCGCGGGAGAACTCCTGGACGATGGTGGCGCCGACGAAGAAGCACAGGGCGATGGCGATGATCGCATAGCTGGCGTCGAGGCTGTCCGGGCTGACCAGCCCCTGGCCGCGTACCACCCAGTAGAGGCCCACGCTTAAGGGGGTGAGGATGAGAGCGGCGGCGATGGGGATGATGAAGTTGCGCTGGAAGTTCTTCCAGTTGGCCCGACGCCAGGCGATGATCGTGCCGATGCCCATCATCAGCATCATCAACAGACCCAGGGGGATCATCCAGCGGTTAAACCACTGGGGGCCCATGGCGATGTCCTGGCCGGTGAGGCCCTCTTTGATGCGCGGCCACAGGGTGCCGAAGAGCACCACGGCGGTCATCGAGAGGAACATCCAGTTGTTGAAGATAAAGGCCGCCTCGCGACTGACCGGGCTGTCCAGGCGCTGCTCGCTCTTGAGGGCTTTCCAGCGGTAGATAAAGAGCGCGACGCTCAAGACGGTGACGGTGATCAAGAGGTTAAGGAAGTAGGGGCCGATCTCGCTCTGGGCGAAGGAGTGCACCGACTCAATAAGACCGCTGCGGGTGATGTAGGTGCCGAAGATCGTCAGCAGGAAGGTGCCGATCATCAGCCCGACGTTCCAGCGCTTGAGCATCCCGCGGCGCTCCTGGATGAGCAGGGAGTGGATCAGCGCGGTGGAGGTCAGCCAGGGCAAGAGCGCGGCGTTTTCGACCGGGTCCCAGGCCCAGTATCCGCCCCAGCCCAGCTCCTCGTAGGCCCACATGCCGCCGAGGATGTTGCCGATGCTCAAGAAGAGCCAGGGCCACAGGATCCACTTGCGCGCGGCCTCCACCCAGGCGTTGGAGAGGTTTCCGCTCAAGAGCGCGGCGATCGCGAAGGCAAAGGGCACCGTCATCGAGGCCATGCCGGTGAGCAGGGCGGGCGGGTGCAGCACCATCTTCGGGGTCTGCAAAAGGGGGTTGAGCCCCTTACCCTGGGTGGGGTCGTCGATGAGGTGGTAGCCCTCAAAGGGGTTGGAGCCGAAGACCAGGATGACGAGCAGGCCAGCGGCCACCGCCAGGCTTACGGCCATCACCCAGGGCATGAAGTCCTGGTAGCTCTTGCGGTTGGTGTAGACGCAGATGGCCGTAAAGAGGGTGACCTTCCAGATCCAGAAGAGGAGGCTTCCGGCCTGGCCGCCCCAGAAGGCGCCGAGCAAATAGAAGGTCGGCATGCTCTGGTCGGAGAAGGCCGCCACGTATTTGATGCTGAAGTCGTGGGTAAGCAGCGCGTGGATGAGCACCATTGAGGCCACCGAGATGGCGCCG
The DNA here is from genome assembly GCF_007997005.1 of Lujinxingia vulgaris. Taxonomy (GTDB): domain Bacteria; phylum Myxococcota_A; class Bradymonadia; order Bradymonadales; family Bradymonadaceae; genus Lujinxingia. Next base: position 19,187 of record NZ_VOSL01000130.1, on the reverse strand, counting down.
AAGGTGGTGTAGGTCGCAAAGCGCGTGGCGTGTAAGAAGCGCCGCGAGCCGGTGCGTGCTGCGATGATGCCCATGGTCACGCCGACGAGCGCGACGTAGAGCGCCAGATAGATGGCAAGGGATCCGAGCCAACTCATAGAATGTCCGGGGTTTAGCGTGCGGCTTGTGGCGAGAGCTCAGCGCCGGTGGGGGGGGCACCTTCGTAGCGGCTGGGGCATTTGACGAGGACTTCATCGGCGTGAAGCGTCAGGTTCTCGTCGACGACGCCCTGGGCGACCACTTCGCTGTCTTCCTGGAAGGTGTCGGGGAGCGCCCGGGTGTAGACAACTTTCATGCCCACGCCTTGCTCGGAGATGCGGAAGGTGTTTTCAATGCCACCGGCCACGCCCTCAAAGGAGCCGGGCTCGACGATGCCTTTGACGCGCACGGTCTTGCCGATGAGGTCGTCGCCTTTGGCCACGGCCTGATCCACTTCGTAGAAGTAGGTCTCACCTTCGAGGCCATCGAGGACCAGAAAGGCGATGGCGACGATGGCGACGAGCACGCCGATGATCAGGCCCCAGCTCGGGCCGTCGGCCTCGGAGGTGGGACGATCGTCGTAGGCGTCGAGCTCCTCATCGAGGAGGTCGGCGTCGAGGTCACCGTCCCAGCCGTGGGCGTTGGGGTCGGAGGGGGGCGTGGTGTGAGGGCTCATAGCAGGATCCAGAATAATACGGTTGACGAAGCCACCGGGGGAACGTCGTGATCAGGTCCAGTCATTCCCCGAAAACACACGGTTCTCGGGGACCACGGACCTGATGTGAGGGTTAGCGTAAGCGCACCATGCTGGCAAGGCGAGGGCTTGCGGCATTTTGACGCGAGGTCCGGTGCAGAAACGCCAGACGCGGCGCCCCGGGGTGTCGGGGGCCGCGTCTGTGGTGGTGCCAGAGAGAGGGGCGAGTCGCTTACCAGAGGTTGATGATGTGGTTGTTGCCTTCTTCCTCTTTGGGCGGGGTCTTCTTTCTGGCGGGGCGCCGAGTGCTGCTTCGTCGCGTGGCGCGGCGAGGCGCCTTCTTGACGGTGGGGTCGGTGAAGTCCTGCTGGATGCGGAAGATCGTCTCGTCGTAGCCCAGGGCGAGCTCGTAGGAGGGGCGCTTGGGCTCGAAGAAGGGGGAGCCATCGACGCCGGGCTCAAAGGCCGGGGTGTGGATGGAGACCTCGGCGGTGCGTCCGGGGATGCCCTCAAAAGCGAACTGAGCGACGCCGCGATCGTCGGTGCGGGCGACCTCCTCGCCATTGAGATGAACGGGGAGGTTGTTGCAGGCCCCGTCCTTGATGCGATCGTCGCAGTTGGCCTGGACCCAACCCATGTAGGTGTGGCGCAGGGAGATGACTTTGGTCTGGAGGGTCAGCGGCAGGCTGGAGAGCTGGCCGCCGATCGTCTCGGTGACGCGGAGCTGATCGACAATCTCACCATTCTCGGCCACGCGGTAGCCTTCCGGGGCGATGACCTTGAGCGAGACCTCGGTGCCGGGCGTCTCCACCAGGGTGGCTTTGAAGATGCCGTCGGCGTCGGTGAAGCCGACGATCTGGCCGTCGAGCTCGACGGCCGCAGCGCCGATGGGGGCGTCTTCGGGGCCGGTGACCTGAATGTCGATCGGGAACTCGAACTCCGGCGGAGGAGGGGGCGGGCCCTGGGGCTCGGATTCGCAGGCGCTGAGCATCAGGCCCAGCAGGGCGAGGAGCGAGAGCGCGCCGAAGGGGCGCAGGTAGCGAGAGGTGCGGGTATGGGGCTTGAGCATCGTAGGCTCCGGGGCGCGTCGTGGGGGCGGTGGTGCGATCACTGCTCGGTGTCGTCTTCGTTGAGGGTCACGGTGACGACTTCGGCCGAAGAGGCCGCCTGGATAAAGTCATCGGCGTTGGCCGAGGGATCGATGGCGCTCAGCTCCTCGTAGTTTCGGCGGGCCTGGGCGACGAGCCCCTTATCGAGGTCGGCTTCGACGCGATCGCGCAGATCTTTGACGTGGTCTTTGATCTCGCGGTTGTCGTAGATCTCGCGCCAGAGGGCCAGGTCGTCTTCGGCGGGCACCTTCTGAGCGCGGATCACCTGTGTGATCGCTTCGAGCGCAGGCTCGTAGCTGTCGAGCTGTTCGCTGCGGCGAGCTTTGTCGCCTTCTTCTTTAAGCTCGCGGGCCCGTGCGCGCAGCTCGTCGAACTGATCTTCGGTGATCTCGGCCGGACCGCTGGCCGGCGGGTTCTGCTTGAAGCTCTGGGAGATGGTCAGGCGCTGGTCAACGACGACGTTGCCGGGGAGGGGGACTTCCGGGGCGTTGGCCTGGGCTGCGGGATCTGCGGCGGCTGCGGGAGCGGTCGGGTCTGCGGCGGCTGCGGGATCGGCCGGGTTTGCGGCGGGAGCCTGTGTGCCGGGCTGCGCCGGCGCGGCGGCCTGCTGCTGAGGTTGGGGGGCGGGCTCACCGCCCATAAACATCATGGCGACCAGGGTAAGCATCATCAACGCGGCGACGCCGCCGATGACGACCTTGATATCGAGCCCGCCGCTGCCGCCGCCGGACTTGAGTGCCGCGGCGAAGTCGGCGGGCGTCTGCTGACGCTGGGAAGGATCGGGGTTGAGCGCGGTTTGCAGAGCCTGCGCCAACTTCTGGTCGCTGAGCTGCCCGAGGCGGGAGCTGTCGAGGGGGAGGCCCGTGAGCGCGGCGGTGGCGACCGCCGCCAGGCTGAAGACGTCGGTGGCCGGTGAGAGCTGGCGCTGGGCCGGGGGAAACTGCATCTCGGGGGGGCCGAAGGCGCCCAGGCCGCCGCGGTCTTCAAAACGCAGCATGTCGAAGGGCTCGACCATCGCCTCGCCGCCGGGGGTGATCCAGACCGCGTCAGTGGTGAGGTTGGCGTAGGCGAGCTGCTGGGAGTGGATGGTCTCCAGGACCTCCGAGACGGACTTGAGCCAGGCGATGACCTGCTCGGGGTCTTGAGGGCCCTGTTGCTGGATGATCTGGGTGAGGCGGGTGCCCTCGGGGCGGTCGATCTCGACCCACATGCCGGACCTGGAGACGAACATGCCGTTCATGGGCACCAGGTTGGGGTGGCGCAGGGCGTGGAGCTGGGCGATGCGCTGACGCAGCGGGGTGGACATCTGCTCGGCCGGGCCCTCCCAGACGCGCTTGAGCACGACGGGGCGCCCGAGCTGGTTCTGGGCGAAGATGAGCGTGATCTCGCCGCGCTGGATGGCGTCGGGGGTGAAGATGTAGCCGCGCTGCAGATCCTGGTCGTTCTCAATGGGGTCGCCGCCGGAGGCTTCGGCGCCGGCCATCAGCGCGTTGACGTCGACGAACTGGGTGTTGCCGTCGTAGCCGGCGGCCTGCTGCTCGGGGGTGTAGTGGGCGGCTTGCTCAGCGAAGTCGGCGATGTTCACAAACTGGGTGCTGCCCTCGTAATCCGGGGCGTCATCACCGATGTAGACCTGATGGTCGCCGGAGCCGCCCATGGAGGGGGCGGGTGCGGCCGGTTGGGCGGCGGGCTGGGAGTAGCCGCCGTAGTCCGGGGCGCTGCTGGTGATGTGGTCGCTGTCGCCGCCCTGGCCGCCCATCATCTCGGGGGGCAGCTCAAAGAGCTGGGTGGCCTCATCGGAGGGGCCGTCGAAGGTGGGCGGCGGAGCGAATTGAGGCTCGGGCCCGCCCTGAAGCGCGTTGAGATCGACCATCTGGGTCTTGTCGTCGGCGTCGGATTCAAAGCCGCCGTCGCCTCCCTGCTGGCGCTGGTTGGCGCGGTCGATGAGGCTGCGGCGGGCTTGTTTGAAACGATCGTCGGACATGTTCAGGCCGTAAAAAGAGGGGGCGCAGGCTGCGGGATCATCCCGGGTGATGCGTCATTGAGGATCAGTCGCGAGGCTTGGCGAACCAGCGTTCATCGATGGGCAGGCCGCGCTCGCGGATGGCGTCGATGAAGGTGGGGAGGTTGCCCATGCCGATGTGTTCGCCGATGACTTTGCCGGTCTCGGGATCGTTGCCGCGGTTGCGGAAGACGAAGATCGGGCGGATGCGGTACTCGCCGCGCTCATCGAGGCCGAGAACCTCACAGATGTGCGTGATCTTACGGCTACCGTCGTTGAAGCGGCTGGTCTGAATGATGACCTGGATGGCGGAGGCGACCTGGCTGCGCAGGGCGGCCAGGGGCATGTCGACCTCACTCATCATGGCCATTGTCTCCAGGCGACGCAGGGTGTCGTCGGGGTAGGTGGCGTGGGTGGTGGACATGGTGCCACCGTGCCCGGAGGTCATGGCCTGGAGCAGGGTCAGCGCCTCGCCGCCGCGGATCTCCCCGATGACGATGCGGTCGGGGCGCAGGCGCATCGCGGAGTGGAAGAGGTGCTCGATCTCGACGGCGCCGCGCCCTTTGGCGTCGGGTCCGCGGGTCTCGAGCATCAGGCAGTGGGGCTGCTGCATCTGAAGCTCGGAGGAGTCTTCGATGACGATGATGCGGTCATCGTCGCTGATCAGCGAGCTGACGCAGTTGAGCAGTGAGGTCTTGCCGGAGCCGGTGCCGCCGGCGACGATGATGTTGCGCTCCATCTTGACGCAGATGTCGATGAAGTTGGCCGCCTCGCGGGTGATCGAGCCGTAGCTGATGAGCTTGTCGATGGTCAGGTCGAACTTGCCGAAGCGGCGAATGGCCATCGAGACGCCGTTTCGGGCGCAGGGCGGAAGCACCACGTGAACACGGCTCCCGTCGGGGAGGCGCGCGTCCATGCGGGGGTTGAGCTCGTTGAGGGTTTTGCCGACGAACTGAGCGATGTTTTTGGCACCGCCCATCAGGTCGTCTTCGTTTTCGAACTTCGCGTCGGTCTTTTGCAGCTTGCCCTTGACCTCGATCCAGATGTCGTCGGGACCGTTGACCATGATCTCGCTGACGGAGTCGTCATCGAGGTAGGGTGTGAGCACGTGGAAGTAGCGCCGAATCGATTGTTCGAAGATTTGCTGTGGGATCATGGTGACTGCTTACGTGGGGCGCGCAGGGCTCAACGGGTGAGCGATCTGGTTGCGTAGGTCGCGCAGCATATGCGCTGCAGCGGATCGGCGGGCGTAAACGATTGTCATCATCGCGGAGTATATACAAGCGCTCAAAGGAGCGTCAATCGGGCAGCCCACGGCCCGCGGGGCAGCTTGTGAGGGGGGGGAGGGCGTGCTAAAGCGGCGCGGGAATGCGGCCAGAAGCCGTGATGTTGAGGCCGAGCCGAAGGCCGGTTGTAGCCCGACGCGCAGCGGTTGCGCGCGGGTGTGGGCCTGAGACGTTCAGACGGTGGTTGAGCCGATGTTGAAGTTTATCGACAGGTCGATTTTTCCGGTGGTTGCGGCGCTGGCGGTGCTGAGCACGCTTGTGGCGATGGGGCTGATCTTCTTTTACGCGCCCGTCGAGCAGACGATGGGCATCGTGCAGAAGATCTTTTATGTGCACGTGCCCTCGGCGATGGCCTCGTATGCCGGGTTTACGGTGACGGCGGTGTGCAGCCTGATCTACCTCTTTTCGCCGCGGGATCACTGGGACCACGGGGCGGTGGCGGGCGCGGAGCTGGGGCTCTTTTATTGCATCTTTGTGCTCATCAGCGGGCCGCTGTGGGCCTACAAAGCGTGGGGGACGCCCTGGACCTGGGATCCGCAGCTGACGGCGACCTTTGTGCTCTTTCTGCTCTACGGGGGCTATGTGCTGTTGCGCCATTTTGGTGGGAGCAGCCTGCGGCTCAAGAAGATCGCGGCGGTGCTGGGGGTGATCGCCTTTGTGGACATCCCGCTGATTCATTATTCGGTGCGGATCTGGGGCGGGTTGCACCCGGTGGTGGAACGGGAAGGGGGCGGTGGGCTGGCGCCGGATATGGCGCAGGTCTTCGGGGTGAGCATGCTGGCGTTTTTGCTGATGTTCGCCACGCTCTTGTGGCTGCGTTTTCGGGTGCGCTGGCGGGAGGCGGAGCTCGATCGTCTGTACCTTGAAGTGGAAGATCTGGCGCGGGTTCGCGAGGCGTAACGACACGATGGCGCGGCCCGAGCGGGCCGTTTCGATGTGGCGCGTAAGGAGTAGAGTGATGACGACGTTGTGGAACGAAAAGACAGGCGCGCTGGTGGCGTTTTTGGTGGCGATGGGGGCGTCGGTGCGGGCTTCTGCGCAGGGGACCGGGGCGTCGCTGGCCTCGCAGGACACCTCGGTGCCGGGCGGGACCCTTTTGATGATCTGCTACATCGTGTTGTGGGTGATGATTGGCGGGTATGTGTTTTTTGTGATGCGCCGGCAGAAGGCGTTGGCCGAGGATCTGGAGCGGCTTGAGAGCCGGCTCGATGAGGTGCTGGGGACCGGCGCGCAGGGAGATGTGTGATGGCGAGTCGGAGTGAGGCGTTGCGGGTTACCCCGGTGGTGGGGGCCCGGGAGCGGTTGGCGTTTGCGCGTTTTGGTCGGGAGATCGGAAAGGGAGATCCCAATCACCGGACCCTGCCGGATCTGGTGGTCTGGAACGATCTTCGGCCGGGCGGAAACCCCTGGTTTGAGCACGGCGAAGCCCAGCTTTTTCTGGCGCGGCGAGGCGACCGGATTGTGGGTCGCATCTCGGCGCAGATCGATCAGGAGCATCTGAAGCGCTACGAGGATGACGCCGGGTTTTTCGGCTACTTCGACTGCGAGGATGATGCGGAGGTGGCGCAGGCGCTGCTGAATGCGGCCGCTGACTGGTGCCGGGCCCGGGGCATGGTGAAGATGCGCGGGCCTTTTTCGTTCTCGATCAACGAAAAATGCGGGCTTCTGGTCGAGGGGTTCGACACGCCCAACTACGTGATGATGCCGCATAACGCGCCCTATTATGAGGCGTTGATCACCGATGCGGGCTTTGAGGGAGTCAAGGATCTCTACGCGTGGCGCTACCACCGCGAAGATCCGCCGGAGTCGGTGCTGCAGATCGCCGACGCGGTGGCGGAGTATCCCGGCCTGGTGGTGCGCCCGCTGAATATGGATGACATCGAGGGGGACCTCGAGATCATCATGGATATCTTCAACGACGCCTGGTCGAAGAACTGGGGCTTTGTGCCGTTGACGCGGGCTGAGGTGCACGCGATCGCGCAGCAGTTCAAGCTGATCGCTGATCCGAACCTCTGCCTGATCGCGGAGGTGGAGGGTAAGCCTGCGGCGATGGCGGTGGCGCTTCCGAACATCAATGAGACGGCGGCCGACCTCGACGGCAAGCTCTTTCCGCTGGGGTGGGCGAAGTTGCTCTACCGGCTCAAAGCGAAGCCGCCGAAGACATTTCGGCAGATTCTGCTGGGCGTTAAGCGCGAGTACCGCGGGAGTGTGCTGGGGGGCTTGAGCGTGCTGCTCTACGTGACGATCCACCGCACGGCGTATTCGCGGGGCTACCAGGAGGCCGAGGCCAGCTGGACGCTCTCGGATAACGACCGCATCAACCAGGGGATGGCGTTTATGGGGGCGGAGCATTACAAGACCTACCGCATCTACGAGCGGGAGATTTAGGTTCTTGCGGGCGATGTGTGTGCGGGTTTGAAGCGGAGGCAAACGATGCGGGTGTTTCTGACGGGTGGAACGGGGTTTGTGGGCTCGCACGTGGCCGAGGCGCTTGTGGAGGGCGGCCATGAGGTGGTGGCGCTGGTGCGGGCGAGCTCGGATGTGCGGCATCTGAGCGCGCTGGGGGTGGAGCAGGTGGTGGGCTCGATGGGGGCGCCCCGGGCGCTGTTTGAGACGTTGAAGGGCTGTGAGGCGGTGATTCACGTGGCGGGGATGACCACGGGGAAGAGCCCGCGGGAGCTCTTTGAGGTCAACGGGACGGGCAGTGGGACGTTAGCCCGGGTGGCGGCCGAGGCCGGAGTGGGACGATTTGTTTACGTGTCGAGCACCGCGGCGCAGGGGCCGGGCCAGGGGAGAGAGCCGCGGCCGCGGGGTGTGCGGCCGCAGCCGGTGAGCCACTACGGGCGCAGCAAGTTGATGGGGGAGGGGGCGGTGCTGGCGGTGCGCGAGCAGATGGGCGTGACGATTCTTCGGCCGCCGCCTGTGTATGGCCCGCGCGACCGCGATATGTTTCAGGTCTTTCAGCTGGCGAAGTTCGGGGTGGGGCCGGTGCTGGGGGATGGGTCGCGCTGGTTGAGCGTGATTCATGTGCACGACGTGGCGCGGGCGGCGCTGCGCTGTCTGGAGGATGAGGGCACCGGCAACGTCTATACGGTGGATGACGGGGGGCGTTACACCTGGCGCGATCTGACGCGGATCGTGGGGGAGGCGGTCGGGAGGCGGCCGGTGCATCTGCCGATCCCGCAGGCGCTCTTCGGGGTGGCGGCGGTGCTCAGTGAGGCGGGGGGCAAGGTGGTGGGGGCGACGCCGATCTTCAACACCGACAAGTATGCGGAGATGTCGCAGCAGTCCTGGGTGTGCGGGCATGAGGCGATCGCCGAGAGGCTGGGGTGGGCGCCGAGCTTGCCGCTTGAGGAGGGGGCGCGGCAGACCGCGCAGTGGTATCGGGAGCAGGGCTGGATCTAGGGTCTTTTGACCAGGGAAGAGCAAGCGCGATGTGGTTGTGTTCGCGGCCAGGTGAGGTCAGCGACACATTTGCGTTTGACGCCTGTTGAGGTCCGCAAAGCGGTTGGGTTCGCGGGGGGATGAAGGTCAGCGACGTGGTCGCGTTCGCGGGGGGATGAAGGTCAGCGAGGGGGGTGATGTTCAGGTTGAATCAAAAAGGCCGCCCGGAGTGCCGGGCGGCCTTTTTTCGATCAGGTTGCTCCGGTGACGATCGTGTCACGCCACCATTGCTGTGATGTGAGCGGCGTTACATCTCGTCGAGGGTCTCGATGCCGAGGATTGCGAGGCCTGCGCCCAGGGTGTTCTGGACGGCGCGGGCCAGGAGGATGAGGCCATCTTTGCGGGGGCCATCGAGGTCGACGATGCGGTGGTCGGCGTCGTTGTAGAGGGTGCTGAAGGTTTTGGAGATGTTGAAAAGGGCCTCGGTGATGCGACCGGGGGAGAGCTGGGTGGCAGCGGCCTCGATGGTGCGGGGCCAGTCCTGGAGCTGGCGAATCACAGCGAGTTCGAGATCGGTGGAGAGGCTCTGGAGGGCGGTGTTGCGGGCCTCATCGCTGAGCTCGGGCCAGCCGCCGAGTTTGCGGGCAATCGAGGAGATGCGCGCGTAGCTGTAGAGGCAGTAGGGGCCAGTGCGACCCTGGAAGTCGATGGACTTCTGGGGGTCGAACTGCACGGTGGAGCGCGGGGAGAAGTCGAGGATGAAGTATTTGAGCGCGGCCAGACCGATGACGCGGGCGCGGTGGGTTTTGTCGTCGTCGGAGAGCTCGGGGTAGCGTTCGGCGACCGCCGATGCGGCCAGGGCCTCCATCTCGTTCATCAGGTCGTCGGCGTCGACGACGCGGCCCTCGCGGCTCTTCATCTTGCCGTCGGGGAGCTCCACCATGCCGTAGGAGAGGTGGTTTAAGTTGCCTTCGAGCTCGGGGCGCAGCATGGCGAGGATGCGGAAGAGGACGTCAAAGTGGTAGTTCTGCTCGTCGCCGACGACGTAGATCATGCGCTCGACGTCGTACTCATCAAAACGTGCCAGGGCGGTGCCCAGATCCTGGGTCATGTAGACGCTGGTGCCGTCGCCGCGCAGAAGCACCTTCTGGCCCTGGAGGCCGAGGGCTTCGAGGTCGCAGACGACCGCGCCGTCGTCGAGTTTTTTGAATTTACCCTGCTTGAGGCCCTCTTCGACGATGGATTTGCCGAGTTTGTAGGTGTTGGACTCGTAGTAGACGCGGTCGAAGTGCACGCCCAGGCGGCTGTAGGTTTCATCGAAGCCGTCGAAGACCCACTGGTTCATGGTCTTCCAGAGGGCGACGGTGTCGGGGTCGCCGGCCTCCCAGTCGCGGAGCATCTGGCGGGCGTCGCCACCGAGCTCGCTCAAGGTGTTGAAGTAGGTGTCTTTGAAGTCGGCGAAGAAGGCTTCTTTGAGCGCGTCGGCGTCGTCGCCGTGGGTTTTTCTGGCGTCTTTGCTCTCAGGGGTGGCGAGCCAGGAGGCAAAGCGCTCTTCGGCCTCGTCGGTGGACTGCCAGGCGCGGTACTCCTGGCGGAACTCCTGATCAAAACGCACGTAGTACTTGCCGACGAGGTGGTCGCCCTTCATCCCGGCGCTCTCGGGGGTCTCACCCTGTCCGAAGCGCTGGTAGGCGAGCATGGACTTGCAGATGTGGATGCCGCGGTCGTTGATGAGGTTGACGCGGGTGACGTGGTGGCCGGCGAAGTCGAGGATGCGGGCGACGGAGTCACCGATGAGGTTGTTGCGCACGTGGCCCAGGTGCTGGGGCTTGTTGGTGTTGGGGGCGCTGAACTCGATCATGATCTTGTGAGGATCGAGGACATCGCGGCCGAAGTCGTCGCCGAGCTCGAGGGCCTGGGAGGTGACGATGTTGGCCAGCTGCGCGGGGTTGAGGCGCAGGTTGACGTAGGGGCCATCGGCGCTGACGGCGTCGATGAGGGGATCGTCGGCAATGACGCCCTGAAGGTGTTCGGCGAGCTGAGCGGCGATCTGGGGGGGGCCTTTGCGCAGGTGGCGGGCCAGCAGGAAGACGGGAAATCCGCGGTCGCCCATGGCCGGATCCGGCGGGTTGGCCAGGGTGATCTGCGAGGCGATCTCGGCGGGGATCTCGAAGGCGGCCAGGGCCTGATCTTTGAGCGCGATGAGGTGGGATTCGATCTGGGCGATGCGCATGGACTCTCCGGTGGGTGCCCTCTACGTGAGCCCCGAGGGGGCAAAAAAGGGCGAAGACGGTGCGAGACGAGGCAGGGCTCGTCGAAGGTTTTGATCGGGGCGCCGGGGCATTGTGGCGCGCCCGTTAAAGTTGGCGCCGACGCCGGGTCACCAGGGCTCTCCGGGCGACTGAGGGCGCAGAAGATAGGAGTGGCGGGCGGCGATGGCAAGAGGGGCAAAGGGCCGGCGTTTGGTGACGTGGCGAGGGCGTCTAAATTAGGGGTGGAGCGCGACCGGTTACCCTGAAGGGCATTGAGGGTGACGGGTCGAGACGACAAGATCACTTGCCGCGCGGTGCCCGAAGGCCCGGCGGGGGCAGACGGTGGCGCGGGTATTCAGCGACTCGGCCTGGGCCGCTCGTCAGCCGGTCGCCAACGTCAGCAGGGGAGTACGAGATGGCGAACAAGGAACAGGAACGTGGACAGGAGTATCGCAACGAGCCGGTCACGGGCGCGCATGCCTATGGTGAAGAGATCATGATGGAGGGGGCGGCGATTGTGGATCGCCCCGTCTCACAGATCTCATGGGGAGCGGTGTTTGCGGGGGTTTTTGTGACCTTCGTGGTCTTGATGCTGCTCAACGTGCTGGGGCTGGCGATCGGCGCCGCAAGCTTCGATATGTATCAGCCCAACCAGGGCGGTGAGCTGGGGCTGGGGGCGGCGATCTGGTGGACGGTCAGCGCGCTGCTGGCGCTCTTCGCCGGGGGCTGGGTCACCGGTCGGATGAGCGGGGTGCATCATCGTCAGGAGAGCCTGCTGCACGGGATTGTGACCTGGGCAGTGACGGTGACCGCGCTCTTGCTGGTGGTGGGTACAGCTTTTGGTCAGCTGGTCGGCGGCGCGTTTAGTTTTCTGGGCCGCACCGTGGTGGGGGCGGCCGGCGCTACCGAGGTCCTGGGGCAGCTGGAGATTCAGGCGTTGCAGCAGGGGTTGAGTGCGGAGCAGCTCTCGCAGCTTCAGGCCGACGCGATGATGATCGGTCAGGAGGCGTCGACGGCGATGGCGGCGGCGTCGTTCTGGGCCTTTGTGGCGATCTTGCTCGGGGCGCTGGCGTGTGCGTTTGGTAGCAGCCTGGCGTCGTCTTCGTTGAGCGAAGAGGAGTATTATGAGCGGGGCGGCACCAAGGCCCACCGACGCCTGCGCACGCGTGAGGTGTGAGTTTGAGGGCGAAATCTCGGGCTGAAGTGAGCGTGATGCTCCTGGCAGTGAGGCCGAGATGAACGCCCGCTACGGGATGGGCAGAGCCCCCGGCGCTGAGGCGCCGGGGGCTCTTTTTTTGAAAAAAAATAAAGGGGGGACGCAAAGCCGGGCGTCGGGCTGCGACAACAGGGGGACGGGGCCCGGTGTGGGCTTCGCGGGAGGTCGCCGGTTGGCCCCCCGAGTGTGCGGATGTGATCGTTCGACGACTGAACTAAGACAAGGGGCGCGTGGCGAGGCCACGAGACGCCGATGATAAGGAGGGGATATGCGTGTTGATTCCTATGTAGGGAAATGTGGGCTTGTGTGGGTGGGCGTGGTCATGGTGGCGATGCTGAGCGCGGGGTGTGGGGGGAGCGACGAGGTGGCTGCGGCGGCGTCCTGGCGAGGCGATGTGATCCCGGTGGGTGATGCGTCGGAGGTGCCGGGGAGCGGGAAAGGGGATGGCCCTGCGTCGCTGGAGGGTGAGGGGGACGTGCCGCAGACGGGGGGCGAGAGCCCCGCGGAGGTGGTACGTGATGAGGTGGTTGAGGAGGACGCGGTGTCGGTGCGGGACGAGCGGGCGCATCGCTGTCGGGTGACGTGCTTTAAGGTGATGTGGTGCCAGGAGAGTTCCGAGGCGATGGTCTCGTGCGTGGAGATGTGTGAGCTGGAGGAGGAGAGCGGCGCGGTGAAGGAGCCGGTGGTGCGTTGTCTGGAGAGGGCTGAGACGTGTCGGGAGGTGGATCGCTGCCACCGTCGGTTGGAGATCTGCGATGAAGTCTGCGGGGCGAAGCATCATTGCGGGCAGTGGGATGATACGCGGGGGGATTGCCATCTGTGGTGCGCCGAGGAGGTGTGGTCGGGGCGGCTGACGTGGGAGAATCACGGCTGCGTGACCGAGCAGGCGCGGGGGATGCGCTGCGATGCGCTGGACGTGGAGCGCTGCGGGTTGCGCGAGGTGGAGGAGGGGAAGGTGTACGGGGGATGAAGCTGAGGGTGTGGTGGGTTGGAGAAGGTTGACCGGGGCGCCGGGCCGCGTAGGGTGTGCGCGCGATCGGAGGTCGGCGATGTTGGGCGCCCCGGTGTGGGACTTCTTCAACGAGAGAGTGTGAGACGTGAAGTTACGAAAGCCGGGCAATACGACGTATAACCTTTTGCACGGGCTGCCGCTTGTGCTGCTGGCGCTGGGGCTGATCTTCGGGGTGCATATGGGCTACCAGGTGGCCGTGGGGGAGCGGGAGGCCGACGCGGGGCTGGCGATCGCGGGGTTTATCCTGGTGTATTTTGCGTACCGGGCGCGCTTTTCGATGCAGATGCTTTTTGTGAACGACGACGCGCAGGGCTGAGGGGAGGTCAGCCGTGAGCGGGGGCGTTGAGGGTCTGCAGGATGGCGTCTCGGAGCTCGGTGAGGCGCTCGGTAAGCGAAGGTGCATCGTCGGGGGCGTTGCGCCAGCGATCGAGGAGGCCTTCGCGGGCGACGAGCGCGGTGTCGCCGTGACGGACCAGGCGAGCGCGCTGGAGGACTTCGAGAAGCTCGTGGGCCTTTAAGGTGCGGCAGTCGTCGGCCTGATCGCGGCAGTGGGGGACGTGGTCGGCCGGGTGAAGATCGAGGGCGAGGGCCAGCTCGTTGAGGGCGTCGATCAGGGGGCCAAGCTCCCGGCCTCGCCACCAGAGGCGCACGCCGTACATATCATCGGTGAGGGTGAAGAGGTGACGGCCGGCGCGATCGCAGCAGGTGAGCATGGCCATGATCATGGCCACGTAGGGGTTGCAGGTGACGATGAGTGTGGCCAGCTCCGGGCTCTTTTTGGAGGCCAGGGCCAGGGTGGTGGGGTTGAGGGGGATGGAGCCGAACCAACGAGCCGGTTGGTCGGGGACATCGTAGGAGGCGCGCTGCCAGCGCTTTTGAGGCAGCGGTTCGCCCCGCAGATAGAGCAGCAGCTGGGCGGGGAGGCCCACCTGGATGGCGGTGCGTGAGGAGAATTTTCGGGCGCTAAACGCGCTCAAGAAGCTCTGGCCCTCAAAGGAGAGGGCGGCGTGGGATTGGGGCAGGGGCTGGCCGGTGGTCCAGTCGAAGTCCTGCCTGTTGTAGGCGTAGCCGAGCATGGCGGCCAGGGCGGAGGCGCGGCGATCGACGGTGGCCGCGGCCAGGGTGGTGTGGGCGGCGATGGCGCGGCGGCAGGCCTCGCGGGTGGCGGCGGGTTCGGGGTGATCGGCGAGCTCCGCGCGTTTGAGCTGGTGAACGGTGCGCACGAGCTGTCGGGAGAAGAGGGCGTTGGCGAAGATGCGGGGCCGTGCCGGCGGGCTCAGCGCGAAGCGTTGCCCCTCGTTGCTCAATCCCCACTCTCCGCCGCCCTCCAGGGTGGCCAGGCCCAGCCAGCGGGCGAAGTCGGCGTAATAACGCGCGGTGCGCGGGTCGACCTCCATGGCTTCGGCGATGGCGTTGAGCTCATAGGTGCCTTTGTGAAGCTGGTCGATGAGCGCCAGGAGGGTGCCCAGGTTGTTGGCCTGGGGGGCCTCGGAGATGTCGTCGAGAAGATCGAGCTGGGGCTTCTCGGAGATGTCGTCAAAGGTGTCGTTCATCGCACTACTCTAGCGCAGAAGGGAGCCCGGGGCGACGCCCGCGTTTTGCAAGCGCCGGGGCTGTGTTATGGTCCGCGCCGAAACCACCGCTGAAGGGCGCCGGGAAGCGACGAAGGTCGTGCGGCCCGAGAGCGAATGACCACGACATCAAGAACAAGCATGGGAGCGACCCGATGCCTACAACCCAGAAGATGATCACCGTGACGTTGATGGCCTGCGCGCTGTGGGGATGCAGTAAGACCGAGGCGCGGGTGCTCGATGTGGTGACGCATGAGATTGAGAAGTGCCGCGCGTCGGAAGACACTTTTTATGAGGTGAAGCTCCACGGCGATGAGACCTACGAGGTGCTCACCCAGACCTGCCACGAGGCGATCTCGGAGGTGGAGATGGCCAGCGAATGGCGCGGGCTGGTGACGACCGGGCCGGTTTCGTGGATGGCCGGTGAGGACAGCGCGACGCGTGCGTTTGTGCTGAGCAATGTGGAGTGGCCGGAGCTCGATCGCGCGCTGCGGATGGCGAACAACCCGGAGGCCAACGCCAAGTCGCTGGCCGAGGCTGAGAAGAGCTTTGCGGCGGCGCAGGCCGAGTATCCCAAGAGCGGCTGGGTGCGTCTGGCTCGCCTGGATAACCTCTTGAAGTTGCGTGAGGAGACGCGCTCGGGCACCGAGGCGCCCGAGACGCTGGGTGAGGAGGCCACGGCAGTGATCGAGGAGATCGACGCCTGGGCCAAAGAAAGTGGTGACCTCGAAGTCGCCGCCGAGGCTCGCCTCAAAGCCATCGCCTACTACGAGCGCTACATCACCCGTCAGGAAGGGGCGCTGGAGTCGTTGGGGTCGCGCACCCCGTGGTTTGAAGCGGCGATCGAGCAGGCGAAAAAAGACGGCGACACCAAGACGGTGGAGGAGTACTCCAAGGAGCTTGAGGAGCGTCTGGCGCGGGAGCCGGCTGAGCGTGAGGCGCTGGAGGTGCGCCTGCATCGCCTCAAAGAGCTGCGCTGTGAGCAGAGCACGGCGTTGAGCGTCAGCGGCGTGGAGGACAATGCGCTGCGTGAGACGATCAGCGCGAAGCTCTCGGCGATCACCTGCCCGGTGCCGGCGCGGGTGGCGGCCGATGCCGAGGGCGCGGCGGAGTAAGCCGACGTCGCAGACGCTGAGTCTGCGTTGAGGATGTTGGCCTCATCGAATCGACCCGCCACGTGTTGTGGCGGGTCGATGTCGTTTGGGGACGTTGCGGCCCTAAGGTCGGGGGAGTTTCAGGGGAGGAGGAAGTCGCTTAAGGCGCGGTTGAACTCCAGCGGGGCGTCTTCCATGGGGCTGTGGCCGCAGCCTTTGAAGATGTGCAGGCGGGCGTCGGGGATGTCGCGGTGGAGGCGGTGGGCGGTGTCCAGGGGGAGGAGGTGGTCGCGGTCGCCCCAGAGCAGGAGGGTGGGGAGTTCGATGGCGTGGCCGCCGGCGCTGCGGTCGCCGGCGGCGACGAGATCGCTGGCGAGTTTGAGCATGAACTCCAGGCGCGCCGGATGTTTGAGAGGGGCCAGGTAGGCGTCGAGCTCGGTGAGGGACATGCGCGCGCGGCGCCACTGCATGGGTTCGAGGAGGCGGATGCCCAGGCGGTTCATGCCCAGGCTCGCCAGCGATGTGGGCAGCGCCTTGATGAGGGGAGCGGTGCGCGGGGAGGTGCGAAGTTTAAGGCCGGGGCTGACCAGGCTCACGCTCTGGAGGCGATGATCGGGTGTGTTTTGAGCGTGCAGAAAGCTCAGAGTGGCACCCAGCGAGTGGCCGACCAGGTGGATGCGGGGGGCGTCGATGGCCTCGAGGAGAGCCATGAGCCAGTCGGAGAGGGCGTCGAGGGTCGGGGCGATGTGGGCGGCCTTGAAGGTCTGATCGAAACCGTGCGCCGGAAGATCGACGACGATGACGCGGAAGTGCTCCGCGGCCGGCGCGATGGCCATTCGAAACGCCATGGCGTGGGCCATGATGCCGTGCAGAAAGACCAGGGTGTCGGGGCCCTGTCCGCACTCCCACCAGTGGAAGGGGAGACGCTGATAGGGCGAGGGGGTGTAGACCGAGCGCAGGGCGGTCGGTGAAGCGTGAGGCATCCAGGAGGCGGTCATGGCTTTAAGGGGGCCGGGTGGAGGGTGAACATCGGGACCAGAGTGGAGGATAGCGGCGGGAGCCAAAAGGGGAAGTAAAGGGGCGTGCGCTCGTTGAGCGTTGGGAGGGCTGAGAGCGTCCAGGGTTGCCGGGGAGAGGGGGGGCGACTTGACGCTCCCCACCCCCCTTGATAGAACCGCGGGACGTATTGGAAGTGACCCAGGCTGCACCGGCAGCGATGCCCTCAAGGTACGAGGGCTGCGCTGCGAAATGACTGAGCATGCTGCGTCGTCGGGCTGTTGGAGGTTGGTGGATGAGTGCAATGAAACGCCGAGTAGTGAGTCTGTGGAGCGCGCTCAGTGTGTTGACGCTGGCGGCGCCCGCGATGGCCGGCAGCAACGACCTTGAGTTGTCGCGCTTTGCGACCTTCAACGATACGACGAGTGAGTCGGGCTGTACGGAGACCTGCGGGTTTGCCGAGCCGGACGAGGCACTTTTCTACGATCTCTCCCGGGATCTGGGGCAGGTGATGGCGCCGCGCTTTGTGGCCCCGTCGGAGACGTTGGGGCAGGCGGGCTTTGCGGTGATGTTTATGGGGAGCCTCTCGGCGATCCCCCATAATGAGGAGCACTGGCAGCTGGGTGTGCGCGATCGCAACCCGGAGCCCACGCTCTTTACCGGGCATTTGCAGGTGCGCAAGGGGCTCCCCTTCTCGTTTGAGGTGGCCGGTAACCTGGGCTACCTCTACGACAGCGAGATGTTCACGATGGGGGCCGACGTGCGCTGGGCGCTCAACGAGGGGTTTTATTATTTCCCCGACGTGGGTGTGCGCGGGACGGTGAACACGGTGGTGGGCGCACGTGAGCTCAACATGGTCAACGTGGGCTGGGACGTGTCGGCTTCGAAGTCGTTTGCGCTGGGCGGGGTGATGGCGCTGACGCCCTATGTGGGCTTTCAGCAGCTTTACGTGATCAGCTCCAGCCGTGTGCTCAACGCCTATCCGCAGGATCCGCGGCCGCCGCAGTTTAACCCGGACAGCCCCAATCAGGTGTTTGCGCCGGAGTTTGTGTTCAGCCAGGAGCAGATCCAGATCAACCGCTTCCTGGGCGGGCTGCGCATGCACGTGTGGATCCTGAACTTCACGCTGGAAGCGGTCTTTTCGGATACGGTTCAGCAGTATACGTTTGCGGGCGGAGTGGACTTTTAAACTGCGACCCGTCAGCAAGGCTTGAAGGCATGCCAAAGCTCGTAAAGCGTTACGCGAACCGAAAGCTCTACGATACCGAATCGAGCACGTACATCACCCTGGAGAACATCGAAGAGATGGTTCGAGAGGGGGAGGATGTGCGCATCATCGACAACTCCACGGGGGAGGATATTACCAGCGCGACGCTGGCGCATATCGTGCTCGACCAGCAGCGAGCCAACCCGGCGTTTCCGGTGTCGGTGCTGCGGGGGATCATTCAGTCTGGCGAGGAGTTTTTTGCACGGCTGCAGTGGCCGGTGACGCAGTTTCGCGATGAGTTTAAGCGTCGGGCCGAGGCGTTGGAGGAGGGGGGCAAGGCGATCCGTGAGTTTGTGGACGGGACGCAGCGCTCGCTCGACGATATGCAGCGCAGGCTTGACGATCGTTTTCGCGACGCGGTCGATCAGCTGACGCACCTTCCTGAGATGCAGCGTGAGATCGACGAGCTCAAGGAGACGGTTGAGGAGCTCGAGGATCGGCTGGTGCGTCTGGAGGCGCTGGCCGCCCGGGAGCGTCAGAGCTCGAAGTAGTGGAAGAGGGGGGTTGGTTGCGTGGGATTTTCGCGCTAGATTGGCGGCCGAAGTTGGGGCCTAAGCCCGCAAGATAAAACAAGAAATCGAGGCGAGTCGATGATCATCCGGTGTCCCGAGTGTTCGACAGGATTCAACCTCCCCGACGAGCGTGTCAGCGAGAAGGGCGTCAAGCTGCGTTGCTCTCGTTGCAGCCATGTCTTTCGCGTGCGCGCGGGGGAGGGCGACGACGTGGAGATCTTTTATCAGGATGAGGATAACGCCGAGGAGGGCGCTGAGGTGACGTCGTCGGAAGATGCGGGTGAGAAGAAGTTGAAGTTGCCGTCGAAGGGCGGGTTGAGTCTGGGCGGCTCTTCGAGTGCCAACCCCTTTCCGAGCGCGGGCTTGAGCTTGAAGCCGAAGAAGGCGAGCGCGACGGCTGGGGATGATGCGTTCGAGGGGGCGTTTGAGGAGTCTTCGGAGGCCGAGGAGATGGAGGAGGCCGAGGCGGCGACGCCGGCGGCGAAGTTCGGTCCGCCACCGGGGGTGAAGGTGGCCGGGGCGCCTCCGACGGCCGCAGCAGCGCCGGCGCCGGCTGCCGCCGAAGAGGCGGGGCCGATTCTGGGAAATGGCAACGCGGCCTTTGGTGACCCTTCGGAGTTTGTGGACGACTCGTTTGGGGAGGACGGGCCCTATTTTGATCCGAACACCGGCAAGGTGGAGTCTCCGGTGGCCCCGGCGGGTCCGGGGGCCGGTGGACCTCCGGCGGGGGTCCGTCGCCCGGGCGCTCCGGCCGGGCGTGCGGCAGCTCCGGCA
>NZ_VOSL01000129.1 GCF_007997005.1 Lujinxingia vulgaris | reverse complement strand
GAGGATGGCCTCGGCGTGCGCGCGCAGCGCCTCGGCCATGTGCTTGAGGGCGTCATCGCGCAGGGCGCCGGGCTGGCGAGCGAGCTCGCGGGCGGCGCGGCGCACGCGCTGGGCCTGAGCGTTAAGCTGGGAAGGATCAAACAGGTCGGTCACGGAGCACTCGCAAAGATCGTGGTGTCAGCAATGCGCCACCCCGTTCGCGTACCTCGAAAGGGAGGTGAGAAGGGGGCGCTGTGCAGGGGACGATAGCGCCAAAGTCGGCGTAATTGAAGGGGAAGCGCTGCGTGTCAAACTTTTCTGCTTGACTTGGTTAGGTCGGCGCATACGGTATGCCGCGTTAGCACTCCCCCCTGGAGAGTGCTAAGGGGCCGGGTCGGCCCCTGTTTTCCAACACTCAACGTGTGTCTTAACCCATTCTACGAGGTGAAGCGATGAAGATTCAGCCCCTGTACGATCGCGTCCTTATCCAGCGTGTGCCCAGCGAAGAAAAGACCTCGACCGGGATCATCATCCCCGACACCGCCAAAGAGAAGCCGCTTGAAGGCATCGTGCGCGCCACCGGCAAGGGTAAGCCCGGTGATGACGGTAAGCCCGTCGCGCTGCAGGTCAAAGAAGGCGACAAGGTCCTCTTCGGCAAGTACTCCGGCACCGACGTGACGATCAACGGTGAAGAGCACCTGATCCTGCGCGAAGAAGAGATCCTGGCGGTCATCACCGACTAAGGCTCTTCGCCGAGCTCGCGCTCCACAAAGCGCGAGGGATGTTCTGAGTATGAATCTGGCTCGCCGACGATTGGGGCGAGCAACCCAACCGAAATATCAGGAGACAGACCATGGCCAAAGAGATCATTTTTGATACCCGCGCTCGCCAGCGCATCCTCAACGGCGTCAACACCCTCGCCAACGCCGTGCGCGTGACCCTGGGGCCGAAGGGCCGCAACGTGGTCATCGAGAAGAGCTTCGGCGCGCCCCTCATCACCAAAGACGGCGTGACTGTTGCCAAAGAGATCGAGCTTGAGGACAAGTTCGAAGACATGGGCGCCAAGATGGTCAAAGAGGTTGCTTCGAAGACCTCCGACACCGCCGGTGACGGCACCACCACCGCGACCGTGCTGGCTCAGGCCATCCTGCGCGAGGGCACCAAACTTGTGACCGCCGGTCACAACCCGATGGAGATCAAGCGCGGCATCGACAAGGCCGTGACCGCCGTCGTCGAAGAGCTGCACAAGATGGCCACCGAGACCAGCGAGCGCGGCCAGATCGCGCAGGTCGGCACCATCTCCGCCAACAACGACGAGTCCATCGGTAACCTCATCGCTGAGGCCATGGAGAAGGTCGGCAAAGAAGGCGTCATCACCGTCGAAGAGGCCAAGGGCCTGGAAGACGAGCTCGAGTTCGTCGAAGGGATGCAGTTCGACCGCGGCTACCTCTCGCCCTACTTCGTGACCGACGCCGAGCGTATGGAAGCGACCTTCGACAACCCCTTCATCCTGCTCTTCGACAAGAAGGTCAGCTCGATGAAGGATCTTCTGCCCCTTCTGGAGCAGGTCCACGGTCAGGGTAACCGCCCGCTCTTGATCATCGCCGAAGACATCGACGGTGAAGCGCTTGCGACCCTGGTGGTCAACAAGCTGCGCGGCGTGCTCAACGTGGCGGCCGTGAAGGCTCCGGGCTTCGGCGATCGCCGCAAGGCCATGCTCGAAGACATCGCCATCCTCACCGGTGGCAACGTCATCAGCGAAGAGCGCGGCATGAAGCTCGAAGCGGCCACCCTTCAGGACCTGGGCACCGCCGGCACCGTGACGATCACCAAAGACTCCACCACCATCGTCGGTGGTCAGGGGACCAAGGACGCGATCACTGGCCGCGTCAACCAGATCAAGGCTCAGATCGAGTCGACCACCAGCGACTACGACCGTGAGAAGCTCCAGGAGCGTCTGGCCAAGCTCGTCGGTGGTGTGGCCGTGATCAAGGTCGGCGCGCAGACCGAGATCGAGATGAAGGAGAAGAAGGCCCGCGTTGAAGACGCCCTCAACGCCACCCGCGCTGCCGTCGAAGAGGGCATCGTCCCCGGTGGTGGTGTGGCCGTGCTGCGCGCCTCCAAGGTGCTCGACGGCCTTGAGCTTGAGCGCGAGCAGGCCTTCGGTGTCGACATCGTGCGCCGCGCCGCTCAGGAGCCCATCCGCCAGATCTCGGCCAACGCCGGTGTGGAAGGCTCCATCGTCATCCAGAACGTGCTCAGCAAGGATGGCAACTACGGCTACAACGCCCGCACCGACGTGTACGAAGACCTGGTCAAGGCCGGCGTCATCGACCCGGTCAAGGTCACGCGTACCGCGCTTCAGAACGCGGCCAGCATCGCCGGTCTGATGCTGACCACCGAGGCGATGATCGCCGAGAAGCCCAAGGCTGGCGACGATGACGCCGCCGGTGCTGCGGGTATGGGCGGCATGGGTGGTATGGGCGGCATGGGTGGCATGGGCATGATGTAAGCCCTGCGCGTTGGCGCCGCGCGGAGCATCGTGCGAGCCGACGCCACCTGAACGCCTGAAGCGTTAAAGAAGCCGCCCCCTGCGAGATGATCGCCGGGGGCGGCTCTTTTTGTTCGCCCGGGCACCGAGGCCTTTGCGGCAACGAGGCGATGGACCGTGGAGATCTCGGGTGTTAGATTCGTGCGCCCGCCGCTGCTGCGGGACACAGGATGTGTTGAACCAGAGAGTCTTCATGACCCACCCAGGAGCAGAGACCCGGGCGTTACGCGAGCTGCGAGCCGGTGTTCTCTTCGAAGGAAAATACCGCATTGTGCGGCCGCTGGGGGAGGGGAGCTTTGCGACGGTGGTGCATGCGCGCCACGAGGTGATGGATCGCGATGTTGCGCTGAAGTTTCTGCGTCCGGATGTCATGGCGGCACATCCCGAGGTGGCCGAGCGTTTTATCAACGAGGTGCGCGTGGCCAGCCGCCTCAAAGATCCGCACACCGTGGCGATCTTCGACTTCGGGACGACCTCCGATGGCATCCCCTACATGGTGCTGGAGTACGTCGACGGGCGCACGCTCGACGAGGTCATTGAGGCCCGCGGCGCGCTGGGGAAGCGGCGCTCGATGGAGTGCTGCCTGCAGATCCTGGCCAGCCTGGAAGAAGCCCACGCCCATCACGTGATCCACCGCGACTTAAAGCCGGCCAACCTGATGGTGGGGCGCACCGCCCAGGGGGGCTGGACGATCAAGGTGCTGGACTTCGGTGTGGCCAAACTGGTGGAGCGGGCCGAGGAGAAGATCCAGACGAGCTCCGGGCGACAGTCCACCCAGTTTATCGGCACGCCTCGCTACATGAGTCCCGAACAGATCCTGGGCCAGAAGGTCAGCGCGTCCAGCGACCTCTACAGCCTGGGGCTGATCTTTTTTGAGATGTGCACCGGCCGCGCGTGCATCGCCGAGACGAGCGTGGCGAAGGTGGCGCGCTTTCATCTGGCTGAAGAGCCGCTACCTCTTGATGGCATTGAGGAGCTGCCCGAGGCGTTGCAGGCGATCATTCACCGCGCCACGGCCCGTCATCCGGAAGCGCGCTACGCTACCGCGCGCGAGTTCCGCGAGGAGCTCGAGGCCATTCTGCAGGGGCGCGCGCGCCGGCGCTCCTCGCATCGGACCATCCCGCAGACACCGACCTCCAAGTCGGAGCAGTCCGACGCCTCCGCCGATGTGTTCTCGGGCAAAGGGTATGTGCCGCTTCCGGAAGACTCCGAATCGGAAGCGAAGAGCAAGCCCGCTTCGCAGCGCACGCCCTCGGGAAACATGCGTCGCACCACAGGCGTGCGCCGCGCAAGCGGTCCGATCAGCGCGCCGCCGCCTCAGCGCACGGTCTCACAGTCGGGCAGCCGCACGGTCGCAGAGCTTGACCTCGATCTTCACTCCGTCGCGCGGCAGCAGCATCACCTTGCCAGCCGCCAGACGCCTACCGTCGACGATCTTCGCCAGAGCCAGGATCGCGTGGCCACGCAGGCGCACGGGCGACTGACGCTGGTGAGCAGCCTGGGGCTCGGGCTCATTGCGATCCTCTCGTTTGCGTTGGTCTCTGCGGCGGCCACTCCTCTGGGGAGCGCCACGCGCGCGGTGGTCGGGGTGCTGCCTTTTCTTCTGGCCTTTCTATGGGTAGCCTTCTCCAACACCTTGCACTTTCCCGACGTGACCCGGCGGTGGCTTTTGCCCTGGTTGCGGCGAACGGCGGCAGCCAGCGGGGTGGGGCTTTTGGTGATCGGCCTTGTATTTCCATCAGCCGCAGCGGCGGCCCTGCGCAACGATGCGCTGTGGTTCCTGGGAGAGCAGGTCAACGCTGCGCCGCTCTTTGTGCGCCTGACGCTGGGCTCGCTGGCCGGCGCGTTGGCCGGGCTCTATGAGTTGATGGCCGGCCTGCTACCCTGGGCCTGAACTCCCGAGACGAGGATAGGATGAGCAGCCCGCATCGACGACTGCAACAACTTATCCGCCAGGGCGATCTTCTGGTGGGGCGCTATCGCATCGGCCGCCGCGTGGGGGCGGGGGCCTACGGCATGATCTTCAGCGCGGTCGATGAGATCACCAGCGAGCGCGTGGCCATCAAGGCCATCCCCCCGGCCGACAGCCAGAGCTCGGAGACGGCCATCGGGCGTTTTCAGCGTGAGATGAAAGTGGTGCGCGCGTTGGTGCACGCCAACATCATCTCGCTCTATGACTTCGGGCGCACCGACGACGGCCTGATCTTCATGGTGCTGGAGTACATCGATGGCGAGACGCTCGATAAGGTCGCGCACGCCTCGCCACTCTCGCTGGAGGTGGCCGCCGACGTGACCCGGCAGATCGCGATGGCGCTTGAAGTGGCGCATAACGCCGGGGTGATTCACCGCGACCTAAAACCAGCCAACGTGATGCTCACGCCCACGCGCTACGGGGGCTACCGCGTCAAGGTGCTGGATTTTGGCATGGCCAAGGTGCTCTCGCGTCTCGAAGACGAGTCGATCGTCGATCTGACCCGCGAGGGCATCGCGGTGGGAACGCCGCGCTACATTGCGCCCGAGCAGGCGCGCGGGCTTCCGGTGGGACCGGCCGCCGATATGTACGCGGTGGGACTGCTCTTCTACGAGATGCTCGCCGGCGAGCAGGCCGTGCGGGCGTCGAGCGTGGAAGACGCCATCAGCGCACATGTCTCTCGAAAACCGCTGGAGCTTGCTCGCCTCAGCGCGATTGATCCTCGTGCGCACGCGCTGCTCCGAGCGTTGCTCGAAAAAGATCCGGAGCGCCGGCTCAACAGCGCGTCTGCATTGCTCAGCGCGCTCGATCGCCTGGAGCGTGGTCAGGAGGCTGCCCCCGCGCTCAACATCGCCGAAGTTCGGGACGGGGCTCTCGGCGAGCAGGTCGATATTCTGGCGAGCGTGGACCCGGATGAGTTCAAGCGTAAGCGCAGCGCGGGGGAGGTCGTCGGCGGGCTCTTCGGGCGTGGCGAGTCGCTGGAGCTGGACTACGACGCCTACCGCGAGCACGCCCCCCGGGAGCGTGACCCGGTGGCGCGGCGCCGCCAGCTGCGCTTTGATCGCTTTTTGAGGTTGCCGCGCTCGACGGCGGAGTGGGCGGAGGTGTGGTTGAGCTGCATCGCCTTCCCGATGGCCTTTTTGATGATCGGGGCGCAGGCCAGTGAGCTCGACCATGCGTTGCGACTCGGCGTCTCGGTGAGCCCCTTTGTGATCGCGCTGGTGTGGTCGCTGGCCTCGCCATCCAGCGACTGGTCGGGCTCGTTGGGGAGGTTGACCTGGCTCTTGAGTCTTGCGGGGGCGATGGCGGCGCATGCGCTGGGGCCTGCGGATCTGGCCGGCGCGATGGCGCGCGATCCGGCGTGGTTTGCGCGGGGCATCGACCACCTGGCGCTGGTGCAGTGGGTCGGGGGTCTCGCCACCTGGTTCTCGCATCACTGGTCGGCGCTGGTGCAGAGCCTGCTGGAGTCGGCCGGCGGCTGAGCGGGGGATATCGCTGTAGTACCCGGGGAATGCGCGGGCCGAGGCCACGGTTGAGGCCCGCGTACCTGTGAAGCGCGGCACAACGGCCGGCTTGACACTGCTCCGGCGTGGGTTGTAGGCCAAAGCCCGTTCTTTTGTGCCAACCCATGCATCTTTATTACCCCGGGAGATTTCATGCTCTTTGAGAAACGCCGACTGATCGGGCTCGCGCTCGTCGCTGCTCTGGGAGGCGGCGTCGTCGCCTGCGATTCCTCCACCACCGAAGACGAAGCGACGGCCAACGCCGAAGCTGAGCTCGCCGAGGAGGAGAAGGCCGAAGGTGAAGAAGTTGCCGAGGCCGGCGCTGAAGCGGCGCCCTCGCCCGAAGACATCCCCCTTGAGGAGTTGCCTTTTCATGCGACCGGCCCGGTCGCCAAGGTGAACGGCAATGAGGTTGGCCAGGAGACCTTCAACGAGATGGTCCGCCACCGCGCCGCGCGTCTCCCCGAGAAGGTGCCCGCGCAGATGCTCGAGATGCTCAAGTCGCAGACCGTTGACCTGGCCATCGACCACTACCTGGTGGAGAGCACCCTCGATGAGGCCAACGTCACCGCGACCGACGAAGACGTCGAGAAGCTCTTCAGCGAGTTCCGCGAGCGCTTCCCCAACGACGCGATGTTCCGCGGCTACCTCCAGCAGATGGGCATTGAGGAAGATGCGCTGCGCGAGAACATGGCGCGCGACGCCCGCCTGGAGAACTACCTGGCCGACAAGTACGACCTGGCGGTGCCGGCCGACGAGATCGAGACCTACTACAACGAGCACACCGAGCGCTTTACGCGCCCCGATGAGGTTCGTGCGCGCCATATCCTGATCAAGGTTGAGCGCGGTGCCGACGATGAAGCTGTGGCCACCGCTCGTGCCAAAGCTGAAGAAGTGCTCGCGCTGGCCAAGGCCGACGGCGCCGATTTTGAAGCGCTGGCCAAAGAACACTCCGAAGGCCCCACCGCCCCGCGCGGTGGCGATCTCGGGTTCTTTGCCAAAGAGCGCATGGTCCCCGAGTTTTCCGAAGCGGCCTTCGCGATGGATGCCGGCGAGGTCTCGGAGCTTGTGCGTACGCAGTTCGGCTTCCACATCATTCAGGTGGTCGAGAAGCGTGAGGCGGCGACCGCCCCGCTCTCGGAAGTCTCCGAGTCGATCTCGGTGGAGCTTCGTCACCAGCGTCGCACCCAGCTCTTCCAGCGCATGCTGACCGAGCTTCGGGAGTCGGCTGAGATTGAACGTCTCGACGACAACATCAGCGTCAACGAGAAGATGGCCGCCGCGCCCTCTGAGATGCCCGCGGGCATGCCGCAGATGAACCTGCCCGGTCAGGTCGCTCCGCAGCAGCAGGGGCAGAAGACGCTCCCCGGTCAGCAGCAGGGAAGCCGTCAGCTCAAGCTCGATCCGAGCCTGCAGCCCTGATTCCATCGCCCGACGTGGCGCGGTGAATTCAGCGTAAGAAAGAGCCCCGGCGCCTGAAGGCGTCGGGGCTTTTTGATGTGTGGCCCACAGACACGTTTACCGTGCAGGATCGAAAGCGGCGCGGCGCCTCATCTGCGCTAAGGTGACGTGGATGCTCGGTCTGCTGCCGGGAGAGCATTTAAAGGGTGTGATGCGTCGTGTCTGAGGCTCGTGATCTCCATGGCGCAACGATCACCCGGACCTCGGCGCACGGCATCGCAAAAGGCGCTATGGCGAGGGCTGGCCCGGGGCGGCGTTGACCTGTGGTGGCGCGTCGGAGATCGGGAGGTCAGGCTGGCCGGCGGCGCCGGCGAGCGCCTGGTAGGCCTCTCGGTAGCGCCGGCGCGTCGTGTAGACCTGGCCGGCGAGCAGGGGATAGAGCTCGGTGGCGGTGACATTGGCGTCGTCGCGGAGGTGATCGAGCTGGCGAGCGGCGCCTTTGAGATCGCCGGAGAGCATCAGCGCCAGGGCATGCACAAGCCCCCGGCGACCGCTGTATCCCTGGCGCGGCGCTTTCTCGCGGGCATAGAGCGCTTCGAGCACCGCCTCTGCCCCCTCGTCGTCCGAAGCGCGGCGTGCGAGTTCGGCGAGGGGGTCGGTGGGATTGGCAAAGGTGCGTCGTGCGGCCGGCACAATGGCCCGAGAGTCAGCCTCAAGCACATTGAGAAGTTCGTCGAGCTCGTCGTTACGACCACGCGCCTCGCGCAGGTTTTGCTCCCGAAGGATCGCCTCGGTGAGCTCGGGCTTGCCCGCCACCCAGGCCGCCCGGCCCAACTCGGCGACCCGCTGCGCGGTCCAACGCCCGTCGTCCGGCCACCCTTCGAGGTAGGGGCGAATGTCTCCGTAAATCTCACCGCTGAAGTAGTGCGTCGAGAAGAAGAGCTCGCCAATCGAATAGAAGATCAGGTCATGGGGGGCGTTGAACTCCAGCAGTCCGTTGTCGTCGGTGTTGAGCTCGGCGCCGGCGGCAAACGCCTCCATCTCGGCCTGGTTCATGAACATCAGCCCGTAGAGCTCGGTGATGTCTTCGATGCCGACCCGCTCAAGCTCCGCGCGCACCGAGTCGATCGACCACGCGCGCTCAAAACCCTCCGGCGGAAAGGCCAGCGGACGGTCGCTTCCGATCAAGATCAGATCGGTACTCTTGGCCTTCGATGAGAAGGCATGCACATGGGGAAACGCCGCCAGAAAGGTCGCAAAGACGCGGCGCACGTTGTCCGGGTGAAGCTCATAGAGTTGCACCCACTGCCCGTAGACCCCGCCGGGATTGAGCTTCTGGCGCACCCGCTCAAAGTACTCCACCGTGAACAGGGCCGAGACCCCGGCGATCCAGGGGTTGGAGGGCTCCGAGACGATTACATCGTAGGTGCGCGGGGTGTATTCGAGGTAGTTGCGGCCGTCGCTCTCAATGAGCACGTGCCGCGGATCGTCGAGCGGCCGGTGGTTGACGTGCTCAAAGAAGCGCGAGGCCTCCACCATCGTCGCTTCGATCTCGACCACCTCCAGGCGCTCAAGCGGCCACTGCAAGCTGGCGCCGGCGGTCACGCCGCTGCCAAACCCCACCATCGCGGCCTCTTCCTGACCGATCGTCACGTCGTCAAAGGCGCTGCGCGCCACAAAAGGCAGCAGCCCGACGAGGATCTGGGTGTCCATATCGGCGCCGTCGCTGGCCTCGGGCTTGCCGTTGGCTTTGAGCGCCACGCCTCCCCCGCGCCGCTCCACCGACGTGGTGGCGGTGAGGCCGTCCTCATAATAGAGGAGCTCCGGGGTGCTCGTCTCAAAGCTGGTCGGGCTGTAGACCTCGCGCGCCAGATGCACCCGAAACATCCCCGCGCTCAATCGCGCCCGATCGATCGGTGGTGCCACAACAAAGAGAGTGAGCCCCACGCCCAACGCCAGGGCCATCGCCAGGGCGCGCGGCCCGTGACGATGCTGGTAAAGCTCCATCGCCGCCAGGATCACCGCCGCGCCCAGGTTGATGAGGATCATCGCCGCGATGGCCTT
The DNA here is from genome assembly GCF_007997005.1 of Lujinxingia vulgaris. Taxonomy (GTDB): domain Bacteria; phylum Myxococcota_A; class Bradymonadia; order Bradymonadales; family Bradymonadaceae; genus Lujinxingia. The sequence goes on along the minus strand of NZ_VOSL01000129.1, from coordinate 17,862 downwards.
CTGCATGCCCAGCCAGGGCATGATGATAAAGCCCGCCGCAAAGCTCCCCACGATCGATCCCGCCGTGTTGAACGCGTACGCCGTTCCCACCTCCTCGCCGGTCTGTTCCACCCGCGCGTTGACCGCACGCACGACCACCGGAAAGCTCATCCCCTGAAAGAGTGAGGGCAAAAACACGACCAGCGCCACCAGCCCGAACTGGTACGCATAGATCTCGCCAACGCTGGTGATCGTCTCGCGCGCCCGGTCATAGAGAAACCCCGGGATGCGATCGAGCACATAAAAGCCCACCGTAGCGCTGGAGGCGACCAGCGCCTGCAACATCGCAAAGACGAAGATCGGCCGACGCACCCGGTCAATGACCCGCGCGATCACCACGCTGCCGAGCGCGATGGCGATGAGGATCGCCGTGAGCACGAGCGTAAAGGAGTAGGTCGAACTCCCCAGGGTGATCACGTACGCGCGGGTCCAGAGCACCTGGTAGCTCATGGCCACCACGCCGCTGAGCCCGAAGAGGATCAGCGTCAGCCGCAACGCCCAGCCCGGCAGCGCCGCTGCAGGCACCTCGCCGCCAGGGGCGGGAGCCGGGTCAAGCTCGCGATCATCATCATCCGCATCGAGGAGGGCCTCGGCGCTGACGCCCTCCTCGATCATCTTAAAGCTCGCCAGCACCGTCGCGCCCAGCGCCAGGTTCACTGCCACAAAGATCAGGTTGGTGGCCTGCAATCCGAAACTCGGTAGCAGCACAAAGCCTGCCAGAAAACACCCCAGGCAGGCCCCCAGCGTGTTGGCACCGTAGAGCAGCCCGATGCTCCCGTGGAAGATCCGCCGGCGGTCGGCCAGCCACTGGCTCACCAGCGGGAGCGTCGCCCCCATCAGCGTGGTCGGGATCACCAGCACGGCAAAGACCGCCACAAAGCGCAGCAGGCTGAAGAGGTAGAAGTCGCTCATGAAGCGCTCAAAAAGCGGCGCATACAACGCGGGCAACACGCCCAGCAGCAGCGGCACGAGCAGGGCATAGAGCCCGATGGAGCCCTCCAGGATCCCGTAGAGTTTGAGCTGATTTCCCACCCTGCGGGCCAGGCGGCCGCCCAGCACGCTGCCGAGCGCCAGCCCGGCCATAAACGCGGTGAGCAGCGTGCTGATCGCAAAGCTCGTCGTGCCGAAGACCTGCTGGAGCATCCGCGCCCAGATCACCTCGAAGACCAGTGAGCTGAACCCGGAGAAAAGAAAGAAGATATAGACCAGCCGATGCACCACCTGCTCCTTGGCGCGGCGAGGGGGCCGCGGGTGAAAGATGTGGCGAGCTTAGCGGAAGTTGGCGGCGGCGTTGAGGCGGGAAATACGCGCGATGCGTTGACGGTTGAAAAGGCGTAAGTTAGGGAAAGTTGAGTTTGTTGGTCGGAATTGTTCCAAATAAACCTGACGAAACCGGTCGAGAACAGCGATGCGCCTTTCAAACCGAGCGATATACGGGCTCCGCGCCATCTTCGATCTGGCCTACCACAGCGGTGGCGAGCCCACCCAGGTGCGCGAGATTGCCGAGCGGGCGCAGGTCCCGGTGCGCTTCCTTGAGCAGATTTTTCTCGATCTCAAGCGAGCCGGTTTTGTGGAGAGCAAGCGCGGCCCGCGCGGTGGCTACCGCCTTGTCGCGGAGCCGGCCGCGCTGACATTGGCCGAGGTTTTTGGCGCGCTCGAAGATCTTCCCGAGCTTCCCGACGTGCTCGTCGAGGAGGTGGAGGAGAGCGCCGCCCGCGTGCCCGATGTGGTCTGTCAGGAGATTTTTGCAAAAATGATCGATCTGCTCAGCGACGTTACCGTCGCCGACCTGATCGAACGCGGCGAAGAGCTGGGGTTCTCCCGGCAGTGCTACGAGGGATTCACCTATGTCATCTAAGTCCGCCAACGCCACGCCGAACGCGCCCGTGGTCGAGCGTATGGATCAGCTCGTGGGCAACACGCCGCTGGTGCGCCTCAAACGCACCGGGGCGCCGAGCGGGGCGACGGTCTATGTGAAGATGGAGCAGTTTAACCCCAGCGGCAGCCTGCGCGATCGCTACGTGGCCGAGATCCTGGAGCGAGGCATCGCCTCGGGCAACGTCGTCGAAGGCGACACCGTGGCGGTGGCCGGCCTGGACGACTCGGCGGTGGCCGCCGCGCTTATCGGCGATGTGCTGGGGTTGAAAACTCGTGTGTTTGCGCCGAAGAACGCCAGCCGTCGCCTCTTCGATCTGGTGGTGCGCTACGGCGCGACCATCGAGTGGACCTCCGACGAGGGCGGGCTGGCCGAGGCGATCGAGAAAGCGGCGGGCTGGGCGCGCCAGGCCTCCGATCGACTCTACGTCGACAGCTACCGGCGCGAGGCGGTGCGCGACGCTTACGCGGCGATGGCCAGCGAGGTGCTCACCGCCCTTGATGGCGCGCCGCTCGGCGCGTTTATCACCTCGATCTCCACCGGCGGCACATTCCGCCACGTGGCCCGAGAGCTACGCGAGAGCTACCCCTCGGTGCGGATGGGCGGGGCGATTCTGGGAGATCTGGAACTTCCGGCCTTCAAAGAGCATCGATTCAACGAGCTCGCCCGCTTCTCCATGCGAGAGGCGTTCGCGCTTCGCGACGAACTTGCCGCCAGCGAGGGCATCCTGCTTGGCCCCAAAGGAGCGGCCTGCGTGGGGCTCGCCCTGCAGCTGCAAAAAGAGCTGGGCCCCGACGATGTCATCGTGGCGCTCAACCCCGACAGCGGTCAGCGCTATCTGGGGTGGGAGCAGGAGCTCATCGATCCGAGCGAGAACTAACGTCCCCCGGAGCATCGCTCCGACTCCCCGTAGAGGGGAGGTTGTAAGTGGTTGAAACCCAAAAGAAATCAGGAGCTATTATGAGCGTCAATGTCCGCATCCCTACCCCGCTTCGCAAGTTCACCGAAGGCCAGGAAGTCGTCAGTGTTGAAGGCAGCACCGTTGGTGAAGCGCTGGCCAACCTCGCGGAGGCGCACCCCGAGCTCAAGGCCAAGATCTTTGGCAACGACGGCAGCGTGCGCCGTTTCGTCAACATCTTTGCCAACGAGGAAGACATCCGCTTTCAGGACAAGCTGGAGACCTCGCTCAGCGATGGGGACTCCCTCTCGATCGTGCCCGCGATCGCCGGTGGTCTGCGATGAGCGTCAACCCCGCATGGACCGGACGTCTGCAGGCCAATCGCCCGCCGCAGCGGCGAGAGTCGCTGGTGGATCAGGTCGGTAACACCCCGCTTGTGCGTCTGCGAAGGGTGAGCGCGGGGCTTCCCGAGGCGGTCGAGGTCTGGGTGAAGCTCGAGAGCATGAACCCGGGCGGCTCGGTCAAGGATCGCCCCGCGCGCCAGATCTTGCTCGACGCCTTTGAGCGCGGCGATCTGGGACATGGTCAGATCCTCATCGACGCGACCAGCGGCAACACTGGCATCGCCTACGCGATGCTCGGTGCGGCGATGGGCGTGGAGGTGCATCTGGTGATGCCGGAGAACGTCTCCCCGCAGCGCAAGCATATCGTGGAGACCTTCGGCGCAACGATCATCTACAGCGATCCGATGGAGGGCAGCGACGGGGCGATTCGCCTGGTTCGCAAGCTCGTGGCCGAAGACAACGAGGGCAAGTACTTCTACGCCAATCAGTACGGGAACCCCTCAAACCCGCGCGCCCACGAGCTGACCACCGCGCCGGAGATCTGGGCGCAGACCGGCGGGCGCGTCACTCACTTTGTGGCCTGCACCGGAACCTCCGGCACGGTCATGGGGACGGGGCGCGGGCTCAAAGGGTTCAACGATCAGATTCAGGTGATCGGGTGCCAGCCCGCCGATGCGTTTCACGGCCTGGAGGGGCTCAAGCATATGCCCAGCTCCATCAAGCCGGGGATCTACGATGAATCGAAGCTCGATCGGCTGATGTGGCTGGAGACCGAAGACGGCTGGGATATGGCTGAGCGCATGGCCGCCGAAGAAGGCATCGCCTGCGGCAACTCCGCCGGCGCCAGCGTGTTCGCCGCGCTACAGGTGGCCGGTGAGCTTGATGAAGGCGTCATCGTCACCGTGATCTGCGACCACGCTGACCGCTACTTTGGAGAGTGATCCGATGGTTTCATCCTCAAAGACGATCGACGCGCGCTGGACCCCGGCGCTGCTCGACGAGCTGACGCGTTGGGTGTCGCGCGCGTACCCGGAAGAAGGGTGTGGGCTGATTCTGGAGGGGGAGGGCGCCTGGCGCTTTCACGGCTGTGAGAACGTCGCCGACAAGTACCATCGTCTCGACCCGGAGCAGTATCCGCGCACCGCGCGTGACTTCTACATGATCGATCCGATGGAGTTTGTGCGCGCTGATGAGCGCGGAGAGGCGCTGGCGGTGATCGTGCATAGTCACCCCGATGTGGGTGACTACTTCAGCGCCGAAGACATCGCTGCGGCGACCTTTCCGCGCGATAGCGACGACGAGCCGCTGGAGCCGATCTACCCCGACACCGACTACCTGGTGGTGTCGGTGCGTCAGGGTAAGGCCGACGGGGCCACGCTCTTTCGCTTCGATGAAGTGCGCGGGGAGTTTGCCAGTGTGAAGCGCTTCAGTGAGCAGGAGCTCAGGGGCATGGCGGCGCCGGTGGCGTAATCCCGGCATTTGCTGCCGCGTCGGGTTCTCCGTGGCGAACCACGAGCTCGCCCTGGGCGACCGCACGTGTGTAGACCGCCCCGCAGCGGGTGGTGGCCAGACGTTCCACGCAGCTGCCGCCGGCGAGTCCCAGCATGTCGGCGGAGGCGCTGATAGGGACCTGGCCGCCTTGAGGATCCTGGAGGCAGACCTCAAGCTCCGGAGAGGCGATTGCGCTCTCTGTGGCGCAGAAGGCGCGACTCAGCGCGAGTAACTCGCGTGTGGCCACGCAGATGGAAGGACCATCGAGAGACGGGGGGGATATCGTGGACGCTGCCGCTCGAAGGCTGCGCGCGACGAGCTCTGCGTGGAGGTCGAGATGGCGTGCGGTGGAGAGCGTCTTGCTCTCGCCATGCTCGACCTGCGCCAAGAGCGCGTCGGTGGGGTGGGCGCGCATCCCGCCGCTCAACGGGTCGACCGACCACCACCCAAAACGCGCGACGCCGTCGACCTCCACCGGTTGAACCGGCGAGAGGATCACGCGCCCCTGGCGCCGGACGCGATCGCGAAGGCTGCTGCGGAGCACCTCATTGACGCGCAGCGCGTCGAGTTTCTCGATGCTGCGGGCGTCGATGGTGGTGAAGGCCACCCGCTGATGGGTAGCGCGCCCGAAGATGCGCGCGACCGTGAGCATCTGGCGGCCGCCGTGCTGCTCGAGAAACTCGGCGGTGAGTGTGTCGAGGAGGTGGCCGTACAAGCCGCCGAAGGCGGCGGAGGCCACCGCCGGAACCTCTCCCAGAGGCAGCGCATCGACGCGATCCCCGGAGAGCTGAAGATCGACAAAGACCTGGTCGCCGCGCTGCAATGAGGCGGTGACCACGGCTCGAGGTTGACTGAGCACCGGCCGCACTCCCAGCCGGTGCGCACTCTGAACAATGCTGCGGTCGAGCCTGCGGATAAACGCCGCCGGCATCATCGCGCTGAGCTCGTGCATCACCGTGTCGGCGGCGAGGGTGTCGTCGTCTGCGTCGTCGCTGGCCAGGGCGTCGGCATAGCTCTGCAAGGCGGAGAGCGCCGCCTCAGCCGCGGCCTCCGAGCGCCTGGCCAGCCAGCCGTCGGAAGACCACCCCGGCATCAGCGTGATGCTAAAATGCTGCGCGTCGAAGGCGAAGATGTCGAAGTTCGCAGCGCTGCGATACAGAGTCTGCGTCCAGCGCTGCTCCCGCGCGCCGCTCTTGAGCCGAAAGTTCAGCTCCAGTGACTCCAGGGCGTCGACCGGGATGGCCTGCCCACGGCTGGATTGGTCGCCGACGAAGAGCACGGGGATACGCCCTCGTCGACGCGTCGGATCGGCCTCGAAGCCCAGCGTCAACGTGCGGTACGCGTAGCGCGAGAGAGGGCCGGAGACGGTCAGGTGGCTGATACGCTGAGTGTCTTTAAGATGGCCCGCAAGCTCAACCTCAAGCGTGGTGGCCCAGTCGTCGGGGAGCTGCTCATGCGTCGCCTGCGTGCGCGCCGGCGTCATCCCCACCAGGGGCGCGGCGATGGGGTCGACGGCGATGAACTCGCCACGGTGCTCAACCTCTACCCAGATATGATCGCGGAGCCGGGCGACAAGGGTCGCATCGATGCCAGCCGCCCGGGCGTCAGCGGCTTCTCCGTTGCGCTCCACACGCGCCGTAGACGCCAGCCGTGTGAGCACCTCGCGAATGTCGGTGTCGTGAAGCCGGCCGGTGGCAAAACGGGTGGTGTGACCGGCGCGGCGTAAGAGCGCGCTCGTCAGGAGAGCCTGGTCCACTGCGTTTGCGGAGCCGGCGATGAGCGTACCCTGAGCCCCGCGCAGCGCGCCCGGGTAGGGCTCAAACGCGATGGTGTCGCGTACCCAGCGGTAGATATTGCCCGGGGAGTGCGGGCGAGGGATCTGACCCAGCGCCTCGTCCAGGGTCAGCGCCCGCGTGTGGGTGGCGGGTTGACGCAGCGCGCGAGCCTGACGCCGAAGCTCGGAGATTCGCGCCTTCATCGCACCCAACTCGGCGGCGGAGAGCGCCGGCGCGGGCGTGTCTTCGGCGACCTCTTGAGCCGCCAGAGGCAGCGCGCAGAGCAGCCCCATCAGAAGGATCAATGCCCGCAGCAGCGCCGCCCCGCAGGGCGGTCCGGTCTTCAAGAATCTCTCGCGCATGCCTCGCCTCGTCGAATAAACGTCCACGCAATAAGTGCACGCTAACAGTGACGGCAAGCCCGCGCAAAGATTCAGGTGGTCAGGTGTGGGATAATGTCTCCAGTGGCGCCGGGATCACGCGCCCGCGGGCGTCGACATCAATGCGTGCCATCGCCGTGGTGGGGTCGTGCTCGAAGATCAGGATCCAGTCTTCGCGGCGCGCGTGGTAGAGCAGCTCGCGCTTCTCTTCGACCGTCTTCAGAGGTTGAAGATCGTAGCCCATCACATAGGGATCGCGCAGGTGGGATGCGGTCGGGATGAGGTCGGCGACGAAGGCGTAGGTCTGGCCGGCGGCCTCGATCTTGACCACCTGCATGCCAAAAGTGTGACCGTGCACCGGCAGCACCTCCACCCCCGCAAAGAGCTCCGCGATGCCGTCGATGAGATGGAGGGGAGGGGCGTCGTCGGCGTCAAAAAGATCGAAATCCTGCAGCCGGTAGCTCCCGCCGTCGCGGGCGCTGGGGCTGTGCGCCCAGCTCCAATTCTGGCGCTGAACCCAGTGACGCGCGTTAGGGAAGGTGGGCCGCAGCGTGCCCTCCTCGTCCGGGGTGCGCAGCCCGCCGGCGTGATCAAAATGCAGGTGGGTCAGGATCACATCGTCGACGTCTTCGGGAGTCAGCGAGTGCTGGCGCAACGCGTCGCGCAGACCGGCGTCCTGGTGAGCGATGTTGTAGATGTCGCGCTCTTTGTCGCTAAAGCCCACGCCCATGCCGGTGTCGATCAGGGTGACGCGATCCGGATCGAGGATCAGCAGGCAGCGCGCGCTCATCGCGATGCGGTTGGCGTCATCGGGGGGGTTGGTCCTGGCCCAGAGCGGGCGCGGGATGATGCCAAACATCGCGCCCCCATCGAGTCCAAAGGAGCACTCTTCCAGGGCGATGATCGTGCGGTCGGGGTGGGACATGCATCCTCCAGAGAGCAGGTCATTTTAATACCGGTTCAATGTGCCGATGGGGCGCGGTATCAGCGAAGGTCGTCGCTTTCAAAGAGCAGGTCAAACGCGGCCGTCTCCCCATCAATGGGGAGCAGGCGCGCGGGGCCGCCACTGCTTGGGGAAAGCCAGTGGAGGTTGAGTTCGGTGAAGAGCGCGCGTGGGTCGATGGGGTGCCCATCGCGCACCAGCGTCTCAAAACGCGCGATGGGCAACGGACCCAGATCGTCGCAGATCTCCCGAAACGCGCGCTCCAACAGGGCGGTGTCGTAGGCGCGTGCGGTGTCGCGCAGGTGTGGCTTTAGCAGCTGCTCAAGCCAGCGCTCCAGTGGAACTCGCCCCTGGCTGGCCTCACTCAGCGCGACGTCCAGGCTCAGCGCGATGAGCAGGCCGCGGTCGTAAGGAAAGCGCGCCCGATCAAGGTCGTTGGCCGCCTCCCGGCGCGCCAGCGGGTTCTGACTGTAGTGTCGGGCGGCGGCAGCTAGCTCGCGCAGCACCGTGCGGCGATCCACCAGCCCTTCTTGAGCCAGCGCTTTTAGCGCGAGGTAGTGGGTCAGCCCCTCCTTAAACCACCGCGTCTCGGCTTCGGCCTCAGGCGCCGGCACGAGCTCGTGACCGTTCCACATATGCAGGGCTTCGTGGGCCATCAGAAGCAAAAGCTCCGGGCCCATCTGCTGATGACGGGGCACCTGCACCACAAAGCCACCACGGCGCCCCATGCCCTGCAGCTCACTGCCCTCGGCCGAGGCATCGTTGGGGAGGATCGCGGCTACGACGTTGTCGTAGATGCCGTAGCGCGCCATAAAGCGCCGCACGATACGCGCCGAGGGGCCGGCCAGCTCATCGATGCCAAAGCGCATCGTCGGCGACTGAACCACGGTCAGCGTGCCGGGATCGAGCGCGAGTTGGCGCGAGGGAAGATCCTCGCCAGCGAGCACGAAGGCGTCGCGAAGCGTGCGGACATTTTCTGCCAGATAGCCGGTGATCTGCCTGTCGCCGCGGGCGCTCAGGCGGGTCGCGGCGTGCAGCGGCCAGGTCGCGCTGACGTTCCACCCGCGGGGCGTGTGAACCTCGACCGGGATGTCACGCACCTGTCGGGCGAGCCCCTCGCTGGGCAAGACAAAGATCGTGGGGGCGTAAGCAAAGAGCTCGCCGGCGGTGCGCCGGGGATGAAAGCGCGAATCCGGCTCCCCGGCGCGCGGCGGGCGCACCCGGTAGGTCAGCTCCAGCCAGGCGACATCGCCGGCCTGGACGTCGATGCGGCCCGCCTCGCGCACCAGGTGCATCGGTAGTGCGCCCGCCGGGCCCCGGGTGGACTCCACCACGATCCGGTCATCAAAATCATCCTGGCCGGCCCAGGGGCCCGGCAGAAAGAAACTCGCCGAAGTCGGCGGCGCGTTGATGCGCAGCCGCACTCGCAGCGCCTCGCCGCTCAGATCGATCTGGTACCAGAGCGCGCCGCGTTGGGTCGATGTTGGGGCCGGAGCCGGCGCGTAGGACGTCGTCGCGCCGGGCTCGGGAGCGCCGACCATCGCGTCCTCGGAAGGGGGCGAGGACGAGGCCTTCGGCGCAGCGCAGGCCGAGATCAACGCGCTACAAAAGACCACAAAAAGAGCCCGTTTTATCGCCGCAGATGCGCCATCGGAGCGCTCGACCCTCCCTTGCCGGGGTAAGGAAAGCGTGGTTATATAGGGCGCGTTTTGGGCCCCCGCGCCCGCTTCAACAAAACGCACCCGCGGCCCGAGCGCAGGCGGGTTCGAGGGGCGATGAGCGAGACGCTTGGCGGGTTGATTGAACACGTGGCCTGCACCAGACTTAAGACCGTGACCGGAGCCGATGGCGAAGATGTACCATATATTGATCGTCGACGAAGAGGAACATCTGCTGTGGGCGCTGGAGCGCAACCTCTTTCCTCAGCGCCAGGACATCGCCGTCCACACCGCGCGCTCCGGGGAAGAAGGGCTGCGCATTCTGGACGACCAGCCCATCGACCTGCTCATCTCGGATATCAAGATGCCGGGGGCGGTTGACGGGTTTCAGCTGATCCTGCGTGCCAAAGAGATGGCGCCGGACGCCCGGGTGATGATCATCACCGCGTTTGGTACCCACCGCATCCAGAACTTCGCCGAGCGCATCGGCATCAGCCACTACATCGAGAAGCCCTTTACGGTCGATGAAGTGCGCGACGCGATCCTGGAGATCCTCAATGAGAAAGAGGGCTTCCAGGGCGTGTTGAGCGATCTGGAGCTGACCGACATCATCCAGATGCTCTGCCTGGCCAAGCGCACCGCGCTCTTGCACCTGAAGCACCGCGATCACCGCGGCCGCATCGTCTTTGACGCCGGCGAAGTGACCCACGCGGAGTTTGACGGGGAGGTCGGGCCGGAGGCGGTCTACCAGATGCTCGCCCTGCGACAGGGCGACATCTTCATGCAGTCCGACTTTGAGTCGGTGCCGGCGACCATTGATATGGGCTGGCAGGATCTTTTGCTCGAAGGGGTGCGCCGCACCGATGAGCAGCGCTTTGAAGAAGAGCAGCAGGCCGGTCCCTCGATCGGCGGTGAGGTCGCCGGTGAGGTGGAGCCGGTGCTCGACCTCGATCTTGATGACGATGACTTCGCGCCGAGCCGCTCGCTGACGCCGATGGGGGTGGGGGCGGCGACGATGTTTGCCTCCACCTTTGAGACCGAGCCCAGCCAGCCCGGGCTGGCGGAGAGCTCATCGAGCGCCGCGCTTCTCTTCTCGCAGGCTGAGCTCGATGAGATGGCCGCCGCCTCCGGCGGCGCTGTTGAAGAGGCTGCGCCGCTGGCGCAGCCGCAAACCCCGCCGGCCGCCGCGCCGAGCTCCCCGGGAATCGAAGAGCTCTCGGAGGTCGAGATGGGACCGGCCGTCTCCCAGAGCGACTTCCCCGGGCGCAAACGCCGCAAGACCTCCCCGGGCATGTCCGCGGTCAGCGCGCAGGTCGTGGTCACCGAAGAGAGCGGGGAGTTTGAGCTCTTCGCCGCCCCCGCGCTTAACGGCCGCCACGCGGAGACGAGCGCCGGAGAGCTTGCAAACCCGGCGGAGGGTCAGTCGACGCGAGCGCCGGATTCATTGCTCGAAGAGTTCGTGCGCGAATGCCCCGGGCTTCGCGCCACCGGTCTTGTGAACGCGCAGCAGGGGCAGGCCCTGGAGTTTCTGACGTTGCGCGGTGACACCGCGCTCGATGAGTCGGAGCTCTCGGTGCGACTGGCCGAGGTCTTTCGTCGGGCGCACCGCTCGGTCCGCGCGCTCTACCCGGACGATGCCCTCGAAGAGATGCAGATGGCGATGGCGGGCGACTATGTGTTGATCCGCGCGCTCGAAGGCACCCCGTATGTGCACCTGGCCATCGTCGAACGCGAGGCCAGCCTGGGCATCGCCCTGGTGCTGATGCGCCAGCTCGGCCGCCGCCTGACTCGCTCCAACGTGCTCCCCGACGCCTGAGCGTCCCTCCCCGCATCTGAGAGATTTGCATGTCGTCTACGCTTTACGAGCTGCTCACCGAGATCACCACCGAGCTCCCCGGCTGGCTGCACACCAGCGTGGTGGATCGCGAGACCGGCATGTCGCTGGCCTCGCTCTCGCAGGGCGACCCGCTGGAGGCGGCTGGCGCCGATGCCTTCCACAGCGATCTCTACCGCATGACCGCCGCCTTGCTTGAAGGGCTTCCACTTGGCGAGCAGGCCGACAGCATGGTGCTGAGCAGCCAGCGGGCCACCTTTGTCTCGGTGCCGATGGCCGAGATGAACTACCTGTGGCTGGTGGTCACCGAGCGCCGCATGACGGTGGGATTCACCCAGGCGTTGATGCGCAAGCATCAGGCGCGCATTGAGGAGAGCGTGCGCGCCCTGCTGCTCTAAAGCGGCGCGCCGTCAGGGGCGCGCGGCGCCCCACTCAGTACGATCGAAAAAGTTGGGAGGTCGTGGTCACCGGCAAGAGCAGGGTGACGCGGGTGCCTTTGCGCGGCTCAGTCTCAAAGCGCCACTGGCCGCCGGCGTCGCGCAGCGCCTCACGCGCGTGCGCCAGCCCCATGCCCAGGTGGCCGGGGCGCGTGGTGAAGAAGGGATCTTCGGCGCGTTTGCGCACCCGCTCGTTCATGCCCTCGCCATGATCCTGGACCACGATGTGGGCAAACCCCTCGTCGAGCTCTTCGATGGTGATCTCCACCTTCTTGCCGGCGCGCGAGGCGTCGATGGCGTTCTCCACCACCGGCAGCACCACCCTTTCAATCGAGGAGGCCGCGATCAGCGTGCCCATATCGACCTCGCGCACCTCGCAGCGCACCTCAACCTCGCGACTTCCCCAGGTGCTGATCACCGCCTCCAGGTCGGCCAGTCGCACCGGCTGATCTTTGTAGTCGGTGTGCGCCTGCACGTCGGGGATACCCGTGATCACCCGATTGAGCGCGGACTTCAGCTCGTCGACCGCCGCCAGCATGCGCGGCGCCGACTGCTCCACCAGCTGCGGGGCATCCCGCAGCGTTTCGGCCAAAAGCTGCACAGTGGCCAGGCGGTTTTTAAAATGCGCCGAGAGCGAGTTCTGCACGTCTTTTAAGATCTCGCGCCGCAGCCGGCGGTAGTCCCAGTCGTGAGTCTGGGTGATCGCGGTCTCATCGACGATGTAGAACGCCACACTGCCGGGCATGTAGGCGTCGACCTGCCAGTAACGAAAGCTGCGGCGCGTGCCAAAGAGCCCCTCCACTTTGACGTGGGTCTCGGTCGCCCCGTAGGGGTGACGGAAGATGCGCGTCACCGACAGAAAGGGCGCCTGCGTCGGATCAAAGAGGTGGTAGATCGAGGGAGCGTCGCGATGCTCCAGATAGAGCGCCTGCTTAAAGAAGTCGGGCGCCTCTAAGATCGCGCCATCATCGGCCAGCACGAGGCGGCCGCCGGGGCGAGAGGGGGCGGGGCTGTGGGGATCTTGGCTCATGCGGGTGGGGTCCGTAGGAGGCTTCGGAAAGGTGCAATACGTCGCATCAGTAGCGCCAGGTGACGCCGGCGCTCAGCAGCTGAAAAGACGCCGTCCAGCTGCCCTCGTTCTGAGGATTGCCGGGCGGTGTTCCAGCCTCTTCGCAGCTGGGGTGGTCAAACTCAGGGCCGGCGCACTGGCTCATGGGGATCGGGTTGTAGATCGCGCCACGGCTCACCTGCCGGTCTGGCGAGAAGATGTGCATGTAGCCCAGCTCCAGCTCCAGGTTTGCCGGAAGGTGCACGCTGGCGCCGGCGCTCAACCCGTAACGCTCCCAGCTCACAAAGTCCACGGTGGTGTGCGCGTTTCGTTGGGCAGGTGTCTCCATCATCGCGCCGCCGTGCGCCGTGATGTAGCGATTGATCCCGTAGCTCGCCCCGGCGCGAAGGCTGTAGGCGTCCTGGTAGTTTTTGACCTGGTAGATCGGATAGATGGGGATGCGCGGAGGGTTGCCGTTTTCATCGGGGGGAACATCGGCAAGTTCGATGTCGCCGGCAATGTCGATCTCGAAAAACTCGACCAGCGACCAGTTCTCCCAGACCGCGTTGACCTCCAGATCGAAGCGCGCGCGCTCGGCGTCAGCCGGGTGCTCTCCCAGCTCCATCCCCCAGCCCAGGCGCAGCGAGCCGGCCTGCCAGGTGGAGAAGGTCATCGCATCATCGGTGAGGTAAGCGCCGGTGGAGGTTAAAAACTCGGGGAGCTCGACGGTCGCCTTTCCCTGTGTTTCCCAGTGGATCGGCGGACGGTAGGAGGCCGCCAGGCGCATCGGGCCATCCTGGTAGGCCACGCCCACAATCGCGCTGGGGCGCCAGGCTTGAAGATCCTCGGCGCGGAAGTAGGCCTCCGCACGCGGATCTTCGGACCAGGGCGGGGAGACGTTCGGATCGCTCTCGACCGCGATGCTGAAGCTGGTGTCCTGGTAAGCGGCGATCGCGGTGAGACCGATGGCCAGTGAGCGCTGAGGGCCGAGCTCAAACTCATAGCCCGCCCCCAGACTAAAATAGGCCAGGAAGAGATCTTCGCTGACGAGCATCCCGCGCGCCGGGCTCTCCGGATCGAAGGCGCACTCCCCGTCGACCATCGCCCCGTAGCAGGGGCGGCCGTAGGCGCTGGGGCCAAACGCTCCGACGGCCAGCGCGAAGTTCTCCGGGCCCACATCGAAGCTCGCCGTCAGAAACGGAGCCGGGAACCAGCCTCCCTCGTTTTGCACCGGGCCGAAGGTCTTGGTGCGCGTCTCGTTGCGGCCGCGCAGCACCAGGTCGTCGCGCTGAAACCCCAGGTTGAGCTTGAGCAGGTTGGCGTTGAGCAACACCTGATGGCCGCGCGCGCGCGGAAGCAGCGCCGGGTTAAAATAAAGGGCCGACGGGTCGGCCTTATTGACCGCGCCGGTCCCACCGCGGGCCAGCGAGCGGGTCGTGTTTTCACCGACCTCAAAGCCCGCCGCCCGGGCCTCGGGCATCAGGGCACCGGCCGCGGCGACCACAAGCAGCGACGCCGCAGCGCGACGAAACACATCAACAGCCATACGAGCTCCCAGCAGATTGCAATTCAGTGTGACGTCTCAGGCTCAGCGCTTTCGGAATCCCGGGCATCCGACTCCGCCTCGGAAGCCTCCGAGGAGAGCTCCTCCAGACTGTACTCCCCGCTCTCGTCGGCCTCATCGTCCGGATCACAGGCGGCGACGTCGCCATCCGAGGCGCGCTCTCCGGTGGCCTCAGCGTCGATCTGCTGATCTTCGGCTTTCACATAGGAGAGAGGCTTGGTGAAGATGCCCGTGGTCTCCCGATCAAAGGAGCGGTCCTGCTCGTCGAGGGGGAGCTCGTAGACGCCCGTGGGCTGATCGTCGCTCTCGGCGTAGGCGTGATGCTGCCAGCGGTGCACCGTGTCGACGAGGTGCTCAATGTAGCGGTCGCGCTCATGGAGCTCGGCGCGGGTGCGCACGAAGAGATCCTCCATATCGGCGCGGACCTGCTGGTAGAGGTAGGTCATCTGTTCGAGCTGATCGCGGATCTGATCGAGGCCACGCTGATGGTCGGCCTGAGCGCGCGCCGAACGCTGCCCGTAGTCGTAGGGCTGGGGAGGCTCCGCGCTGGCACGCCGGCTGCGTTTCTCCAGAGCCCAGTGATTGAGCGCGCGAAACTCCGAGGTGGTCTCACGCTCGGAGAAGCCCCCGCCCGATTCGACCACGTCGCCAAAGGACGGATCGCGCTGAGAGGGATGCTGACGGATCTGAAGGTCCGAGATCAGGCTGTGCAGCCGGTCCACCAGCCCGGAGTAGGGCATGCGAACCTCGCGCAGGGTGGGGGGCGGCATGTGCGCGTCGCCGCAGAAGAGAAGCTCCACATTGGAAGCGTCGCCCTCATGCTCCCAGAGCTGCTCATCGATGCCCAGCCACCGTCCGGGGCGCTGGTCGGTGTTCTCCGCGCTGTCCTCCCGCGGGGCATCGCCCACCCACAGGCCACTCTCATCGGGCTCACCCGACGCTTTGCGCATGGTGTAGGGGCGCTCCGAGCTGCCTTCGCGTTCGCAGTTGAAGTCGAAGACATAGCTGTATCGGGGTTGTTGCAACACCGAGACGACCGTCTCAAAGCACTGACGCAGGTTGCCGATCTGCGGGACCCGATCTTCGGTGCGGTTGAGCTCCACGCTCTCGGCGTTGTCGTTGTAGCCGTAGCGTGGCAGCAAGCTCTCGACGCCCTGGATGTTGCGTCGCTCCACGGCGCATACGTACTCCCCGCCGGGCTTGAGCACCCTCTTGATCTCGGCCAACAGGTTGAGATCGGTCACCGGGGAGGTCGGATCCAGGCAGAGCACCATGTCGAAGGTCTGATCCGGAAACCCCAGCTCCTCCCAGAACATCACATGGAAATCGAGGCCCTGCTTGGCGTGTTTCATTCGCGCGAGCTCGAGCACCGCCGGGCGGTGATCGATGGCGTCGACGTGTTCCGCCCCCAGCTCCAGCAGTAATGAGGAGCCGATGCCGGTGCCGCAACCGATATCCAGGACGCGCTTGCCTTCGAGGCGATCCGAGAGCAGGGCGTAGCGCGGAAGCAGGCTGTGCCACTCCCCTTCCAGAGTGTGAATCCCAAAATATCGCGTCATAAGAGCTGCCCGCCGGGTGGGTTAAAATGACTGCCAGTGCTGCGCCGGGAGTATAGAGGAGGAGATTCTACAGGCGCAACATCAAGGGCGAGCCTTCGGCGAGAGCATCGTGCTTAGAAACGCAGGCCCCATTCGGCGCGGTAACGAAGCCAGCGGTAGGTCAGCCAGGCCGTCACCGGCACGCCGGCTACCAGCACCGTGGAGGAGAGCATCGCCGCAAGCGCGACCGTCGCCGTCGCCGAGCCCAGCGCCAGGTAGCCTTTGGAGCGGGCGTTCTGTTTGGTCATCTCGGTGCGTCGCATCGTGTGATCCTTCGTCATCTAGGTCGTTTAAGAGAACGTCCCATCGCCCCGATGGGGGGGCATCATCGGCATGCTGGGTACATATACCAACCATAAACACCGGCGCGCGACGGTGGATTCCGCCGCCGAAGATTGACGCGCCCGCGGCCATCGGGCATCTCTGAGCGGCGCTGGCGCCGCGGTGGCGACGGCACCGAGTGAATTCGACAAAGCGGGTTGAGGAGTTGCGCGATGGTGATGGAAAAAGCGGCGGTGAAGGTTTTGGAAAGGTTGCCCAAAAACCTGGTCAGCCGCGCCTTTGGCGTGGTCAGTGAAGTCGAGCTTCCGCGGCCGATCCAGAAGGTGGTCAACAGCTCCTTTGCCGAGCTGGCGGGCATCGACGTGGCCGAGGGAGAGCGCAGCCCTCGTGAGTACGACAGCCTCAACGCCTATTTTACCCGTCGGCTCCGCAGCGGGGCGCGTCATATCGAGAGCCACGACGCCGACACGCTGGTCAGCCCGGTCGACGGCAAGGTTGGCGCGTTCGGAAACATCAACGCCGGCACGCTCTTGCAGGCCAAGGGCCGCACCTACCGTTTGCTCGACCTGGTCGACAGCGCCGAAGAGGCCGCGCGCTTTGACGGCGGCGCCTTCATTACGATCTACCTCTCGCCGCGCGATTATCACCGCATTCATGCTCCGGTGGGCGGTCAGGTCGACGCGATCAGCTACATCCCGGGATACCTCTTTCCGGTGAACCCCTTCGCGGTGCGCAACATCGATGAGCTCTTCGCGGTCAACGAGCGCCTGATCAGCTACCTGAACACCGAAACGTTGGGCCGGGTGGGCGTGGTCAAGGTCGGCGCCACCTGTGTGGGCCGCATCGGGCTTGCCTTTGACGGCTTTGAGACCAACGGCACCTTCCGCCGCCGCGAAGACTTCTCACCGCGCGAAGATCTTCACGTGGATCACGGCGACGAGCTGGGGGTCTTTAACCTGGGCTCCACCGTCATCGTGCTGATCAGTGAGCCGACCTTCCGCTTCCGCGAAGATCTGCGCTTTGGCGACGTCGTGCGTCTCGGAGAGCGTCTCGGCGCGCTGGAGGGTTGAGTGTGAGGCCCGGCGACGTTTCCACGCCAGGTAAGCACTTGTGAGCCTGCACCCCCTGCGCTACACTCGTCGGGCGTTCACACCCGGTGAAAACCCACGCGCGTGGCCTGCGCGACGCGGCCGCACGAGCGCCCCGAAGAGGCTGGCTGGTGGCCAGCATGGTGAGGCTGATGTTTGCGCCCGACCGGGGCTGCGAGGAGTTTGAATTCGTGCCAAATTCTGCCGATAAGTCCCCCGAGATCGGGCCGCACCTCGATGAGGAGAGCGACGTGATCGAGTTGACCGAGGAGGTCAACAAGAACCACGCCGCGCCCTCCGATCTGGATGGGTTGAGCCTGGAGATGCCCGCGTTTCGTGTGCCGGAGAGCGTCCTGGATGAGGACCTTGAGGGCGACACCAATCGACTCGACGCCCGGGACGTGGAGGATGCGGGCTACGACCGGCAGGAGATGGTCAAGACGATCTCGATGAAGCCGGTACGTCGCGAAGATCTTGAGGCGTTCGCCCCAACGCGGGCCCCCGAGTTGGATGAGCCCTTGAGCGACGCTCGTTTTGCGCCGGATATTGTGACCGCGCCTCCCCGCGTCTTGATCAAGCGCTGGAACGATGGGCTTCCCATCGCCAC
>NZ_VOSL01000128.1 GCF_007997005.1 Lujinxingia vulgaris | reverse complement strand
CCGCGCAGCAGGCCGGGGGGCAGGGCGCTGTCGGCGAGGCGCCGGCGGCACAGGCTGCTGTGCCGCCGGTGGAAGAGGCCAGCGCTGAGGAGGCGGCCGCCGGTGGCGAGGAGGTCGCCGCGCAGCTCGTGCGTGTGCGCAGTGAGGGCGTGCGCGCGATGGTGTTTGCCGGTGATGAGCTGATGGGGCGTACCCCGATCAGTATCGAGGTCAGCGATACGCCGGTGGAGCTGCGGCTGGAGGCGACCGGCTATGAGACCTTGACCACGACGCTGGAGCCCGGTGGGCCGGTCGAGGTCGATGTGGCGCTTGTCGAAGAGGTGGCTGAGGCGCAGGACGAGGAGGCTGTCGCCGATCGCGATGAGGCGCCTTCGGCACGGGAATCCTCGGGTTCGGAGCGCTCCACGGGCAGTCGGAGCGGGGCGTCCGCGCGCAACTCCGGGGCACGCTCGGAGCGCGGTGGTGAGAGCACCCGGCGCACAGCGCCGGAGCCCGAAGACGAGCCGACCGCCGCGGCGGCCGATGACGGCTGGGTGGATCTGGGCGCGGTCGCTCCGCGCGAGGACGACTCCAGGAAGAAGACCGAGAAGAAGACTGCGCCTCCGGCCGACGATGGCTGGGTCGACATTGCCGCGCCCGCTCCCGAAGAGGAGAAGAAAGAAGAGGTTGAGATTCCACTCTTCTGAGTGTGGCTAACGTGTTGGTTCTAAAGATAAAAGCGCCGGCGTGATCGCCGGCGCTTTTGCGTGTTTTGGCCGAGCGTTCAGGGCTTTTGGTGGCAGAGTTCGCGGGGGAGCATTGCTCGAACGTGTCACGTTTAGAAGTCGAGAATGTAGGCGTCGAAGATGTTGGCGTAGTCGTCCGTCCACACCCTCAGCCGGGGCTCGGGCTTGTACTCATGCCAGGAGGGGTGGTCGATGAGCTCGCCGAAGGCCTCTTCATTCTTGGCCATCATCAACCAGTCGGAGCCATCGACATAGAGGTTGTAGACCGGGTCGTCGGCGTCGACCCAGTGATCGCGGCCGCGCACCACAAGCCCGAGCTCCCCGGCGATGCGCGTCAGCGGGGGCTGAAGGTCCAGGTGACGGTTGGAGATGTGGAAGGCCAGCACACCGTCGGGTGTCAGCTTTTTGAGATACATTTCGACGGCTTCCCGGGTCAGCAGGTGCACCGGGATGGCCGTGGAGCTGTACGCATCCAGCACGATCAGCTCGTAGCGCGCGTCGGGCATCTGCGCGAGCTGCAGGCGCCCGTCACCCAGAATCACCTCGCACTCCCCGGGGCAGTCCTCCAGGTACGTGAAGTAGCGCGGGTCGCGGGCGATGCGGGCGATGGCCTGGTCGATCTCAAAGAAGTCCGCCTCCTGGCCACGATGGGTGTAGGCGGCAATCGCGCCGGTGCCCAGGCCCACGACCGCAAAGGGGTGGCGCTCCGGGCGTTTGCTCAACACCTCAAAGAGCTGCCCCAGCGGCCCGGTCAGGTAATAGTACGAGAGGGGGACCAGACGAAATTCGTCGTCCTGGGCCTGCACCCCGTGGAGGGTCGTGCCATTGTAGAGCTTGTGATAGCCGCCGTCGGGCGTCGTCACGACCTGGTTGGCCGCAAAGAAGCTGCGCTCGGCGTGCAGCTCGTTACCCTCGGGCTGGCCCAGATACACCGTGGAGATGAGCAGCGGCACCGAGAGCAACACCGGGGTGAGGATACGAGCGCGGGTGAACGCGATCACCGTCGGGATACCCAGCGAGAGCGCCACCGCTCCCAGGGTTGCGATCTCGCGGGAGCGCTCCAGCCCCAGGTAGATCATCACGTCGCGACCGACCAGGTAGCCGGCCAGCGCCGCGCCCAGAAGCAGCGTGATCTGCACCGGTCGCCGGCTGTAGAGCGACCAGGGGAAGGCCAGCGCCGCGATCACCAGCAGCGCCGGATAGTCGAGCAGGCGGTCGAAGATCAACGGCGCGAGCAGCGCGTTAAAGACCCCGCCCAGCGCGCCGCCTACGGACATCCAGCAAAAGAACTCGGTGAGGTGACGGGTCGCCGGGCGGTCGGCAGCCATCAGGCCGTGAAAGACCAGCGAGATGATGAGCAGCCCCAGAAAATGGATGCCGGCGACCCACTCCAGCGGGCTGCCAAGCTGCACAAAGAGCATCGCTCCGAGCCCGAGCAACGTCAGCGGAAAGAGGGTGAAGACGGGCAATGAGCGGAACCACTCCACCCGGGCGAAGACCAGCACAAAGGAGAGCAGGTAAATCGCCAGCGGCGGAATCCACAACATCGGCACCGGCGCGATGTCGGTGGTCACAAAGCTCGTCACCGCCAGCATCATGCTGGAAGGGATAAAGGCCCAGAGCACCCATCGCGCCCGACGCCCCCAGCTCAAAGGAAGCACCGACGCCGGCGGGCTCGCTTCGCTCGCCGCCGCTTCAGGCTCCGCGCTGCGCCATAACGCCAGCGCGCACCCGGCGACCGCCGCGATCAACACCACGTAGCAGATCATCCACAGCGTGGTTTGCGCCTGCACCCCGATGCGCGGCTCGATCAAAAAGGGATAGGCCACCAGACCGAAAAAGCTCCCCACGTTGCTCGCCGCATACAGATGGTAGGGGTCGGCCGCGTCCGGGTGGTCGGTGGTCGAGAACCACTTCTGCAAGAGTGGGGCGCTCGTCGAGATCACAAAAAAGGGCCAGCCCACCCCCAGAAGCAGCGCGCCCAACAACCACAGCGCCGGGTTCTCCAGACTGGCCGGGTCGGTCGGTGGCTCAAAACCAATGGGTAAAAAGAGCACCCCCACGATCATCACCGCCAGGTGCATCAGCGACTGCCGGCGAGTGCCCAGCCACCGCGTCGAGGCGTGTGCGTAGAGGTAGCCGCCGAGCAGCAGCGCCTGAAAGAAGACCATGCAGGTGTTCCACACCGCCGGGGAGCCGCCGAGCACCGGCGTGACCATCTTGGCGACCATCGGCTGCACGAAGAAAAGGAGCGAAGAGCTCAACAGCAACGTCAGGGCGTAGAGGAGGTAGCGCATGGAGACTCACAAAAGAGGGGTGTGCAGCCGGGCAAGAAGCACATCAGGCGCGACCACGCTAACGCGGTCGCGCCCGGAGGGTGTGTGACGCCGCGGGGGTCGGGGCGAACACATCAGTCATGGTCGTGATCGTGCGCTTCGGATTCGATGATGAGGCTCAACGTGGACGTGCTGACCGGTCCGATCTCAATGACGTAGCGCTCTGCGTCCAATGCGACGCGGTGCGCCTGCGCGAGCTCCACGCAGCCATCGACCCCGGAGACGGTTGTCTCCAGCGCCACATCGGCGCTGTCGAGCACGCTGAGCTCCGCCTGCGTGCTGGTGAAGATCAGGTAATCGGCGTGCTCGGGGGCCTCAAAGCTCAGGTAACCGCTGTAGTCGCCCGAGCCGGCTTCGGTCTCGTTGAGCGTGACCTCGTAGAGGGTGTGGCTCTGACTGACGTCGGCGTCGAGCCCCGCGATCCCACTGCCGGCCACCACGGTGGTGGGGCTATCCTGGGCGTGGGTGCAGGCTTCCCCTTCGGCGCTCATCTCATCGTGCTCGTCATGATCGTGCTCCTCAGACTCGCCACAACCAGCGCCGAGCGTCACGGTCAACATCGCCAGAGACAGGAAGAGGTTCCACTTCATCGTGATGCTCCGCACCGGGGGATATGAACGCCATGCACACGCCAGGCTGCTCGTGGCGACAATCAAGCTCAGCCGCATTTGGCGCAGCGACCTTTCAGGAAGATCTCGCTGATCTCGGCGACGAGCGCCGGGCTTTTGTCCTGGCGGTTCATCGTGATCTCAACTTCGGCCAGACACGAGATCTCGCCACAATCCACACACATAAAGTGAGGATGCTCCCCCTCATCGTGATGATGATCGCCGCGGAACTCAAAGCGCCAGATATGATCGCCCAGGTCCAGGCGGTTGAGCAGGCCCACCTCGGTCAGGTCGGTGAGGTTGCGGTAGATGGTGGCCTGGTCAAAGCCCTGCGGCACCAGCTCCTCGGAGAGGTCAGCGTGGCTCAGCGGCGCGTTGGCACGGGCCAGCCGCGCCAGCACGGTGGTACGCGAGGTCGTGCAGCGCAGCCCCGCCTCGCGAATCATCGCCTGGAGCGCGTCGTCGGTGTAGTCGTCGGATGGGACCATCAGGTGCGTGCCTCAAGAGGGTAAGAGCAGGGCGGCGCAAGCCCCATTGACCTATCACGAGGGACCTTCAGGGCGCAATTGCAGGGCTCGTAAGGAGCCCGCGCCGCCGCTCTCTTAAAAGGGTTCACCAGGCGATGGTGTTCCCGTTCCACTCCTGGAAGCTGCCGGAGGTTGAGGCGTCGGCACCATCGATGACGTCGAGCAGGCTCGTGACGCTGGTCTCGGTGTCGATCAAGGCGTTGGGGCCGCCCATGCGCGTCTGCACCCAGCCGGGGTGCACCACAAAGGCGATGATGCCCTCATCGGCCAGATCCAGCGCCAGCGAGCGCGTCACCATGTTGAGCGCCGCCTTGGAGGCACGGTAGGCGTAGGAGCCGCCGCTGGAGTTCTCGGCGATCGAGCCCATCTTCGAGCTCAGGTTGACGATTTTGGCGCCGCCCTCGGCGCGTCGCAGCGATGGGAGCAACGCCTCGGTCAGCCGCAGGGTGCCGATGGTGTTGACCTGAAAGGATCGCTCAATAACTTCGAAGTCGATGTCTCCCAGCGCGCCGCAGCGCTCCAGAATGCCGGCGTTGTTGATCAAGACGTTGATGGCGCGCGCGCCGATCTCGTTCACAAACGCCTCAATGCTGGCGAGATCGGCGATGTCGAGGCTGAAGAGGGTGAGGCGCTCGGGGTTCTCCTTTTGCAGCGCCTGCAACTCCTCGGCGCTCTCGGGATCGCGCGCCGTCGCCACGACAGACTCGCCGCGCTTGAGCAGCTCGCGGGTAAACTCCAGCCCGATACCTCGATTTGCGCCGGTAACCAGATACGTCATGCATGCTCCTAAAATCGGTAGAAGGTTGCGTCGGCACGCGTGCTGCGCGCCGCAGTAAAGGTTCGCGCAGAAGCTGGACATCGATGCAGTGAAAGCAAGTCGCCACGCACGGTTTTTAGAGCATGTCGGGGATCGGCGGCTCGCTCGGTGGGGAGGTGGGCTCGGGGGTGAGCGCCGGCCAGTCAAAGCCAAAGCTGAAGATCACCGCGTTATCCTCCACTTGAAAGCGCTGGCGGGCCCAGAGGTCGGCCTGCAGCTCATCGTAGTAGCGCTGGTAGCGCGTGGCGTTGATGCGCCGCGCATCGACCAGGGCGTTGGCGATGTTGCCGCTGTAAAAGCCCAGCGCCACAAGCCCTGCGGCCACTGTCAGCGGGATGCTTTCCAACCCCTGGTAGGCGTACACGCTGGCCGCACCAAAGAGGCCGGTAAAGCCCAGGGCCAGCAGCGCGTCGACGGGGCGCCCGTTGTAGAGTTGGCCGGCGCCGGGCACGATCGCCGAGAGCGTGGCCGCCAGCCAGGGCTGTTTCAGGCTGAGATCATCAAAGGCGGCATGGCGCGCCACGAGCTCACGGGCCGCTCCGGCGAGCGCCGGGTCTTCAAAGCGCTCGGCGCGAGCCTCGGTGACCCCTGGCGAGCGCAGCAGCGACTCCACAAAGAGGGTCTGGTAGCGCAGCAGCTCTTCGAGCGCGGGGGCGTCTTCGGCCGCCCGCGCCTGCAACCCCACCAGGGTCTCGTAGCAGGTGGCGATCGCGCCCAGGTTCAAGCAGAGCTCCTGCAGGCCAAGCACATAACTCTGGAGGCGAGCCTCGGCGTTGGGGGCGCTGCGGCTGGCGTCAAAGAAGTGCTGCATCGCCAGCTCCGATATGGCGTTTCGCCGGTAGACCTCACCAATGAGCAGGCTGGCGAGGTGGTCGGAGGCCGGGGTGCCGGAGAGCAGGCGGTAGCGCTTGATGCTGGTGATCGCGCGGTAGTCGTCGCCCTGCTCAAAGAGGCGCAGGCCGATCTCGATCTCCGCGCTGGCCTGCCAGTCCAGGTAGGTCTCGAAGTCGGGAGCAAGGGCCTCGGGCGCGCCCTCGGGCGTCGGAGCCGACTGGCGAGACGTTGGCTCAGCATGCGGTGTCGCCGGATCTTCAGCGTTTGCCGGCGTCGGGCTCCACAGCAGCATCGCCGCCGCGATGACGCTCCAGAAGATCGTCGGCCAGGCCCGAGCGTTGCGCCTGTACAAAGAGGTACCAGCCATGATGAGGGGACTCCACGTAGGGGGATCGATCAAGGGTGGGGTCGTCGCCCCAGACGGTGTAGGCCTCAACCGGGTCGATGAGGCGGCCGTCGGCGTCGCGGGTGTAAAAGGCGTCGGGCCGTTGATCGCGCTGCAGACGCCCGAAGGTCCACACCACGCCCAGCGGGCTGTGTGCGATGGCCTCCAGCCCAAAGCGGGAGCAGCTCGGCGCGAAATTGCAGGTGGCGCCGTCAACCCGGCTGTAGGTCGCGCTGTAGGCGCGCCACCACAGGTAGGCGGTGGCCTGAGCGGGGCTCTCCGCCAGGTGCTCCTCGCTGTGGTCGGGGGCGTGGATGCCCTCCGCCTCGACCCGCGAGAGGTCACCGGCCAGCACGGCCGGATGGGGGCGCAGCCGCTGCGGCGAAAAGGGCGTCAGCCGCTCGGTGCGCGCCTGATGTCCCGTGGGCGCAAACGCCGGGGCGCTTACGCACGCCGCGCTCGTGACCCCCAGGGCAATCACGAGCGCGCTCGATATGAGGATGGGGGAGAGCAGGCGGGACATCGGCGTTGGGTCCAGGAGTTTCGAATTTCCTTTGAGCACACGGGCCGATGTTTACTATAAGGCCTCTGGTGATGCCAGCTTTGGTGAGATCCCTGGCGAGCGTGGGCTCGCCGGCGAGGGATGATGCGCCATGATTTGACGGTCGACAGGAGGCAGGATGCAGGGCAAGCGAGTGGTCATCGGGACGGATCTTTCGGAGAACGCGCAGCCGGCGGCGCGCTACGCGCTCAAGCTGGGCCGCCTGCTCGGGCTTGAGGTGCATGTGCTGCATGTGCTCGACGTCTCTCTTAAGAGCTGGAAGAGCGCGTTTGAAGAGGTCAGCGGCGCCCAGCTTCGCGACAAGCTCGACGCCCGCATCGGCGCGTGGTTCAAAGAGGCCACCGGCGAGTCGCCCGATGGGGTGATGCTGGAGGTGGGGTCCCCGATGCGCTCGACGTGTGAGATGTGTCAGAAGGGCGATGTGGCCGTGCTCGTCATCGGGATGTCGGGGCGCGGGGCCTGGAACAAGTTCATCTTTGGCTCCACCGCCATGGAGCTTGCGCACACGCCACCCTGCCCGCTGGTCATCGTGCACCCGGAGCGCGACCGGGTCGAAGCCGGCATGGAGGTGGCGCTGGGCACCGACTTCAGCGAGCGCTCCGATCGGGCGATGGAAGTCAGCGTGCCCCTGATCAAGAAGTTCAAGAGCCCGCTGCACCTGGTGCACGCACACGCCCTCTCGGCCACCACGGTGATTCTGGACACCGAGCTTCCCGAAGCGCTGCAGTCCACCGCGATCGTCGACTGGGCCGAAGAGGCGATGGACGCCTTCATCAAACGCCACGACGCGCTGCTTGAGGGCGTGGAGTGCGACGCGCACCTGCTCGCGCAGAGCCCGGTGGCGGGGCTTCGCGAGTTTGTGGAGTCGGCCAACATCGATCTGGTCGTCATCGGTCATTACCCGGCCGACGCCGGTCGCCTCGATCGCCTCGCGAGCGTGATGGTCAAGTGGGTGCAGAATATGAACTGCACCACGCTGATCGTGCCCGCGCCCGGAGCGGTTGCGGCCCACTAAGGCGCATAATGACACAACGTCTCGGTGGTGCCGGGTTGTTGCAAAACTAAAAAAAGCGCGGGCGCTTCACTCGAAGCGCCCGCGCTTTTTTGTTGGCGTTGCGACAGACTTAAATCGACACCCCACCGTCCACATCGATGCAGCGGCCGGTGAAGTAGTCGCACTCGATGATGAAGCGCACCGCCATAAAGATCTCTTCGGGCGTGCCCACCCGGCGAAGCGGCACGCGGCTGAGCATGGCCTGGAGCATCTCGTCGCGCATCCCCTCGAGGATCGGCGTCTCAATAAAGCCCGGCGCCACCGCACCCACGCGAATCCCATAACGCGCAAGCTCCTCGCCCCACAGCTTGGTGTCCGCGATGAGCCCGGCCTTGGCCGCCGAGTAGTTCGACTGGCCCTGGTTGCCGTGGCGTGAGACCGAGCTGATGTTGACGATGACCCCGCCTTTCTCGTCGTTTTCCACCATCCAGGCGGCGACCTCGCGGGTGAAGAGGAAGGGGCCGGTCAGATCGACATCGATCACCGCCTGCCAGTCCTTGAGGCTCATCGTTTTGACCTTGCCGCTCTCGCGATCTTTTTTGACGAGCAGGCGATCGCGGAAGATCCCGGCATTGTTGATCACGCCGTTCACCTTACCGAAGGCGTCGACGGTGGCGGCGACCGCGCCTTTGACGGCGTCTTCATCGCTGACGTCGGCCGCATAGGTCGCCAGTCGCCCGGGCAGATCGCTGGCCTCGGCGCTGAGCGCGGCCAGGGGCTCATCGGCGATGTCCACCGCCATCACGTCGGCGCCTGCTTTAACGAGCTCCAGCGCAAAGGTTCGGCCCATGCCCTGAGCGGCGCCGGTGACAATGATCTTCATCTGGTCGAGCTTCATACTCACCTCGAATGGGTTTGCCTTGCGCCGGCGTTACCACTAGAAAAAGTGCCGTTGAGGGCCCGATGGGGCCCGGCGTCGCGGCGCAAAAGCGCCGGCGCATGGAGCAGGTTGACTAGCCAGGGTGAAGTATCATGAGTCGTACGACCTTCAAAGAGCTCAAAGAGCGGGCCGATTCCATCTACCAGCGCTACGACGCGCATTTTGCGGGCAAGGCTCGCGCCACGCGCGATCTGGAGCTGCTCGACACGCTGCTCTCCGAGCTCGAAGGGGTGATCGAAGAGGGCACCTCCCAGATCAACGGCTCGCGTGACCCGGCGATCGTCTCGCTTCTGGAGATGGCCCGCGACAACCAGCAGGTCTACCGCGATGAGCGCCAGGCCATTGTTGAGGCCAAAGAGGCCGGCCCGATCTCCGAGGAGGCCGCCCGCGTGATCGCCGATGCCAACCTGGTCTTTGGCCAGTACCGCCGCCACTTCGCCGGCAAAGATCGCCGCACTCGCGACATGGGCCTGCTCATGGAGATCATCACCGATCTCGAAGAGGTGCGCGCGCGCATGAAGGCACTGGTGAAGTCGCATCGCGCCGAGATCGAGCCCAACCTGCAGATCGTCGAAGATAACCTGCGGATGTACCGCAATGAGGCCCATCAGGTGGAGGCCGCTCAGAGCCAGGGGACCCCGCAGGAGCAGGCCGACCTGCTGGCGACGCTGGCCAACAACCAGTTCACGCTCTACCGCGAGCATTTCGCCGGGAAGTCGCGCCACACTCGTCGCGAGGGCCTTCTCGAGCGGATGATCGAGCAGCTCAAGCGAGCGCGCGCCAGCATGCAGCGCCTAAAAAAACGCGGTCTGCGCTCCCAGGCCAACGATCGCAACGTGGGCATCATCACCGACAACGTAAAGGTCTACGCCCGGGAGCTCTCCGCGATCAAAGAGGCCAAGGCCGAGCTGACCACCGAGCAGATCGCCGGCAGCCTGGGCTCTGCCGCCAATGAGGTGATGGCGGAGTACCGCGAGCATTTTGCCGGTCAGAACCGCGCCACCCGCGATCTGGCGAAGCTCTCGTTGATGTGCGACCAGCTGGCTGAAATCGGCCGGCAGATGCACGCCATTGAGGTAAAATCGCCGCTGGAGATGAACGCCAAGAACCTCGACATCGTCAACGACACCCGCACCATGTATGAGCGGGAGTACCGCGAGGTGGAGAAGGCCAAGGTCGGCGCTTAAGTTCGCAGCAAGCCCCGGGGGGGATTCGGGGAACTTCGAGACAGGAGCAAAGCCGTGGCGTCGCAGCATCACGAAAGGTTGGGGGAGGTGGTGCGCGAGGCCGGCGCTTCGCTGGACGCCGCGCTGATCGCGAAGCTCACCCGGGCAGGCGACCAGGGGCGGCTCGACCTTGAGGCGCTCCTGCGCCGCGTCGACGGGCTGAGCTGGCCTGCCGAGCTGCTCATTGATGTGATGCGCCTGGTGGAGAACCTGCTCGACCAGGCGATCGATCTCGCCACGGCCGGCGAGGTCGATGTGGCGCTGAGCCTGGGCTCGGCCGGGCGTCACCCCTGGCGAGCGCTGGGGCGTCAGCCGGAGCTTGTGGGCTGGCTGGCCGCCGGGCGCTGGCGCGATGAGCCCATGCCCCCGCAGGCCATGGCCGAAGACTTAAGCGCCTACCTCGACGCCGTCGCCGCGCGCCTGGCCGATGAGGCCCCCCGCGAGGAGCGTTTTGCGGCGCTGCACCGCGCGCTGCGCTGGTTCAAACATCGCCAGCTGCTGCGGATCTTTTTACGCGAGATCGAGGGTGCCTCGGTGCGCCACACCACCTCGGAGGTCGCGGAGGTGGCCAGCGTCTGCCTGGACGCGGCGCTGCGCTCGGCGGCCTCCATCCTGGGCGCCCCCGAGCTCACCGACCACTTCTGCGTGCTGGGCATGGGCAAGCTCGGCGGTCGTGAGCTCAACTACAGCTCGGACATCGATCTGATCTTTGTGGCCAGCGATCAGGCCATGGCCACCGCCGAGTCGCGCGCCAACGTCGAAGCGCTGGCCCGCGAGGTGGTGCGCGCGATGGACACCATCACCGAGCAGGGCCAGGTGTTTCGCGTGGATCTTCGTCTTCGCCCCGACGGCTCCCAGGGCCCAATCGTGCAGGGCGCCTCGGCCACCATCGACTACTACTTAAGCTGGGGCAGAGGGTGGGAGCGCGGCGCGATGCTCAAGGCCCGGCCGGTGGCCGGCTCCATCGCCCTGGGCGACCATGTGCTCCAGGCGCTCGAGCCCTTTATCTTCAGGCGCTATCTGGACTTTACGGCCATCGATGAGCTGCGGCGCATGAAGGCGATGATCGACGATCAGGCCCGCGCCACCCGCGCGATCTCCCGGGCGCGCGCGCCCCAGACCGAGCACTCCGCCCACGCGCCCTCGTCATCCTCAGCGAAGCCTGAGGCCGCGAGTTCGCCGCTGCAGCAACGCCTGCTCGCAAAGCTCGGGCGGGCCGCGCCGAAGGCGACGACGACGCCCACTCCGCCGCGCCCGCAACCTCGCGCGGCGTCCGGCGATGAGGAGCAGGGGCCCCACGGCTGGGACGTGAAGATCGGCCGGGGAGGCATCCGCGAGATCGAGTTCTTTGTACAGGCTCTGCAGCTCGTGCACTGCGGCACGCGCCCGACGCTGCGGGTGCGCGCCACCCTGGAGACCCTCGACCGCTTGCTCTACGCCGGGCTTCTCGGCGCCGAGGAGCATCGCGCGCTCGCGGACGCCTACGATCTGTACCGGCGGCTGGAGCACCGCGTGCAGATGGCCGGCGATCGCCAGAGCCACAAACTCCCCGAAGACGCCACAGGCTTTGCGCTGCTGGCCTGGCGCATGGGGGAGTCCTCCGAATCGCTGGAGCGGCGAGTTGAGGCGTCGAGGGAGGCGGTGCACGCGATCTTTGAGCGACTTTTCGAGCAGTCGCCCCGCACCTCCGAGCAGGCCACCGTCGCCGACAGCTCCGCCGAAGAGCTGGCTGCGCTGCTGGCGATGGACCCCGATGAGCTTCTGCAAGACGCCGGCGTGCGCGCGCTGCGTGAGGCCGGGTTTGTGCGCCCGCGCCAGGCTGCAGGCCAACTTCAGGTGCTCTCCCAGAAACGCTACGGGCCTTTCTCGGTGAGGCGCGCCGTGGGCGATCCGGCGCAGGCTCGTTACCTGCTCAGCGCCATCTGCTCCGCGCCGGATCCGGAGCAGGCCCTGGGCCACCTGGTGCGATTTACCACCGAGGTGGGTGACACCCCGGGCACCTGGCGGATGCTTCGGGAGAACCCCCACGCGGCGCGACTTCTGATGCACCTCTTTGGCTCCAGCGCGCCCCTGGCGCGCATGCTCGCCACCGAGCCCGACGTCTTCGTGAAGATGATCGCGAGCGCCACCGCCGCCGTTGAGCGCGACCAGGCATCCATGCAGCGCGCGCTGGCCGCGCGGGTGGGAGAGGTCGAGGATCCGGCGCATAAGCTCGGGCGGGTGCGGCGTTTTCATCAGGAAGAGAGCCTGCGCATCGCGCTCCATGAAGTCGCCGGGGTGGTGCCCGTCGATGTGACCTGCACCCAGCTCAGCGAGCTCGCCGAGGTGGTGCTAACGCAGGTCGACGCGATCCTCGCCAGCGACGGCGCCGGGGTTGAGGCCGGGCCGCGCGCCCTCTGCGTGGTCGCCATGGGCAAGTTCGGTGGGCGGGAGCTGGGGTTTGGATCGGATCTCGACTTCATCTTCGTCTACGACGATGAGGGTCCCGGCGCGATCGAACATCAGGAGGCCACCCGCCGCGCGCGTCGTATGGTGCGCGCGCTGAGCGCGGCCACCGAGGCCGGTGGGTTCTATGAGGTCGATCTTCGCCTGCGCCCCTCCGGCTCGCAGGGCACGCTGGTGACCTCGTTTGAGGCCTGGCGCACCTACCACCTGGAGCGCGCGGCCCTCTGGGAGCGCCAGGCCCTGGTCAAAGCCCGGGCCATCGGCGGCACCCCCCGACTCCGGGAGCGCCTCGAAGAGGAGCGCCAGCGCCTGGCCTACGACCGACCGCTCCCCGACGATCTCGACCGCCAGATCGACCAGATGCGCCAGCGCATGATCGACGCCGCCGAGATCCCGCGCAGCGAGATCGACATCAAGCAGAGCCGCGGCGGGCTGATCGACGTGGAGTTTATCGCGCAATACCTGCAACTTCGGGCGCCGCAGGTCGCCCGCCAGGCCCGCTCCACCACCGCTGCGCTCCACGCGCTCCAACAGACCCCCGAACTCAGCGCCGGCCTCGACCTGGAGGGGCTGGCCCGCGACTACCTCTGGCTGCGCCGCCTGGAACTTCGACAGGCCATCGCCGGCGCCTCCACCCGCGTGCCCCGCGGCGGCTCCCCGCTCGCCGCATTGGCCCGGCAGATGGGCCACCAGGGCCGCGATAACGTCGCTCAGTTTCACGATGAGCTCGCCGCAACCCGCCAGCGCATCAGTCAGGCGTGGTCACAGATCTTTGCGCGTTGATTCCTTTTCCTCGGACTCGCAGGTGTGATAGCCCTGTCGCAAATTTCGACGCGCGTTGTTGTCTTCTGACAGCGTGGGAACATCTTTGCCCCGATTCGACGACATCGGGGCGCTGGACACAGGAGGAGACGTGGCGATTAAGGCTGATAAAATCTGGATGGACGGTGAACTCGTACCTTTCGAGGACGCCAACATCCACGTGCTCACGCACACCCTGCACTACGGACTGGGCGCGTTTGAAGGCATCCGCTGCTACCAGCGCGAAGACGGCGCCTCGGCGATCTTCCGCCTTGGCGAGCATATCCGCCGCCTGCTGGAGACCTGCCACATCTGCACCATCGACAGCCCCTTCTCCCGCGAAGAGCTGGAGCGGGCCTGCGTCGAGACGGTGCGCGCCAACGGCTTTAAAGACTGCTACCTGCGCCCGGTGGTCTTCTTGGGCCACGGTGAGATGGGCCTGAGCGCGATGAGCAACGACGTGCGCGTGGCCGTGATCGCCTGGCCCTGGGGCGCCTACCTGGGCGACGAGGGCCTGACTCAGGGGATTCGCGCCAAGATCGCCAGCTTCAGCCGCCACCACGTCAACTCCTCGATGGTCAAAGGCAAGATCAACGGGCAGTACGTCAACAGCATCCTGGCCAAACGCGAGGTCATGAAGGCCGGCTACCAGGAAGCGATCATGCTCGACACCAACGGCTACATCTCCGAGGCCAGTGGTGAGAACATCTTTGTGGTGCGCGACGGCGTGATCTACTCGACCCCGCTGGGAAGCTCGATCCTCGGCGGCATCACCCGCGACACCGTGCTCACGCTCGCCCGCGAGCGAGGCTACGAGATCATCGAGCAGCGCGTCACCCGCGACTTCCTCTACGTCGCCGATGAGATCTTTATGACGGGCACCGCCGCCGAGGTCACGCCGGTGCGCGAGCTCGATGACCGCCAGATCGGCACCGGCAAGCCCGGCCCGGTCACCAAGACCCTGCAGGACGCCTACTTCGATCAGGTCCGCGGCTCGGCCACCGACCACATGGAGTGGCTCACGATCGTCGAATGAACTCAGCGCAGGTTGGCCTGCGCAATCAGAGACGTTGAAGCGGCGCGGTAACTCAGGCTTTGAGTGTGGCGCCGCTTCTGCGTATGTACCACCCGAAGTTGGGATGACCGCCCCCCCGGCGAAGTCTTTGCCGCACCACTCATGTTCACTGGATTTATGGAGGAGAGAGATGACCGCATCGATCGACCGCATCGTTGAGCTCCTGGGCTCGGACGCCGACAACCTTCTGGGCTACCAGTCCAAGACGATCGCCAGAGAGCGCCTCAGCCTTCCCGGGCCGGATTTTGTGGAGCGCGTCTTTATGAACAGCGATCGCTCCCCGCGGGTGCTGCGCAGCCTGCAGGCCCTCTACGACGGTGGGCGCCTCAGCGGCACCGGCTACCTCTCGATCCTGCCGGTGGACCAGGGCATTGAGCACTCCGCCGGGGCCTCTTTTGCGCCCAACCCCGACTACTTCGATCCGGCCAACATCGTGGAGCTTGCGATCGAGGGCGGCTGCAACGCGGTGGCTTCGACGTTTGGCGTGTTGGGCATGGTGGCGCGGCGCTACGCGCACCGCATCCCCTTTGTGGTCAAGCTCAACCATAACGAGCTGCTCTCCTACCCCAACGGCTACGACCAGATCATGTTTGGCACCGTGGAGCAGGCCCATGAGATGGGCGCGGTCGCCGTGGGCGCTACCATCTACTTTGGCTCGCCGGAGTCCACCCGCCAGATCGTGGATGTCGCGCGGGCCTTCGCCCGCGCCCACGAGCTGGGTATGGCCACCATCCTGTGGTGCTACACCCGTAACAACGCCTTCAAAACCGGGGGCAACGACTACCACACCGCCGCCGACCTCACCGGCCAGGCCAACCACCTGGGCGTGACGCTGCACGCCGACATCATCAAGCAGAAGATGCCCGAGACCAACGGGGGCTTTAAAGCCGTCCAACACGAAGACGGCTCGAAGTTCGGGCGCACCCACCAGAAGGTCTACGACGAGCTCAGCAGCGAGCACCCCATCGATTTAACCCGTTACCAGGTGGCCAACTGCTACATGGGCCGCGCCGGCCTGATCAACTCCGGCGGGGCCTCGGGCGATAACGACCTGGCCGACGCGGTGCGTACCGCCGTCATCAACAAGCGCGCCGGCGGCACCGGACTTATCCTGGGTCGCAAAGCCTTCCAACGCCCGCGCAACGAGGGCATTGCGCTTTTGAACGCGGTCCAGGACGTCTACCTTTGCGACGACGTCACAATCGCGTAAGTTCGTCGGCACGCAACACGCTGAAACGTTTGATACGGCCGGCCCGCCGGCCGGCCGTATCGCTATGACACGAATCGATAGTTGAGGTGAGTATGAAGTCGCGTTGGAAGGCAAAAGTCGCAGCAGGGGTCATCGGTCTGAGTCTGGCCGGGTGCAGCACCAACCAGATCGCCGATCGCATCATGGGCAACGCCATGGCCACCACCGAGCAGCGCATCGGCGAGGAGATCGGCAACCGCGTGGCCGGCGCGTTGCTCAAAGATCTGACCCCGGCGCTGATGCGTCAGTACACGGTGGGCCTGATGCAGATGCTCTTCTACCAGGGCGGCTACAACATGGAGTTCGCCGAGTATCAGCCCGGCGAATACACCCGCTGGAGCACCGAAGGCTCCGACTACGGCCAGGAGATCGTCAAAGCCTTCTTGCGCGAGGAAGAAGACGGCAAGCAATGGTGGCGCATCGAGTCCCGCGCCACCGACACGTCCAACGACGAAGAGGTTGAGCTCATCATGGAGGCGCTCTTCGAGATCGGCGAAGACGGCCAGCGCTATGTGCGTCGGGTGCGCGCGAAGTACCCTGGCGAAGAAGAAGCCCGGGAAGTGCCGGTCCACGAAGATGATGCGGAGCGCTGGGTCATCTACTCCCAGGGCCAGCTCACCGAAGAGAGCATGGAAGGGCTGCGCAAGGGCGAGGAGACCCTGGAGACGCCGGCGGGCAGCTTTGCCACCGAGCGCTATGAGATGGACGGGACGCAGGGCGTCACGAGCTTCACCTGGTGGGTCACCGACCAGGGCGTGCCCGGCGGGCTTGTGGCCACCGAACATCGCAACAACGACGATGAGGTCTATCAGCGCATGACGCTGCAGGCCTATGGCGATGATGCGGTGGAGTCCAAGCTTGGTGTCTTCGAGTGAGACCCGAGCCTGAGATTTGAAAACACGCAGGAGGTCGTCGATGGCATCGACGGCCTCTTTCGCGTTTCAAATGGGTAACAATTGTGTGTGAGGACTTTGCCCGGCGACGCTCGTGTGTACTCTCTGCTCGCGATGCCCGTCCGCCGCGGCGGTTGAATGAAGCCAACTTTCGATGTGGGAGACTTCAATGACAGTGCTCTGCGCCACCGACTTTTCAACCAACTCCCAGGCCGCCATCCGGCTGGCCGCTGACCTGGCGCGCCGCACCGGCCGCAGCCTGCTCTTGACCCACGCCGTCGATCTGGCTGCCGATGATCAGGCCTGGCGCGTGCTGGTCGAAGCCCCCGACGAGATTGAGAAGTCTGCCGGCGAGCAGGCCGCTACCCGCCTGGAGACCTTCTTTGAGGAGAGCGTGGATGCGGCGCTTCGCCCCAAGTTGGTGCGTTTTGAGGTGGGTATGGGGTCGCCGGCGGAGGTCATCCTGGAGTTGGCCGAGAAAGAGGCCACCGCGCTGGTGGTCGTCGGGACGCGGGGCGCCAGCCGCCTGCGTGAGATCTTCTTAGGAAGCGTCGCCAACAGCCTCGTGCGCCAGAGCGAGGTCCCGGTGCTTCTGGCGCCGCCGGAGACGGCCAACGGCGCGTTTAAGACGATCGTGGTCGGTCTGGACCTTTCGCCGGTCAGCGGCGCGGTGTTGCGCCGCGCGGCCACGCTGGCTCGCGAGCAAGACGCCAGCGTGCACGTCGTTCACGCCCTGATCGTCCCGGAGGTCACCGGCCTTGCGATGTCGCTCAATGAGCCGGCCTCACGCCTTCCCGAACTTCGTTCGCAGCGTCACGCGCAGCTCAAAGAGTTGATTGTGGAGGAGGGCGCCGAAGACGTGGTCGATGAGGTTCAGATCATCGTTGACGCTCCGGATCGGGCGCTGGTCGATTATGCCGCCAACATCAAAGCCGATCTCATCGCGATGGGCACGCGGGGGCGTCGGGGTTGGGCGCGCTTCTTCCTGGGCAACAGCGCGGAGCGCACCATGCGCCGCGCGCGCTGCCCGGTCTTTGTGGTGCCGATTGGCAAAGACGACTGAGGGAAGGCCGGGGCGCGTCAGCGCCCCAGCCACTCCAGCCAGGCGGCGTCGCGCCCCAGCCAGTAGAGCGCCGTCAGCCCGATGACGACGACCAGCGACTGGCGCAGCGTCTGTGTGTCGCTCCCCCGGCGCCCCTGCATCGGCCCCAGGTAGAGCAGCAGCAGGAGCACGCCCAGAGTCAGCAGCAACCCCTGGCTGGCGAGCACCACGGTGCGGGGGCCAAAGCGCTCCGGGCCGAACGCGAAGAGCCCCTGCATGCCCAGCCAGCCCGCCGCGCTCAGGGCCAGTATGGCGACGAGATCGCGCGCCTTCGGCGCGCGGCCATCACTGAAAAGCGCGAGCACCCCGGCAACCACCGGACCGCCCATCAGCGCGCCGAACACCATCAGCCACGGGTGCAACGCCGCGGCCGGCTCCGCCGGCTCCACCTGCACGTCCTGACCGCGCCGCGCTCGCATCAGCCCCCGATCGATGCCCTGCATTGAAGGTGGCGCCTCGGCCCAGGCTTGCTCCATCTCGTTCTCATAGATCTGCGCCGATCCCTCCGCGCTTTGCTCTGCGTCCGGCTCGGCCCCCGCCTCACCCTTCTCGGCCGCCGCATCGGCGTCGCTGGCGGTACGTTCTTCTTCTGTGGGGCGCCGGCGGCGGCGTCGATCACGAGACATCCCTGCTTGCTCCTGGCAAAACTCCATTACGACCGCGCGCAGCCTAGCACAGCGCCCCCCGGACAGGCGATCGCCGGCTGCCCCCTTCTTGACGCCGCGCAGGCTGGGCACTATTGATCCTCCCGGGCACTCGCCCCCCAGCCATACACCGGGCTCGCCATCTTCTGGCGCGGGCCTGACGCACTGCCATTGAACCTCAAGACGTCGATGCCCAACTTCTCCCCGGGCGTCGGCACGGGTCGACTTTTACCTGGACGAATCATGGCACAGACCAAAGCAAAAGATGATGAGGCCAGCCAGCAGGCTGCCCCTCAGGTGGAGGCGCTCAATGTGGAGCTGGCCGCACAGGTCCGCGAGGAGCTCGGTGACGAGCGCCTGGTGGCGATGCTGCGCGACATGCTCCTCTTGCGCCGTTTCGAGGAGTACGCCGGCCGCGCCTACCAGCGCCGCAAGATCAAAGGCTTCTGCCACCTCTACATCGGCCAGGAGGCCGTAGGTGTGGGCTCGATGGCCGCGCTGACCGACGCCGACAAGATCGTCAGCCATTACCGCGAGCACGGCCACGCGCTGGCTCGCGGCATGGATCCCAACGCCGTGATGGCCGAGCTCTTCGGCAAGGCCACCGGCTGCACCGGCGGCAAGGGCGGCTCGATGCACCTCTTCGACGCCGAGAAGGGTTTTCTGGGCGGCTGGGGCATCGTCGGCGGTCAGATCGCGCTGGCCGGCGGGGTGGCTTTCTCCCAAAAATATCGCGGTGAAGAAGCTGCTTGCCTGTGCTTCCTGGGCGACGGCGCCGTACATCAGGGCATCGTCCATGAGACGCTGAACATGGCGTCGTTGTGGGACCTCCCGCTGATCACCATCGTCGAGAACAACCGCTACGCCATGGGCACCTCCATTGAGCGCGTGGCCGCGGTCACCGAGCTGGCCAAAAAGTCCGAGCCCTACAACATCGTCGGGGAGACCGTCGACGGGCAGGACATCTTCGCGGTCTACGACGCCATCAAGCGCGCCCGCAAACGCGCCGTCGAAGAGGGCCGCCCCACCTGGCTCGATGTGCTCACCTACCGCTACCGCGGTCACTCCATGACCGACCCGGCCCCCTACCGCACCAAGGAGGAGGTTGAGGAAGAGCAGGATCTTCGCGACCCCATCGCTCGCATGAGCAATTGGATGGTCAGCGAGGGCATCCTCTCCGAAGATAAGGTTGGCGAGCTCGACGACGAGGTCACCCAGATCAGCAAAGACGCCATGGCCTTCGCCGATGAGTCCGACTTCCCGGACCCCTCGGTGCTGACCGAAGACGTGTACGTTGAGTGGCCCTGGGACATTGAATAAGGACGACGTCATGCGTGAAATTGCATTCAGAGACGCCCTCAACGAAGCACTCGCCGAAGAGATGGAACGCGACGAGTCGGTCTTCTTGATGGGCGAAGAAGTCGCCAACTACAACGGCGCCTACAAAGTCAGTAAGGGCCTGCTCGATAAGTTCGGGCCCCGCCGGGTGGTCGACACCCCGATCGTCGAGCTGGGTTTTGCCGGCATCGGCGTGGGCGCGGCGATGGGCGGGTTGAAGCCGGTCATCGAGATGATGACCTTCAACTTCGCGATCCTGGCGCTCGACCAGATCGTCAACCACGCCGCCAAGCTGCGCTATATGTCCAACGGCCAGCTCAGCTGCCCGCTGGTGATGCGCGGCGCCGGTGGTGCCGGTGGCTCGCTGGCCAGCCAGCACTCTCAGTCGCTGGAGCAGCAGTACGCTCACATCCCCGGGCTTAAGGTGATGATGCCCGCGACGCCCTACGACGCCAAAGGCATGCTCAAGACGGCCATCCGCGATCCGGACCCGGTGATCTTCATCGAGTCCGAGGTGATGTACGGCATGAACGGAGAGGTGCCCGAAGAGGAGTACCTCATCCCGATGGGCAAGGGCGATATCAAGCGCGAGGGTGCCGACTGCACCATCGTGACCTGGAGCCGCGCGGTGCACTGGTCACTGCAGGCCGCTGAGATCGCCGCGGAGCAGGGCATTGATGTGGAGGTTATCGACCTTCGCACCGTGCGCCCCTTCGACAAGGCGATGATCGCCGAGTCGGTCAAGAAGACCAACCGCGTCATCGTGGTCGAGGAAGCATGGCCGATGGCGTCGGTGGGCGCCTCGGTGGCCGAGTGGATCGGCCGCGAGCTCTTCGACTGGCTCGACGCGCCGGTCGGTCGCGTGCACCAGCGCGACATCCCCATGCCTTACGCCTACAACCTGGAGCCGCTCTCCTTGCCCTCGGCCGAGAAGATCGCCGAGGCTGTCAAGAAGGCGTGCTACCGCTGAGGTTTTTGCCCTGCCGGTCTCAACGGGCCGGCAGGGCGAGGGCGACCTGACAACGATCAATGGTTAGCTAAAGCATATCGAGGCACCGATGGCAGAAGTGATGGAGATGTTGGCGCTCAGCCCGACGATGGAAGAGGGCACCCTGGCGGAGTGGACCAAAGCCGAGGGCGAGAGCGTCGCCGAGGGTGATATCCTGGCGGAGGTGGAGACCGATAAGGCGACCATGGAGATGGAGTCGTTTTATTCGGGCACCGTGCTCAAACTTCTGGCCGAGCCGGGGCAGACGGTGCGCGTGGGCGACCCTCTGGTGATTATTGGCGAGAAGGGCGAAGACATCTCCGGGCTGCTCTCGGAGCTCGGTGGTGGGGGGGAGCCCGCGGCTAAAGCGAAGCCGGCGGACACCGAGGCCGAGCAAGCGGAAGACGCCCCCGAAGCTAGCGAGAGCGCCCCGGCCAAGACGTCCGACGTGTCTGAAGCCGCCGGCAACGACGACGGCCGCCGCATCAAGGCAAGCCCCCTGGCTCGGAAGATGGCCGAGGACAAGGGCCTCGACCTCGCCAGCATCGAAGGCAGCGGCCCGGGCGGGCGCATCATCAAGCGCGATATTGAGTCGGCCAAGGCTGCCCCCGCCAAAGCCCCGCGCGCAGCTGCTGCCGCGCCCGCGGCGGAGCTTCACGCCGCCGCCGGCATCAGTGAGGTTCCCGGGGAGCAGAAGTCGCTGAGCCAGATGCGCAAGACCATCGCCAAACGCCTGGTCGAGGTCTGGCAGAGCACCCCGCATTTCTACCTGACGATGGGCATCGACATGGCCGCGGCCATGAAGGTGCGCAAAGACATCAACGCTCAGCTCGCCGCGGCCGAGGCCGGCTACAAGGTCTCGGTCAACGACCTGATCGTCAAAGCCGCCGCTGCCGCGCTGGCGAAGTTCCCGGTGATGAACACCGGCTTTGCCGGCGACTCGCTCTACGCCTTCGACGAGGTCAACATCGGGGTGGCCGTCGCTATCGAAGACGGACTGATCACGCCCACCGTGCGCAACGCCGATCAGAAGGCGCTCGGGGCCATCGCCCGCGAGGTGCGCGAGCTGGCCGGTCGCGCCCGCGACAAGAAGCTCAAGCCCGAAGAGTACAGCGCCCACACCTTCTCCATCAGCAACCTCGGGATGTACGACATCGACGAGTTTATGGCGGTCATCAACCCGCCCGACGCGGCGATTCTGGCCTGCGGCGCGGTCAAGCAGGTCCCGGTCGTCGTTGACGGGGAGCTCGCCGTGGGCACGCGCATGAAGCTCACCCTGGCCTGTGACCACCGCGTGGTCGACGGGGCCACCGGGGCGGAGTTCCTCAATGAGCTTCGCCGCAACCTGGAGAACCCGATGTTGCTCCTGGTCTGATCATCGGAATGAATCACGCGCGAGGGCGGCTTTTTAAGCCGCCCTCGTTGCGTTCTAACCCGCCTTTTTTGCGTCTCGCCAACCGCCTCGGAGTTGTACCTATGGCCCTCCCCACGATCTTTGAAAACAACCGCCTGCCGGTGG
Organism: Lujinxingia vulgaris; assembly: GCF_007997005.1. Classification (GTDB taxonomy): domain Bacteria; phylum Myxococcota_A; class Bradymonadia; order Bradymonadales; family Bradymonadaceae; genus Lujinxingia. Next base: position 4,342 of record NZ_VOSL01000128.1, on the reverse strand, counting down.
TCGCCGCGCCTATGTTTCTGGTCTCCGGCGATGAGCTCACCATCGCCACCTGCAAAGCCGGCATCACCGGTACCTTCCCTGCGCTCAACCAGCGCACCACCGAGGGCTTTGAGCAGTGGGTGGTGAAGATCACCGAGGAGCTCAACGCCTTTCGCGAGGCCCACCCCGACGCGCCCTGCGGGCATTTTGGCGTCAACCTCATCGTGCACCGCTCCAACCCGCGCCTGCAGGCCGACCTGGAGGTCGTGGTCAAGCATAAGGTACCGCTTGTCATCACTTCGCTCGGCGCGGTCAGCGAAGTCGTCGAGGCCGTGCACAGCTACGGCGGGGTGGTCTTCCATGACATCACCAACCGCCGCCACGCCGAGAAGGCCGCCGAGGCCGGCGTCGATGGTGTGATCCTGGTGGCCGGCGGCGCAGGTGGTCACGCCGGCACGCTCAACCCCTTTGCGTTGATGGCCGAGATCCGCAGCTTCTTCAAAGGCACGATCCTGCTGGCCGGCGCGATCTCCAGTGGCAGCGACGTGGTCGCCGCCCGCGCCATGGGTGCCGACCTGGCGTATATGGGCACCCGCTTCATCGCCACACAGGAGAGCAACGCCCAGCCCGAATACAAGCAGATGATCTGTGAGGCCCGCGCCGAAGACATCGTGCACACCCCGGCGGTCAGCGGGGTTCCGGCCAGCTTTATGCAACAAAGCCTGGCTGCCAACGGTTACGATCTGGCGAAGTTGAAAGATCCGACCGCCGTTGATTTCGGCAAAAAGCTCACTGTGAACGACGAGGCCAAAGCCTGGAAGACGGTCTGGTCAGCCGGTCACGGCGTCAGCGCGATCGGTGATGTGCCCACGGTCGCCGAGCTCGTTGAGCGCCTGGAAGACGAGTACCGCCAGACGCTGAAGCGCCTGAGCACCGAGCTGGGATAAGACACGACCATCCTCGACAGAGCGCAAAAGGCCGGGCGTCTGTGCCCGGCCTTTTTTGCTTAAAAATGGTGTTTGAAGTCAGTAGGTTACGACACTGGCTTCCAGGCCGTTGCGGGTCCAGCGGATCCAGGCCCCGACGCGCGAGTCGTCGTAGTACTCGCCCTCACTGGCGGGCTCCCCGTTGGTATGCCACTGGGTCCACAGGCCGACGCGCGCGCCGTTGAGGTACTCGCCCTCCTCGGCAATCTGCCCGTTGGGGTGCACCCGCATGTACGGGCCGTGGCGCGTGCCCCGCGAGGTGGCGCAGTACTGCTCATCGCGGGTGGCGACGCGGTGGGTGCGCGCCGGGCAGCTGAGCTCGGTGTTGGCGAAGCGGTCGACCTCCACGATCACAACTTCGGTGTGATGGTGGTGATGTTCGACCACCGGGCGCGGATAGTGATGGTAGCGGCGGTGGACGCGCGAGCGGCGCGGCCCGCGGTACGTCTCATAACGGGTGCGGTAGTGGCGGTTGCGGTGCCGGGCGTGATGGGGCGGCCGGTAATCATGGCCATGCCCGTGGCCCCACCCGCGGTAGTCGCGATGCCGCTCACCATCATAGCGACGATCATGCCCGCGGCGATCGTTGCGGCCCCGCCGGTCGTTGCGCCCGCGGCGCGCGTCGGGGTTGGGACGTACGTTGCGCACCCGACGCTCGGAGCGCGTTGTGGTGGTGCGCGTGGTCCGTCGCTCCGGCGCCGGGGCGCTTCGGGCGTTGGTCTGCGCGCTCGCCTCGGGCAGCGAGACGCCGCCTCCGGCAAAGGACCAGGCGGCGATCAGGGTGATGGCGAAGGTGGAGAGTCGCAACGGGGAGTGCTTCATGGCACGGCTCGCGGTCGAGAGGTTCGTGTTAGCCAGCTCATCGGCTGTCCGGTTGGACGCCGACCCCGTGCAACGTATTCACAAGAAAGCACAGGTTTAGCGAGGTGGGCGATGTGCCAACGCTCGCCAGAGGGGCGCCTGGCGCCCCATCACCAGCAGGTTGCCGGGGGGCACTGACCCTCGATGGGGTAGCCCTTATCCTTGCGTGCCAGGTCGAGCGTGGCTTCGCACTGGGCACGCGCGCGCTCCTTCGCGGCGATGTCATCAGGGTGCGCTCCCCAGCCACAGATCAGGTCTTCTGGCGAGTTGCTGCACTCCGGTGTGAGATCGCCCGGCGCGCAGAGCTTCACGCAGGAGAAGCAGGCCGGGGTGCGCGGGTCGGCGCGCTGGATGCGACCGCGAGCTTCGGCGGGTTGGGCGTCCGGCGGCAGCGCTGCGCGTAAGAAGGGATCGCCCTCAGCAGGAGGAGGGCGCCCGATCAGCGTCTCTCCGGCGCCCGGCTGCCGCTGTGCTCCGCGCTCCTGGCCCGACGAGGCGCAGGCTGCAAACCCGGATATCATCGCCAGAAGAATCACCCCGATGGCGGCGTTTTGTAAGCGGTTCTGGTACGGCGTCATGTTGTCAGCTCGGCGAGTCTGCGTCGCGAAACGCCCAGAAGTGACTGGCTAAGAAGTTCAGCGCCATCCCGCAGCCGATGCCCGTGAGCACGCCCAGGGTCGGTGCGAGCTTGTAACCGGCGAGCTGCCAGCCCAGCATCACCCACAAAGGCAGGCTCGCCCAGGCGGTGATCATCTGCACCGCGCCCGCGCCGGAGGCCGCCACATAGTAACGTGTGAGGCGTCGGTACCAGTCGCGGCGGTCGCCCTTGAGGCGATCGCCCCAGGTGAAGCGGTCATTGAGCAAAAAGTTCGTGAAGATGCTCACGATCACCCCGGCAAGGTTCGCCAGGACAAAACGCAGATCCTCGCTCAGGGTGGCGGGCACAATCAGGTGAAAAAAGACCTTGAACACCGCCAGGTTCACGCCGACGCCGCTCAACCCCACCACGCCAAAGATGACCAGGCGCGTGACCCGCGCGCGCCAGCGCTCGGGGGCCGGCCGGGCCAGCTCGAGTTCGGTGGAGATGTCGAGGGGTTCAATCGTCATAGAGGGTGCATCCTGAGAGAAGCAATCGCGTCGCGGGACACCCTAGCGGGCCTGCGCGCGCGCTTCAATCGGCAATGAAAACCGTCTGATAGGGCTCTAAAAAGCGAAAGCCGACGCGCCGATAGACGCGGCAGGCCGCCTCATTGGTCTCATTGACATAGAGCGTGATGCGGGGAAGTCCCTGGGCGAAGAGCAGGGCGCAGAGGTCGCGCATCGCCCGCGTCGCAATGCCCTGGTTGCGATGCAGGGGGTCGGTGTACACCCCCGAGATCTGCGCCCCCAGTGAGCCGCGCGTGGAGATGTCGGCCTTAAAGAGAAGACGCCGATCGTCAAACCAGCTGTAGGTGCGACCATTCTCGATGCGGTAGCGCACATGGCGCCGAAAGCCCTCGGGGTCGCGCTCCAGGGGATCTTCGAGGGTCTCTTCGCGGTGCATGCGAGCGCTGGCCAGAAAGATCGCCTCGAGATCGTCCTGGCGAGCCCGCCGCAGCCCCGAGGGTTCACCCTGACCGAGCAACCGGGAGGGCGTGAGCACGTAGAGCTGCTGCCGCTGAATTAATCGCGCCCGCACGCTGTGCTCCGCGGTGTAACGACTCCAGAAAGCCTCGGCGCAGGCCCGACGCGAGACGATGTGCTGAAAGATCGTGCCCCGGCGAAGAAAGAAGGCCCCGAATTCGCCGCAGAGGCTCGGATCATGCGCCTCTACCATCACCAGGCGCCCGGCCAGATCGAGGGCGGCCGCCTGCAGCTCGCGCGCCTCATCGAAGATCCCCCAGAAGGTGAACTGACCTCGGGAGTGGGCCTCCACCCCGTGGGCCTCCAGCCAGCAGAGCTGAAAGAGGTTAGCCTCCAGACGGCTCTCAAATAAACGCGTCAGCGCCCGCCGATGCCGGTTTTGCAGCTCGACGGGCGCTGAGAGCGGTGCTTCGTTGGCGGGGTGTGTCGCCATCAACTCGCCAGGTTAAAAGCCACCACCGAAGGGGTCGAAGTCCAGATCGATGTCGAGCTTTTTCTTCTTCTCGGTCTTCTTGGTGGTGGAGCGGGCCGGGCGCGAGCGACTCGAGGAAGAGCTCGACGCGGAGCTGCGCCGTGAGGAGCTGCGGCGCGCCGCAGGCTGAGGCTCGGGCTCCGGCTCGGCTTCCGGGATAGGGTTAAAGCCGAGTTCCACCACGCTGACCTGGGTCTCCGAGGGGCTATAAACAGCTTTGGGGTAGGTGGTGTTGTCGACCTGGTAGCCGGCCGGCATCAGCAAAAACGCCACCACACCGGCGCCGATCACCGCGACGACCAGCGCCGCGAGCACCATGATCTGGGTGCTGTTGGATTTGGCCGGGGCGCTCTCTTCGGGCTGGGCGGCCTGCGCCGCGGCGACCTGCGCCGGCTGCGCGGCCTGGGCGACCGGCGGCTGC
>NZ_VOSL01000127.1 GCF_007997005.1 Lujinxingia vulgaris | reverse complement strand
TTCTCCTCGACCTTCGGAGCTTCGGCCTTCTTCTCTTCAGCCTTCGGAGCTTCGGCCTTCTTCACTTCAGTCTTCGGAGCTTCGGCCTTCTTCTCTTCAGCCTTCGGAGCTTCGGCCTTCTTCACTTCAGCCTTCGGAGCTTCGGTCGTCACCGCGGGCGCTGCGGGCGCTGCCGCTTCCACGGCCGCGCTGAGGGGAGCACCCTTTTGCACACGCTCGGCGATCGCCAGAAGTCGCGCCACGGTGCGCACCGGATCGAGCTCGCTTCCCTCGGACCCCTCATTGAGAAGGATCTCGGCGATGCCCATATGCGCGCCGTAGGGAAGATCTTTGCGGCTCTCCAGCTGAGTGGCGATGCGGGTGAGCCCGCGACGCTGGCGCGCCTTCATGATCTCCACCGGCGTGGGCAGGCTCTGCTCGATGAGGTTCACCGAGTACATCTTGCGCACCTGGAAGAAGGTCGCGACCTCGTTGGGCGCGATGAGGCTAATCGCCTTGCCCTTTTTGCCGGCGCGGCCGGTACGACCGGTGCGGTGAATATAAACCTCGGCTGAGTCCGGGAGCACGAAGTTGATCACGTGGCTTAAGTCCGAGATGTCGATGCCGCGCGCGGCCACGTCGGTGGCGACGATGTAGTCGATCTTGCCATCGCGCAGCGCCGCCAGCGTCTTCTCGCGCTCTTTCTGCGGAAGATCGCCGTTGAGCACGTCGGCGCGGTAGCCGTGACGCTTCAGAAAGGAGGTCACCATGAAGGTATCATCCTTGGTGTTCGCAAAGATGATCGCGCTGTCCGGCTCCTCGTACTCCAGCACTTTGATCAGGTCGCGGGGGCGGCCCACGCCACGGACCGGATAGTAGTAATGCGCCACGTCCACCGAGGCGACCGAGTCGGTCGAGAGCAGCACGTTCTCCGGGTAGAAGAGCGTCTTGTTACCCAGGGCTTTGATCTCATCGGTGATCGTCGCCGAGAAGAGCAGGCTCTGACGCTCTTCGGGCAGGTACGCCATGATCGCTTCAATGTCGTCGCGAAAGCCCATCGAGAGCATCTCGTCGGCTTCATCGAGGCAGAGCAGGCGGAGCTGGCTCAGGTCGATTTTGCCGCGCTCGCACAGGTCAATAAGACGACCCGGAGTGGCCACGACGATGGAGGACTTCTCCAGCTCTTCGTACTGGCGCTCGTAAGACGTGCCGCCGTAGATCGCGGTGGCCTTGACGCGTTTGAACTGCCCCAGGCGCTCAAACTCATTGCAGACCTGCTGCGCGAGCTCACGGGTCGGAGCGAGCACCAGCACGTCGATACGCCCGGGGACCGGCTCCAGCATCTCGATCATGGGGATGCCGAAGGCGGCCGTCTTTCCGGAGCCGGTCTGCGACTGCAGGATCAGGTCGATTCCGGCGAGGATAAGAGGAATGGCGGCCACCTGCGCTTTGGTCGGGCGGGTGTAGCCGATGGCGTCGAGAGCACGACGCATCTCATCGCTGAGGTAGAAGTCGTCAAAAGTATGTTCAGCGGTCGTCAGCATGTTCCTCTTTCTCGTCAAAAAGACCCGGGGGGTAGGGCGCCCATTGCGCCAAAACGTGAACCGCCTGCGGATCAATGCGGCTCGTCCTTACCTAATGTCGGGCGAGGTCGCAAGGTGCGGCGCGCCCGCGCGGCGTCTGTCGCGCCATGGTGTTCAGCCGGAGCCGCGCTCGCGTCGCAACCTCTCAATCGATGCGATCAGACGCTTCATCTCATCGTCGAGGTCTTCCTCCATGATCTGTACGTCGCCACGCTCAAAGGCCTCCACGACCTCTCTGGGCGGCGGAGGCAGGGGGTGGCCTGCACGCTCATCGAGCTCGATCTCAATGCGCTCCACAGGCCAGGGTGCGTAGCGTTGCACCCGGCGCAGAAGGGCCAGCGGTCGCCGGCGCCACTCATCGGCGAGTGAAGGATGGCGTACGGCGACGCGCAACGTGCCATCGAAGAGGCCCAGCGGTTCGCAGAGGTGGGTGAGCTCCTCTCCCACCAGGGTCGGCCACACCTGACACAGAAAACGTCGAGTAGGGGCAGGCAACTCCCCGCGCTCCTTTCCAGCGCGGGCCGCAGCTTTGAGTATGTCGTCAAACATCGATGATCTCCCGGGTGCTATGCATCGTACCACCTTATTATAGGACCGACCTTAAGAGGCAAGCCCCGCGCCGAGGGGGGATCCTGACCACTCCGGCGGGCAGGATTGTGGATCGTCGGGCTTGAGGTGTCTAAGGTGTTGAACTGGCGAAGGTTTTGACGGTGATGTGCCAGATTGACGTGAGGCGGGGAAAAAAAGAATGAAAAATCTGTTGACACTCCGGGGGGGCAGGGCTACAAACCGAATCGTGCCGCGGCGGTGAAAAACACCGCAGCAACATAGCACACAGAACATCCCATCAAAGGCGCGTAGCTCAGTGGGAGAGCACTTCCCTGACACGGAAGGGGTCGGCGGTTCAATCCCGCCCGCGCCTATATCATCGAAACCCAGAACGTAGCGCCTCGAGCGAACCTTCGGGCCGAAATGACAACTGAGAAATACAGGCTGGCGGCTCCCTCGCATTGAGCGTTAGGGGGCTGCTCTGGCATTTAGATGGGGTTTTTGGAGCCACGGCAACAACGACCCCCGCTTAGAGCTTTGATCGAGGTCCATGGCGGATAAAGAACCGAAGATTAATCGTCGCATTCGCGCTCCTGAAGTGCGTGTGATCGATCCCGATGGCGAGCAGCTGGGTATCATGAGCTCGGACGACGCGCTGGAAAAGGCTGAGAGTTTCGGCCTGGATCTGGTGGAGGTCGCCCCTCAGGCGCGCCCGCCGGTCGTGCGGATCATGGACTACGGTAAGTTCAAGTATCAGCAGAAGAAGCGCACCGCTGAGGCTCGTAAGAAGTCCTCGCGCGTCGAGCTTAAAGAGGTCAAGTTCCGTCCGAAGACGGACGAGCACGACTTCCAGACCAAGCTTCGTCGTGCTCGCCGCTTCCTCGAAGAGAACAACAAGGTCAAACTGACCGTGATGTTCCGCGGCCGCGAGATCACCCACCCCGAGATCGCGCGCACCATGCTTCAGCGCGCGGCCGAGGAGCTGGCCGATGCCGCCCAGATCGAGCAGAGCGCTCGAATGGAAGGCCGCAACATGACGCTCTTCCTCACCCCGAAGAACGTCAGCGTCAGCTGAGCCCTTGAGCGCCCGAGAAGTTGAAGAGCGCCGGACATTCCGTCCGGCGTTTTTTTATGAGGGCGCAACGCGCACGGCCCTTGCGATGCCTGGGTGAGGAGGCCGCTCGCAAATTGAGGGTTGCCAGACCGATTTCATTCAGGTAGCTGTATGCGCCCTTTCAAAGGGAGCTTTTGAGCGCGTCGACAGTCGACGCGCCATCTGTCCAGGAGATTGATATGTCGAAGATGAAAACGCATCGCGGAGCCGCCAAACGCTTCAAGATGACCAAGAGCGGTAAAGTGAAGTACCGCCGCGGCTTCCGCGCCCACATCCTGACCAAGAAGAGCAGCAAGCGTAAGCGTCAGCTCCGCAAAGACGGGTACATCCACCCGGCGGACGAGCCTCGCGTCAAGAAGCTTATTGGCGAAGGTTAAGACACCTGCGTATGCGCTCGGGTTCGGTTTCGGATCTGGGTTGCCCCCACACCATGAGGAAGAGCTATGCCACGCGTCAAAAGAGGTTTTAAAGCGCGTCGTCGTCGCAAGAAGGTTTTGCGCGCGGCCAAAGGTTTCGTCGGCGGTCGCCGTCGTCTGTTCAAGAACGCCAAAGAGACCCTTCACCGCTCCTGGGTCTATGCGTACCGCGATCGTCGCCAGCGCAAGCGCCAGTTCCGTCGCCTGTGGATCACCCGCATCAACGCCGCCGCTCGCCAGAATGGCATGAGCTACAGCGCGCTGATCGGTGGTCTTAAGCGCGCCGGCGTGGAGCTGGACCGCAAGGTCCTGGCGGATATGGCCGTGTTTGACTCGGCCGGGTTCGCTCAAGTGGTCAGCGCGGCGAAGAACGCCTCGAACTGATCGCGGCGCTCTTAGAAGCGCTGCAGGTTGAGTGACGCCCCGTTTCGAATCATCAGTCAGGATGAGGCGATCGGGGCGTTTGTTTTTTCTTGGCGGTGAATGCCGCAGGATAACGATCGACGCGAAGCAAAAGGATAGGGCGCGATGAACGTGGAAGAGCTCAGCAACAAGCTCGAAGAGCTGGCCGGGCAGGCCGTCGAAGAGCTGGCCGTTGCACCTCGGAAAGAGGACGCCATTCAGATCAAGAACCGCTACCTGGGTCGCAAGGGCGATGTGCAGGAGCTGATGAAGGTGCTGCGGGATCTGCCTCATGAGGCGCGCCGGGTGGCCGGTCAGGCCTCCAACGCCTGCAAGACCGCCATCGAAGAGGCTTTTGAGGCGCGGATGCGCGCGCTGGCCAACGAGGAGCTCGAGCGCAAGATGCGCGACGAGGCCGTCGATATCACGTTGCCTGCGCGCAAGCTCAATGCCTCGATGGGGCACCCCTTGCGCCAGATCGAGCAGGAGCTCATTGGCATCTTTGAAGAGATGGGCTTTGAAGTGGCCGAAGGCCCCGAGATCGAGTCGGACTACTTCAACTTCGAGGCGCTGAACTTCCCGCCGGATCACCCCGCGCGCGACATGCAAGACACCTTCATGCTCGACGACCAGCGGCTACTGCGCACACACACCTCGCCGGTGCAGGTGCGCACGATGCAGGCCTACGATCTTCCCATTCGCGTGATCTCACCGGGGCGGGTGTACCGCTGCGACAGCGATATCACGCACAGCCCGGTCTTCCACCAGATCGAGGGACTCTTGATCGACGAGCATGTCACCTTTGGGGATCTCAAAGGGACGCTGCAGCTCTTTGCCGAGCGCTGCTTCGGGGAGGGCACGCCGATTCGCCTGCGCCCGAGCTTCTTCCCCTTCACCGAGCCGAGCGCGGAGGTCGATGTGGGCTGCATCTTCTGCCGCGGCGAGGGCTGCCGGGTGTGCAGCCACACCGGCTGGTTGGAGATCCTGGGCTCAGGCATGGTCGATCCCAATGTGCTGGAGGCCTCGGGCATCGACCCGCAGCGCTACAGCGGGTTTGCGTTCGGGCTCGGCGTGGAGCGGGTTGCGATGCTCAAGCTGGGCGTCAATGACATCCGGCTCTTCTACGAGAACGACCTTCGCTTCCTGGAGCAGTTCTGAGCCGAGTGCCCTTTGCAGGCGCGCCAACACAAGACCTTTTGAACGACGAGTAGACGATGAAAGTGAGCTTGAACTGGCTCAATCAGTGGGTGGAAATCGAAGATCTGGACGCCGACGAGCTGGCCTCTCGCCTGACCCTTGCCGGCCTGGAGGTCGAAGAGGTCGAGCGCATCGGGGAGGGCCAGGAGAAGATCGTGGTCGGCCGCATCGACGCGATCGAGGAGCACCCCAAAGCCGACCGGCTGGTGGTGTGTAAGGTCGACGCCGGGGAGGGAGAGCTGCGCCAGATCGTGTGCGGCGCCAAAAACATGAAGGCGGGCGACTTCGTGCCGGTGGCGCTCCCCGGGGCGGAGCCGCCGGGTATCGACTTTGCCATCGGCGCTCGCAAGGTGATGGGCGTACCCTCGGCCGGGATGTTGTGCAGCGAGGAGGAGCTCGATCTCGCCAGCGAGAGCGAGGGGCTGATGCTCCTCGACCGCAGCCTCCCGGTCGGAAAGCCGATCTTTGAGGCGTTGGGCCTCAAAGACGTGGTGCTGCACATCGGTCTGACGCCCAACCGTCCCGATTGCCTCAGCCACCGCGGCGTGGCGCGTGAGGTCGCAGCGCTTTACGGACGCACTCTGCGCGCGGAGCGCCTTCAAGAGAGCGCGCCGGCCTGGGAGGGCGCTGGCGAGGGGATCGAGGAGGCCGCCGCTCTTGAAGTTGTCGATGTCGAGGGCTGCCCGCGCTACACCGCCGCCGTGCTGGAGGGCGTCAAGGTGGGCGCCAGCCCCCTCTGGCTTCGTCAGCGTCTGGCAGCGCTGGGGATGCGCAGCGTCAACAACATCGTCGACGTGACCAACTACGTGCTCATGGATCTGGGGCAACCGCTGCACGCCTTTGATCTCGACACGCTCGAAGGCCAGCAGATCATCGTGCGACGCGCCACCGCCGGCGAGTCCATCGAGGCTATCGATCATAAGACCTACAAGCTCGATGAGGGCGATCTTGTGATCGCCGATGCGTCGCGCCCGGTCGCGATCGCCGGCGTGATGGGGGGTGCCGAGAGTGAAGTTACCGAGGCGACCACCCGCATTTTGCTGGAGTGCGCCTACTTCGACCCACGCTCGGTGCGCGTCACGGCGAAGCGTCACGGGCTGCACTCGGAGTCGAGCCATCGCTATGAGCGGGGCATCGATCCCGGGGCGATCGTCGACAACCTGCGCGAGGCCGTCGCGCTGCTGCTTCAGGCGCAGTCGCACCTGGAGGGCGACGCGCCTCAGGTTCGCACGGGCATCCTCGACGAGGGGCCAGGCGTGGAGGCAACGCCAGCGATTGCGCTGGCGAAAGATCGCGCCAACCAGGTGCTGGGCACCGATATCGCGCCCGACCAGGTGCTCACCTACCTTAAGAGCGTCGGCGTGGAGGCTGTGGAAGACCAGGGCGAGGGCTGGCGCTTCAGCGTGCCGACCTACCGACCGGATCTGGAGCGCGGGATCGACCTCGTTGAAGAGATCGCGCGTCTGCACGGCTTCGAGAAGATCGAAGCGACCCTTCCCCGGGCCCTGATGGGGCATGCGCACCAGCTTCAGAACGACGCGGAGCGGGGCACGATCGTCTCGCGGGCGGAGCGCCGCGCGCTCGGCTGGGTACGCGATCTTCTGCTGAGCCAGGGGCTGCGCGAGGCGGTGAACTACAGCTTTATGGGAGAGGGCGATCTCGATCGGCTGCGTTTCGATGAAGACGACTCCCGGCGACTTGCCCCGAGGGTGGCCAACCCGCTGGTGCAGGACCAGGCGTTGATGCGAACCACCCTCATCCCCAGCCTGCTCAACAACCTCAAAGTCAACCGGGCGCAGCGGCGTCAGGACGTGGCGATCTTCGAGGTGGGACGTCGCTACTTTATGACCGAGGAGCGCCGCACCCTGGGCGTCGCGTTGACCGGGCGCAAGCGCACCCACTGGAGTGGCGAGGCGAGTTGGGACTTCTTTGACCTCAAGGGCATGGTCGAGGCGTTGGGGCAGGCTTTTGATGCGACCGACGCCACCTGGAGCAAGCCTCAGGTCGACGAGACTTACCTTCACCCCGGTGTTCAGGCGGTGTGGACTGTGGGCAATCAGCCGGTTGCCTTCATCGGTCAGCTGCATCCGGCTGTCGCCTCCAAAGAGGGAAGCGACCAGCCGATCTTCGTGGCGGAGGTCGACCTGGAGACGTTGATCGCAGAGGGAGCCCCCCGGCGCACCTTCAGCGCGTCGGCGCGCTTTCCGGCGGTGGTACGCGACTTCGCGCTGGTGGCCGATAACGAGGTCGCCTACGCGCGCCTGGAAGAGGCGATCGAGGGGCTTTGTGACAGCGACGCCGCCTTCGGGGAGCTCTTTGAGAGCGTGGCACTCTTCGACATTTACACGGGCCAGCCCATCCCCGAGGGCAAGCGCAGTCTCGCCATCAAGGTGACCTACCGCGCCCCCGATCGCACGCTGACCGAGGCCGAGATCGAGGCGGCCGACAACGCGCTTCTGGCCGCGGTGGAGTCGCAGGCCGGGGCCCGTCTGCGATAAGTCACAAAAATCGTGTTTCCTAAGACGGGGCCTTGTCTTAGACTGGGCTCCGTCTTGTGATTTTGTTGTCTCGGATGGGGTTCTCCCGAGGAGTGCGCGCGCGGCTGATCTGGGGTTGCGCGCTGCGCCTGCGCCGACTACAAACCGGCCCGCTGTTCGAGTTTCCTGCGTATCGATGTGAGGAGTTGTAAGAAGATGACGATTACCAAAGCGGATATTGTCGACACCGTCTACGAGAAGGTCGGGATCACCAAACGCGAGGCGTCGGATTACGTCGACACCATCTTCGAGGTCATGAAAGAGACCCTGGAGGAGGGCGAGGAGATCAAGGTCAGCGGTTTTGGCAAGTTTGAGGTTCGGGAGAAGGGCGAGCGCGTGGGGCGTAACCCGCGCACGGGGATTGAGATTGTGATCCCGGAGCGTCGCGTGCTGCGATTTAAAGTCAGTCAGGTGCTCAAGGATTCGATCAACGGCAAACGTTGATCGATTGAGTGTCGTGACGAGACTCGCCATCCCACTTCGCTGACTATTAGATGAGCACCGACCCGATGACCCAGCCCTCCGAAAAGACCTCGCCGGCGATGATTGAGCTGCCTGAGAAGACCTATTTTAAGATCGGTGAGGTCGCCAAGCTGCTCGATGTCGAGCCCTATGTGCTGCGCTACTGGGAGACGGAGTTCGACACTCTGGAGCCGGAGAAGACCAAGAGCGGTCAGCGGGTCTATCAGCGCCACGACATCGAGCATCTGCTGGAGATCAAAGAGCTTCTCTACGTCGAGATGTTCACGATCGCCGGGGCGCGTCGCCAGTTGGAGCGGGGCGGTGCGGCGCGGCTGTCGGGTTCGGTGGCCGGGCCTGCCGGCAGCGTGGTGAGTGCCGATGAGGAGCTGCTGGCGGAGCTGACCGAGGCCCGCCGGGAGTTGGCCGAGGCGCAGCATGCGTTGCAGCAGGCCCGGGAGTCGCAGCACGTGGAGGAGCAGCGCTTGCTTACAGCGCAGCGCGCGCTCGAAGACGAGCGCGACGCGCTTGGTGAGGAGCTCCAGCAGGCGCGCGCACAGCTCGCCGCCGGCGGGGAGGTCGACGCCGAAGAGACGCTGCGGCTGGAGCAGGAGATCGAGGCGTTGCGCGAGGAGCTCGCGCGGGAACGCCGTCGTCACGAAGAGGTCTCGGAGGCGGGGCGTCGCATCGCCGAGGAGCGCGAGCAGCGCCGCCGGCGGGTGCTCTCCCAGATGCGCCGCGAGGTCGAGTCGCTGGCGGTGCTCGCGGACATCAACCGCGCGCGGCGCTGAGTTGGTGCTACCCTGAGGGCCGCCCGGCTCCGGGCGGCGGAGCTGTTATGTCGACATTCTGCGGGGGGAAGAAGCGTCCCGAGCTATGCGTTGAGCCCGGTGAGGCGCTGCGCTCTGCGCCCGATCTATGAAAAGATTTCATAGCGGGGTCAACGATCCTCAGCGCTTCGGGTGAAGTGGAGTAGCAAACCCCCGATAGGTGAAAGGTTGCTCCGCATCCCGCTCGCCACCATGTTTCGTCGCTGTGGCCCCTAAGTTCGTGCTGTGGCTAGCGAAACGGCCATCCAAAATCAACATCTGTTGTTGGTATAAGATGTGCATGAGTTCTGAGGGCCGGCTCGGTGTGGAGCGGGTACTCTTCTGAGTCTGTCGAACGCAAGGGCTGCTACCATGACCAATCTCGAACAGGCCTCCAATGCCAGGCGCGGGGACACGATGAGCGAAACCGAGGACGACTTCATCGCCCAGCGGCGGCAGAAGCGAACCGAACGCAAGCGGACCCAGTCGGTCGAAGATTTTCGCGACCTGGATCCGGTGAAGATGTACCTGCGCGGCATCGGCCAGGTCAGCCTGCTTACCCGGGAGGGCGAGGTCGCGGTGGCCAAGGAGATCGAGGCGGGCCGCGAGATCGTCTTTGAGGTGCTGGTGAACACGCCGGCGGCCATCGAGATGATCCTGGCGGTGCCCGATCGCCTTCGCGCCGGTACGGCACGAGCGCGAGAGGTATTCGACGAGTACGAGCCCAGCGGTGACGACAGTGACGCGCCGGTGGCTCCCGAGGTCTTTGAGCGCTTTGATAAGTTGCGGCGCGCCTGGCGAGCCCTGGAGCGCAAAGATGCCGAGCTGGTCCGCGCTCAGGAGAAGGGCGATGGCGAGGCAATCAAGAAGGCCGAGCAGGCCCGCAAGCGCGCGCACACCCGGATGGTGAAGGCCGTCGAGGGGTGTTTGCTCTCGCAGCGCTTTATTCACGAGATCGTCGACAACTTTAAGAGCGCGGTCGACAACATCGACCGCTGTGAGCGCCGTCTGCACCGCTACGCTCAGCGCGCCGGGGTGCGCCGCGAGAAGATGGACGCCTGGCGAGAGCTCTACCGCGCCGGCGATCGGCCCGACTTCAACAAAGAGCGCATTCACGCCTCGATCGCCGCCGAGATGGATCAGGCGTTGGAGCAGTCGGTGGCCATCATCGACAGCATTGAGCACGAGCTGGGCATGACGCAGGCGGTCTTGCGCCAGACGGTGCGTGAGATCGAGCGTGGGGAGCGCCGCGCTGAACGCGGCAAGAGCGAGATGATTCGGGCGAACCTGCGCCTGGTGGTCTCCATTGCCAAAAAGTACGTCAACCGCGGCATGCACTTCCTGGATCTGATTCAGGAGGGCAACATCGGTTTGATGCGCGCGGTCGAGAAGTTTGAGTACCAGCGAGGCCATAAGTTCTCGACGTACGCGACCTGGTGGATTCGTCAGGCGATCACGCGCGCCATCGCAGACCAGGCGCGCACGATCCGCATTCCGGTGCACCTGATTGAGACCATCAACCGCATCTTGCGTACCTCGCGTCAGCTGGAGCAGGAGTTAGGTCGGGAGCCCGAGGCCGAAGAGATCGCCGAGAAGCTGGAGATGTCGGTCGAGGCGGTGCGACGCGCGATGAAGATCTCGCGTCATCCGGTGAGCCTGGAGACGCCGGTCGGCGATGACGAAGACAGCCAGCTGAGCGACTTCATCGAAGATATCAACTCGCCCAGCCCGATGGATGAGGCCGAGACGCGCAACCTCCGCGAGCAGACTCTGGAGCTGCTCGCCACGCTGACCCCGCGCGAGGAGAAGATCCTTCGCATGCGCTTTGGTATTGGCGAGAAGAGCGATCACACGCTCGAAGAGGTCGGGCAGGACTTCAACCTGACCCGCGAGCGCATCCGCCAGATCGAGGCCAAGGCGCTCGAGAAGTTGCGGGTGCCCAACCGGGCCGACTCGCTCAAGCCCTTCCACGAGAGCTGAGAGATTTTTTGACACCTCCCGACCCTCTGTAACACTTCGGACAGGAGCTCCCAGGGAAGGGGGCTCCACCTGAAGTGCACCAGGGAGGGTGTCATGACCAGCCATATCCGCCGCGCGCCCGCAGCGCCGGCTTCGCAGCCCCAGGCCACGCTAAGCTACGGCCAGCATTTTGGCCCCTACGTCATCACCGGTTTTGCCGGGAGCGGGGCGACGAGCTACGTCTATAAGGCGCGTCGCCGCGACCGTTTTGAACCGGTGGCGATCAAAGTGCTGCACCCTCACCTGGTGGCCGACGCGACCAAGCGCCTGAAGTTCTATCAGGAAGCGCGCATCATGATGCGCATGCAGCACCCCAACGTCGCGCGTTTTCACGAGATTATTGAAGACGGCGACACGCTGGCTTTCGTGATGGAGTACATCGACGGGCACACTCTGGAGCACTGGCGGGCGCTGCACAGTGAGCAGCTCGATGAGGCAACGCTCGGGTGTGTCTTTGTCGATGTGTTGCGCGGGCTGACCGCGGCGCATCGCCAGGGGGTGGTGCATCGCGACATGAAGCCGGCCAACGTGATGATCGCACAGATCGAGGGGCGCTACACCGCCAAGATCATCGACTTTGGCGTGGCGCGATTTATCGAAGATCCCTTGAGCGAGAGCGAGCGCACCAAGATCGTGGGCACCGCCGCCTACATCTCGCCGGAAGAGGTGGTGAACCCGGATGAGGTGTGCCTGGCCAGCGACATCTACAGCCTGGGAGTAATGCTCTATGAGGCGGCCTGTGGTCGGCGACCCTTTGAGGGAATGGAGGTGCGCGAGCTGATGGAGGCCCACGCGCGTCATGCGCCGGATCGTCCGCGCCAGCTCAACCCGGGGCTCTCCGGCGGCTTTGAGGCGGTGATCATGCGCACCCTGGAGAAGCGTCCGGACTCGCGTTTTGGCTCGGCCGCGGAGATGATCGGCGCGATTGAGATGGCCCTGCAGGGTGCCTATGAGCTCGAGCAGGCGCCGGTTCCCTCGGCCGGGGAGGGCGATGAGCCGACCGCGGAGTGGACACGAGTGGCCGCCGAGGTGGCGCAGCAGAGCCGACGTCGAAGTGTGGGGGCCTGGCTGCGCCGATGCGTGGAGGCGGCCGTCTCGCATTTGAGTTCAGAGCCTGCCCGGGACGATCCGGCCCATTTTGCGCATCGGCCCGCAGACGCGGTGATGCCCTTTCGCTGAGCGTGTATGACACGCTGCGACACGTTCTTGACACAGAAGGTCATATTCGTAAGGTACGTCGGTACGTTTCTGGCGAGCTATTGGATCGGAGCAGGTTGCGCTGCCCGCCAACAACCCTTTGTTGTTGCATGTGTTTCCGCTGATCCCGGCTTTGGCTAAGAATCACGTGTTGGCCGCGTCCTCTTGGTGGAGGGCTTAGCCGAAGTGCCCGAACACCGACGAGCCGCTACCCTGAACAGCGCTTGTTAAGGCCGGGCACGCAACGCAACCCGTAATGGTTTGAGGAGAGAGTAGTGATGACGAGCAAGAAGAAGAACATGTTGCGCAATGGCATCCTGGCCGGTCTGGCCACGATGTTCATGGCGTTCGGCGTGGGCTGTGGTGAAGACGAGCCGGAGAGCCGTTGTGACGACGGTGAGGCCTACCTTCTGATCGGCGACAATGAGGCGCAGTGCTACACCCAGTGCAGCGAAGATACCGACTGCACCGTCGAAGGCGAAGTCTGCCGTGGCTCGGGCGAAGCCCGCGTCTGCCGTGAAGGTGGCGAAGAGCCCAATCCCGATCCCGATCCCAACGCCTGTGATGCGCAGGTGGTCTGCGAGAGCTACTGCGAAGCTCAGTTTGGCGGTTGCATCGACGAGCAGTGCGAGAACGCCGGCGACATCGGTGAAGGTGTCACCCTTCGCGACGCCGAGATCGAGTCCTGCATCAACGGCCTGACCCTTCAGGGCCCGGACGGCCAGCCGGTGGAAATCACCGCGGGCTGCCTGGCGGAAGCCGAAGCCAGCGAAGCGGCCTGTGAGCAGTTCGAAGCCGATGCCGAGCAGCTTGCTGCCGACGGTTGCGGCGGTGCCGCTGGTAAAGCGTTCGTGTGCTCCGAGCTCGCCCTCTACAACTCCACGCTGGGTGCGGACATCTACGAAAACCAGTGTGGCTGTGAAGCCGCGCCGGTGGCCAGCGAGTGCGCGGCCGACGAAGACTGCAACGGCAGCGTCTACAGCGGCTTCTGCGTGACCGAGCTTCAGGACGAGACCCCTGTGGAAGGTGGTTTCTGCATCGCGCAGTGTGACGCGGCGGGCCTCCAGGCCGGTGGCGTGCGTAACGACGTCAACTGTGGCGGCGAGATGGGTCTGTGCGTCAACACCGCCGAAGCTGGCGGGATCTGCGAGATGGGCTGCCTGGCGGTTGAAGACTGCCCGCGCACCCCGGCTGACGGCGTCTCCTGCCTGCCGACCCTCTCGGCTGAGATCGAAGGCGAAGTGGTCTTCTTCGGTACCTGCAACATTGCCGAATGTGACCCGGACGCTGAGACCCCGACCTGTGAAGAAGAAGGCGATGTTTGCCATCCCTTCGGCTTCTGCACCCCGAGCTGCGAAGTGACCGAGGAAGATCCGACCGGTGGCTGCGAAGACGGCTCCTTCTGCGGTGAAGAAGGCTTCTGCGAGTTCAACTGGTCCGACTCGTTCTAAGTTCGGGCTCGGTATCGCCCGGCCCTCGTGGAGGGTCGGGTTCGAGCAGAGTGAAAGACGCCTCCCCATCTCGGGGAGGCGTTTTTTTTTGCCTTCGAGGCAAAACTTCGGCGCGGCCGACGACAATAGAGGGTGGGCCGGGCGCACCGGGCGCCGGCCGGGCCGGATCGAGACTGCGTTGAGGGACAGACGATGATGGGAATGGAGCGGTGGTTAAAGCGCTACAGCGATGTGTTTCTGGCGGGGCTGGTCATCGGGATCATCGGCATGATGATCGTGCCCTTGCCCACGCTGGTGCTGGACTTGTTGCTGGCGTTGAACATCGCGCTGGCGGTGACGCTCCTGATGGTGAGCCTCTACATCCCAAGCGCGCTGAAGATTGCGGCGTTTCCGTCGATTTTGCTCATCACCACCTTGTTTCGCCTGGCGCTCAACGTCTCGTCGACGCGGCTGATTCTCCTGCATGCCGATGCCGGGGAGGTGATCGCGGCGTTCGGGGATTTTGTGGTGCAGGGCAACTTCGTGGTGGGGGCGGTGATCTTTTTGATCCTCACCTTGATTCAGTTTCTGGTGATCGCCAAAGGCTCGGAGCGGGTCTCGGAGGTGGCGGCGCGCTTTACGCTGGATGCGATGCCGGGCAAGCAGATGTCGATCGATGCCGATCTTCGTGCCGGGGCTTTTGATCTGGATGAGGCGCGCCGCCGGCGCGCGCTGGTGCAGAGGGAGAGCCAGCTCTACGGGGCGATGGACGGGGCGATGAAGTTTGTCAAAGGGGACGCGATCGCCGGCATCATCATGACGGCGATCAACATTGTGGCCGGGATGATTATTGGAGTGATGCAGCTGGAGATGTCGGCTGGCGAGGCCGCACAGGTCTATACGCTTCTGACGATTGGCGACGGTTTGGTCAGCCAGATTCCGGCGCTCTTGATCGCCACGACTGCGGGGATCATCGTCACGCGGGTGGCCAGCGATGATGAGGGGGCACACCTGGGCGGCGATATCTTCTCGCAGCTGCTGGAGCAGCCCAAGGCCCTGGCGATTGCGGCGGCGCTGTTGATCGCGCTGGCGATGATCCCGGGGCTGCCGGTGGTGCCTTTTCTGGCGCTGGGCGGCGCGGTCGGGGCGGTCTCCTACGCGCTGCAGCGCTCGCAGGGGAGCGGCGATGGTCTGAGCGAAGATGAGGCCCGGGAGGTGGCCTCGATTGAGCGTGAGGCCGAGCAGGGGGCGCGACAGGCCCGGGCGATGATCCCGGCGGTGACACCGCTCACCGTGGAGCTGGGATCGGCGCTGGCCGAGGCGATGGGGGAGGAGCGCGAGCGCTGGCTGCGGGAGATGATTCCGGCGATGCGCGAGGGCATCTTTTTTGAGACGGGGGTCAAGGTGCCCGGGGTGCGCATACGGGTGGGCAATGGGCACGGCAGCGCGCTGGCGGTGCTGCTCGATGAGATCCCGGTGGAGCGCGCTGAGGTGCCTCTCGACGAGGTAATGGTGGCCGATGATCCCGAGGGGGTGGCGGTGTTTGGCATTGAGGCCCGTGCGGCGCGCCATCCGGTCAGTGGTCAGCCGGCGTGCTGGGCGCCGGCCCAGGCGCGCGAGCGGCTGGAGGAGGCCGGCTATCAGGTCTGGGATTGCGCCGACTATGTGCTCTTGAAGATGAGCGCGGCGATCAAGGCTCACGCGCATCGTTTTGTGACGCTGCAGGGAGTGCGCGGGATGCTCGACCAGCTCGAAGGGCCCTATCCAGCGCTGGTCCCCGAGGTGGTGCCCCGGCAGCTGGGGTTGCAGGAGCTGACCGAGATCTTAAAGAGGTTGGCCGAGGAGGGGATCTCGTTGCGCAACCTGCCGACGATCCTGGAGGTGCTGGCCGACCGGGCGCGCAGCGAGAAGAACCCGGTCAAACTCACCGAGGAGGTCCGCGCGGGGCTGAGCGCGTACATCACCCATAAGTACTCCGGCGGGGAGGGCAGCGTTTTGGTGTATCTGGTGGATCGGGAGATCGAGGAGGTCATCAAGAGCGCGATCCACATCGGGGAGCGGGGCAGCTTCCTGACGCTGGCGCCCGAGGATATCCAGGAGATTCTCGGGGCGGTGCGCGCCCAGGTCAGCGGGGATGTGGAGGGGGCGCGTGTCCCGATTCTGCTCACCGATCAGCGGGTTCGGCGCTACCTCAAACGTCTGGTCGCGATGGAGATCCCGAATGCGGTGGTGCTGGCCTACCAGGAGCTGGACCCGGCGCTGACGATTCAGCCCCTGGGGCGTATTATGGTAGGGCGCGGCTGAGTCAGTCGGGGCGGGCGGCGCTGGCCTCGGAGCTCGGCGCTGTGTCATTGGCCAGAAGATCGGTAAGGCCGGATCCATCGCCCAGGGTGTCGGCGACGGTGTGAATGATGTTGCGGCGAGTGATATCTTCGTTGAGCTGACGGCTGTAGAACTCCCGGTACATCCGGTTGAACCACATCGTGTGTCCGGTGCGAGCGTCGATCAGTTTGGCCTGAAAATGACTGACGACGCAGGGGCGAGGAAAGCCAGTGGGGGCGTCGGCGGTGCTGGAGGTGCGCGCGTAGCGGGTGAAGCTCTCCGGCGACTGACGGCAGGTGCCGCGGCTGTGGTAGACGATCTGCCCGACGAGCAGCGTGTCCGCGGGAAGGGCGTCTTGCTCGGCCAGGGTTCGCAGCGTGAGCACTTCGACGCGGGGCTCGGGTTGGTCGTCCACCGGCTCAAAGTAGCGATGGAGCGAGCCGCGCAGGGCGACGCCTTCGTCAAAGACCTCCCAGAGCTCGCGTTCGCGAAGATGGCGCTCCAGGGCGTCGGGGGCGATGACCTCGAAGCCCATCTCTTCGAGCCAGGCCATCGCCTGGGCCTGATACGCCAGACGAAGGGGCTCAAAGTTGGCCGAGGGCATCCCAAAGGTTCCGGACGCGTAGAAGGGCACCACGGCCACCGAGCGTACTTTTGCGCTGCGGTAGTCGTCACGTACGCCGACATCCGGGGTCGAGGCGCAGCCCGAGAACAGCGCGAAGATCAACAGACAGGAAGCAATGAGGCCGAGGTTGGGTGTACGCATCATGGGGCGTCTCCCGAGAGGCAAAAGGACCAGGTGGTGGCGCCACTTCAAGGTAGCACGCAGCGAGGCACTCGCAATGGTGTGCACCGCCGGCGCCTCGGACCAGCGTTCGGCCCGGAGGCGATGTCACCGACGTTGTTGCGTGGGGCGGGCTTCCTTGTTAGAAAATCGAGCCTGTTTCCAAGCCTGATTCGCGACGTATTTTAAGGGAGCCGCCGGTGATCATTTGTAAGAGCTGTGGTCGGGAGAACGAGGACGAGTTTAAGTTCTGTCTGGGATGTGGCTCAGCGCTGGAGGCGCCGAAGCCGAAAGCTCAGCCCGACACGATGGACTGCCCGCATTGCGGCGCGGCGGTGCCCGGGGGCTTTAAGTTTTGCGGGGCGTGCGGGGGCTCGTTGCAGCAGACGGTGACCGAGCCCTCGGTCAAGGAGACGACACTTACCGGTGGTCCTCGTCCTGCGACGAGCGAGCCCGACGAGGAGGCGCGTCGGCTCGGCGAGCTGACGGTGATTCGTCCGGACGGCTCCGAGGGCGCGCGCATCGAGCTCACGAGCAAGGGTGTGACGCTCGGGCGTAAGAGCGAGCATGAGGTGCTCGCCAACGATCCCTTCCTCTCGCCGGAGCACGCCGCGCTGAGCTACGAGAGCGGGCGGGTGATGCTGCGCGATCTTGACAGCATCAACGGCGTCTTCTGGCGGCTGCGCGACGATGTGGAGCTTGAGCACGGTGATATGATTCGTGTCGGCCAGGAGCTTTTGCGCTTTGAGATGGCCGATAAGCTCGACGCGCTTCCGACGGACTGGAAGGGCGACGACGCGGAGGTCAAACGCCAGGGAAGCCCCGATCGCGGCGTGTGGGGAAGGCTGGCGCTGATCGGCGGGCCGGAGGTGGAGACCCGCGCCTACGAGGTGCACACCAGCGAGGTCACCCTGGGGCGTGAGATCGGCACGATCCTGTTTCGGGACGACGGGTTTGTCTCTGGCAAACACGCGCGCATCTACCGCGACCAGGACCGCGTTTATCTGCGCGACCTTGGGAGTAGCAACGGCACGTACATTAAGATCCGCGGGCAGCGGCAGCTGGCCAACGGCGATTTGATCCTGATGGGGCAGCAGCTCTTCCGCCTGCAGATCGGCTAAGCGGGAGCCTGCAAAGGCGCGATTAGGACGAGCTCGGCGCACGTTGCGCCGGGCTCGTTGTGTGTGCGGGGGGCGCGAGCAGGCCGTGCTTGATGAGGAAGGTTTCCATGGCCTCGTTGACCAGGTCGGGCATCTCCAGCGGCGCGACGTGGGTGCCCTGGGGCACGACGACGAGCTGGCTATTGGGGAGCATCTCGCTCATCTCCACGGAGCGGTACATCGGGGTGAAGGTGTCGTTCTCACCGGCGATGACCAGCGCGGGCACCGCGATCTCGCTCAGGAGCTCTTCGGCCGAGTGCAGGGAGAGGGCCGAGAGCAGAGAGAGGAAGAAGTTCAGATCCATGCGCGAGGCATGTTCCAGGTAGGGAAGGAAGTCTTGCTGGCGCAGCAGCTGGCCGTTGACCTCGGCGGCCTGCACGGCAACTTTGTACCAGATCTGGCGAGGGAGCACGGTCTCCCAGGTGCGCTGGATGGCCTGCGGGGCGGAGTCGACCGCGCGGCGCAGGTAGGGAAGTACGCGGCGCATCAGGTCGGATCCGTGGAAGGTGTCCAGGGGGTGTTTGTAACTTCCGCAGATGGGGATGAGCGCCCGCACCCGCTCCTGGTGCGTCTCACAGAAGTTGAGGATCACCTGCACGCCCATCGAGTGTCCGGCCAGGATGGCCTGGTCGATCTCGAGGGCGTCGAGGACGAGCGCCAGGTCGTCGCACATCTGGTCGAGGCTGATCTTTTCGGGATGTTTCGGCACCGAGCTCGCGCCGTGGCCGCGGTAGTGCCAGCGCACGATGGTGAAGTCGTCGATGAAGCGGTCGATGACGTAGGGCCAGATAAAGCCGTCGCAGGCCAGGCCATCGCAGAGGACAAGGGCGGGGCCGCGGCCGACGGTTCCATACCAGATCTGGGTTCCGTCGGGGGCGGTCAGGTAATGGCTGCGTTCCAAGGCTTAATGTCCTGTGAGCTCATCGATGGAGAAGAGGGCGTGAAGGGTGACGCCGATGTCGGCCAGGGCCTCGCGTCCGCCGGCCTGCCGGTCGACGACGGTGAGCGCGTGCTCGACCTTAAAGCCTGCGGCGCGCAGCGCGTCGATGGCCTGGAGGGTGGACGCGCCGCTGGTGACGACGTCATCGACGGCGACCACCGGCGAGCCCTGGGTCAGGGTGGGGGGATGTTCCAGGTAGCGCTCGGTGCCGTGGGCCTTGGGGGCCTTGCGCACGATGATCGCGTCCAGGGTGTGGCCGGCCTGGTGCGCGGCGATCGAGGTGGCTGTGACCAGGGGGTCGGCGCCCAGGGTCAGCCCGCCGATGGCCGCCGGCGCCGGATCAAGCTCGAGCGCGGCCTCGAAGAGGGCCTGGCCGATGAGCCAGCCGCCCTCGCCGGTGAGCGAGGTGGCTTTGACGTCGACATAGACCGAGCTTGTCTGGCCGCTGGCCAGACGGAAATGCCCGGTCCTCACCGAGTAGGTGGTGAGGAGCCGGGCGAGTGTGGCGCGCGAGGCGTCGTTCATGGCAATTCCGAGGCGCGGGCCGAGTGAGACGTCAACTCTCGGCCTGAGCTTGAGCCTGAAGCAGGCGCTCAATGAGCTCCGACTTGGTGCCGCTGACCGGAAGGTCGAGGGCACGAAGCTGCTCCTTGAGCTCCTTGACGGTGAAGTCTTCCTCGAACTCCTGGATGGTCTCCGGGTCGATGTCGGCGTCGGCCTCAACCTCGGACTCAGCCGGGGTTTCGACTTCGGTGACTTCGGAGACTTCCGCGCTGCTTTCGATTTCGGCGACCGGCTCGGGCTCAGCTTCGGGCTCCTCTTCGACGACGACCGTGGTGGTGGTCGTCGTGGTGGAGGGGGCCGTCGCCGAGGCGCCGGACGTGGAGGAAGGTGCGCTTGCCGGGGCGGTGCGAGCCGGCGCGGAGCTGCGCGAGGCGGCGCTTGCGGTGGCGGTGCTGGCCGGGGCGCTGCGGGTTGGCTGGGAGGTACGGG
>NZ_VOSL01000126.1 GCF_007997005.1 Lujinxingia vulgaris | reverse complement strand
CGGCGCCTGGGTGGGGTGCGCAGCGTCCGCCCCCGCGGCGAGCCGCCGCCTGCCGCTGCGGGTGGGCGCGAGCGTTGAGGGCGCGAGCCTCCCACGCACGCCGGTGGCGCTGATCGCTGCTACCGACCGTCGGCACGCCACCGAAAAAGCGCTGGCGCTGCTCGACATCACGCTGCGAGAAAAACGCGTCTTTGTGCAGCCCACGTTGCACAGCGCCGCGCCCGCGCCTTACTCCACTCACACGCATATCCTGGCCACGCTGGCACGCCACGCGCGCTCCCGGGAGTGCCGCGATCTTGTGGTCGCGACCCGTCACTCGCTACACCCCACCGCCGCGCTCTTTCGGGCCAAACAGCTGCCGACCATGGCCCGGGAGCTCGGCTTTGACCTGCTGGCGCTCGACGAGCTCCCCTCGCACCAGTGGCGGCTCGTGCACCCCGAGCATTCGGCCTGGGAGATGGGCTTTGCGCTTCCCCGCCAGGTGATGGACGCCGACGTGTACGTGCAGCTGACCACCGCGCTCTCCGACGCCGAGGCGCCGCATCTGCGCATGGCACTTCACGGCGCGCGCGGACTCCTGGGAAGCCGCATCCCCGGCTCCGATCATAACCTGGACGAGGAGCTCGCCGCATGCGGCGACCCGATCCCCCGCCAGCTGGAGCTGGTCGAGGCGCGCACCCCGGATCTGATCCTCCTGGACGCCATCGACGTCCTCGACGCGGCGACCTCTGGCGAGCGCTGCGGCGTCTTTGTGGCCGGCCTCGATCCGCTGGCCGTCGACGCGGTGGGGCTGGCGCTCCTGCGCCGCTACCAGCCGGAAGAAGACGCAACCTCTCAGGCGATCTTCGATCATCCCCTTCTTCGGGCGGCGGCGTCACGCGGCTCAATGATCGCGTCGGCTCGCGAGATCGCGTTTCTCACCGACGAGGCCAGCGCCCCGCTGGCCGAGGAGCTAGGCGCGCGGCTCGGCATCTGAGGCGTCGGCGGCGTCGTTTGTGGACTCGCCATCCAACGCAGGGCGCCCCACTCCGAGCTGTGCATCGCGCTGGCGGGCGCGTCGCACCGCGGTCAAAAGCCCTGCCAACACCGCGACCGCCAGAGCCTTGGCGCCCCACTCGGCGGCGACCGACTCCAGCCCGCTGGCCACGGTCATCCCCACATAGAGCACGCCGAAGCTCAGCAAGATCGCGCCGATCTCCAGCGCGCGAAAGAGGTTGGGGTTTTGCTTTCTTTGATCGGCGCTCATGGGCACACTCCTGATCACGTCTGGCCTGCTGGCTCTACTGGCATCTTTCACCTGCTCGACATCGCATGCACCGCGCCCGATCACAACCTCGCACACGTATCGCAGGCCTGCTGCTCGGGATGCTCATCGCCCTGAGCGCCTGTGAGCGCGACCCGACACCCGTCGTGTCACCTCCTCCCGCCAGGAACCTCCACCTGGAGGGCGATGAGGCTGTGGCGCAGGCCATCACCCTGCACACACACGCCCTCCCGGACCTCTTCGACGCCATCGCGCAGAGCGACCGTCCGTCGCAGGATCCGCGCATCGCCGCGCTCCGAGACACCGCCTCCGAGGGCCTCGACCCCGAGCTCCGAGCGCTCCTTCAGAGCGCCGTGGCCCACTTCGACGATTCCCACCTCCACGGCGATGACGACGCCCGGCTGCGCGACTTCGCCCATCGCTGGAATCTCCGCCAGGCCGAACTGAACCTCCCCACCCGCCTGGTCCATCAGACCCGCGAACATCACGGCCATCACAGCTACGCGCCGCAGACCTTCGTCATCGAGGCTCGCCAGCTCATCGACATCAACCGTCGCCCCGTGGAGGTGGAGTGGCGCCGCCGCCTCGACCAGGGCGCGCTGGCCGGCCCGCCCACCTTCTACGCGCCAGAGGTCGGCGTGCCGGCTGTCTACACCGATCGCGCGCTGCGCACCGTGCAGGAGCACATCCTGCCGATGCTCAGTGACACCCCAAACAAGCGTCACGCCGCCCGGCGCGAGGCGCTGCGCGCCGAGCTCCGGCTGCACCTCAACGACCAGCTCGACCCGCTCCTCGCCAGCCTGCACCACCGCGAGGCGCTCGCCAGGACCGAGCGCGCCATCAACGCCGCCGGCGCCCGCTGCACCTCCCCCTTTCGCCTGCCCCCGATGCCCCCCCGAGGCTACGCACCCGAGACGCTGCAACGCCTTAAGGCACGCGCCGCAACCCTCTCAGCCAAGGGCTGCGACGTCCTCACTGCCTCCCACCTCGATGCCCTGACGTCGCATAGCCAGGCGCTCCAGCGCTCACCGGAGCTCGATCGCAGCCTGGCCGAGCTTCTGCGCCTCCTCCTCATCCAGCAGGCCGGCCTGGCCGCCACACACGCTTTGCTCGCCACATACGACGCTGGCGATAGGGCCCCCTGCTCCCATGCGTACTGCGACGGGCTCACCCTCCTGGAGCAGGCCGAGGTCGCCGCCTACCTCGGCGCCACGAGCCGTGGCGAGCTCCCCACCACCTTGATGGTGATGCTCTGCCGCGATCATCGCTACGGCAGCGCCGAGGTGGCCTCGGCCTGGCTGCGCCTTTTGCGCGACGCCGATCTTTCCTGCGACGCGCCCTGGCCCGAAGATGCGACGCAACGGCTCGCCGAGCTCGCCAGCGCGCATATTCCCGTCGCGCTCAACGTAGCGCCACACGCCCCCCCGGCGCTGGCGGACCTGCCGACGCCGCGCGCCCGCTGAGCCGCGCCTCCCCCCCACTTTGATTAAAATATTCAGGCGTTGGCCAGCCCCCGCTCCTTGACCATCTCGCGGGCGATGCGCGCGGCCTCCTCATAGGAGGACTTGATGTTCTCGGTGAGCTTGCCCTCCATCTTCTTACCCACCAGGGGGATGCGAATGACGATCTCCCCCTCAATGGTGCGCACGCAGCCCTCGCCCTTCGGGCTGACCCGGGTCACCCCCTGCGCGTCAATGCGGTCGGCGAGCACCGCGGGCTTCACCTTCCACGCCAGCTCGCCCTTTTGACGGTCCAGGGCGTTGGTCTGCTCAAACTCAAAGCTCTCGGTGCCCAGGGCTTTCGACATCACCGCGGGCATCTCCTTGAGCGAGATGCAGCGCAACCGCTTGGTTTCCACAGCGCCCTCGGTGGCGCTCTCCAGAACTTCGCGACGCACGCCGGTGGCCTCTTCGAGGCGGCGGTCAAACTCGGGATCATCAAAGATATCCCAGAGCAGGTCGGCGGGGCAGTCGAAGGCATGGGTCATCGTAAACTTCATCACACTCTCTCATACACAGGTAGTCGCAACGTCGGCGCGACCGCGCCGACTTTCAAAGACGCTCCAACACACAGACCTTATTGCACGATCGTGCACACCACGTCTTCGATGAGCACGCTGGCGTTATCGGCGTTGCAGTCGCGCACCGGCGCCTCCCCGGTCCCGTCGTCGTTGGCGACGATGAGGAAGTCGAGGCTGCGGTTATACTCCACCTCCCGCACCTCGTAGCCGAAGACAAGCTGCACGGTCCCGCCCGGAGAGATGACGCGGTCGATGGTCTCAACCTGAATCAGGCGTTCGCCCGACCCGTTGTAGATGGCCACGGGCAGCCCCGAGGGCACCGCGCTGCGGCCGAGGTTTTCAACGGTCACCGAGAAGGTGATCTCCGGCGGGCAACCCCGCGCGTCGGCCACCGCACGGGTCACCGCCACGTCGGGCGCGTTGAGCGGAACCTCGCCCTGGCGGTTGGCCCGGAAGGTGTTATGCGTCGTCCAGGGCATCTCGGGCGACGAGACAATTGCGCCGTTATCCTCAACGTTATCAATATGATAGGCGAAATGGTTCCACACCGAGCGGGTGCGCACCCAGCGGTCTTCCGGATCCTGCAACGCCACCACCCCGGCGGTGCCCGCGTCGCACCAGGCCGGGCGCTCGCCACCCCCTTCGGGGTGGCACTCCGGGTAGCGGTCGGGGCGAGCGTTGATGGGGTCGCGGCAGTCGCGGTTGAACTGATCGTTGTTTCCGGAGACCACGATGTTGGTGCGGCTGTCCCCGTTCACATCCACGATGATCGGGTACTCGCTGGAGGTGCGGTTGGTGTTGGGGAAGCGGAACTGCGGGCTGCCGGTGCTGCCATCAAAGACCATCAGCAGGCACTCATCGTTGTAGACGACCTCATTGCGGCCATCGCCCTGGAAGTCGAAGACGGAGCTGCCGGTACGGCTCGACGAGAGATCCTGGATGTAGACGCTCCACAGCACGCCGTCGCCGGTACCACCGCTTGAGGCAAGCGTCGGGCAGGCCTCGACCTCAAAGCAGTCTTCACCGCGGGTGCAGGGCGCGATCTCGGGGCGCGTGCAGCCGGGCTGGTCCTCGTCGACCGAGCCGATGCAGTCGGTATCAAAGACGGTGTAACAGCCGCTGCCGGCGATGCCGAACTCCCCGGAGCCGTCGCCGTCGAAGTCGGCCACAATCGGGCCTCCGCCGTTGCCGCCACCCGGAAGCGACGACTGGCGCAGAAGCTCACCGGACTCGGCGGCGACCACATAGACGTTGCCGTTGCCGGTGATCACAAACTCGGGCATCCCGGCGCGCTCGCCGCCCACCACGTCGCCCATCGCCGAGTACATATCCTGGCCGGTGGGGAGCTGCGCGGTGTTGCACCAGACCTCGTCCATGGTGCCGGCGTCGAGGTTGGGGCGCCACAGACAGCCCGAGCCCAGGATCTCCAGCTGGCCGTCGCCGTCGATATCGATGACGGTGGGGTAGATGTAGCCATCGCTGCGGCCGACCAGCACCGCGCCGGTGGCGCCGTCGAGCACCCGCAGGCGCGCGACGACCTCCACGGCGCCATCGCCGTCGACGTCGTAGAGCAAGGGTGAGCCCTGGGCGATGCCCGCCTCCGACTGGCGCCACAGGTAGCAGCCGTCTTCATCGGCAGCGGGGTCGGGGCAGCTCTGAAGGTCATCGACCATCGAGACCCGACCGCTCTCGGTCACGGCGATCTCATTGCGGCCGTCGCCATCGACGTCGCCCAGCGCGATCTGCGCGCCGAACTCCAGGCCGTGGGTGCTGTTGGTGTAGATCGTCTCCCCCGACTCCCCATCGAGCACCACCAGCACCGCCGAGTTGGTGGCGTTCGGGCGATAGGCGGTGAACACCGCGTTGGGCAGGCCGTCGCCGGTCACGTCAGCGACCATCGGCGTCATCATGACGTTGGCATGAAGCTGCCCGCCGACCTCAACGCCCTCCCAGCGCCAGAGCACGTCGGGCTCAAAGTCGTCGAAGTCGTACTCGAGCTCACAGACCAGATCTTCGGGGAAGTCGTCGGGCATGCAGCGGCCGAGGGCCGGGTCGCAGTACTCGCCAAAGTCACACTCCGAGAAGAAGTCGCAGCTGGCGCCGGGGGTACGGCACTCGCCAAAGACGCAGACATCGCCCTGGGGGCAGCAGATCTCAAAGTTTTCGCCGCAGAGCTCGCCCTGGCCTTCGCAGCTGGGCGCGCACTCGCCACGGGGACCGCACACCGGGTTGTCGCCCTCACAGCAGACCTCGTTGCGATCGCCGCAGTACTCCCCGGCGCAGGCGGGCACACAGGCCGGCGCGCCGTCGACTTCGCCACAGACTTCATCGTCGCCGCAGCAGGTTCCGTCGCAGTAGGTCGCACTCAGGCAGCTGCAGCGCCCGCCGATGCAGCGCTCGCCATCGGCGCAGCCCGCCTCCTCGGTGCAGAGGCAGCGGCCGACGTAGCATTGACCACTGGCGCAAGTGGTCGTCTCGGAGAAGCCCGTGCCCTCGGCGTCACAAACCTGTACCGAGTCACCGCCGATGCATTGCGACTCGCCCGGCACGCAGAGCTGCTCCTGGCAGCGCCCTTCGCTGTCGCAGTAGGAGCCCTCCTCACAGGGGGTGTCCTCATCGCAGCTTACGCACCCCTCGCCGGTGCACTGGCTCGGAGCCACATCTTCGGAGCAGGCCACACTCCACACCAACGCCGCGCCCACCAGCAGCACTCGCCACACATACCATCGCGCCATGATCGCCATCCTCAAGGAGAACATCCTGACTCACCGCACCAGGAGGGTGCGGCGCGCCTTCACATCTCAACTGCGGGCGAGAGCATAGCAAAAATCAACATCCAAGGGCCACCGCGACGACGCTTATCGAGGGGGATGGCGCGTGACGCCGGGGTGACGATTATCCCCCTGATCGTCGGGCTCCTCCTCGGCCTCATCAGCGGCGCCGTTGGACCAGGCATCCTCCGGCGCGGCGGCGCCGTTGTGGGAGGAGGTCTCTTCGCGGGAGGTGTCGGCCTCGTCGAGAAGATCCGATCGGAGCGCGGCGTTGAGCGCCGAGGTCGCCTGCACGAGCTGCTCATAGCGACGCGGCGCCTGCTCCAGCGCGTCATCCTTGCCCATCATCTCCAGCTGCTCGGCAAGCTGACCGACCTTGCGGGCCCCGAAGACCAGGGCGCTGCCTTTGATGGTATGCGCCAGCCGGCGAACCTCCCTGGCATTGCGCTGGCCCAGCGCGGCCTGAAGCTCTCGCAACCAGCCGGATGACTCCTCCACAAAGAGCTCGGCGAGTTCTTGAAGAAGGTCGTCGTCTCCGCCGGTGGAGCCGGCGGCAATCTCCGGGTCCCAGAGCTCGGAGTGGACCTGCTTCGACGAAGCGGCCTGCTCGGAGCGTTCCTTACCGTCTCTGCGTGGTGTCTCGCGCATCGTGACCTCGTCGCGATCTTCCGTCTCATCCGGTGTCACCTCATCGGGGCGCTCTCCCTCGACGGGACGCCACTTCTCGATGACGCGCATCAGCTCTTCGGGTTGCAGGGGTTTGGCCAGGTAGTCGTCCATGCCCTCGCGCAGCATGCGCTCGCGGTCCCCCTTCATCGCGTGGGCGGTCAGGGCGACGATCGGGACGCTTCGCTCGGTGGAAAGCTCAGCCTCCAGCGCGCGGATCTGGCGTGTGGCTTCAAAGCCATCGACCCGCGGCATCTGAATGTCCATCAAGATCAGGTCGTAGCGCTGCGGATCGCGCTCAAAGGCGTCAATGGCCTCCTGCCCATCGTTGGCCACCTCCACACGATGGTTTCCCCTGGCGAGCAGGCCGCGCGCTACCTTCTGGTTGACCTCGCTATCTTCCACCAACAGCACACAGAGCCCCTCGCCGGCGCGGGCCTCGACTCGGGCCTCGGAGATGTGGCTTGCCTTTTGCCCCTCCACCACGCAGCGAACCAGGGCCTCATAGAGATCGGTGGGTTTGACCGGCTTGGATAGCCTGGCGCAGAGCCGACCGACGTCTTCGCCAAGTTCGGCCTCGGCAGTCGGCCCGGAGGCGGCGCCGGCCGACGAGACCAGAATCAACGCCGGTGGACGTTGGGACGTCTCCAAGACCTCACGCGCCAGCACCAGGCCCGATTCCCGGGGCATGATCACGTCAAGGATCAGCGCGTCGAAGTCGTGCTCAGCCCCGGCGATGCGCTTGCGAGCCGTCTTCACATCCTCGACCACCTCGGCTTCAACCTTCCAGTTGGCAAGAAGGGCTCGTAGCAGTCGTCGGTTGACCGCGTTATCATCGACCACCAGCACCCGCCGCCCGGCCAGCTTCGCCTCGCCCTCTTCGCGATGCTCCTGGCTGAGCTCGAGCCGCACCGTAAAGCGAACCTCGGTGCCCACCCCCTCCTCGCTCTCCAGCTCGATATGGCCCCCCATCAAGTTGACGAGCTGAGTCGAGATGCTCAGTCCCAGCCCGGTCCCCTCGTACTCGCGGCGCGAGGAGGTATCGACCTGCTGAAAGGCTTCAAAGATGCGCTGCTGCTCCTTTTTGGGGATGCCCACCCCGGTGTCGCGCACCGCAAGCTGCACGGTGACCTGATGATCGCCACACTCCTCACAGCTTACGCGCACCTCGATCTGTCCGGACTCGGTGAACTTGATTGCGTTGCCCACCAGGTTGATGAGCACCTGGCGGAGACGATCCGGATCGCCAATCACCGCAAAGGGCACCTCGGGGCTGGCCGAATACACAAGCTCCAGCCCCTTTTGCTCGGCGCGCGTGGCGAGCACCTGCAGCGTCTCGGCGATGGTGTCGATGAGTCGGAACTCGCGGCGGTCCAGCTCCAGCTGCCCCGCCTCGATCTTGGAGAAGTCGAGGATGTCGTTGAGCAGGGCCAGAAGTCCGCGCGCGGAGCGGTCCAGAAGCGTGAGGTACTCGCGCTGCCGGGCGTTGAGATCCGTCTCGGCGAGCAGCTCAGCCATGCCGATCACGCCGTTCATCGGGGTGCGGATCTCGTGGCTCATATTGGCCAGAAAGCTGCTCTTGGCGCGGGTGGCCTCGACGGCCTCCTGGCGCGCGCGGGCCATCTCGATGGCGATGGTGCGCATCTTCTCGCGGTGCTCTCGGAGTGAGGCGGTGCGCTCTTCGACCAGGCGCTCCACCCGCTCAGTTCGCCCCAGGGAGGTGCCCACGTAGAGCACGCTCAGAAGCGTCACCAGCAACCCGCTGAAAAGAAACACGCCCGGGCTGCGGTCGGTGCGCTCGCTGACGTAGGCCTCGGTGGGGCGCGCGACCAGCGTCCACCGCGGCCCGGGAAGATCGAGGCGACGATCGTAGACCAGCCCCTGCTCGGCGGCGGTCTGTCCTCGCCAGATCACATCGCCTGGCCCGGCCTGACGTGGCGGGTCGACCGGCTGCTTAGTTGCTCCCGACCAGGCATAGACAAGCTGAGGGCCGCCCTCGGCACCTTCATCGATCAGCTCAAACTCAATGTCGATGGGCGGGCGCACCTGCATCGCTTCGGCGATCGTCGCCTGCACGTGCAGCACCGCGATTGCATAGCCTTCAAACGTTCCATCGCGATCCTCCGGGACGCTGAAGATCGGCGCAAAGAGTCCGTAGAGGATCGAGCCCGGATCTGTGCCCACAAGATCCAGCGGCCCGGCCATCACCGGCGCGTTCTGCGCGCGCGCTTTCTGCATCGCCCCGGCCGCACGGGGCACCGCCAACCAGTCCAGTCCCGGCGGCACTCTCACGTGGACGGGCCAGGAGTAGAACATCGGCGCATAAACCGGGCGCTCTCCGGCCACGCGCACCTCTTCATCTCCGGTCTGCTCCAGGATCCTGTAAGGTCGCCCCAACTCACGGGTTCCCCGGGCCTCATGACCGGCCCTGGCCGCCTGCGGAACCCGCGGCGCCCAGGCCATCAACGCCACCTGCTGGCGGCCTCGCAAAAAGGTGTCCATAAACGCGTTATACTCGCGCCGCTCCACGTCGTAGGAGCCCTGATGGAAGGCGATCACCGCCTGCAGAATCCTGCGCTTATCGACCAACCGGCGCTCCACACTGTCGGCGTAGAGCTGCGCGTCGCGATGAAACTGGCTCTGCACATGCTCGCGCTCTTTAAGCGCGAGCCACCACCAGCCCGCGGCGCTGGCCAGCACGCCGACCACTGCCACAAGGACCATCAGCCAGCGTCCCGGCCGTCGCCACCGCGGGCGAGTCGTGGCCTTGCTCGGCTCACCCGCCATCGTCTCGAGCATCCAACTCACGGGTAAAGCCCCCTCATCAACTTGGCCCGCGCCACCCGGTCCACGCCGGCGATGAGCGCGGCGGTGCGCAGATCGACGCTGAGCTCTTCCGACTGCGCCACCACCCGGCGGTAGGCTTCCTGCAGCAGCGCGCGCAAGCGCTCGTTGACCTCCGACATCGTCCACATCGTGTTCTGAATGCCCTGAACCCACTCAAAGTACGAGACGGTCACCCCGCCGGCGTTGGCCAGAAGGTCGGGGAGCACGGTGATACCCCGCTCGGTCAAGATGTCATCGGCCTCGGTGCTGGTCGGCCCGTTGGCCCCCTCGGCCACAAGCTCGCACTGCAACTTCCCGGCGTTGGACGCCGTGATCTGGTTCTCGACCGCCGCCGGCACCAGCACGTCACACTTGAGTTCGAGCAGCTCGGCGTTGGTGAGGCGATCGCCCTGCGCGTAGCCCTCCAGAGTGCCCACCTCGGCCACATGGGCGTCGAGCTTCTCCAGATCGACGCCCGTCGAATCAAAGATCCCGCCGGTATGATCGCTGACGCCGACCACCCGCACGCCCAGCTCATCGAGGTATCGGGCCGCGTGGCTGCCCACGTTGCCGTAGCCCTGCACCACCGCCGTCCGCTCATCGAGGCGCCAGCCTCGCTGACGCGCGGCCTCCTCGATCACGAAGACCACCCCGCGGCCGGTGGCTTCCTTGCGGCCGCGTGAGCCTCCCAGCACCACCGGCTTGCCCGTGACCACCGTCGGCACGGCGTGGCCGGCCTGCTCGGAGTAGGTGTCCATCATCCAGGCCATCGTCTGCTCGTTGGTCCCCAGATCCGGCGCCGGGATGTCCTTATCCGGCCCGATCACATCGATGATCTCCGAGGTGTAGCGCCGGGTCAGCCGCTGCAGCTCTTGGCGCGAGAGGGTGTCCGGCCTCACCCGTACCCCGCCCTTGGCGCCCCCAAAAGGCAGATGCATCAGGGCGCACTTCCAGGTCATCCACATCGCCAGGGCGGTCACCTCCCCGAGGTTCACATCATGGTGATAGCGCACCCCGCCCTTGGTCGGCCCCATGGTGAGCACGTGCTGCACGCGGTAGCCAAAGACCGTCTCCACCTGCCCGTAGTCGTCGCGGCGAAAAGGAAGCGTAACCACCTGAGATCTCTGAGGAAAAAGCAACCTCTGCCGCAGGTTATCATCGAGATTCATCAGCTGCGCGGCCTTTAAAAACTGCTGGTGCGCCAGGCGCAGCATCGGCGACTTCCACTCGCCGGCGCGCGCCCGCGCCCGCTCCAGCGCGTAGCGCACCGAGCGACTTAAGAGCTCGCCATTGAGCTGACTTTTGACCAGATAATCCTGCGCCCCCGACTCCACCGCCCGCACCGCCAGCTGCATGTCATCGAGCCCGGTCAGGATCACAATCGGCGTGGGCTCCACGCGCCCCTTCACTTTTAGAAAGGTCTCGAAACCTTCGCTGTCCGGGAGCATCAAATCGAGCAGGATCACATCGGCCGGCTTCTCTTCAAAGAGCGCCAGCCCCTGATCGACCCGCTCGGCGATGCGCACCTCGAAGTTCAGCTCCAACCCCCGCTTGAGCAGGTTCTCGATCAGGCGCATATGCACCGGGTTATCTTCGATTAAGAGCACCTCCACACGATCGCTCATCGCCGCCTCCACGCTCGCTCGCCACGGGCTCCCGGCCCACACAGACTCTCGATGTGCTCCAAAGCTAAACACCTCTCGCTGCCCCCGGCGCCTAAACTGGAGCTGACCGCCCGATTGGGGTACAGTCAAGAGGTACATAATCAGTTAGGTTGACGTGTTAATGTCTTGTTTCGGTGCCCGGGGGCCGAGCGTGACGGTGTCCCCTCATGTAGATTGGGCGCCCCCACGCGACGACCCCCATCGCTGCCCAGGAGCCCGCACCATGTCTCGCGATTCCATCACCTCTTCGACCCCCATTAACCCCGATCGCACCGCCGATCGCCTGCGCCTGGATGCGCTTAACCTGCTCATCGATCGCGCCGACGCCGACGCCGCGGTCTACTTCGACGCCCGCGACGTCGAGGGGCACCTCTATCTGGGCACCAGCCTGATCGTGGGCGCGCCGAAGTTGCGCGAGCCGCTGATGGAGATGCGCGATGAGCCGCTGCCCTCGCTGCTCGAGTCGGTCATTCGCGCGCCGGCCGCCGAGGAGCGCACCCAGTTCATCACCGCTCGCCAGCGCCGCGATCTGCACTTCGTCGGCGCCGATGGCGAACTCCTGAGCATGGGCGACTGGCCCAAGCGCCTCGGCGCCTCCGACTGGCTGGGCCTGGTGGTCTACTCCGGCGCCCGCTTCGTCGGCTGGATTGGCCTGTGGCGTCTGGCCGGCCGGGGTACCTTCGCGCCCACGGCGGTTCACCACGTCAACCCCCTGGTGGCCACGCTCGAAGACATGCTCATCCGCGCCCACCGCGCCGAGCTCGAAGCCGACACCCGCTCGACCATCTACCTGCTGATGAGCCCCGACGGCGACATCCTCCACGCCAGCCCCTCGGCCCAGCCCTGGTTCCACGACGAGTACCGCGACGAGCTCTACAAGCTGACCCTTCAGCCGGGAGAGACGCCGCGTTATTTCGCCGGCATGAGCGCCCAGGTCACCCCGATGCACGCGCTGGGAAGCCCCCGCGCCTACCTCATCACGCTCAACCCGGCCGATTACCCGCGCATCGCGCCCGAGCTGGTGCTCACCCCCACCCAGATCGAGGTGGCCCGCATGGCCACCAGCGGCGCGACCGTCGATGAGATCGCGCGTCTGCTCGACCGCAGCCCGCATACCGTCAAGACCCACCTCAAGCACATCTACCGCCGCCTGGACATCTCCACCCGTGTGGAGCTCGTCGAGGTCATGGGTACCATCCCCCCCCACCAGGTGGTCGACTTCTAAGTCGCCCGCACCGCCCCGGCGCCCTTGCGCGCCGGGGCGCGGCCGGTCAGCCGGTCAGCGAGTGCGCCCTCCCTTTTTGCGCCCTTCGCGCCGGTCCACCCGCCCCCCCCTGCGGGTGATGCGCCCCCCGCGTTAGACCCGCGCGCCAAAGAAGTTGCACCACGCCGCCAAAACCACCATCATCGCGCCATCAGCTCGCATTGGCTCCAAGCCCCCACGTCGACGTCGCAACACGTCGACCCTGAGCGTTTGAGTGGCCACCCGGCCGCGTTCTACCCTCTATCTTGTGGAGATCTCTGATGAATTCCCCGACCTGGATGCTTCGTCTGCTCACCCTTGGCCTGGCCGCCGGCCTCAGCCTCACCGCCTGCGGTGGCGACGACCCCGAAGACGACACCCCCGACAGCGGACAGATCGACGCCGACGCCGGCGACAGCGGTGAGCCCGACGAAGATACCGGTGAGCCTGAGGAAGATGCCGGCGACGACACCGGTGAGCCGGGCGGTGACGATGACGCCATCGCCGACTTTGAATGGGCCGAGACGATGATGTACGTGCGCGCCTACCCCGACCGCGCGGTGGCCAACGGCAACGAAGAGGTCGACCCGGCCCAGGTCCCCGTCGAGTTCACCGCCGAGCTCGTCGCTCGTCCCACCGAGACCGACGAAGATCAGGAGCTTCCCATCACAACCGCCACCGTACGCATCGGACTTGGCGAGGAGGGCGCAAGCTCCAACGAGGACTTCACCTGGATCGACCTGACCCACCAGGGCGGCGGCGTCTACACCGCTGAGACCACCGGCACCGCCGCGGTCTACCGCGCGAGTTTTGAAGGCTCGATCCTCACCACGCGCCTCTACACCGATGAGAGCGAGCCCTACGGCCGCATCATCGCGCCGGTCGACGGCCAGACCTACCCGGCCACGGCCGATATCCCGGTGGACTTTGAGCCCATCGGCGGCACGGTCTTCGCCGTCCTCTCGCTCAACGACACCGAGATCGAGCGCTCCTCGCGCGCCGCCGATCAGGAAGAGTTTGCCATCCCCTCCAGTGAGCTGAGCGCGGGAACCCACGAGGTGAACCTGCTGCGCTTCCACCTCAGCGGCACCGAGACCGGTGGCATCGTCCGCGAGATCGAACGCTCGGTGAGCATCGTCGTCGAGTGATGACCTCATCCCGCACACGCGGGATGCGCCGACCTTAAAAAAACCGCGCCCCTCTCGGGCGCGGTTTTTTTTTGATCGTCACGTTGTCTTAAGGCGGCGCCCTCTCAGTGGCGTTGCACCCAGTCGACGATCGCCTCGACCACCCGCGGATCGAGCTGACGACCGGCCTGGTTGTAGAGAAGTCCGTGCTGCGCGTTGAGCTCCTCGCGCGCCAGGGGCTGATGCTTAAGCACATGATCGGCGTCCTCGACCAGGACGAGCTCCACGTCCACCCCCGCGCTCCGAGCGGCCTCGGCCAGCGCCCGCGCATCGAGCTCCGGGTCGACCTGCAGATCCTTGCGACCGCTCAAGATCAACACCGGCACCTCCACCTCCGCAAACGCCTCGGTCGGCGACCAGCCCAGGATCGCCTGACTGAACGCCTGGGCATCCTGGGCCTGCAACGACGCCACAAGCTGCACCACCCCGGGGTACATGCTCACCTGTGAGGCGCGCACCTTCTGGCCGGAAGCGATCGACGCCAGCGCGCGCTCCAGGTTGGCCACCTCCGTCTGCACCCGCGACGTTTCAATGCCGGCGGCCAGCAGCTGGTTTTCGATCTGCCAGGCGATCACCTCCGCGAGCGATCGCCCGGCCGTCGCCAGGAGCAAGATTCCGGCCGGCGAGTCGACCTCCTGCTGCAGGGCGCGCAGCGCGTGCGCGCCCCCCTCACTATGCCCGGCCACAAAGAGGCGCTCGGCGTCGATGGCCTCATGCGCGCTCAAGACCCCCAGCGCCCCTTCGATCTCCGCCAGGTAATCCTCCCAGCGCAGATCGCCGGGAAACGCCGTCTGCCCGGTGGCGCGTTTGTCGTAGCGCAGCACCGCGATGCCCTGCTCCCCGAGCGCCTGCGCCAGAAGACGCGCCGAGCCATTCTCGCCAGGCAAGATCGGGCTCTCCCAGTTGCGGTCGGTCGGCCCGCTGCCGGCCACCAGCACCACCGCCGGCACCCGCATCGTCTCGGAGGCCGCCACACCCTCAAAGCGGGGACGCGTCAGCGTGCCGTGCACCGTGGTGCGGGCCGCCTCAAAGCGGACCTCTTCTTCGAGCACCTCCACCACGCGCGCCTCCTCAGATTCAACCTGCCCCGGGCTCGACGGTTCGGCCGGAGCCGGGGCGTTGGCGTTACCCCCGGAGGCGCAGGATGCCCCCAGCACAACCCCCGCCACAAGCGCGCTGCTGGCCAACATCATGACCCTGCATCGATCCATAACTTCTCCCCGGCGCGCCGCGCGCGCCCTGAGCTCCATCCAACACCTCGCCACCCGCGCGCGGCCCTACGCCGCCGGGATGCCCCCCCATATTTAAGGCAACTCGCCGGTTGGCCAACCCCGTGGTGTCGATGGCGCAAGCCCCCCCGGAAGCTCAGACGAGCTCCCCGCCGCCCAGACGAGCAGCCAACTCCAGACGGCTGGCCACGCCGAGGCGCTCATACACGCTCTTGAGGTGCGTCTTGATCGTATGCGGGCTCCTGCCCATCGTGCGCGCGATCTCGCTGACCGTCGCCCCCGAGCGCGCATACTCCGCCACGCGCCGCTGCATCTCGGTGAGCGCAAAGTCCGGAGCCCGCTCCGCCCGCGGCGCGATCTCCACATGCACCAGACGCCCGGCGCCGGCATCCCCCTCCACCTCCTGTACCCTCAAGAGCCACCCCTTGAGCATCCCGGGCGACTCCCGCGGCTCAAAACACAGCTCGCCAAAACGCACCAGATCGGCCTCATCAAAGCATCCCCCCTTGAGCTCGGTGCGGTAAGCCACGCGCTCCCTGGACGCGAACACCAGGCTCAACCCGACACACGCTTCCATCATCGCATCCGTCGCTCGCCCGTAACTTCGCGCCATATCGCCCAGCCGCTCGATCTCCTGCGAGAGCGCGTCGAGCTCCGAGGGGGTGAACGTGCCCGAGCGCTTCACAAACCCCACCCAGCCTACCAGTCGATCCTCGTTAAAGATCAACGTCCGCGCCACGTCCCTGCTCCCCCCGCAGGCATCGGCGGCGGTGCGAAAACGGCGAAAGCTCTCATCGCCCGGCCGCCAGATCTCCTCGACCAGCGCCTCGTCCAACGCCTGCCCATCCTCCGGCAGGCTGCCCACAAGCGTCCCCCACCGCACCGGACGGGCCCAGCACATGCGCTCGCCAGCGAGACGAACCTCCGCAAAGACCGCACCCTGGGCCCCCACCCGCTCAGCGAGCCGCTGAAGCTCCTGGCACAACTGTCCTCTGGCCTGATGGGCATGCTCTCTCAGGTCGCTTCTCGAACTCATGATGTCACTCCGGGGGCTGGGTGGATGTTGCTTTACAAATAGTAACGCCCAGAACGCGTCATGCCAACCACGGGGTGCAACTGCCCGTAAGAGTTAATAAAGTCGTCACAAAGCCGTGTGTCCCCTCGTGATGTGATTTCGATTCAAGGTGGGTACGGACCCGAAGCGTCGCGGCAAGCCCATGTGTGCGTCTGACGCAGAGGCACTTCAACGCGAGCCCACGCAACACCCAAAACGCAAAAAGACCCCACGAACGTGGGGCCTCTTGTTGCGATTCTGACTGAACTTTTTTAAATGGGCGTACCTGGATTCGAACCAGGGACTTCTTCCGTGTGAGGGAAGCACTCTCCCGCTGAGTTATACGCCCGCGTCGGGCATTCTGAGTAACACGGGTTTGTTGAGCTGACAACACATTTTTGCCCTTCCTTTTAAAAAAATTTCGAGGAGCTATGACCCTCTCCAGAATTCTGATGGTAGGTGCCGGATACACCGGCCTTGAGATCGCACGTCAGGCCCGCGCGGCCGGCCTTGAGGTGGTGGCCACGACCTCCAACGCCGAACGCCGCGAGGCGCTCGAAGCGATGGGCGCCGAGGTCTTTGACTGGCAGGCCAGCGCCGACGCCAGCCCGCTGGGCGAGCATCTCGACGCCGACACCGCGCTGATCTACTCGGTGCCCCCCCTGGCCGAGGGCTACGCCCCGGGCAGCGAGGAGGCCCCGCCCGAGCACCTCATCCCGCTGCTCGCGACAATCGAGGTCGCGCAAAAGCAGGGCTGCACACGCTTTGTGTACCTCTCCTCGACCTCGGTCTACGGCGACTACAACGCGCAGTGGATCGATGAAGACGCCGAGCTTCGCCCCTCAAGCCCCCAGGGAAAGATGCGGCGAGACTCCGAGCTCGCCGTGCTCGGCGCCGAGGGCATTGATGGCTACACCCTGCGCATCGTCGGCATCTATGGGCCCGGGCGCACGATCCTGGGGCGCCTGGAGAGCGGGCGCTACCCCCTGGTCGACGGGGGCAAAAAGATCACCAACCGCATCCACGTCGAAGACCTCGCTCAGGCCGCGCTCGCCGCAGCGCTTCGCGCCCCCGAGGGCTCACGCGCCTACAACGTCAGCGACGGTCAGCCCACCGCAGTGCGCGATCTGGTGAGCTTTGTCTGCGAGCACACCGGCCTGCCCATGCCCGAGCCGGTGAGCATCGACGACTATGCCCGGCGGGTGCAAAACCCCGACATCGTGGCGCGCTGGACCAACAGCGCCCGGGTGAGCAACCGGCGGCTGATCGACGAGTTGAAGATCGAGCTGCGCTACCCGGACGTCTTCGCCGGCTACCGGCCGATCCTTCAGGCGCGCGACGCGGACTGAGCCGGCGCGGTGTTGGTGAGGCTCGGGCTGTGCGCATCTTTGACCCAGGGGTGAGCCACCGCGCGCGAGCCGAACATGCCGCGTGCGTTTCGCCGCGGCGGCACCATCTTCCGATCTCCTCGCCGGTTCTCCCACACTGTGGAAGAAGCGGAGCCAGAGCGTCGCAGGTCGCCTCGTGGGTGGCTCACCCCCTTTGCCCATTCGGCCCGAGGAGCGTCGATGAGCCTGTGGCAACGCTTGCGCGACTGGATTCAGCCCGAGCCTCCTGCGCTGGAGACCTCCGAGCAGGCCTCGATCTGCGAAGAGCGCGTTCCCCCCTCCCCCGGGTTTAATCGCCGGTTCACGGCCTCTCTGCGCAGCGCCGATCCCTCCCAGACCCGCCGCCGCACGCGCAGCGGACGGCTGCGGCAGCGAGGACTTCCGGTGTGGCGCTGCGACGACGACGTGGCGCGCGCGCTGGGGCTGAGCACCTCGGAGCTCTATCACTTTGCCTGCCACCGGCTGGCCGACCCGCACCTTCATTACGTGCGTTTTACCATCCCCAAACGCAGCGGGGAGCCGCGGCCGATCCTCGCCCCCAAACCCCGGCTCAAGGCCATCCAGCGCGATCTTCTGGCCCTTGTGCTCCACCGTCTTCCCGTGCACCGCGCCGCCCATGCCTTTCTGCCCGGCCGCTCCATCGCCACCAACGCCCGACCTCATCTCCAGCGCGAATTTCTCCTTACGCTCGACCTGCGCGACTTCTTCGGTGCGCTGCATGTGGGGCGAGTGCGGGGCTTTCTGCTGGCGATGGGCTACGGCTGGGAGGTCGCCTCAACGCTCGCGCTGCTATGCACCGAAGCCCCTCGCCAGGCGGTGCTCGTTCACGGAGAGCAGTTCTACACGCCCACCGCCTCGCGCAGCCTGCCCCAGGGCGCACCCACAAGCCCGATGCTGGCCAACGCCATCGCCTCGCGCCTCGACCGTCGCTTAAGCGGCCTGGCTCGCAGCCTGGGCTTACATTACACCCGCTACGCCGACGACCTGTGTTTCTCCGGCGATGATCCCACCCACATCGCTTCCCTGATGCGCCTGGCCAGCCAGATCATCACCGACGAGGGCTTTGAGATCGCCGCCGACAAGACCCGCGTTCAGCGCCGCGGCCAGCGTCAGCAAGTCACCGGCGTGGTCGTCAACCAGACCCCGGGCGCGCCGCGGGCGCGCCGACGCCGACTGCGCGCAGCCATCCACCGCTACGCCCAGGCCTGCGCCCGCGGCGAAGACGACCCCACCCGCCGCCGCCAGCTTGAGGGCGAGCTGGCCTTTATTCATATGATCAACCCCGCCCAGGCTCGCGCGCTGGCTGCAGGCCTGCCTGACGCGCCCCCTGCGGCCAGCGCGCGCTGAGCCTGCCGACCAGCTGCACAAGCTCGGCGTCGCCCTGCCCCGCCGAGAGCTCTCCGTCGAGCACCGCCTGGGCCATCAGCAACGCGTCGCGTGCGCTATCCTGGTCGCACACGCCGCGGGCCAC
>NZ_VOSL01000125.1 GCF_007997005.1 Lujinxingia vulgaris | reverse complement strand
GATTCGCGGTAGCGCTGCTACAGCTTCATCCTTGCTCCTTGCTGGATGCCGCCCTCCGACGTTGATGGTTGGGGGGAGGCACAAAAAATCAACAACGAAGGGCGCCACCAGCATCAACGCCCTGGATGCCGCCCTGGATGCGCGGTTGGTTTGGGGGCTCATGCCTGGGGGATGTCTCGGGCGGGGAACGCAGAGAAGAGGGTGAACGTTCCCGAAGTGCTTCTGGCGAGCGCGGCGTGGGTTCACGCACGCGTCGCATCTCGACCCCGGCGGAGCGTGCGGGTTAGGCTGTGCGCGGCGCTCGTGTCTTTCAGTGTGAGGAACGACCTTATGAAGATGATCCACCTGACCTGCTTTAACTGCGGCCGCCAGGCCGAGCTCACCGGCGTGTTTCGCACCACGACCTGCCCGGGTTGTGATGCGGATATGCGCGTGTGCAAGAATTGCCGCTTTTACGACACCCACGCCTCCAAGAGTTGTCGGGAGCCGGTGAGTGAGCCGGTGCGCGATAAGGAGCGGGCGAATTTCTGTGACTTCTTTCGGCCCGCGCCCCCGAAGGGCGATGGTGGG
Source organism: Lujinxingia vulgaris (assembly GCF_007997005.1). Classification (GTDB taxonomy): domain Bacteria; phylum Myxococcota_A; class Bradymonadia; order Bradymonadales; family Bradymonadaceae; genus Lujinxingia. Next base: position 17,657 of record NZ_VOSL01000125.1, on the reverse strand, counting down.
GAGGAGGTGCGAAGTGAGGCTGATGAGGCTCGGGCGAAGCTGGAGGCGCTGTTTAAGAAGTAGCGCTCCAGGCGCCGCGAGCGCTCAGCCGTACACCAGCCGCCTCATTCTCCCGGGGACGATGGCCATCAGGAGCAGTGAGAGTGCCGCAAGCCAGAGCACGCTCACACCCACCTCCGGCGTGAGCTCGCCAGAGGCCAGCCCCCGCATCAGGCGCACCCCGTGGTAGAGAGGTGTGCACCAGGCGATTTCCTGGCCGAAGGGAAAGCGCTCTACCGGAAAGAAGATGCCGGAGAACAAAAAGAGGGGCGTGATAAAAAGGGTGTAGAAATACGAGTAGAGATCGATGGTGCGAATGAAGGTCGAAAACCACATCCCGATGAGGCCAAAACATGCGCCGATGAGCATCACGCCCGCCGGCATTAAGAGTGTAAAAGGGCTGGTGAGGATCGGATAGCCCACAAGCCCCATGCCGGCCAACACAATCAAAAATCCCGCACCGTAGATCGAGGCGCGGGTCACCGCCCACATCAATTCGCCAGCGGCGACATCCTGAATCTGGGCCGGCGTGCAGAGGTAGGCGTCGTAGAGGCGGTCGAAGTTGAGTTTGATGAAGAGGTTGTAGGTCACCTCAAAGACCGCGCCGTTCATCGCCGCCGAGGCTAAAAGCCCCGGACCGATAAAGGCGATATAATCCTGTCCGCTGATGCCCTCACCCACATAAAAACCGAGCCCCAGCCCCATGCCCACAAGATAGAGCAGGGGCTCAAAGAAGTTGGGGAGGATGTTTTTGAGCCAGGTGCGGCGGTACACGGTGGCGTTTCGCCACCAGACCGCCAGGGCCATCTTCACATCAATGTCGCCGGGAAGTCGCATCGATTAATCCTCCAGGCCGCGGCCGGTGAGCTCCAGAAAGACATCTTCCAGAGAAGCGCGCCGCACCATCGCCGGGTGGTCGGGCAGTGTTTTGGTCAGGTCGCCCACAAGATCTTCGGGGGTGTCGACGTAGAGGAGCACGCGGTCGCGCAGATGCTCCACGCGTTGTGCCCGAGTGAGTAGGGGTTGAGCGTGCTCGGGGAGCGGCCCGCGGCGCAGGCTGAGCTCAATGACCTGCGGGGCGCTGCAGCGGGCGATGAGCCCGGTGGGGGAGTCGCAGGCCACGATGCGCCCGCGGTCCATGATGGCGATGCGGTCGCAGAGGCGCTCGGCCTCGTCCATATAATGGGTGGTGAGCACGAGCGTGACGTTGTCTTCGCGCAGCCTGGCGAGCCCGTCCCACACGTTCTGGCGAGCGCGGGGATCAAGCCCGGTGGAGGGCTCGTCCAGGATCACGATGCGCGGGCGGCTGATGAGCCCGCGCGCGATCATCAGCCGGCGCTTCATGCCCCCGGAGAGGGCCTGCACCCGCTGGTCGGATTTTTCAACCAGGCCCGCAAACTCCAACAACTCGTCGCAGCGCCGGTTCGCCTCGGCGGTCGACATGCCGTAAAAGCGGCAGAACACGCGCAGGTTCTCGCGCACCGTCGTCTCGGTATCCAGGTTGTCTTCCTGGGCCACCACCCCCATCTGCGCTTTGATCTGGCGGTCGAAATCGCCGCTTGCCGCGTCCAGCCCCAGGACCTCCAGGCGGCCCCCGTCGACCGGGGAGGCGCGGTAGATCATGCGCATCGTGGTGGTCTTGCCGGCGCCGTTCGGCCCCAGAAATCCAAAACACTCCCCGCGCTCGATCTCGAAGTCGATGCCGTCGACGGCCACAAACTCGCCAAAGGTGCGTCGCAGACTACGGGCCATGACCGCGGGCGGGTTTTCGTTTGGGGAGGGAGATGAAGCGTCTGGGGGCATCGTGGAGCTCCAATGGTCGTGAGCAGGGTCGTGGGGGCGTGCGCCCTAACGCGTGATAGCAGAGAGCAAAAGGCTCGCGAAGAAAGAAGGGGCATCGATCGGGAACGGATGGATGAGGTAGGCGCGGCGAGCGACGGGTGATCGTTTTTGAGACGCATAACCCTGACGAGGCGATGATGTATGACGTGATTGTCGTGTGGAGATGGTAGAGCGTTTCAGGTGTTTGTCGGACCGGTCGATACAGGGGATGGTTTATGATGCATACAAAGATGTTTCTGGTGAGCATGACGGGGCTTCTGGTGCTGGCGTCGCCCTTACATGCTGAAGACGCTGTGGAGCCGCGGTCGGGTGATGACGCGATCGTCTTCGGCCTGGATCTCTTCCCCTACGTGGGAACCTCGTCGGCGTTGCCAGATGCGCCGCGCGTGGTGTCGTTCAATATGGTTGGAGGCCTGAGCGGGGGCACGCGTCTCTTTGAGTTGGGCGGAGCGTTCAACGTCACCCGCGGGGATGTGCAGGGCTTCCAGCTGGGTGGGGCGGCCAACATCAACGCCGGCGATCGCGCCGGCATGCAGGTGGCCGGTGCGCTGAATACCAACGGTGGGGATGTGAGCGGGCTGGGGGTGGGCGGGGCGGCCAACATCAACGCGGGATCGGTCGAGGGACTGCAGGTGGCCGGTGCTCTGAACATCAACGGTGGGGATGTGAGCGGGCTGGGGGTGGCCGGGGCAGCCAACGTCAACGGGGGCTCGGTGCAAGGGCTGCAGGTGGCCGGAGCGCTCAACCTCAATCCGCAAGCCTTTGAAGGGGCGCAGGTCGGCGGGGCGCTCAACCTGACCCGCGGCGATGTGCAGGGCCTGCAAATCGGCGGGGCAGCAAATATCAACGGGGGCGACTTTCGGGGGCTGCAGATCGGCGGGGCGCTCAACCTGACCCGGGGCGATACGCACGGTCTGCAGATCGGCGGCGTGAACATCACAGGCGGCAAGGCGCACGGATTTCAAGTGGGCGTGGTCAACGTGGCCACTGGCGAGCACGCTGGCATCGCGGCGGTGGGCATCTACCGCGGAGGCTACGTCTACCCGGAAGCCGAAATCTCCGATGAGGGGCTTTTGCAGGCCGGGATACGTCACGGCGCCGGGGCGTTCTACCATAGCTACGGCGTGGGAACGCAGGCCTTTGGACGCGGGGAGGGCCAGGGGCCCACGCTCGCCCTTTCGATTCGCATGGGCTGGCGCGCCGAGCTCAGCGAGGCGCTGGAGTTTGCGCTCGACGCCGGCGCAACTGCGCTTATCAGCAGCGGCTGGCGCACGCCCTTCTCGATGTTCAAGCTTCGCCCGATGCTCGCAGTGGGGCTCGGGGAGCGGCTGGCGCTCTTTGGCGGACCCACGCTGACGCTGGATCTGGCCAATGAATCCGGCAACGCCCTCCCCGAAGGTTTTATCGGAGGCTGGATGTTTGGAGAGCAGGTCCAGCTGCGGCCGGGGGCGACGGTGGGCGTTCGCGTGCTGACGCGCTGATCGCGGGGCGTCGGGCGATGCTCGATGCCCTGATGCATGCTTCTACGGCAGCAAAAGGGATGCGGGATGGCATCGGGTGGCAAAAAAGCGCGTCCAGGGTGATGGCATGTCGCAAAAAACCACGGTGGGGGTGGGGTCGAGGCGATGGTCTGTTGCAAAAAACCACGCTGGGGGTGAGGTCGAGGCGATGGTCTGTGCCAGAATGTCGCGTTTTTGGGGATTTGGGGGATGGGCGCTAGTGAGTAGCTGCTCTTCGAGACATCACTCGTCATCAAGCACCATCGAGTTTGATTCTACAGGCATCGTAATCACGCCGTGAGCTATCGTTGACGCCGTATCTACGGCGTTGAGAACTTTTCGGGCAGCGTTGCAAAAACGCAACTATAGTCATGTATCGCCTGTGTTTTGCGCCTTGCCCGAGAAGCTCTCGGCTTCGCAGCTATCGACGTCAACTTCTGCTCACGGCGTCGTAAGGTTTGCCTCAGGCCAGGGATGCGTGTGGTTAGAGCTAAGTAAACTTCTACGTCGTCGGGACGCTTTGAGCCCCGGCGCCCGGCCTGCTACAACGAGCGCTCAATCCGACGATGGTGAGATGGTGTGCTCAGGGAGCAAACGTGGCGAGGTGGCGGGCCTGAGGGGCGCGCGCACATGATGCCGGGGAGGTGGCGATGGTGTTGGAGACGTTGGAGCAGTGGATCCTGCCGGTGGCCGCAGTGCTCGCCGGGCTTGGCGCGTTGGGGGCGATGGCGTTTTACGTGTGGCGTCTGCAGCGCGTCGATGCGTTCTGGCAGGCGTTTCGGGAGGCCCGGGGGTGGGAGAAGCCGCATGACGCCTGGACGGACATCTCGCTGAAGGCCGAGTGGCGCCAGGGGGCGGTGCGCATGCAGGCGGGGTACACCGAGGGGGGCAACGGTCGCTCTCCTCGTTTTGTGTTGCGTTTTGATTTTGATGCGCCCTTTCCCGAGGCGCTCAAGGTCATACCGCGTCGATCGGATCTTCGTGAGCAGCCTGCCGATGCGCGTTTTGGGCCTGAGGACTGGACCTTTCATCATACCTTCTCCGTGCACAAGCCCTCTCCGGAGTGTGAGGTGTTCGGGCGCCTGGCCAACCCGGAGTTTGCGCAGGTGATGCTGGATGTGAATCGGCCCGGGGTGCGGGTGCGGTTGCAGAAGGGGCGGTTGAGCCTGAGGCATACGATGCGGCTGACGCTGGATCAGGAGGTGCTCGGGAGGCTTATCGATGAGGGGATGGCACACGCGCAGAAGATCGCGGCGATGGCCGGGCTGGACGCGTCGACCGGCGGCAAGGGAGAGAAGGTAAGCAGCGATAAACACGTGCCAACACATAAAGTGGCGTCAAGGGGGTGAGTATGCAGGAAGAGTTTACGTTCTATGAGACACTTTTTGCTGCGATTTCGTTGGTCGTGATGAACGGCGTGATTGTATTGACGATCTGGTTTGCGGTCGCTTCGGATTTTTATGTGGGAAAAGGTGCAAAACAACGCTCGCGTGAAGTTCAAACGAACCGATGGCGGGCTGGTGTATGAGAATGGAAGGGGTATGATCCGTTTTCATGTTTTCACTCAGGGGCTGGGGCATCCTTCGAGAGAATCGGACCGTCGGTTTTTCTGGGGGGTCACGATGGCGTTTGATGAGCGCTTTCCCCGCGAGCTCGACATTGAGCCGAGGACACTCTGTCCGGGGATGGCGGTCGACGAGCGATTGGGGGAGGAGCGCGGCGAGTTTTTTGAGGCGTTTCAGGTGCGGATGGTGGGGCGTCACGGGGTGGAGTCGCCGGTAATGCAGCCCCGTCTGGGGGAGTTGTTTCTGGCTCTGAGCGCGATGAGCGATCAGGTGGTCTTAAACAGGCGTTGCATACAGTTGCGCTACCGTAAGGAAGACATGACGACGGACGAGCTGGAGGTGTTCGTTGATCGTTGTCTGCAGATTGGGGAGGAGATCGCGGAGTTGGCCGGGCTCACGGGAGCGGGGGATAAGGTGCGGCAGGAGGTGAGTGAGGAGGTCAGGGCGCAGGATGTGTGGGAGCGGGAGGAGGCGCGCTCGAGCGTGGAGTGGTGAGAGAAACGATGAGGTCGAAGAACCTGGGAGGTAAGGGGCGTGGAAGAACCAACGGAAGTACTGAGAACACTTGTGGCAGTCGTCACTGGAATCGGGATGCTTGGAATCATCTTCCACATGGTCTGGCGGGTGGAGCGCGCAGATGCACTCTGGGAGAAGATACGTCAGGCTCGTGGGTGGGAAGCGCCCGAGGAGACGTTTTTCGGGATGTCGTGGAAGCTCAATGTGCGGGAAGGGCCCATTCAAGTGCGTGCGGGCTATAGTGAGCCGACGAGGGGTCGTGGCCCGATGACGCTCTTTGAATTGGAGTTCGATGCGCCATTTCCCGAGGATCTGGAGATCGAATCGCGAAGGCTCAAAGAAGGCGTGGCGGTGGATGAGCGGCTGGGAGATGCGCAGAGCGAGTGTGCTCGCCACTTCGAGGTGCACACCCGCGGTCGTCAGCCGGTGACCTCGCCAGTGATGCAGCCACGGTTTGGCGAGCTTCTTCTGGAGGTCCTGGAGCCGGGGGCTACCTGAGACCGGACAAGCGAAGGTTGCGAGTCGGGCACGCACGTGCGCTTCTGGATCATGAGGAGGTGGCAGGCCTAATCGATCGCTATCTGAGGATCTCGCAGGAGATCGCGCAGATGGCGGGGTAGGAGCAGGTCGAGAGCGATGATTCGGGGGATGGGGCGTTCGAAAAGAGCGAGGCGGAGCGAGAGCGGGAAGAAGCGCGATCACCGGGGGCGTGGTGAGAGGGGATTGAATCAAATGAGGGGGTGTTTCGTCCAATAGCACAATGAATGACAACGTGCAGCGCGAACCCGCAAAAGCCTTAGATACGTTCACTCGAAGGCGGCGGATCTTTCGTGTGGGTAGGGATAGGCGCTTGTGCGCGTCGGGCATAGAATTGATGGTGTTTCATACAGTTATTACGCCGTGAGCTATCGTTGACGCTGTGTCTGCTGTATTGAGAGCACCGCGAGCTGCGTTGCAAAGCCTCGACGATGCTAAAGCATCGCCTGCGTTTTGCGCCTTGCCCGCGTCACTCTCAATCTCGCATCCACCAGCGTCAACTTCTGCTCATGGCGTGTTACCATAAATGCGTCGATAAGAATGGGGTGGTGTGATGAAGGTGATGGCAAGCAATGAGGATTCGACTTGGCGGGCTGTGGCGCGGGTCGGAATGGTCGTGACGTTGGGGCTCATGGCGTCGGGGTGTGAGGGGTGCAGCAAGTACTTTGAGCCCGAAAACAACCTGGAGGTCTACGAGGGGGCTGAGCCTGAGGAGGTGGAGTTTGCCTCGTATTGCCAGGGCGTGGAGCTCTCCCGGCAGGGGGCGGAGCCTTTTGAGCGGGTGGATATCGATCTGCAGCTTTTTGATGTGGACGTGGAGGGGCCGAAGCTGCGGGAGGGGCTTTTTGTGGCGGAGGTGATTTACGGCGAGGAGGAGGGCGAATCCTACAAGATGCCGGTCTATTATGACGTTGTGGACGAGACGCATTTCATCGTGTCGCCGCATCATCCGGACTCGTTGGAGGGTGGGCCGGTGGGGCTTCGTTTTGACGATGGTCAGACGGCCTGTGAGGGGGAGTTCGACTGGGAGGTGGAGGCTTTGCCGCCGGCGCCGGGAGCGTTCATCGAGGCGTTGGAGACGAGCTCGGAGCTGGCTGTCGAGCTTCTGGCGACCTACGGGCTTACAGCACAGGAGGTGATGAGCGGGGATCTGGAGGAGATTCCCGTGATGGCGATACCGCTTGCGATTCAAGCCTGGGCGACCGCGCATCCGGACAATCCGGATTCGCTTAAACGCCAGATTGAGGAGGAGCGTCTGGAGTTGTCTCCGAGCGCCGAAGATCTGGAGGCGGTCGACCAGATTGTGGGCAAGCTCGGTTTTGCGACGCGAAATCGCGAGGCGATTCTCGAGGTGGCGGAGCTTGAAGCCGAAGGGTTTGAGACCCGTTTTACCGATCGCGGCCCCTCGGAAGGGTTGGGGTTTGGCGATGATCTGGGGAGCCGCCAGCAGGGCATCTGCGGCAGTCTGAGCCGATTTGTGGAGGTGGAGATCAACTCTTCGGACGACCTCTCCTACTACATGCGAAAGGCGGCAACCTCGGAGGCGTTGGCCGAGAGCACGGCGATGGTGGCGCAGGCGGTCGGGCTGCTTTCCAGCATTCCGGCCCCCTCGGCGATTGTGGGTAAGTTGCTGGGCATCTTTCTAACGATCGATCAGCTGATGAAGAGCGCGCACGCCAACGCGTATCCCCGAGAGCTTTATGCACCGGAGGTTCGAAGCTACGCGCCGAATTTTCTGGAGGACTACACACAGGCGGAGGAGTGGTCTGACTACTATATCTCGGCCAAAGCGCCCGGGTGGGATGTGACCAAAGATATCGGTCAGCAGCTCGCCGATCTGGCCTTTTCTCTGGCGGGGCGTTTTGATCCAACGCCGGGCAAAGGGGGGGAGTCTGTGATCGATACGCTTCTCGACAGCTTCGGGCTTGATGATGGGCTGGCCCGCGAGATCAGCACCGGACTCCTGGAGTTTGTTCAGCAGCTCGGACCGATGGAGTCGCTGGGGGGATGGCTCGATGGTAGCGGTGCGTGTGTGCTCAATCCGGGGCCCTGGGAGAACATTCGGGTGGGGATGACCGGCTCGAAACTCAAGGTGGAGTACCCGGGGCAGATCGGGTCGCGGGCCAACGGGGCTGATTTCCGGGAGGGTTTTTGTGTGGATGGAGGGCCGGGCGGTGTGCTCAACAGCTATGAGCCGCAGCGTTTTGGGGAGGGAGCGATCGAGGTGAAGGCCAATGGCTCTCGAGCGCATTTTCCGCCGGAGAGCAACGAGGCCAGTTCACGCTGGATCAAGAACATCGATATGTTGCCCATTGAGGTCGTGATGGAGACGCCCAACGTGGCAGCGCTGCCCGGGGAGACGGTCACGCTGGAATCAACCATTGAAAATGCCCACGACCCCTCCGGGATCTGGGAGGTCGTGATGGGAGAGGCGACTCTGGAGAACGAGCGACGCAACGATAATCAGCTCAGTGTGGATGTGGTGCTGCCGGATAACGAAGAGGCGTTTCCGGTGGTCGTGGAGTTGCGGAGTCGGTCGAGCCGGGGCTTGCGCAGCCCGACGTGTGACCCGGTGCCGCGCGCGGCGACCGCGGTGATCCGCGATAAGTCCTTTTTGCGCATCAACCCGCGCGCACGTTGCCTCAGTGAGGATGAAACCCATCAGTTCGAGGCGGAGTACGCCAGCGCCGACCCGAGCGCGCGGCCGGTGTGGTCGGCTACGGACGGGAGCATCTCGCAAAACGGTCTTTTTGTGCCCGGGGATGCCGAAGAGGTGACGATCACCGCGCGCCTGGAGGGGACGGAGTTGACGGACTCAGTGCGCGCGAGGGTGGGGCATTGCGAGTGTTTTTATGACATTCGGGTCAGTGGGATGGCCAACGGTACCATGGGCGCCTTCATGGGCATTACCGGTCTTTATGCTGACGGAATGCTGATCATTGAAATGGGGTATGAGAATCAACCCAACTTGCATGTGATCACCGCCGAGGTGCCCGGACCGTTCCCGACGGTGGTGCCCGCCGGTGGTGGGGTGCACCTTGAGGAGATCTATCATGGTTTTTTGCAGACCCCTGCGGCCTGGCTGGATGAGGAGACGGCAACGCTCATGATCACCCGCTGGACACCCCAGGGATATGTGGAGGGGCGTCTTCGAGGATACTCGCCGGGAGGTCTGGCTCGTTATGGCGGTGAAAATGTGCCTTATATGGGGGGGGCTTATATCGAGATCGACTTTATGGTGCCGGTTCGCAGCGCGGAAAGTCCACTAGGCGGCTTGTTTACGGACTGTCCGCTACGCCGCTTTGAGGATTAACTCGGGCGTTTGAGGGGGGCTTGTGCCAGGACGCATCGCTTTATAGCCTGCAGCACACCACGTCATCTGGTTCGGAGTCGATCCATTCAGGTGGATGAAAAGAGGCTGGACGCGCGGCCGTGAGCTTCTATGCTGGTTTCATTCCCATTCAGGGTTTGGAAGCGACGGGTTGGAAGAACTGAAGCGACGCGGCGTTGCGCGTGCGCGGACATGTAGGGTGTGTGACGATGGGAATGGAAAAGAAAGGCGAAGATTCCACCCTCAAACAGATCGGGGGCATGGTGGCCATCGGGTTGTTTGGTGTGATGGTGATCGCCAGCTTTCTGACCGACACGGTCTCTGCGGAGCTGGAGTGTGTGGGGTCCAGGTGCCGCATCGCGCATACGTCGCGCATTGGCACGACGAGCTATGGGGATGTCTTTGATGTGAGTCGCATCAAGCAGGTGGAGCGGAGCTATCACCACCGCACGGGGCGAGCGGCGCGTCGGGGCTTGAGTGAGGACACGTACTACGTGACGGTGACGATGCCCGAGGAGTTTTCGGGCTCGCGGGTCAGTGAGGCGATGCCGGCGAAGCTGGTGGATCCGCTGGTGCAGCGCATTGATATGATGCGGACGGTGCGGGGGCGCTGAGGCTCGTGCGAAAAACCAGGATGACGACACGTATGAAGGCAGAGAGTTTTGCGGCGATTCGGCCCTATCGCCCAGAAGACGCTGCGGAGTTGGTCGAGGTGTTCCGCCGCTCGGTCATCGTGATCGGAGCGCTCGATTACTCAAGTGAACAGGTTCAGGCCTGGGCATCGCGAGCGCCGGGCGCCGAAGAGATGCATCGTCGATATACCGATGGCCGTCTGGCGTTGGTTGCTGTCGATGCGTCGGATCGGCCGGTGGCCTTTGGCGATCTGGAGCGTGATGGCCATCTCGATTTTCTGTACGCCGCCCCGGAGGTCGCGGGTCAGGGCGCGGCGTCGGCGATCTATGCCCGTCTTGAGGCGCACGCGCTGGCGAGCGGCCTGGCGCGGCTCTACACCGAAGCCAGCGAGGCGGCGCGCCGCTTCTTTGAGCGTAAGGGGTTCGAGGTTTTGGCGCGGCGAGAGCTGAAGATTGGCGAGACGTCGATTCATAATTACGCGATGGAGGCGTGGTTGTAGGGGCGGCGGCCTGGTGATAGGTGCGCCCGCTCCGCCCACGAGCCCCGCCAACTAGGCGCGCTGGTTGCGCGTGATCCAGCGATCGAGGGCGTTGGCAAAGGCCTGTTTCTGGGACTGACCATAAGGGGGCGGGCCGCCGGTCATCACGCCCAGGTCGCGCAGCTCTTCTTTGAAGTCGCGCATATTTAAGGCCTCGCGCACGTTTTCGGCGTCGAGCTCGCGGCCGTAGGCCGTAATCACTTCGCAGCCGCGCTCAATCACGCGGTCGGCCAGGGGGATGTCGGCGGTGATCACCAGATCGCCGGCCTGGCAGTGCTCCACGATGTAGTCGTCGGCCACGTCGGCCCCGGCGGGCACCACGACGGTCTGCACGCGGGCGGCGCGGGGTTTGGGCAACCAGCGGTTGGCCACGAGCATCACGTCGACGCCGCGGGTCAGGGAGGCTTTGGTCAAAATATCTTTGACGGCGCCGGGGGCGGCGTCGGCGTCGACCCAGATGGTCATGGGGGCTCCGAGATGGAAGGAAGGGGTAAGAGGGGGGCGGCTCACAGGATGCATGCAGGGGTGTAGCGCAGCCTCGGGTGGCTGTCAGCGCTCTTCTGGTGGGTGGAGCGCCGGGGGCCGACCTTGAATTCCCCCCGGGTGGCGTGCACCTTTGGGCGCGACGGCACTTGATACAATGCAGCGAAGGCACGAGACGATGGCGAGCGAAGACGATTTAGAGGTTGGCGATGGCGTGGTGATCCCGGGCTGGGAGCTCTATTTTACGAGCACGCGCTCGGGAGGCCCGGGGGGGCAGCACGCGAACACGTCGAATACGCGGGTCATTTTGCACTGGCCGGTCGCGCAGACGACCGCGCTCGATGAGGCGCAGAAGCGGCGAGTGATGGCGCGCCTGTCGGGGTATATAAACGAGGAGGGGGTGATGATGATGGCGTCGAGTGAGACGCGCAGTCAGCATCGCAACAAAGAAGACGCGCGAAAGCGCATGGCCGAGCGGGTGCATAAGGCCCTGCAGCGCCCGAAGCGCCGGGTGCGCACCAAGCCCTCGCGGGCGGCGAAGCGCCGGCGTGTCGAGGAGAAGCGGCGCCGGGGGGAGAAGAAGGCGTTGAGGAAGGCACCCAAACGTCGGGACTGGTGAGGCGGTCAGACGATGGCGAGGCACGCGGGGTGGGAAGAGAGCGCGGGTGGTGCGCTCTTATAGAGTATGTGGAGGCTGCGCGTGGAGCGGGTGTGCGCTCGCGCCGCGGGCGACGTCAGGACATACGCGCACCAATCCAATGAATGAGATGACATGAGCCGGGAGGATGGCATGCAAGGTGGCAGAAGATGGTTGGGCGCGGCGATGCTGGTGATGGTAGCCGGCGTGGGATGTGCGGCGGACCGGGGCGGTGAAGATGCGACTGGCGAGGTCGCCTCGGCGCGCGCTCCGGTTGAGGATGAGCAGACGCGCGCGGCCAACGCCCGCTATGCGGTCACCGTGGTGAACGACGGGGAGATGGAGACGCGCGTCTACGACGGGCTGGGCTCTCAGCACGCCGCGATCGCCGGGCTGGTGGTGCCCGGGGCCACCGGGATGTGGCGCTGGGAGGAGGGCACCCGCCAGGTGGAGCAGCCCGACTGCGGCTGCGTCTCCGAGCAGATGATGGAGGGGGCTGAGGAGCCCGACCCGAAGGCCTGTTTGACGGATCGGGCGGTGATGACCGGGCGCTTTATCAACGACACCACCGGGGAGTCCTGGGCACCGGAGGAGACCACCATGGCACCCGATGATCGCTGGTGGGAGGTGTCGATGACCCCGGTCGGGGCGGTCGGCAGCGTGGGGCTGGTGACCCTGTGTGTGGATTCGTACTACTGCGGCGCGGCGCACCCGGGGGTGGAGTGTGAGCAGATCGCCATGGACTTCAGCGGCGCCGAGCCCGCGCAGGTGGAGGTCGGGGCGTTGAGCGCGGCGCTGGGCGCGGAGCATTTTGAGGGGCTGAAGCTCGGCCTGGAAGACGATATCGAGGTCGCCGCCGAAGACGCCGAGCTGGTGGCGCTTGCGCCCTCCTGGGACGCCGAGGAGGGCCGTCTTATGGCCGAGCAGCATTACGCGTTTGGGGCGTGTTATGCGTGCAGCGATGGGGAGTGGTCCTCGTACACGGTCTCGACCTATGTGGATGAGCGCCCGATTAACGCGGAGGTCGCCGGGGAGCGCCCCCCGCAGGGGCTTCGCGACCTGTTGAGCGCCTCGGGCTGGGAGGTGCGCGCGGTCAGCCCGGTGCCGCGGATGGCGGTGGCGACGCCTGCGGTGGATTGACCCTCGCGCTGGCCTGTTAGAAGGGGCTGGAGGTCGAGTTCACCTCCTCGACATGATCGAAAAAACCCGGCGCGGATGCGCCGGGTTTTTTAACACCGATCGTGAACTCAAGGTGACGCGATGTCTGCTCCATCAAGCAACATCACCATGTGTTCACATCCGCAGCTCCCTGATTGAAAAAAATCAATCGCGCGGGGGTTTAGGGCCTTTGCGGTGGCTGAACTTTTTGCGGGTGTTGCGCGAGGCGTTGCGCCCGGAGCTCTTGCGGCTCTCGCTGCGCGAGGATTTGGCCGAGCGCGAGGATTTGGAGCCGCGCGAGTTCTTCGAGCTACGCGAGCCGCGACCTTTGGAGCGGCCGCGATGCTTCGAGGAGCGGCTCTTTCTGCCCTTGGAGTTGCGGTGCGAGCTGGGGGTGATGGCGTTGAGGTCGGCCATCGTCGGGGGCTGCAGGGCGTCGCCGGCGGCGAGCAGCGAGGCGGCCGCGGCCACCTCCGTCATGTGGAAGCCCTCATCGACCAGGGCCTTGACCAGATCGTAGTGCGGGGAGAGCACGTCGGGCTTCTCGGTGAGCACTTTGCGCAGTTTGGCGGCGTGCTCGTCGGCGGCGCGGCGCTCCACGTCGGCGGCCGAGGGGATCTGCATGGGGGTGACGTTGACCTTCATTTTGCGCTCGACCTGGCGAATAAACGCCATCTGCCGGTTGGAGATCAGGCTCACCGCCATGCCCTCGCGCCCGGCGCGGCCGGTGCGGCCGACGCGGTGGGTGTAGGTGTCCACGTCGAAGGGAAGGTCGTAATTGACGACCAGGCTCAGGTGGTCAACGTCCAGGCCGCGGGCGGCCACGTCGGTGCCCACGACCACGTCGAGCTGGCGCTCACGCAGGCGGTTGACGACCAGCTCGCGCTGGTGCTGGCCCAGATCCCCGTTGAGGGCCTGAGCGCGGTGGCCGAGCTCGTTGAGCTTTTGTGCGATCTCTTCGGTGTCGGCGCGGCGCTGGGCAAAGACCAGAACACCCTCGTGGTCGCTGGCGCGCAGCAGGCGGTCGAGCGCGAAGAATTTTTCCGGGTAGCGCAGGCGAATAAAGCGCTGCTCGATGGTGGCCTCGGCCTGGGAGGCGATGGTCACGCTGCGGGGCTGCTCCAGGTGCTTGTGAGCGACAGCCTCAATGGCGCGCGGCATCGTCGCCGAAAAGAGCGCCGTGCGGCGATCTTTAGGCGTGGCCTCCAGGATCGTCTCCACGTCGTCGATAAAGCCCATGCGCAGCATCTCGTCGGCCTCATCGAGCACCAGCGCGCGCACCTGATCCAGGCGCAGGCTCTGGCGACGCAGGTGATCGAGCACCCGACCCGGGGTGCCCACCACCACGTGCACGCCGCGGCGCAGGTCGTGGAGCTGACCCACAATCGAGGTGCCGCCGTAGATCGGCAGAATGCGCAGGCCGGGGCGGTGGCTGGCGTAGGTCTCCATCGCCTCGGCGATCTGAATGGCCAGCTCGCGCGTCGGGGTCAAAATCAGACCCTGGACCGCGCCCACGTTAAGATCGATGGCGCTGAGCATCGGCAGCGCAAACGCGGCGGTCTTGCCGGTGCCGGTGCGCGCCTGGCCGATGATGTCATGGCCGGCCAGAAGCAGCGGAATCGCGCCGGCCTGAATCGGGGTGGGCTGGTTGTAGCCGGCCTCGCTGACCGCGCTCAAAATAGCGTCGCTCAGGCCCAGCTCGCGAAAGGTAGACGTGGGGATGGACGCCGAAGCGTCGACAGAGGTGCTCATAATGACTCCATGGTGCCGTAAAAAGGATAACGAGCCAGACCCTTTCTTTGGCGACCTCACTTTCGGGAGCATCGGAGCAAAAGGATAGCGCGCCCGGGAAATCGGCAGGTGTGCCCGGCGCTTAGCTCTCTGGAAGACTCGAGCGCTGCTGGATAGCGCGCTCGGCAAGGCGGCTTGTGACAGCGTTGAGCTCAAAGGTCAAGCGCGATACATCTTTGCGCTGCGAATCGGGCGCGTCGGCCGCCCCCTTATGACAACGTTTTGGAGCACGAACGCCTGTGGAAGACGACGACTTGAAAATCCTTCGCGAGCGCCTCACCGCTCGCCGCGCCGAGCTGATGACCCAGGGTGACATTGGCGTCGACCCCAACCGCCCCTCGGCGGTGGAGCACGCCGATGAAGATGAGCAGCCCCTCAACGAGATGAACCAGGTGATCGCCTCGAAGCGAAACCGCATGCGCGTCGAAGAGCTGCGCAAGATTGAGGCGGCGCTTGCGCGTATGGCCGCCGACCCCGAGGAGTTCGGGCTGTGTCTGGACTGCGACGAGCCGATCCCCCTGCGCCGCCTGGAGCTGATGCCCTGGGCGACGTTGTGTGTGCCCTGTCAGTCCAAGCGCTCCGGGCCGCGGCGGGATGGGAGAAGGCGGCATTTGCGGGATTTTGATGATTGAGGGTTTTTTTCAGACACGTTGATACCCCGGCGGGGGGCGAAGAGGTGAAAAGGCCATAACATGCCATGTCCCGAGGGGTCAGAGGGGTGACGAGAGGCAAAACATGCCACGTTCCGAGGGGTCAGAGGGGGGGAGGGGGGCATAAAGATGCCACGGCCCGAGGTGTCGGAAAAAAAAGGGGGGGCATCACATGCCATGGCCCGAGGGGTCGAAGGGGGGAGGGGGGCATAGAAATGCCACGTGCCGAGGTGTCGGAGAAAAAAGGGGGGGGGCATTACATGCCACGGCCCGAGGGGTCGGAGGGGTAAAGGGGGCAAAAAAAATTCCACGTCCCGAGGGTTCGGAGGGGTAAAGGAGGCAAAACATGCCACGTGCCGAGGGTTCGGAGGGGTGAAGGGGGCATAAAGATGCCACAGCCCGAGGGTTCGGAGGGGGGAGGGGGGGCATAAAGATGCCACCGGGGGCAGGTCGTGGAAGAGGAGGGGGTGTTGCGGCCGGGGCCGTGAGTGGGCCGCCCGGCCCAACTTCCCCCTGCACACGCCCCCCCAACTTCGCTATACTCCCCCATTCAACTCACGACGACGGCGACCACACGGGGCATCTATGCGACGCGCACGCCACTGGCTGGTGATTCTGGGATTGGGAGCGATGCTGACCGCTACGGGGTGTGAGCAGGTTCGCGGCCTTATCGAGGGGCCGGCCACCTGGCAGGCGCACGTGGTCAGCGTTCCGGCGCGTGGCGAGGTGGAGCGGGAACGCCTGATCCCCGAGGTGGTGGCCCCGGGGGAGCGGGTGGAGGCGGTCTACGGATCGACGCAGCGCCTCACCCTTCCCGATGCTCAGGAGGTGGTGCTCGCGGCCGGGGCGTCGGTGGTGTTGGGCAAAACGAAGACGCCGACTGTGGAGGTGCTCGACGGGGGCGTGTGGGTCGACGCGACCGACGCCGCGCTCACGCTAAGCCTGGGGAAGAAGAGGGCGCTGGAGCTTGAAGGCCGCGTGAAGATCGCGCGCAACAAGGACATCGTCGAGCTGACGCTGCGCGCGGGGCAGGCCACCGTACGCACCTCCGAAGAAGAGCGCGCGCTTGCGCGCGCACTCCCCCTGCGCATCGAGGCCGATGGCAGCCTGGTGGAGCTTCCGCCGCTGCACCTTGACCAGATCTTCGCCGGGCAGGAGCGCGAGGAGCCCCTGGGAAGCCAGGTGCGCCGCCTGGGCGAGCTGCGCACCCTCCATGAGGGTGAGGTGCTCGAAGAGCCCCCGGTTGAGCACCTGAAGATGGAGGTGCGCGCGGGCATTCACGGGCCGGTGGCCTACACCGAGGTCGAAGAGACCTTTGCCAACCGCGGCCGAGGCTCGCTCGACGCCACCTACACCTTTGCGCTTCCCCCCGGCGCGGTGCTCACGCGTATGGCGATGAAGGTCGGCGCGGATAATACCTGGCGCGAGGCGCGCATTGAGACCCGCGAGGAGGCGAAGAGGACCTGGGAGGCCGCAAGAAGACTCGGCCTGCAGCAGGCCCAGCTCGATCAGGGCACCACCTCGCGCGGGGAACTGCGGCTGGGCAGCGTGCCCTCGGACGCTCAGGTGAGCGTGCGCATCGGGTTCTACCACCGCCTGGAACCCTCGGCCGGAGGCTACCGTTACGCCTACCCGATGGGCATCGCTCAGGATCCCATCGATCACGTCGGCTTCAGCCTCAAGTTCTACGACGTGCCCGCCGATTCGGTGCAAGTCTCGGGCTATGAGGCGGAGCTCAAAGCCTCTGCAGAGCCCGGGGAGCCGGCGTATGCCCACGTGAGGATGGCCCGCGAGGACTTCTGGTCGGAGGGGGATTTTGTCGTGGAGGTGCAGCACGCCGAGCGCAGCGAGGCGCTCAGCGCCCAGATCTTTGTGGAACCGCGCCGGCCCGACGACGACGCCTACATGCTCCTGCGCGTGCGTCCGCCCCTCCCCTTAAGCGTGGCCAACGATCCGGACGATGTGCTGCTGGTCTTCGACAGCTCGTACCGCAGCGGTGAGGCTCTGCTCGACGTCCAGCGACGCCTGGCCCGAGCGATGCTCGACGAGATGGAGGCTCCTCGCCGCGTCGCCGCCCTGAGCTGCGCGGAGACATGCGAGGTGCTGGGCGAGGGCTGGACCACGGCGGCGGACGGGGCTCTGCGCGATGCGCTTGATGCGCTTGAGCAGGGCGGCGCCCAGAACACCCTGGAGACGCTTCGCGCCGTGCTTGAGGTGGCGCGAGCGCGGGCTGGCGAGGGCAGGGCGACGCCGCCGATGAGCGTGGTTTACATCACCGACGCGCACACCAGCGTGGGGCCGCTTGAGGTCGCCATCATCGTCGACGAGCTCGCGCCCGACTTCAGCGCGCTCGGCGTGCGCCTGCACGTGGTCGACCCGGGCGGGGCGGCCAACCGCGACGCCCAGCGCCTGCTCGCGCGCACCCTGGGTCGCGGCGA
>NZ_VOSL01000124.1 GCF_007997005.1 Lujinxingia vulgaris | reverse complement strand
GAGGTGTTTTATAACCGAGCGCGAAGCCACTCGGCGATTGGGTATATGAGCCCGGTGGCGTTTGAAGCTCAGGTGGCAAAAGCTGCCTGAAGAACGTGTACGGGAAATCGGGGGAAGCTCATACTCGTAGCTCGTACTCGAGCTGGTACTCGTACTCGTAGCTGGTACTCGTAGCTGATACTCGTACAGGTAGCTCGTACTCGAGCTCGATCTCGGGCTCGATCTCGGGCTCGTGAACCCCCAACCGCCCATTACGAATCGACCCACGTGGCGAACCCCCGGCGCCCCACAACCACACAACCACCCAACCACCTAACCACAACACGCGCCCCCCCCAACCCACACGCCAACTCCCCACATCGCGAACCCCCGGCGCCCCACGCCAACTCCCAACATCGCGAACCCCCGGCGTTTTTTCCCCTTGTGAGATCCTTTTCGAAAGCGCACCGTTTCCACCACTGGACACATGTGTTGAATCGCTCCCACCGCCCACCCGGGGTCAGGCTATGACGATGGTGATCTCTCGACTTGTTACGTTTCTCAGCCTCAGCGCGCTGCTTCTTCCCTTGATGAGCGGCGAGGCCCGTGCTCAGGCGGAGGTGCCCGAGCCTCTGCAGCCCTGGGTCGACTGGACGATGGTCGATGTTCCGAACCACGGCTGCTCCAACCTGCAGGGCACGCTGAGGTGCGCCTGGCCGGGCCGCCTTGAGCTCGATGCGCGGCCGCAGGGCGCGAGCTTTGAGATGGAGGTCTGGCTTGATAGGGCCGGCGAGTTGGCGTTGCCGGGCGGGCGCGGCAGCTGGCCGCAGGAGGTCAGCGCGGGCGGCCGGGCGCTTGTCGTCACCGGGGAGTCCACCCCGAGGGTGACGCTGGAAGCCGGCGCCCACACCCTGCGCGGGCGCTTTATCTTCAGCGAGCTCCCCGAGGTCCTCCCGGTGCCCGCGCACCTGGGCATCATCGAGCTCACGGTCAACGGGCAGAGCGTCGAGCACCCTCGCCATGACGCCGAGGGGCGCCTCTGGCTCAAAGAAGGGCGCAGCGGCACGGTGACCGAGGCCGACAGCCTGCGCGCCACCGTCTACCGCCGCTTCGATGACGGCGTCCCCCTGCGCATCACGACCCGCCTGGAGCTCAACGTCGCCGGGCGCGCCCGGGAGGTCACCCTCGGCCAGGTGCTGCTGGAGGGCTCCCGCGCCATCGCGCTCAACGCCCCGCTGCCGGTCAAAGTGGAGCCCGGCGGCCAGCTCAGCGTGTATGTGCGCCCGGGCACCCATTTTATCACCATCGACGCCGTGATCGCCCACAAACCCACCGCCGACGAGGACGCGCCGGGGGTCGAGACCCTGCGGGTGCCCCCGCATCAGGAGGGCATCTTCGATGAGCGGGAGGTCTGGGCGTGGTTCCCCGATGAGCTCGTGCGCTCGGTGGAGCTCGATGGCTTAAGCGCCGTCGAGCCCGACCGCACCACCCTGCCCGCGGAGTGGCACGGCACGACCACCTTCCTGGCCGCCCCCGGTGAAGCCCTCACCCTTCGCGAGACGCGCCGCGGCCAGCTCGACACCTCGCCGAACCTCTTGAACCTGGAGCGTCAGATCTGGCTCGACCTCGACGGTGAGGGCGCCACCTCCCGCGACAGCCTCACCGGCACGATGTACCGGGGCTGGCGCCTCGATTATGGCGAGGCGGCCGAGCTGGGGCGCGTCGCCCAGCGCGGCACCGACCTGCTGATCACGCGTGATGAAGAAGGTCAGGAGGG
The DNA here is from genome assembly GCF_007997005.1 of Lujinxingia vulgaris. Taxonomy (GTDB): domain Bacteria; phylum Myxococcota_A; class Bradymonadia; order Bradymonadales; family Bradymonadaceae; genus Lujinxingia. The sequence goes on along the minus strand of NZ_VOSL01000124.1, from coordinate 15,497 downwards.
CGTGGAGATCCGCGACGCCTCCCTCGATATCACCGCGGACATCCGCATTGAGGAGGGCATCTCCCGCTTTGATGTCGTCGGCTGGCAGCACGATCTGCAGCACCTGAGCGCCACGCTGCACACCCCGCCAGGCTGGTCGGTGCTCGGTGGGCGCGGCGTCGACGCCATCGCCGGCTCCTGGCTGCACTCCTGGGATCTGCTGGCGTTTTTCTTTGTGCTCATCGTCGCGCTGAGTTTTGCCAAACTCTTCGGCTGGCCCTGGGGCCTGGCCGCCGCCGTCGCGCTCTGTCTGACCCACGATATGCCCGAGGCCCCCCGCTGGGTCTGGGTGCATCTTCTGGCCACCGCGGCGCTCTTGCGCGCGCTGACCTCGGGGCGCTTTCGCAAAGCCGTCGTCCTCTACCGCGCCGGCGCGCTCTTCATCCTCTTCATCACCCTTGCCCCCTTCATTCACCGCCAGATCCAGCAGGCCATCGCCCCCCAGGCCTACCGGCAAACCTACAGCGATTCCTGGCTGGAGACGGCCATGACCGGCGCGGCCGACTCCTCGTATGCGGAGTACGAAGAGGCCCCCGCCGCCCCCCAAGAATTGGCCCCCGAGGCCGACCGTGTGAGCGATAAAGGCGCCTCGTTCATGCGCTCGGTGCCCGGCGACGCCAGCCAGTACCGCAAGGCCGAGAAGAGCGTGATGCAGATCGACCCCAACGCCGTGGTGCAGACCGGCCCCGGCGTGCCCTCCTGGAGCTGGCAGAGCTGGCAGCTGATCTGGACCGGCCCGGTGCGCGCCGGCCACGAGGTCCGCCTCTGGCTCATCTCCCCGGCGCAGAACGTGGCGCTCACCCTGGTGCGACTGCTCCTTTTGATCGCCCTGGCGCTGGTGATCATCAGCCGCCGCGAGATGGTCTGGCACGGCCCCGATGATGATCGCGATGGCCCCCGGGATCGCAACGACGGCCCCTCCCGCTTCCCCGGGGGCGGCAAAAAAGCCGCCGCCACCCTGGGCGTGCTCCTGGCCCTGAGCGTGGGGCTAGTGCCCTCCGCCCACGCCCAGGACTTCCCGCCGCAGCCGATGCTCGACGCCCTCAAAGCCCGCCAGATCGCCGCAGCGAGCTGCCAGGGCCCCTGCGTCAGCGTCAGCCAGGCCACCATCGCGATCGATGATCTCGACGTGGTGATCCGCGCCGCCGTCCACGCCCAACAACCCGCCGGCTGGCCGCTGCCCGGCCCCGACGATCCCCTGCGCATCACCGAGGTTCGCCTCAACGGCCAGGTCACCCACCAGCTGCGCCGCTCCTCCGAAGGGCTCATCAGCGTGCGGCTGCCCGAAGGCGTCCACCGCCTGGAGGTGCGCGGCCGCCTGATGAACCGCGCCTCACTCACCCTTCAGTTTGACCCGGCCACACGCCCCCACCACACCACCTTCATCAGCGACGACTGGAGCGCCGACGGCATCGACCGCCGCGGCGTCGTCGATGGCACCCTGCAGCTCACCCGACTGGCCGACGCCAGCGCCGCCCCCGGCCAGGAGAGCGAAGAGCTGCTCGCCAGCCGCGAGCTCGAGCCCTGGTTCGAGGTCCAGCGCCACCTGGCGCTGGGCGTCTCCTGGCAGATGCGCACGACCATCATCCGCCCCCGCACCGACCGCCCTCAACCGCTGCGCTTTCCGCTGCTCGAAGGCGAAGCCGTCATCACCGAGGGCTTCCGCGTCGAGCAGGGCCACGTGCTGCTCGACTTCCCCCGCGGAAAGGACAGCCTGAGCTTTGAGAGCGAGCTTCCCGTTCAACCGAGCTTCGTGCTCAACGCGGCCACCGAGCGCCCCTGGACCGAGATCTGGACCGCGGAGTGCAGCGCCATCTGGCGCTGCGACTACGAGGGCATCGCCCCGATCGAGACGGTGCGCGACGGCCTCTACCAGCCCCGCTGGCTCCCCTGGCCTGGCGAATCGCTGACTGTCTCGGTCACGCGCCCCGAAGGCTCCCCCGGCCAGGCCACCACCGTCGAGAAGGTCCACTACCAGATTACCCCCGGTGAGCGCCTGCTGCAGGCCTCACTGGAGCTTCGCATCCGCTCCTCCCGCGGCGACTGGCAGACCATCACGCTGCCGGAGGGCGCCGAAGTTCAGAACGTCTCCCGCGACGACGAAGCGACCGCCATCCGCCCCCGCGACGGCGCGCTGCAGCTGCCGGTACGCCCCGGCGCCCAGACCTACCGCATCGAGTGGCAGCAGCCCTGGGAACACCGCCTCATCGAGCGCTTCCCGGCCGTCGACATCGGCAGCGCCGCGGTCAACGTCACCCAGGTCATGCGCACCAGCGACCACCGCTGGCTCCTCTGGACCCTGGGCCCGGACTGGGGCCCGGCGGTGCTCTTCTGGAGCCACCTGCTGATGCTCCTGATCCTGGCCACCCTGCTGGGCCTCTGGAAATACTCGCCGCTTCGACGCCACGAGTGGGTCCTGCTCACCCTGGGCCTGGCCCCCCAGCCGATCTTTGTGCTCGTGCCGGTGGTGGCCTTCTTTATGATCTTCCAGTGGCGTCGGCGCTCCCCGCTGAAGAGCCCCTGGCAGTTCAACCTCGTGCAGCTCGCTCTCATTGCCCTGACCCTGGCCGCCATCGTCTGCCTCTACGGCTCGATCCACGAGAACCTGCTCGTCAACGTCGACATGCAGGTCCAGGGCATGGACTCCCACAACGGCAACCTGCGCTGGTACACCGACCGCATCGGAAGCCAGCTGCCGGCCGCCGGCATCCTCTCGCTGCCCATCCTCGTCTGGCGCGGCCTGATGCTCCTGTGGGCGCTCTGGCTCTCCTGGAAGCTCCTCAAATGGGCGCCCTGGGCCTGGCAGGCGTTTAGCTTCGAGGGCATCTGGAAGGCGCTCCCGAACCGGTTTGCGCTGGCCAACAACGCCACCGACGGGGTCGTGCAACCGCCCGTGGGACAGAACGCCGACGGCGGGACGGTTGATTCATCGCCGCCTGAAGACGCCGCCGACGGGGAGGTTGCGCCGCCCGGTCCCGAGGACGACGCCGGGCGGGTTGAGCCGCCGAAAACCCCCGAAGAATGACGGGTGTGGGGCGATGTCCCGTACCGACCGAGAGACGGACATCGCCCTTTGTGTATGCGGCTCATGTCTGTCTCTCGGTCGGTCTCGGGCTTGCGAACCCCCAACGCCCTCACACATCGACCCACAGCGCGAACCACCGGCGTTCCACAACCCGCGCCCCTCCCAACGCCCTCACGAATCGACCAACAGCGCGAACCCCTGGCGCTCCACAACCACCCAACCACCCAACCACCTGACCACACCCCGCGCTCCCCCCAACGCACGCGGCAACTCCCAACGTCGCGAACCACCGGCGCATACACCAAAAAAAGGGCGACCGCCCGAAGACGACCGCCCTTCTTCATTCTACTCCGCGCTTCACATACACGCTCGGTTCACTGGCGCTGTAACCCGTCAACGAAGGGCAGCACCATAACAACCTCGTCATCATCGTCGATGTCATCATCCGGCGCCTGAATGCCTCTCGACCTGTTGCTGCGCGCCGCATTATGACTATGCGCGAGGCTCGTCCAGCCTTCACCACCATCGAGGTGTCCCGCACCATTGTTGAGTAGCGCCAACTCCGCCTCGAAGGTGCCATCGCAGCGGCTCAGCAGAACGCGGCGGCTCTCCGGGAAGACCAGATCTTCGCAGCGGTCACCGTCGATGTCGCTGATCGAGATCGCCTCGTTATTGGGAATGCACACCGACTGCCCCTCGCGCTCCAGCGCGGCCTCAATGCTCGCCAGGTCGCCCTCGCCGGCACCCCCGGCGACGCGGAAGTCGTGCATCCGCCCACACTCCTGAGCATCGTCCTCTTCACCCCGGTGAGCTTCCAGAATCTGGGGATGCCCCAGGCCCTGGAAGTCCCCGAAGAAGATCCGACCCTCGGCGCGGGTCAGGGTCTGACGATCGTCGCCCTGGCCCTGACTCAGCTCGGTGGCGTGCTCCCAGACATCGACAGCAAGCGGAGGACGTCGCTCCCCAAGGATAGGAGCTTCGCCGAGGCTTCCGTAGAAAAGCTCGCCATCGAGCTCTTCATACGCCGCTTCGACCTTCACGACAGTGGCGCGTTCGGAGTCGCCATCCAACACGACCGACGCCAACTCCCCGGAATCCATCACCAGAAGAAGCGTCACCGTGGAGGGCGCGGGACATGCGTCGGGCCGCACGTCGGAATCGCCATCATCGCAATCGCCGGTATCGGGCGCGGCGGCGTTGACGGACTTGGAGAGCTCCGCTCCGGCCTTGAATGTTACAACCTGCTGCGAACTCAGCTCGGCCGAGGCGAAGTCGAGCGCGATCTCGCGTTCCGCGGCGAGCTGCGGCTCACCATCGATTCTCGCCAGGCCCTCCAGACGAAGGCCCGTCGCATCGCCGTTCTCGTCGACCTGAAGGCTCACTAGCTGCGCTTCCACGCCATCGTCGTCGCTGTCTTCATCATCTCCCGGGTTCGCAGCGAGCTCCTGGATGATGAGCGGCGTCGTCGCGCTACAGCAGGAGACTGTCGTCAGCGGCACAAAAGGCCCTGTTGAAGAGAGCCACCCGATGATCGACTGAGGGTCGTTGGCCTTCAAAAGCGACGCGTCATCTCCAGCGACAACGCCGCCCGAGAAATGCGCGCCGACCCACATGCCGCCATTGCTAATAAGCTGCTGCGAGCCCAGGAAACGACCGCCCACATCCGAGCTTCGGATGCCGTCTTCAAAAGCTTCGCGGCCCGCGTCTTCCATCCGCACCAGCGCATGGCTGGAGTTCTTTTTCAGAACCGAGAGCGTGCTCGAGCGATCTTCATCGTCAACGGAGATGCCCTCGACGACCGGAGCCTCGTTGACGGGTTGAACCTGAAGAAGCCCCTCATCATCCACATCGATCTCCAACCCGATCTCGTGGGTGATTCCGGGCAGCTCTCCGGTGGGCGGATTGCCCTGTTTGCGATTCACCCGCAGACGCAGCTCATCGTCGCCGCGATACAGACTCCAGTTGGAGTCCGCGAGCCCGTCCATCAGGAGCTGCGGCGCCTGCATGGCCGCCAGAGGTCCGCTTGCATCCGCCAATGAGACATAGAGCGCGTCGCCCTGCAGCGTCTCCACCGAAAAGGCGATGTCCAGGTGTCCATCTCCGTCCACATCCGCCGCCTGGCAGGAGCCCTTAAACACTCCCAGGATCATTCCGCTGCCCTCGGCCAGGGTATGCACCTGCAGCATCTGATCCCCCGAGGTCGACGAGCCGATCACCGCCATCATCGAACCACCGAGCTCAAAGACCGAGACAAAGCGCCCTTCGGGGAGCGCCGCTCCTTGCTGATACACCGCGTCGTTGGCGCAGAGGCTGACCTGCCCCCGCATCGCCATCCGCTGATCGTCCAGGCTGAGCCCCTCAATCCCCATAAAGAGGGTCTGCTCGACCGGCTCCACCGCCGGCTGCAGGAGCACATGCTTCAAAAGGGTCGCGTCACGGCTCTCTTCGCGGGCCAGGATCGCGATCGCCGCGCGCTCCTCGCCGGTATCGGCATCGACGATAAGGCGCGCCTGCATCGTGTTCTTAAGCCAGCTCCTCCCATCGCTCGAGGGCAGAGTGATCGTGCTTCGCTCCTCGACCACTCCCATGCCCGTGTCGTTCGGGGCAACGCGAATCACCAGATGCTCCACTTCCCGCAGGCTGCCATTCGGGTCGCGCCGGGTGGGGTAGGCGATCACGAAAGGAGAGCCTGCCTGGTCGCCCTCGCCATCGGGGCTGGCCGCCAGGTCGGGAACCTCAAAAATCTCCTCATAAGGCCCCCCAATGTCGCCATCGACCGCCAGCGCCACCTCGCCCATCTCGCCGCACTCCGAGTCACTGCATCGGAACACCACCAGACGCCGCGCGTCGCCCTCCCCGGCGAGCACAACAAGATCGTTGCGGCCGTCACCGTCGAGCTCTCGCGACCAGGCGCCGTGCACCGCGTCGAGCCCACGCAACATACGCGTGGAACGCCCCTCAAAGCGCAGATCGCTCACATCATCGGGGAAGCCCAACATCTGGCGACCATCTCCCCACGCGTAGACTATGCCACTGCCATCATCGGCCGTGAGCCGCACCCGGACTTCTTTGCGAATGCTGCGTCGCTCCTCCTCGCCGGGCGTAAAGCTCAACTCGAAGATCCCCTCCGCGTCGCCCTCGGGCGCGATCACCTCATCGGCGGCAATCTCCTCCTCGCCGGTCGCGTCGCGAAGCACGATTGCAAAGGAGCCGCCCCGCTCCAGAATCTGCTTCACCGCCCCGCCATCCTGAACTTCCAGCAAAAGTTTGACCTGCTCCGAAGCATCGCCACGCAGCGTTCCCGGACTCAGCGCGAGGATCTGACCCTCGATCGCCTCCGGGTTCTCCTCATCTTCGGAGCAGGTCTCCGAATCGGCCACACAGGAGCCATCGCCACAGAGATGGGGTCGCTCCGCCGGGCATTCCTGTGGGTCATCAAGTCCAGGATCGCTCGGACCGCATCCCAGGGCGGTGGCCATGCTCGCCACAAATAGGAGTGAAAACTTAGTCGGTGTCATTTCGTGTCTCTCAGCAAAAGAAGATGGACGCTCAAAAGCCATGCATTCAACAGCGTGCTACGCAACATCGTCATAAATGCCCCTCAGCGATGCACCTTCCGTTCCACCGACGCCACACGAGGCCAAAAACCCCGAATCAGCGGCCACAGCCCCCGAATTTTCCTCAAAACCTGGCGCGAAGGTTTTATGCACATCCTCGCAAAGCGCCCCGGATCGGATAAAGCACTCACGAATCGCCATAGAGCCGGATGAGCGCTACCCCACCCCCTAAACCTGCCAGCATCGTGCCGCAAGCCGGCCGCCCCTCCCCGACCCGGGGTCGAACATCACCCTTTCTTTATGCGGCGTATGTGCGACTCCCGGTCGGATACGCTCCCCGTTGCGCACCCGCAAACCCTCATTACGAACCTCCCCACATCGCGAACCACCGGCGCCCCACAACCACCCAACCACCCAACCACCTAACCACAACCCGCGCCCCTCCCAACGCCCTCACGAACCTCCCAACATCGCGCCCCCCCCCCAACTCAAACCCGCTCCCTACGCCTCTTCCTGAAATACATCCATCCCAACACCACACTCCCCGGGAAGCATGCCCCCAGCGCAAACACGATTAGAAGATACGCCACAAAGTTCTTCCAATAGATAGAAATCTCTTCTTCGCTCTCTCTGTAGACCGGCCACACATCATCACACGAAAGATCAACCTCCAGAGAGTCGCTCCAGATCTCAACTTCACTGCCCGGAAGGTGTGCTTTCATCTGTACGGTATGCGTACCTTCTGACAACCCGCCCCCCTGGTTGTCCTCTTCACACCCGGCGTAGATCAGCGCTCGACCTCGGCCCGACAGCCCCTCACCCACCGGGCCTCCAAAGCCCGCGAGCGAACGGGAGTACTCCCAGCGCTCCCCATCCACATAGGTCGTGAAAATCAACAGCTCCCACCAGGGCAACACCTCTTCGGAGGGGAGGAGTGCTACCAGGGCCTGGTCGGCCGCGATCTCCCATGAGCAACTTCCCGATGTTGTATCGACCTCCAGCGGCTCATCCGGGCGCTGATCCACACGAAGTCTTCCCAATTTCTCGGGAAATGGGGCGGGCTCCGTCGCCTTGAAGACATGCTCCATCACAGGTTCTGGCGGGTCCTCACAGAAGTTGGCTCCGCGCACCCGATAGGTAGCGCCGGGCTCAAGGGCTTCCAGCGGCTTCCAAAAATAGATGTTATGGTAGGAGGGCGAGCCTTCGTCGGCCTCGACTTTTTCCAGCACAACCGGGATGTCGACTTCTTTTTCACCATCCAAACGCGTCAGACGAAAACGTTCTTGGAGTGTTTTAATAGAAGGCGCTCCTTGTTCCAACGTGGGAACCCAGTACCCGCCTTCAAAATTGGCCGGCGCCTGATAACGAGGCAAAAAGTCTTCGTTAAAACACTCCATTGCCGGTGAGCACGCGTCGGCCTTTTGATATAAACCTACCGACACACCCACAATAGCCAGCGCGACCCCAAGATAATATTTAACTCGTCGCTCTACCAAAAGTGCACCTCTGACCCAAAGAGTGACAACGAAGAAAGCGCCCCTTTACGCGTGTGCCCACACTAACAAAGGGAGATTTTCGCGTCTTCTGACAACTGGCCCCCCATTGCGCCCCCCCCAACGCGCGTTTCAACTCCCAACATCGCGAACCACCGGTGCCCCCCCGCGCTCTCACAACTCGCGATGCGCCGGATAAGGCTCCAGGTACTCGACCATCGCGCCGTCACCGAGCTCGCCGTTGTAGTTGCTGCCTTTGCAATGGGCCTGCCCCTCCATATCGAGCACACAGAGATGTTCAAACCCCATCGACACCGCGCTCACCTCAAAGCCCGTGTCCAGGGACCGCAACGCACCAACAATTTGCGAACCTCCCGCCACGATAAGCCCGTCCACGTTCCAGCCGGCACAGCTCACCTCCCCATCACGCAACGCGCATAGGGTCTGATCGTAGAGCGCGATCTCATCCCAGGGACCGCCAAGCTCGATCGGCTCGGTGACCGTGGTGCTTCCTCTCGGCCCCCCGAAAAGCTCGCGGGTTCCCCAGCAATGCACCTCTCCCTCGTCGGTGCGCGCGCAGGTGTTGTACTGACCGGCCTCCACCTCCACATAGACCTCCTCCGAGGCGATCGTCTCAGGTGCTTTCCAATTCTGACTCGCCGCACGTCCGAGCTGGCCGTAGGCGTTGCTGCCCCAGCAACGGATCTCCCCGGCCTCCGTAAGCCCGCAGCTGTGGTGAGGCCCGACAGCGACCGACACATAGTCGGTGCGCGCCTCAACGCGCCGGGGCTCTGCGGCACTCATCCGGGGATCCATGCCGACCTCCCCATTATAGTTGGTCCCCCAGCAATACATCTCGCCACTGGCGGCGACGCCACACGCATGAAACTGGTTGAGCGCCAGCATTTGAAAGTTCAACTCTCTCAGATCCGCCCAGGCCAACGCATGGCTCGCCTGGTTTGATGAATCTGATCCCAACCCCTGATGTTGATTGCTGCCCTGACACCTGGTCACGCTCTGCTCCCCCTCGAACGTGATGTTGCACGCGGTCCATCGGCCTAACACCAGTAGATCGTAAGTGGTGGCTCCGGTGGCGATGGAGGTGGGAAGGGCCAGGTCGCCGGCTTGCAAACGGTCCAGCTGCCCCTCGGCGTTGCGTCCCCAGCAATGCCAGCGGTCCTCGCCACGGAGTTGCCCACAGTTGCTGCCATAGCCGGAGACCAACCTTGAGAAGCGCGCTTCTCCCTCAACCGGTCGAAAGGAGTTCCCACGAACCTGACGTCCATCCCCCACCTGCGCAAAAGCGTTCTGCCCCCAGCACCAGAGCTCGCCATCGCTATCAAGACCGCAGGTGGTTAACCCTCCCAGCTCCACCTGCATCCAGCGCAAATCACCGGCAACCTTGTCGGGCTCGGCGTCCCAGCTCTTTGTTCCGTGTCCGAGCTGACCACGGCGATTATCACCCCAGCAGTAGAGCTCGTCACCGGTGGTGATGCCACACGCCGACTGAGTATGGAGGTGCACGGTGCGCAACGCCGGAACCGACGTGCTCCGGGTAGGAGGTTGCACCCCGTTGCCGGCGCGCTCCCCGGTCACTCCGGATGGGTTATACCCCCAGCAATACAACTCCCCATTCTCCAGGACCGCACACGCCGCGGTCACCCCCACGCCCACGCTGGTAGCGCGCCCCGGCAACACCAACCTGGAGGGCCGCGCGATCACCTCCTGGTTGCTCTCCGGGTTCACCAGGCCGAAGGTGTTAAGCCCCCAGCAATAGACTTTGCCATCGGTGGTCACAGCACAGGTGTTGTTGATGCCAACCGCCACTTCGGCAATGGGATCATCGATCCCGACCTGGACCGGAAGCGCGGTCGACACTCCTAACCCTTCTCCCACCGCACCGCGCGCGCTGTACCCCCAGCAGTACAACGCGCCGGCACGACTCAACGCACAAGTGTGGTAGGGCCCGGCGTCCACCCGGATGATGTCGTCAAGCTCGCGTACAGGAGTGGGCTCGAAGACCACCTCAGCTCCTTCCACCCCCGTCACTCCGTCGTAGTTCAGCCCCCAGCAGTAGACCTCGCCAGGGCGAGTAACGGCACATGCATGACCGCCCCCGACGGCAATATCGATGACGTCCGGGAGTCCTTCTCGCCGGACCGGCTCCGGGATCGGACGAACTTGTTGGTTCGTAGGCTCAATGATCGCGCCGGTGTTATGACCCCAGCAATAGACCGCCCCCTGCCAGTCGAGCGCACAGGTGAGATCGACAGAGGCCGAGACCTTCCGCCAACGCTCAAACTGCACCTCCACCTCAACAAGCTGCTCCAGCGCCTCATAGCGCACCGTCACCTGCGCACTTCCCTCCGCCACGCCGCGCAGCTGCCCATCCTCCCCGATCGCCACGACCTCGCTATCGCTGGAGGCGAGCTCCACATCATCGAGCAAGGTCGCCGGGTTGAGCCGCGTGCCGCTCGCGTCGAAGAACGCAATGTCGAGCGCCCGCTCCTCACCCACCGCCAGGGTCTGCGTCGCCGGCTCCACCAGCATCTCCTCAACCCAGACGCTGTCCTCATCCTCAACAATGATCAGCGGCTGCTCGGGCGAAGCAGGCTCGCCACATCCCCACAGAAGACCGCCGGCCAGCACAGCGCCTGACACATAAATAAACTTCGATGCGCTCACGTTTTCCTCACCGTTATTCCGGGTCTGCGACGCCACTGCCGCTCCCATTACAAAAATCGCGTTCTTCGTCCCTCATCGCCCACGCAGCGTCCCGGCCCAACATCACCGGGGGCCCCGAAGTCAGACCCGCGACACGTGCCGCGCACACATGCCCGCATGCCGCGCTCCCAAAGAGCAGACGACGATGGCACCTCCATGCCCGAACTGCGTTGTCAAAGGTTCGATGCATCTGTGCTAGCGGCCTACCCCGTAGGTGTCAACAAAACGTATCGTCGAGGTGCGATCGAATCGCCCCCTCCACCCCGACCCGGGGTCAAACATCCCCCTTAATCTATGCGGACTTCCGCCCCTCGACCCAGGCGCGACTCCCGGTCGGACGTGCTCCCCCAACGCACGTTTCAACTCCCCACATCGCGAACCACCGGCGCCCCCCGAGCCCCCCATCACTCCCCGTATTCCGCCCGAAGTGCCTCCAGCCGCGCCGCCTCCGACTCCCCAAAATTGACCTCGAAGAGCGACTCGCCATCAGCACCATCCAACCGGTACGGCTTGACGGTGAGCACCACATCGGCGCGCTCCTCCACATCCCCCCAGCTGCTGAACATGTTGGGCTCCAGACTCCACCGGGCCGACTCGCCAGGCTCCAAACCACCGGGGATCTCATAGTTAAACTGCTCCTCGAGCCAGGCCACCGAGCGCCCCGGCGAGGCCAGGCGGGCGTCAAAATAGACCCTTGAGATGGCGTACCCGGTGGTGTTCTGCACATCGAGCTCGATGATGGGCTGGGCCGGCCCAAAACGCTGGGCGACCTTCTCAAAGCGCGAACGCGTCACGACAAAACGCTCCAACGCCTGGCGCGCCTCATCCGAACTCGCGCGCGCGGCCTCAAGCTCCTGAATCTCACTGAGTGCCTGCGCCCGTTCGCGCGCGGCCTGCTCCTCGGCCACCCTCGCACGCACCGCCTCAGCCTCGGCGATGATCTCGTCGGCGCTCTTGCCATCGAGCTGCGCGAACACCCGCCCGCTCACCTCCTCCGGCCCCACATTCGGATCAAAGAGCCCCTCGCCCGCGCTCTGAAACGCAAGCGTCATCAACGCCGCATCAAACGCATCGAGCTCCGAGCCCGACAACGTCTCGCGAATCTCGGCGATCGAATCCTGCATCGCCTCTTCGCTGCTCCCGTCGACTTTCGGCGCACACGCGCTCACCAGCACCAGCGCAACCACCACTCCGTAGCGTTTCCAGTTCATCGTCTCCTCCCTGCTTTCATCGTGTGACTCGCCATGTGGCGAGTGTTCGGGTTGAGAGACGAGGCTGACAGATGAGGTGGAGAAAAGACACCGACTAATTTACACCATATCGATCAAAATACCCCAAACCCCTCAAACAGAGTCCCACGCTCCCCCTCGCCCTTCCCCTACCCGGGGTCAAAAATCCCCCTTTATTGATGCGGCCCATGCGCGACTCTCGGTCGGACACATGCTCCCCCCAACGCCCTCACGAACCTCCCCACATCGCGAACCACCGGCGCCCCTCAACCACCCAATCACACAACCACACAACCACAACCCGCGCTCTCCCCAACGCCCTCACGAACCTCCCCACATCGCGAACCACCGGCGCCCCACAACCACCCAACCACCCAACCACCTAACCACAACCCGCGCCCCTCCCAACGCCCTCACGAACCTCCCCACATCGCGAACCACCGGCGCCCCCGCCCCCTCACCCCAACACACGCGGCAACCCCAGCACATAGAGCATCTTCCCCGGCCCTCTGGCCGAAGACGCCGTCCCGATCTCCCAGCGGTAGTCATCGCTCTGCGCTCCGCTTAACAGCTCCCCAAGATCCTCCTCGGTGTACGTGCGCACGTTGGAGACGGCCCCGTCCCAGGCGATGAGCACGGGCAGCACCGGAATGAGGTAGGTGAAGATGAGCTGGCGCAGGGTCAGCGGTCGCACAAAAGGGGTGAGCGCGAGCGTCATCAAAAACCCAAAGGGGATCGCCGTCCACCACAGCGCAAAAGGAGCGGAGTTGTCGCTGAGTTCAAAGGCCACAAAAGGCTGACGCTTCTGCCAGGCATCCTCCAGAATCCCGCGCGCCTGTGCCGGCCGCATATGATGCAGCCCGCAGACGATCGTGCGCACCCCGCCGAGCTCCCCGGGCACCGCCGTAGCGTCGATCGAGCGCTCTTCATAACGCACCCCCTGCGCTTCTTCGCTGAGCCGACGCGCGGCCAGCTCGTTGGGATAGAGGTCGGTAAGCACGAGCTCCACATCCTCACGGCCCTGCTCGCGAAGCGCCTCGATCACCTGAGGCATCGGCCCGCCCGCTCCCGAACAGAGGTCGACCACCCTCGGCCGGGGCGATGCCTCCAGCGCTCTCTCCACCAGGGGAGCCAGCACCGCCTGCGATCCCAACATCCGGTGGATCACCGCGATGTAGAGTGTCATGCACTCCCGCAGCCAGCCCGGAAGCCAGGACTTATCCTCGAACTCGAAATAATGCCGTCGCTGCATCGCCTGCCTCCCATATGTTGGTTTGACTCCGACCACGCCACCTTCCTTGCCCACGCTCCTTTCACACCCATAACCCTGCGCACTCAGCAGGCCTCAAACCATGAGGCAGGTGGTCGCACCACCGGGCTCAATGGCGCCCAAAATCACGACCGGTGACACGACCGGGAGTCGAACATCACCCTTTGTTTATGCGGACTTCCTCCCCGGCCCCTACCACAACCCGCGCTCCCCCCACCGCCCTCACGAATCCCCCAGATTCGCGAACCACCGGCGCCCCTCAACCACACAACCACCTGACCACAACCCGCGCTCCTCCCAACACACGCATCAACTCCGAACATCGCGCCCCCCCCGGCACCGCTTCCCCTTTTCTCCTCCGCATATCCCGGCTCGTTGAGCCGCGCTGGAATCGCCCCACGACTTCTGCAACGCTGCCTTCCCTCGCACTGCTCAGACCGCTGAAACGTCCAGCACTCACCCACCCCCGGGGTAACTCATGCTCAGGCGCTACCGACTCTCGGTCCTCCTCGCCATCCTTACGCTCACGCTAAGCGCCTGCGCCGACCCCGATCCCGCGCGCCGCGGGCCCACCGACGCCGGCGCAGATGTCGACGCCGGCGCAGATGCTGATGCCGACGCCGACCCGCTGACCTGCGAGAACATCGGCGATCGCTTTAACACCCTCGTTGCCGAGAACACGCACTGCGAGACCGACAACGACTGCAGCTCTCGTCAACTCACGCCCTGGGGCTACTGCGAATGCAACCCGATGATAGGCGACTACAACACCGTCGCTTTCCACTCCCGGGTGAGTGCACAGGTCGACACCCACATCGACTTCTTTCTCGACAACGACTGCTACGATCGGCCCGATTTCTATAACTTCGTCTGCGATGACGGCCCCATCACCGAGACCTACTGCAACGATGAAGGTCGCTGCGCCGCCCGAACCGACGAGACCTGCTTGAGCCATCTGTAACAATCATCACCTTCTCCCCTGCCTCTCTCCGACCCAGGGTCGAACATCACCCTTTATCTATGCGGACTTCCGCCCCTGACCGCCCCCTTGCGCACCCGCAAACTCTTATTACGAACCTCCCCACATCGCGAACCTCCGGCGCCCCTCAACCACCCAACCACCCAACCACCTAACCACAACACGCGCCCCTCCCAACCCACACGCCAACTTCCCACATCGCGAACCCCAGGAGCCTCCCATGCCCTCTCTCAACACCAGCCTCACCATCGCCACACTCGCCACACTCGCGCTCTTCGCCGCCTGCGGCGACGCAGCCCCCGACGCCAACACCGACACCGAAAACACCTCCGATGCCCTGACCTGCGAGAACCTCATCGAGCGCTTTGATGCCTACACCGAAGCCAACAAATCCTGCGAGGTGGTCGACGATTGCGTCGTCGTCGCCGCGCCCGAGCCCTGCAGTTGCGCCCCGTCGCTGGGCGACTACAGCGGTGAAGCCATCAACATCGACGCCGAGGCCGGAGCCCAACCCTACATTGAGCTCTTTAACTCAGGAGAGTGCGGCGACATCGGCGCTGAATCGGGCTGCGACATCGGCCCCTACCGCAACCTCGACTGCGTGGAAGGCCGCTGCGTCGTTGATGAAGGGATCGAGAGTTGCCTGCTTCCTGAATAGCCCCACCGGAACCCACCAGGAGTCGCACAAGGCCCGGACTCTGCGCGGACTTGCGCGACTCACCCACTCGCCGCAACCCGACCGGGAGTCGAACATCGCCCTTTATCTATGCGGACTTCCTCCCCTCAACACCCTCCAGTGCGAACCCCAAAACGCCCGCTCGAACCTCCCTTCATCGCGTACCTCCGGCGCCCCTCAACCACCCAACCACCCAACCACCTAACCACAAAACGCGCCCCCCTGACCCACACGCCAACTCCCCACACCGCGTACCTCCGGCGCCCCACATCCCGACCGGGAGTCGAACATCGCCCTTTATCCATGCGAACTTCCTCCCCTCAACACCCCCCAGCGCGAACCCCCAAACGCCCGCTCGAACCTCCCCACATCGCGTACCTCCGGCGCCCCTCAACCACCCAACCACCTAACCACAAAACGCGCCCCCCCTGACCCACACGCCAAATCCCCACACCGCGTACCTCCGGCGCCCCACAACCACCTAACCACAAAACGCGCCCCCCCT
>NZ_VOSL01000123.1 GCF_007997005.1 Lujinxingia vulgaris | reverse complement strand
ACAAGCGCCCGCATCGTCGAGCCGTCGGCGGCCCCCTCGGCGGCCGCCAGCGCGACGCCGGCGGGGCGTCCGGCGCCGTCCTGCTCCAACATCACGCGCATCGCCCGGGCCGAGGCCACCCGATCGTCGGGTTGTTTGATCAACGAGGCCGCCAGCGCCCGGGCAAAAGGTCGAAGCTCCTCCTCATCGGGCAACATCGGCGCGTCATCGCGCACATGCGAGACCATCACCTCCCGCGGCGTGTTTCCTTTAAACGCCGCCTCACCCACGAGCATCTCGTAGAGGATCAGTCCCACCGCGTAGAGGTCCGCCTTATGCGTGACCGGGTCGCCGGTGATGTTCTCCGGGCTCATGTACTGCGGCGTACCCATCGCCTTACCGGACTCCGTAAGCCGGTCGAGCATCGAGGGGACCTCCGCCTGGGGCTGCACGATCTTGGCGATGCCAAAATCGAGGATCTTCACGACCTCCACCCCTTCGCCATCCATCGTCTCCCCGGCCAGGATGCGGATGTTCTCGGGCTTTAAGTCGCGGTGGACCACCCCCTGCGCATGCGCAAGGTGCAGGGCGTCGAGCATCTGATCGACGATGCGGCGGGCAGCCGCCGCACTTAGTCGCCCGCGCTCGGCGATCAGATCGCCCAGGCTTTTGCCCTCCACGTACTCCATCACCATAAACCTCACCCCCTCATGCTCCCCGTAGTCAAAGAGGGTGATGATGTTGGGGTGATTGAGCCGGCTGATCAGCAGCGCCTCGCGCTCAAATCGCTGGCGCTCCTCGGCCTCCTCGCCAACGCCGGGCAAAAGGGTCTTGAGCGCCACAGCGCGGCCGATGCCCAGCTGAATCGCGCGAAACACCACGCCATACGCCCCCCGGCCCAGCTCTTCTTCGATGCGGTAGCGGCCCGCGATCACATCCCCGGCCGCAAACAGCTGCTCTTCTGGCCCCATACTCGGCGCGCTCGCTCGTCGTCTTCTTCGGCTCCTTGCTCGCGCCCACCCTACCCTTGCCAGAGCGCGCGGGCAAGCGCGCGCCTGTCGCGCCCCTTGTCGCGTTGTGGCGCGCTGTGGTAGCTGCTCCCTCCTTATGGTTAGGTTGGCACCACCCCTTCGGAGGCACCATGGGTTTTCTCGACTTCCTCTTCGACAAAGAAAAAGCGCAAGAGCGCAAAATCACCAAGCTCAAAAAGACCGTCTCGCACATGTACGTGCAGCCCGGTGAGCGCAGCTACGCGGTAGAGCAGCTCCGCGAGATCGGCAATGAGGACGCTGTCCTGGCGCTCCTCTCCCGCTTTGAGCAGACCTCGCCCAACCACACCACCGACGCCGACGAGAAGGAGTTCGTCTACGAAGTGCTCGTCGACCTGGGGCGGCGTGGTGAAGTGGATGTGGCCGGCACCATCACGGCCTATCTCAAGCGCGTCGAAGAGAAGATCAACTGGCCGCTCAAGGTCCTCACCGACCTTTTGAGCCTGGACGACATGATCAACGTCGTCGTCGAGCTTCTCGAAGACATGCACATCGACTACGTGCGCAACCCCGAGAAGAAGCAGGAGCTGATGCTGCGCGCCGCCGAGTTCAGCGACCGCCGCCTGGCCGAGCAGACCGCCCGCTTTGTCGAAGACGACTACGAGACGATCCGCTTCCTGGCCATCGACGCGCTGCTCGCCCAGAACGAGGACGACATCGCGCGCCCCGCGCTGGCGGCCCGCTTCGGTGAAGAAGACTCGCTGCGCATCCTTCAAAAGCTCGCCGAGGCCTTCGCCGAGCGTCCCGAATGGACGATCGAAGAGGACCAGCGCGAGAGGGTGAGCGCCGCGCTCCCCAAAGGCTTCTCGCTGGATGGCGAGGGCCGCGTCGTCGCCAAACGCTGATGAAGCTCTCTGCCCTCCCGCCGCTAAGCCCGCCGCCGCAGCCCTCCGAGGTGCTGCGGCGGCCCGCAGCGCCGATCCCCGAGCCGGCGCTCCTGGCCTGGGTGGAGGGCCCGGGCGCCGAGGGTTTCGACAGCGCCTGGCGCCTGGCCGGGGTCACGATCCTGCCGGCGTCCACGCTTCTGGGGCTGCGCGCCTTTGAAGACGCCTACGAAGATCATCTTCCCAACGCGGCGCCCGACGGCCGCGACTGCATGCGCGTGATCTTTGATGTTGAAAAAGTCCTGCGCATGGCGCTCCACCAGAGCGTGCTCGCGCTGGAGCTTCTGGCCAGCCCCGCGCCGCTGCAGCTCCGCGCACCTTTTGACACCCCCGCGCCCATCGAGCTCGCGCAGGCCGCGATCACCTCGGGTGTTCTGCGCGCCTACCGCGGCGTGCTGCCCGCTACCATCGACGCCATCGACGCCGGGGAGCGTGTGGCTGCGCTCAGTGGACTTCGGCGGCTCTATACGGCGAGCCTGCTGCATCGCGAGGCGGTGATGGGCACCGAGCTTGCATCCCTGCTCAAAAGTTGCGCCCCCTCCCCCATCGCCCCTATCGTGGAAGGCTGGAGCGATGCGCCGCTTCGCCCCGACGAGGCGCGCGCGCTCAAAGACGAAGCGCGCCGCCTCGACGCGCTCCTGGATGTGCCGGGGGCGTTGCCCGAGCGGCCTCAGGACTACGAGCTTCTGCACGAGACGCTTGTCGCCCGGAGACTGGCCACCTCATGATTCGCCTGCTGATCATCGGACGCCCCGGCTCCCAGTGGGCCGACCGCCTCCACCAGCTTGAGCTCCAGGATCTGGAGATCGACCACGAGCGCCTCCCCTCGGCGGGCATCCGCCGCTTTGAGGCCTCGCCGGCCGACCTGATCATCATCGCCGACGACCAGGGCGGTGAGCGTGTGGAGATTCTGGCCGGGGCGATTCGCAGCCGCCCGCTGGGGCAGCTTGTGCCGCTGATCCTCATCTGCCCGCTCCCCGAGTCCGAACGCGTGCAGGCCACCACCGACACGCTCGACCTGGTGGCCTGGCTCCCTCCGGAGACCGACCCCGAGACGCTGATCGCGCGCATCGGCGCTGCGCTCGATGTCTCACTGACCTCGTCCCCCACCCCGGCCTCCCCCGCGCCGCGAGCGGCTCAGACGCCTCCCGGGCAGGCCGAGCAACCCTCCAGCCCCGCCGAGCCCCAGCCGTCCTCCCCCGAGCCCTCCCGGGTCTTTCGCGCTGGCGAGTTGACGCTGGAGACCATCGACACCGGGGCGACGCGGCGAGTCGATCGCGACCAGGTCTTCCCCCAGCGCGACTATGCCCACCCCGAGGCCAGCGTCGACGCCGAGGTGATCCGCCGCAAGCTCAAGGCGGTGCGCCACGAAGACTATTACGCGATCCTGGAGGTCCGCCGCGGCGCCGACACCCAGCCCATCCGCGAGGCCTTTCACCGCCTCTACGCCCGCTTTGATGCGCGCCACATCGACTTTCAGACCGCGCACGCCTTCGAAGACGCGCTCCTGGAGATCCGCGACGCGCTTGAAGACGCCTGGGCGGTGCTCGGCGACCCGGCGCTGCGCGAGCCCTACCTGCGTCATACGCTGCGCCCTTAAGCCCCGGGGCGTGCGCCGGGCGGAAGGTTCCCCCCTTGCCAGCCGTTACCCCCTCGGCTAGACACGCTCCAGCGTGCTCACGTTCCCAGACTTTTGATGAGTTGAACCATGGCATCCCTGCTCGACATCGTCCTCTACCCCGATGACGTCCTTAAGACCCGCTGCACCCCGGTCGACACCGTCGACGACGAGGTGCGCGAGCTGATCGACAACATGGTCGAGACCATGTACGCCGCCCCCGGCATCGGGCTCGCCGCCCCCCAGGTCAATGACACCCGGCGCATCACCGTCATCGACGTCTCCTCGCGCGAGGAAGGCGCCGACAGCGAGCTCATCACGCTGGTCAACCCCGAGATCGTGCACCGCGAGGGCAAAATCGTCTGGGAGGAGGGCTGCCTCTCCATCCCCGGGGTCTACGACAAGGTCACCCGCGCCCAGAAAGTGGTGGTGCAGGCCCTGGACCGCGACGGCTCCCCCTTTGAGCTTGAGGCCGACGACCTGCTGGCGGTCTGCCTGCAGCATGAGATCGATCACCTCGACGGGGTGCTCATGCTCGACCACTTCAGCCACCTCAAGCGCAAGCTGGCGCTCAAGCGCTACAAGAAGCACCTGGAGGCGCTCGAAGAAGCGCGCCGCAAAGAGGCCGAGAAGGCCAACGACCTCCCCTCTTCCTGAATCTTTTAATCGATTAAAAGGTTGCCGATGATCGCCTCTCGTACGCCGCTTCGCATCGTGTACATGGGCACGCCCGACTTCGCGGTGCCCGCGCTCAACAAACTCATTGAGAGCTCCGACGAGGTCGTCGGCGTGGTGACCAACCCCGATCGCCCCAGCGGCCGGGGAAAAAAGCTCACCCCGCCTCCGGTCAAAGTCGCCGCAGAGGCCGCCGGCATCGAGGTCTACCAGCCCGAGAAGTTGCGCGGCCCGGAGGTTTTAGAGCATCTTCGCGCCTGGAACCCGGACGTGATCGTGGTGGCGGCCTACGGCCAGATCTTGCGCAACGATGTGCTGCTCCTGCCGCGTTACGGCTGCATCAACATCCACGCCTCATTGCTGCCGGCCTACCGCGGCGCCGCCCCCATCAACTGGGCGATTGTGCGCGGGGAGGCCGAGTCCGGGGTGACGATCATGCAGATGGAGCGCGGCCTGGACACCGGCCCGATGCTGCTCAAGCGCAAGACGCCGATTGAAGAGCTCGACACCGCTCAGGACCTTCATGATCGCCTGGCCGAGATGGGCGCCGAGCTCATCGTAGACGTGATGCGCCTGATTCACCTCGACAGCCTCAACCCGATTGTGCAGGACGACGCACAGTCGTCGTATGCGCCGATGCTCAAGAAGAGCGACGGGGAGATCGACTTTCGGAAGAGCGCCCGCGAGGTCGCCGATCTCATCCGTGGGATGAACCCCTGGCCCGGCGCGTTTGCCTTTTTGCACACCCCCGACGGTCCGCAACGCGTCAAACTTCACCTGGCGCGGGCGCACAGCGCGGCAACCAACGGCGCCGACACCGGCGCCGCCCCCGGCGAGGTCATCCGTGCCGACGAGCAGGGCCTGCATATTGCGTGCGGGCAGGGCTACATCGAGTGTTTGACCCTGCAGGCCCCCGGCAAGCGCGCGCTGCCGGTGAGCGACTTCCTCAACGGCTTTGATCTTCAGACCGACCACCATTTTCTGCTCCCCGACGAGCGCTCCGACTAAACCGAGCTTTCCACCGTGACCACCGCCCGAACAGTCGCCCTCGATGTGCTCAGCCGCATTGAGCAGGACGACGCCTACAGCCATATCGCGCTCTCCAACCAGCTGGCCACAAGCGCGCTCGACGCCCGCGACCGCGCGCTGGCCACCGAGCTCGTCTACGGCACGCTCGCCAGGCAGCGCTCCATCGACACGGTGCTCTCGCGCTTTGTCTCCCGCAAACTCGAGAGCCTGGATCGCCCGGTGCGCCTCAACCTGCGCATGGCCACCTACCAGCTGCTCTACCTGGACCGCATCCCGGCGCACGCGCTGGTTAACGACGCCGTCAAGCTCGTCAAGCGGGCCTGCGGCCAGCGCACCGCCGGCTTTGCCAACGCGGTGCTGCGCAACATGCTGCGCAGCAAAGAGAAGTGGCAGCCTTTTGATGAGCGCGATCGCAGCGCCAACCCGGCGCGCTACCTGGGGTTGAAGTACTCGCTGCCGGACTGGATCGCCCGGCGCCTGCTGGATCGTCACGGGTTGGAGCGCGCCGAGGCGCTGGCTGAGGCTTTTGCCGGCCGCCCGCCCCTTTACCTGCGCCGCTTGCAGCCGGTCGACACCCTGCCCGAAGGGGTCAGCCCACTTGAGGCTCCGCCCGGAGCGCTCAAGGCGGAGAGCTCCTCGCCAGAGTTGCGGGCGCTGCTCGAAACCCACGTGCTGACCATTCAGGATCTGGGAAGTCAGCTCATTGCGCACTACTGCGGCGCGCGCCCGGGCATGCGCGTCCTCGACGCCTGCTGCGGCCTGGGGGGTAAATCGCTGCTCCTCGCCCAGCAGCTCGGCCCCGGTGACACTCTGGTGGCCTGCGACCCGCTCCCCACCAAGCTGGAGATGCTCGCTAACACTCTGGCCGACCTCCGCGTCGACCCCACCGTCGTGCTCCGAGAGGCCACCCTGCAGGACCTTCCCGCGACCGACGGGAACTTCGACCTCATCCTCGTCGACGCCCCCTGCTCCGGCCTGGGCGTGATCCGTCGCCACCCGGAGACCCGCTGGCGCCGCTCCCCGGCCGACGTCGACGCCCTGGTCCGCGTGCAGTCCGAGCTGCTCGACCACGCCGTGAGCCGTCTCAACCCCGGCGCCACGCTCGTCTACAGCGTCTGCACCTTCACCCGCGAAGAAGGGCCCGAGCAGATCGAACGTCTTCTTACGCGCCACCCCCGGCTTGAGCGCGCGCCGCTGCCCGAGAGCGACTTTGACTGGGCCCCCTTCGTCAATGAACTTGGTGAGCTCGACTTGAACCCGCGCGACCACGACTGCGACGCCTTCTTCGCCGCGCGGCTGCGCCTGAAACAACCTTAATCTTCCACCGCCGAGCATCCTTATGACGACGCGCGAACTTCGCATCGCCCCCTCGATCCTCTCGGCCGACTTCGCCCGCCTCGGTGCGCAATGCCAGGAGGTGATCGACGCCGGCGCCGACTGGCTGCACGTCGACGTGATGGACGGCCACTACGTGCCCAACATCACGATCGGTCTTCCGGTGGTCGAAGCCCTGCGCAACGCCCTGCCCGACGCCTTCCTCGATGTGCACCTGATGATCGACAACCCCGACGACTTCGTCGGCCCCTTCGCCCGCGCCGGCGCCGATCTGGTGTGCTTTCACCCCGAGGCCAGCCGCCACCCCCACCGCGCGGTGCACACCATCAAAGGGCTGGGCAAAAAGGCCGGCCTGGCCATCAACCCGGCCACCCCGCTGAGCTGGATCGATCACCTGGCCCACGACCTGGACATGGTCCTGATCATGAGCGTCAACCCGGGCTTCGGCGGTCAGGCCTTCATCCCACACACCCTCGAGAAGATCGCACAGCTCAAGGCTCGCCTCGATGATCTGGGCGTCGATCTCGACATCGAAGTCGACGGCGGCGTCTCCCCCTCCAACGCCGCGCAGCTGCGCCAGGCCGGCGCCAATGTGCTCGTCGCCGGCAGCGCCATCTTCGGTGCGCCGAGCTACAAAGACGCCATTGAGGCCATCCGCCAGCAGGCCACCCTCTGAGCCAGGTCGCCCCGCCCCCGTCCGGAATCTCCTTTGGAACGCATCGATCTGAGCACCTGGGCGCGCCGCCCTCATTATGAGTTCTTTCGCGGCTTTGATCGCCCCTTCTTCGACGTGGCCGCCCGCGTCGACGTCTCGCCAGTGGTGGAGCTGACGCGCCGCAGCGAGCTGCGCCTCTTTGCCACCATCCTGCACAGCGTGTGCGTGGCGGCCAACGCCACCGACGCGCTGCGCCTGCGCCTTGTCGAAGATGGCGTGGTGCGCGTCGATCAGGTCACCCCCTCCTTTACGGTGATGAGCGACCGGGGGACTTTCAACTACGCGACCGCCCCCTTCACCGACGATCTGGCGCGCTTCAGCAGCGAGCTTGGCAAGCACGCCGATCGCTCCCGCAACCTCCCCGAGCTCTTCTTAGGCGATGATGATCGCCTCGACCTGGTCTACGTGACCTCCATGCCCTGGCTGGACTTCCAGAGCATCAGCCACGCCTTCCCGGGCCAACCGCTCGACTCCGCGCCGCGCATCGCCTGGGGCAAAATCGTCGAACCCGAGCCCGGACGCCACGAGGCGACCTTTCAGCTCACCGTCCACCACGCTCTGGCGGACGGTCGGGATGTCGCGATCTTTTTTGAGCACCTCAACGCGCGCATCCAGGCCCTGGCCGACCACCCCGGCTCCTGAGCCTCCCCTCGCCATCGTTTGCCATCAGCTTTGGCGCGCCTTGCCGCGGGTGAGCCGCACCACGAGCTCGCGCAGCTCTTCTAAGAGCCCCATATACTCGCCGCCCCCCTTCTGCACGATCTGGGTGGCGCTGCCCGAGAGGCGAGCGTAGTCCTCGGCGGTGAGGTACTTGGCGGTCATGACTACCACGGGCACGTCCTTAAACTGCGGACGCTCCCGAAAGCGTTTAAGAAACTCAAACCCGTCGACATGCGGCATCATCAGGTCCAGAAAGACCAGGCTGGGCTCGATCGCCTCCAGCCGCGCAAGCCCCTCTTCGCCGTTGGAAGCCGCGGTCACCCGAAAGCCCTCCCGCTCCAGGTGGCGCACCAGCATCTGGCGGGAGGCTTCGTCATCTTCGACGACCAGCACGTCGCCGTCGTCGACCGCGCTCTCATAGGCCTCCATCACCTCCAGAAGCTCCTGACGGTCGACGGGCTTCGACATGAAGTGGTCGGCGCCAAACGCCAGCCCGCGCTGCTTATCGTCGACGAAGGTGAGCATGATCACAGGGATCTTACGAAGATCGGGATCTTCCTTAAGCCGTTCCAGCACCGACCAGCCGTCCATACGAGGCATCATCACATCGAGCGTGATCACGTCGGGGCGCACCTCCGAGGCCAGCCTCAACCCCTCTCGCCCGTCGCGCGCACACACCACGGTGTGCCCCACCCGCTCGAGCGTGCGCTTGAGCACCCCGCGGGTGTCCCGATCGTCGTCGATGATCAGCACCAGCTTGGCGTTCTCGTTGATCTCGATCTCCTCCGAGAAGCTCACCTGCTCGGCGCCTTTGCCGATAAACGCCCGCGGCACGCCCAGCTCCACCACCGTGCCGCGGCGCACGCTGCGCTCCACCCGGTAGCTCACCCCGAGCAAGTCCGCGAGCTGGCGCAACACGGACTGCTCCAGGCGGCGGGCGCGTCCGCGCCGCCCCGGCGAAAGATCGCTGACGCGCAGCTTCACCTGCGTCTCGTCAGCCTCCAGCTCCACCTCCACCTGGGTGCCGGCGCTAAAGCGCACCGCCTCGCCAATCACGCCATCAAAGAGCTGCACGAGCTTCTCGCCATCGCTCTGAACCCTGGCGCTCGTAGTCCCGCGACGCATGTCCAGCGCGATGCTGCGCTGGCGCGCGATGTCGTTGAGCTGCCCCAGCACGCTCTCGAGCGTCTCCACCACATCGACGCTGTAGACCTCCGGCTCCACATCGCCGGCTTCGAGCTGCGCCAGGCAGACGAGGTTGCTGACGATACCGAGCACCTCGGCGCCGGAGCGCTCAACGCTGGCCAGCTTGTCGAGGGCGTCCTTCGGAAGGCGCTCGCTCTGCTCTTCGCGCAGCAGCTCCGCAAAGCCGATCATTGCGTTGACGGGCGTGCGTAGCTCATGGCTCATCATCGCCCAGCGACGCCCGGCCATCCAACCCACCATCGCCTGGGTCAGCAGGCCGCGCAGCGCGTGCGCGCGCTCCAGCTCCGCCTGACCAAAACGCCCCGGCTCGCCATGCACACAGAGCCAGAGCGCCGGGTTGATCGCGGTGCCCACGCTGACCATCATCACCGAGGCCACCGGCATCGACACCGACGCCAGCATCGTCTGCCAGCCGGCCTGGCCGCGCGCGTCCTCCAGCACAAGGGGGCGCCCTTCAAGCACCGATTCGGTCAACTCCCCCACCCACCACTGCAGCTCTTCGAGGCGAGGATCGCTGGCGCAAAGGACGCTGATCTCGCCATCGTCGCGCACCTGCAGGACCGCCCCGCCGTCGCCGCCGACCACATCATCAAGGAGCCCGACCACAGCCTTCGGTCCGGTCTGCGCGCCGCTCTGGCTGAGCATCTCCAGCCCGCGCATCAGCGTTTCATGGCGCCGCTTTAACTCGGAGAGCTCATCGTCGCGATAATCATCATCCGGGGATTGCTGCGTCATCACTCTCACCTCGCCACGAGCCGGCCACCTCGGGAGAACGCTCCCCTCGCCGTAGCGTCGCTGCTCTCATCGAATCATTGCAAAGGCAACACGCACCCCTGCCAGTAGCATCAAAAGGGGATCAGAGTGCAGCGAATACGCCACTTTGTCGAGTCTGATCCAGTCCGCGTCCATTGCGTTACAAGCTTTTTCCTTGAGATATCCACGCTCGCGGACAGGCTTTGAAGCGACGCAGCGAGTCCCGTCTTCACGTCGTAAGGGCCCTCGGGGATTGCCCCGGCTCGCTGCCAGAACAGAAGGAGTACCGTTATGATGCGTTGGGTTCTTGTATTTTTTATCGTCGCCATCATCGCCGCTGTGTTCGGATTTACCGGCATCGCCTCGGCAGCTTCCTCCATCGCTCAGATCGTCTTTGTGATCGCGCTGGTGCTGCTGGCCATCTCGTTCATCTCCAGCCTGGTCAGCCGCGCCTGAAGCGTCACTAAACCACCCGCAGCGCGCCTTGCCCTTCAGCCGGGCGCGTGCAAGTCTTCGCGCCCCCCCTCGCCAGCAACGCTCCCTCGAACGTCCCGGGAGTCGTCGAATAGCACGAGGGCGGGCGCGATGTTTTTGACGTGAGTCTGGGGATTTCGCCCCGGCTTGATGTGCAATCTGGATCGTGGCCTGCGCGATGATGGCCTGGATCCCCTACGAATGGAGCCTGTATGCGACGACGTATCGCCCTTTTGGCCTGCCTTCTGACCCTCTCACTGGTCGCCTGCGAATCGGAACAAGCCGCTCAAGAGGAGGTCCCTTCCACCGCCGAGGCCGTGATGGGTGAAGCGGTGGAAGAAGAAGAGGCCACCGAGGAGCAGGCCGCCGAGGAGGCGTCCTCAGAAGCCGCCGCCGAAGAGGAAGGCGATCCTCTGGCCGCTCCGGCCGACGTGGCTGCCCCGCCGGCCGACGCCGAGAAGACCGAGTCTGGCCTGGCCAGCAAAGTGCTCAAAGAGGGCACCGGCACCGAGCACCCCACCGCCACCTCCACAGTGCGCGCGCATTACACCGGGTGGACCACCGACGGGAAGATGTTCGACAGCTCGGTGCAGCGTGGCCAGCCGCTGACCATGCCCCTCAACCGCGTCATCGCCGGTTGGACCGAAGGCGTGCAGCTGATGGTTGAGGGCGAGAAGCGTCGCTTCTGGATTCCGCAGGATCTGGCGTACAAGGGTGCTCCGGGTGCGCCGGCTGGCATGCTCGTCTTTGACGTCGAGCTCATCGAGATCGTCGAGTAAACAGCTCACAGGGGGCTCCCGAAGTGCTGGCCGCATCCCCCGGCGGTACCTAGCTTGAAGGGTGACACGCCACCCTCGCTACGGGAGCCCCATGAGCCTGCAAACCTCCTCCTCTCAGGAGTCGATCTGGGACTTTCCCAGCCCGCCGGCGGTGCAGCCGAGCCCGCGCCGCATCCGCGTGCTGGTCGGGAGCACACCGATTGCCGACTCCACCCGCGCGCTTCGCCTGGTGCATACCGGCCGCGCCCCCCATTATTACATCCCCCCCGAAGACGTGCGCCTCGATCTTCTGCAACCCTCCATGCATTGCAGCTTCTGCGAGTGGAAGGGCGTGGCCACCTACTACGATCTTCGCATGGGACCGA
The DNA here is from genome assembly GCF_007997005.1 of Lujinxingia vulgaris. Lineage (GTDB taxonomy): Bacteria > Myxococcota_A > Bradymonadia > Bradymonadales > Bradymonadaceae > Lujinxingia. The sequence goes on along the minus strand of NZ_VOSL01000123.1, from coordinate 5,371 downwards.
CCTACATCGAGACCGTGGCCTGGTCCTACCTTCAGCCGCCCAAACAGTATCAGGCGCTGCGCGACTACATCGCGTTCTACCCCCATAAAGTGGATCGGTGTCTGGTCGATCACATGCGCGCGATGCCCGAGCCCCATCCGGAGCGCGGCGGGTGGATCACCCCTGACCTGGTCGGCCCCTTCTAGCGCGCTGACCGCCCGGGGCGGCCGCCTCAATCCTGACCCACCACGCGCCGAAACCCCACGGCCACGCCCAGCGCGTCCAGGCGCAGGTACTCCGGCACGCGCACTCGGCCGCTCACCTCGAAGCTCTCCACCTCGCCCCAGGGGTCGGGCGCTTCGAGGTACCCCTCCCCGCGAATCGTCAGGCCGTCGAGCTCGCCCTCCAGAAAACGCACGCCCGCTTCCATGCAGGCGTCTCCCAGCGTTTTGGTCACCGAGAAGGTGCCCGCCGCATGGGAGATCTGCACCACCTGCGGCACGAACTCCTCATCGCAGGGATAACCCTCCATCAACCACTGACCCGAGAGGGAGAGATCCTCGATCTCGGGGAGCGGTGCGGGGCCGGTATCCGGAAACACACGCCGCATGGTGAGCTCACCATCGGGTGCAGCCACACGCACCACGTCGCGCCCCGAGGTCTGCACGCTGACCTCGGCGTCGCCCAGCAGCACCGCGCCATCGCCGGCCGGATCGCCCCGCCAGATCGTCGCGCCGAGCGCCAGGCAGGCATCTTCACGCAGCGTGCTCGCCACAAGCTCGTCACCCTCATCGGAGGCTTCGACGCTGACAATGCGAAGCTGCGCCTGCCCCTCGCAGCGCGCGCCCTCCACCACCCAGGTGCCCTCATAGTCAAAGGGCTGGCCATCGCCCTCGGCCGCATCGCCGCAGGCGACGAGCGCAGTCGCCACCCCAAGCCCCACCACCGCGTTTCGAAACATGCTCATGCCTGCCCCTTGCGTTCCACATAACGCGCCAGGGCTTCGAGATCTTTGCGGACCATCTTCTTGAACATCGGCAGCATCAGACGACCAAAGAGGTTGAAGATCGCGCCCATCTCCATCTCACCGTGAAGCTGCACATCGGTCCCCCCATCGCGCGCTTCAAGCTCATAGACATAGCGATACTCGCCACGGCCGGTGGTGCCTTTTTTGCCGTCGACATAGAGCTCCAGTCGACGATTCGCCTCCATCGATCGAACCTCAAAGACTTCAGCCCCCTCTCGCCCCATAATGTTGCGGACCTCACGCCAGCTCGACCCGGGGCCAACCTCCCCCTCATCGAGGCGTTCCACGCGCACGAAGTTCTCCATCCAGGCCCCAAAGCCCTCGATGTCGAGCATCGCCGCGAAGACCGCCTCCGGCGGCGCGTTGACGTGATGACTCAATGTGTAACGAAGCGCCACGAGGGCTCCTCAAGGCATCAGTGGACCATCAGCGAGAGCACCGGGTGCGTCGCAAAGGAGTAGAGGCGAGAGCAGAGGTTCTGCTGGCAGGTCACCTCACCCTGGCCTTCGAGCACAAGTTCCTTATGGGCGTCGATCAGGCAGCGCGCCACCGGCTCGTAGGCCGCGTCGGTATAACGCGCGTAGAGGAAGTGCTGGTCGAGCTCCGGCGAGTAGCGCACGGCCACCCAGGCCTGGGCTGCAAGGGGCATGGCGTCGCCGCCTTCGTTGGCGAGTTCTTGCCCCATCGTGTGGCAGGCGATGGCATCCTGAAAGACCTCCTCGCCGCCGGCGATGATCGCGTCGCTGTGCGGGCAGGAGGTGTCCTCGGCGATGGTGAGGTTGCTCAGGGTGTCGTTCATCGCCACGCCGTTCATGCCCTCACACAACACGCGGTCGCCCGAGCAGCTGGCCTGCTTCACCTCCGGGCCGAGCACCCAGACGCTGAAGCCTAAACGATTGACGTGCTCCGGCGCCTCGGCCTGCACTTCGCCAAGCACATCCTGCATGCGCGCGTGCACGCATCGGCCGAGCTCGCTCTCGCTCTGCTCACCTCTGAGGCTGCCCAGGTTGAAGCTCTCGGCGCCGCGCGTGGCCACCGCCTCGAAGTAGGCGTTGGTCGTGTCGTAGTCTTCGCCGGCGCAGGCTTTAAAGGCGTCGACGCGCTCCTGCATCTTCGCCCAGGTCACCTCGCGAAACGCCGCCTCGGCCTCAAGCTCCGGGGTGGTGTTGGCTTCTTCTTCGGCCGCCGCCGCGCTCTCGCCACCTTCTTCGACCAGGGGCGCCTCCGCGCTGACCTCCATCGTCAGCTCATCGGCGGCCTGCGCCGTCTCCGAGGAAGGCTCCACCTCGGTCGCCTCCGCGCTCTCTCCCACGGAGGGCCCCGAGAAACACCCGACCATCGCCAGGGCGATGCTTGCCACCAACACGTCGTTCAACTTCATCTCTGACCTCGTTACGTTCCGTTACTTCCGCGCCTATCCTCTTGGATATGCGCGTTTATTGCAAGATCGACAGCGCCCGAACGCGTGGCGCGGATCCTCAGAATGGTGCCAGGGTTTGACCTTATGTCCCCCAATGAGGTCACCGCGCTTAGAGTACACCGCTCACCGCCGGCGTCCACCCTTGACCCCGGGTGCGTCCGCGTGATCCTTTGCGCGCGCCGCCACGCCCCGGGTGGTCTGGCACCGGGCTGTTGCGACGCGTTGTCCGCACCTCGCTCTTCCTCCCCCCGATCCTCACCGAGCCTTTCGATGCGCGATCTTCTCCCTCTGCACCACCGCCACGACCGCGCCATTCTGGCGATGGCCATCCCGGCGATCGGTAGCCTGGCGATCGATCCGCTGGTCTCGCTGGTCGACACCTTCTTTGTTGGTCGCATCGGCACCGCCGAGCTGGCCGCGCTGGGCATCAACAGCGCGCTCTTCGCGATGGCCTTTATCGTCTTCAACTTTCTGGCCTACGCCACCACCCCGAAGATCGCCGCGCACCTGGGCCGCGATGAGCACGATGAGGCTGGCGAGGTGGTCAGCCACGCGCTGTGGCTGGCTCTGCTCTGCGGCGGGCTGATGACCGCGACGCTGCTGATCTTCGCCGCCCCCCTGCTGAAGCTGATGGGGGCTGCCGGTGAAGTGGCAGAACCGGCTCTGACGTATTTGAAGATCCGCGCCTGGGCCGGGCCGGCGCTGCTGATCAGCACGGCCTCCCACGGGGCGTTTCGCGGCTTTCAAGACACCCGCACCCCGATGTGGGTCACGGTGATGCTCAACCTGATCAACCTGGTGCTCGATCCCCTGCTGATCTTCGGACTGGGCTGGGGCATTGCCGGGGCGGCCATCGCCACGGTGGTGGCGCAGTGGTCCGGAGCGCTGCTCTTTTTGTGGCTGCTCCTGGTGCGCCGCCGCGAGGCGATGCGCGTGCCGCTTTTGGCCCCCTCGTTAAGCGGGATGCTGCCGCTGGTGCGGGTGGGAAGCGCGCTCTTGCTGCGCACCGGGGCGCTGGTGGGCACGATGACGCTGGCCACCGCGATGGCTGCGCGCCAGGGCGCCGAGTCGGTGGCCGCCCACCAGGTCGCCAACCAGCTCTGGGGCTTTTTTGCGCTGCTCATCGACGCGCTGGCCATCGCCGGACAGGCGCTGCTGGCGAACTTCATCGGCCGCAATGATGTCGAGGAAGCCCGTGCCATGGGCGCGCGCCTTCTGCAATGGGGCCTGGCCACAGGGCTGGTGCTGGGCGGGTGCATCTGGCTCTCGGGCGGTCTGCTCGCCAGCAGTTTCAGCACCGACGCCGAGGTCATCGCCGCCATCCTCATGCTCATCCCCTTCGTGGCCGTCCTGCAGCCGCTCAACGCGCTCGTCTTTGTGTGGGACGGGCTCTACATGGGCACCCAGGCCTTTGGGTTTCTGGCCCGCGCGATGCTTTTGAGCGCGGGCGTGGCCGGCGCGATGCTGCTGGCCACCAACCCGCTCGGATGGGGACTACTCGGGGTGTGGTCGGCGATCACCGCGCTGATGGTCGTGCGCGGGCTGACCCTGGGCGTGCCCTGGGCGATGCGCCGCGTGCCGGGGCTCGATACCTAGTCCTGGTCTCAGCCCCGAAGATCGATAACGCGGCTGGCGTTTTTATAACGCACTCGAAAGCCTCGAAACCTGGGCAGCAGGTTGGCCTTCGGGTCGGCCGCCCGCGCCGTCTTCTTGTCCATCGGCGTCATCGTCACTCGCCGGGCCACTGGCGAGACCTGGCAGTGGTAGCGAAAGCCCAGATGCTCCCACACCCGCGGAAACTCCTCGCGCAGAGGATCGAGATCAAAACGGTGAATCTGCAGCTCGGCCTCCAGATCGGGGCGCAGGTCCTCGGGCTCCACCAGCATCAGGTCCTGCTCGCGCTCCACGCCCAGGAGGCGCAGGCGCTCCATCAGGTAGTCGTGCGGTGCGGGGGGCGGATCTTCGCCGATCCAGGTGCGGTCGATGTTGGGCCAGTCCGCCAGCACCTCCCAGATATGCAGGTCATTGAGCACCTGCTCGCCAGCGGGCTTTAAGATGCGCCCCTCCAGAATGGCCTTCGCCGCAGCGTCGACAAGCTCGGGGCCGCGCAACGCCTCTTCGTTGGCGGAGAGAGCCACGCCGGCCAGCGCTCGCTCGACGCGGGCCCGCACATAGGGGGCGCCGCGGTGGTTGCCGGCGCGCACCTCTCCAACCTTTCGCTCCCCGATATCGGCGTCCACAAGATCGGCATAGCTGCAGGGCAGCAGCATCTTCCCCGAGCCGCGCACGCCGGTGCCGTCGTCGCCGAGCCAGAAGGTGTCCAGGATCACGCCGGCCACCGGATCGGCCGGCGCCTTCTCCCCCTCTTTGAGCGCGGGGCTGGCAAAAGGCCAGACCAGAAGTTCGATCTCCCCGTTTCCCCAGGGCTCGGGTTTGCCGCGCACCGCGCGCCCGTCGACGCGCCTCTTGAGCGCGCGGCTGCGCACGACAAAGGCCGACTCCGGGATGCGTCGCAACGCGTGGCGCACAAGCTCCTCGGCGGAGGAGAGCGGCGCCCGGGCCTGCTCCGCGCTCACGCCGACGGTCTCGCGCAGGGAGCGGGCGATCTGGCGGACCTCCCTGAGCGCCGCCGGGCGAAGCCCGTGGCGGCGCACCTCCCCGTGGCGAAGCGCGGCGAGCTGCAGGCTGACCTCGTCGTGCAAACCCTCGAAAAGATCGCGCCGCGCCTCGCGCACATCTTCTTTACGTCCGCGCAGAAGATGGTCGGGGAGGAGCAGGTCCTGGCCGCGCTGCAGGATCGCCACAAGGTCGCAGAGCGTCGCGGCGAGCGCGGCGGGCGGGTCGATGAGCAGCCGGCCCTCGGCGCCGCTGACGGGCATGGTGGCGAGCTCCTGGCCGAGCGCGGTCAGGCGGCCCTGGTCGTCGAGGGCCCGTGCGCGCCGCAG
>NZ_VOSL01000122.1 GCF_007997005.1 Lujinxingia vulgaris | reverse complement strand
GTTTTGAGTTTTTGTAATGATGTTAATGAGGCGCGTTATTGGCTGGCGCGAAACCTCGAGCTGGGTGCCCGCGCCGAGGGCGCCGCCGCCCGCCTGGAACGCTCCGACGAGCTCAACGCCCTGCTGGCCACCCTCGCAACGGCACCTCCGGAACATCTCAACGCGGAGGTGCACCTGATGCTCGCCAGGCGCAGCTGCGTAGCGGACTTCGGCCGTGATCTCGTCGCCTGCACCCGGCACATCGACGCCGCCGAGCAGGCCGCGCCCGACGCCCCGGACGTCGCGCTCGCCAGGGCCTCACTGGAGGCGATCGCAAAGAACGATCGCGCCGGCTTTGAAGCGCATCTTCGCGACCTTATCGCTCGCCAGCCTGACACCCTCTCGCCCGAGGGCCAGCTCGCACGGCGGGAGGCGCAAGCGCTCCTCGACGCCATCGATCGTTATTTTGCCCCGGCGTCCCGCTGACGTCCCGCGCCTCTTGCACTCCACAAGGTGGTGCTGAGTTTGCCCGAGTCGATCGCTGTCTTCTCCCGGCCCCCTTATGCTCAACACCACTGACGTCTCCGCCTCACCACCCGGGGATTCCCGCCGCGCCTGGCTGCGTCCGCCTCGCCATCTGGCGCTGACCACGCCGGGTAAGTTTTTTGTGCTGATGACGCTCGCTGTCGGGTTCGGAGCGATCAACACCGGCAACAACCTCCTCTTTTTGTTGCTGGGCATGATGCTCTCGCTGATCGTGGCCAGCGGCCTGCTCAGCGAAGCGGTCTTGCGCACGCTCCGCGTCAAGCGCGAGCTCCCCGCCCGCGTGTTCGCCGGAGAGCCGGCCGCCGGCCGCTTCATCCTGGAGAACCGGGGCCGATGGCCCTCCCTGAGCATTGAGGTCGCCGAGCACAGCCCTTTCGTGGTCGCCGGCCCGCAGCGCGGCCGTTCGCTGGCCCCTCCCCGACACGCCTGGTGGAAGTTCTGGCGCACCCAGACCAACGACGATGAGCGCCCCCTGGCGGCCGCATACTGCCTGCGCGCTGACGCCGCCCGGCAGACCGCGTTGGCCACCCACTACGAGCTGCCGGTGCGGGGGGCTTACCTGCTCCCAGGCGTGCAGATCTCCACGCGCTTTCCCTTCGGTTTTTTTGAAAAATCCCGCGAGATCGATCAGGCCCAGCGCCTCATCGTCTATCCTCGCAGCCGCCCCACCTCGACCCGCGTCGCACACATCCACCAGCAGCTGGGCGACACCTCGCAGAGCCGCGCCGGCCGTGGCGAAGACTTCTTCGGGCTTCGCGACTACCGCGACGGCGAAGATCAGCGCGCGATCCACTGGAAGTCCACCGCCCGCCGCACCGCCCCGGTGGTGCGTGAGCTTGAGTCCAATGATCGGCGAGATGTGGTGATCCTGCTCGACAACCGCGCGATCGGCGCGGTGGTTACGCCCGGGGAGCAGCAACACTTTGAGCGCGGCATCGAACATGTCGCCGGGCTAATCGAGGCGTTGATCGCGGCGGGCTACCGCACCGAGCTGGTGTGCGCACCCCGCCCCGATGACCAGGACGCAGCCCTTCCGGCCCACGATCTCGACGCCATGCTAACACGCCTTGCGCTGGTGGAGCTCTTGCCCGCCTCGGCTCAGCAGCCTCAGCCGCCCACCACGACCCTCGGGAGCGCTTCCCCGGCGCTTGTGCGCATCGGCTTTACAGCCCATCCGAGCATGGAGGGCAGCGTCTCACTGAGCTTTGACGACCTCCTCACCGACTCGCAGGAGCGCGCATGACCCCCTTTGTGCAGCGACTGGAGCGCCTCCACGAGATCTTTCTCTACATCTCCCTGGCGCTGGCGTTCCTGGCGGTCGTCTTCGGTGGTGCCACCGGCGTGGTGATGCTGGCGATGTTCCCGCTGGTCGCGTTGGCCGCGCCCCTGATTCGCCACGTGATCCCGGGGCTGATTCGCCAGAACTGGCTCTGGAACACGCTCATCCTCACCGTGCTCGTGCTCACCGTCACCGAGTACCTGACCAATCCCCTGGCCGACGTCATCGCGTTGGGGATCCGTTTTGTGCTGGTGCTCATCCTCATCAAGCTCATCAGCCGTCGCGGCCCCCGCGATGAGCTTCAGCTTCACGCACTCAGCCTGCTGACCTTTGCCGCAGCGAGCGCGGCCAATGAGGGGTTGAGCTTTGGACTGCTCTTCGGAGCCTACATCCTCTCGGGCACCTTCACGATGGCGCTCTTCCATCTGAAGAGCGAGAGCGAGCGGCGACCGCTGCTCCGAGCCCCGCGCAAATCCCCCTTCGATCGCTTCTACGTCTCGGTGCTCGCGGCGATCAGCCTGGCGATCTTCGCCTCCTCGCTGCTGATCTTCTTCACCTTCCCGCGGGTCGGACTGGGGCTCTTCGTCACCCAGTCCCGCGAGAGCCTCTCGGTGGCGGGGTTCTCCGAAGACGTCGAGCTGGGAAGTCACGGCGTGCTGCGCTCGAACCCGCAGGTGGTGATGCGCGTGGAGTTTCCCGATGGCGAGCAGCCCACGGACACCGGGTCGATGCGCTGGCGAGCGATGACCTTCGACAGCTACGATGGCCGCCTCTGGAGCCGCACCCGGGGCAACAGCGAGCGCCCGGCCCCCTACAGCCGCAAGGCGCGCTACGACCTGGGATTTTTACGCCCCTCGGCGCTGGACCGTGTCCTGGCCGATGAGACACCTCGTCAGGTGCAGATCTACCTGGAGCCGCTGGGCACCAACATCCTGCCCACGCTCTGGCCCCCGGCATCGATCGAGCTCGGGCTGGGAGAGGTGGCGCAGCTCATCGGCACGCGGGCGGCCAGCCTCACCCGGGACCACTACGGTGATCTTCGCCACACGATGGACTCCGAGCTGGGGCTGACCTACTCGCTGCGCTTCTATGATGCGCCGCCCCCCACCGCACTTCAGCGCACCGAGGGCCGCACGCTCAACCCGCGCCTGGAGAGCATGTACACTCAGCTCCCGGACAACTTCGATCCCCGCATCGGCACGCTCGCCGAAGAGATCACCGCCGCCAGCGGCGATCCTTATAGCAGCGCCCGGGCCATCGCCGGCTACTTCGCCCGCGAGTTCACCTACACGACCGATCTTCCGGAGGTGAACCCCGACCAGCCCATCGCCTCCTTTCTCTTCGACACCCGCGCTGGCCACTGCGAATACTTCGCCACGGCGGCCGCGCTGATGTTGCGCTCTCAGGGCATCCCCACCCGGCTGGTCAATGGCTTTCTAGGCGGCACATGGAACGACGTGGGCGACTACCTCACCGTGCGCCAGGGCGACGCACACGCCTGGATTGAGGTCTTCGTTCCCGACCTGGGGTGGGTGCCGGTGGAGGCCACCCCGGCGATTGAAAGCGGCTTTGGGCAGCGCGCGGCGCTGATGCGCCTGGGCGCAGACGCGTACGACGCGATGCGCCAGGCCTGGTTCAAGTGGGTGCTGGAGTATGACATTCAGGCGCAGATCGCCGTGCTGCGTCGCGTGGCCCGGGTGGTCGCGCCGAAAGGTGCCCCCTCGCAGCGGGAGTCCCCTGGCGAGGACGAAAAGGAGCAGGAGACCATCCCGATCAAAGACGCCATCTTTGGCATAGGGTGGCTCGCGTTGATCGCCGCCTCCGGCTGGCGAGGCGCCACCGGAGTGGCGCGCAGCCCGACACGCCGCGCGCTGGGCATCTCATTGTGGATGAGCGCCGGAGCCCTCTGGGTGAGCTGGTTTCTGGGCTGGTCGATTGAGCACGCCCTGCTGGGCGCCTTCAGCGTGGGCGGGGCTTTCACGGTGGCGTTGATGCTGGTGAATCGACCTCAAAAGATGGCTCATTATGAGGTCAGCCGCGTCTTCGAGAAGATCGCGCGGGCCGGGGCCAGCAAAGGCCTGGAGCGTCGCGACGACGAGGGCCCGCAGCGCTACCTGGAGCGCGTCGCAGCGAGTCTCGACGCCGAGAGTCGCGTGCATGTGGAGGCGTTTAAACGGCGCTACCTCAGTGTGCGCTTTGGCGGCGGCCCCTATGGCCCGATGCAGGCACGTGAGCTCCGCCGCCACGCCCGGGAGGTGGTCGCGGCGCTGCGGCGCTCAGTGCGCTGAAGCGCCGCGCCTGCCGCTGAGACTTCGACCCCGGAGCCTCAGGTCGGCACGGGCACCGACGCCACGATCGACTCGATAAGCGCCTCACTGCGCCCTCGATCCTGCCCGCCTGACGTCATGCTCAGGCGGTGGGCAAGCGTCGGCACGAAGAGCTCCCGGGCGTCATCCGGTACTGCGAAGGTGCGACCTTCCATCAGCGCCACCGCGCGCACCCCGCGCATCATCGCGAGCACCCCGCGGGTGCTCACCCCGACCCGAATCTGATCGTGGGCGCGGGTCCGCTCCACCACTTCGAGCACGTAGTCCACCAGGCTCTCCTCGACGCGCACCCGCGCGGCCATGCTCTGGACCGCGCGCAGCTCGTCGCTGCTGCAGACCGCCTCAAGCGCCTGCACCGGCTCGATCATGCCGCGCTCCATGATGATCGCGCGCTCCACATCGCGTCGCGGATACCCGATGGAGAGGCGCATCATGAAGCGGTCGAGCTGACTCTCGGGGAGCGGGTAGGTGCCGTGATGATCGAGGGGGTTCTGCGTGGCGATCACCAGAAAGGGATCGGGAAGATCGTAGGTGTGATCATCGACGCTCACGCGCCCCTCGCTCATGGCCTCCAGCAGGGCGGACTGCGTGCGCGGCGTGGTGCGGTTGATCTCATCAGCGAGGATCAGCCCGTTGAAGATCGGCCCGGGACGAAAGGTAAAGGTCTCGCGGGACTGCGAGAAGACCGAGACCCCGACGATATCACCGGGTAAGAGGTCGCTCGTGAACTGCACACGTTGAAAACTCAAGCCCAGGCTTCGGGCGAGCGCCAGCGCCAGGGTGGTCTTCCCCACCCCCGGCACATCTTCGAGCAGCACATGCCCGCGGGCGATCGCGCTGGCCACCGTCCAGCGCACCGCCTGCTCCTTGCCACGAAAGACGCTGGAGACGTTTTTTACGAGATCATGGGCGATGCGCGATGCCGCCTCCGGGCTCATCGCCTCGGAGGACTGCGGGGGTAAAGCGTCGGCGCTCATAGTACTCCTGACTCAATGGTTCGATCGCGGCAGCGCGCCACAGGGATTTCAGGGGAGGCAATCTGTGAACGAAACGTAACAAGGCCAGCCCGGCTTTGCCACGCGTGAAATCATCCCTGAAGCGCTTGCCGAAGGCGCACCCGAACGTAGTTTGAGAGCGTCGCGGCGAGTTCTTGCGACGGCACCATCGTTCATCTCTGGGGGGAGCATGTTCCGAACATCTTTCGTGGCGATCGTTTTCTGTGGGCTGGCTCTGGCGCTTGTCTCATGCGCCGAGGCAACCGGGACATCCAGGCTCAAACTGGAACCTCCCCGTCTTGAACTTGACGCCGCTCCCGGCCAATCGCGGGTGGTGCGCATCACCATCGAAAATCAGCGTGAGCACACGCAGGCTTACGCCTTCGTCGCCTCCTCGGAGGAGGTCGTGCCCTCACCGGCACATCTTACGCTTCCCGGCTATGCCAGCGCGGAGGTGAAAGTGGAGGTGAGCTGCCCGGCATCACCCGGGGTCTACACGCATGAACTGGAGGTGCGCGCGCTGCATCGAGGGAGCGTCGACGTGCTCCCTATCGTCATGACCTGCACCGCGGTCGAGAGCCGGAATGCGACCCTTAGCGTCGGCCTGAGCGGCCTCCCCGAGGGCGTGTCGACGCCGGCGGTGCTGCTGGCCCCCACGGGCGAACGCATCCCACTTAAAGCCGACACCTCCCTGCATCATCTTCCCCCTGGAAGCTACCGCTTGAGCGCTCCGAACATCGCGGCGGACGGAACACGTTTCGTCCCCGATCTGCGCCAGGTCGAGGTGCACCTTCTTCCCGGACGGCTTCATGAGGTCGTTTTGGCCTTCGTCCCCGCCCCCGGTCAGCAGGCCGCGAAAGTGCGGGTATCTCCCGAGGGGCTCCCCGAGGGGGCGTCGATGACCATGACGCTGCGCGCCTCCAACGGAGCGGCCATCGCCCTGAGCCCGGACCGCGTGGTGGAAGGCCTTCCCGCGGGGACCTACACGCTGACCTACAGCTGGGCGCACGGCACTCTGCCCGACGGATCCCCCTGGCTTGGTCGTCCTCTACCCGCTCAACACACCCTTGAGCTCACCGAGCACAGCCGCATCGAGCTCCGGCCGACCTTCATCGACGCCCGCACCATCACCTCTCCGCTCGACCGCGGCGACGACAGCCTGCGCCGCGCCATCGCCGAGGCTCGGGACGGCACCACGCTCTACCTCCCCGACGCTCTCGGCCCGGTGGAGCTTGAGGACCTGATCGTCGTCGACAAAGACCTCGTCATCCTGGGAAGTGGCCCCCGGCACAGCGTGATCACCACCAGCGCCCTGACCGGCGCCTTCGAGCTTCAGGCCGGCCACAGGCTGACGCTGGCCCGCCTGACCCTTGAGAATGCGGCCGGGCCGGACGCCCCTGCGATCCTCGCCAGGGGCGACCTGGAGCTCTACGACGTGAGCTTTCAGAACAATGTCAGCGAGAGCGCGCCCGCCGCCGTCGCCGCACACGCCAACCTGATCGCCGACGATCTCGCGATGATCGGCAACCGCAGCGCACAGAGCACCGGCGGGCTCATGGTCGGCCCCGACAGCTTCGCGATGCTCGGCCACGTGCAGGCCATCGACAATCAGGGAAAGCGCGGCGGCGCGATCGTCAACGAGGGCGAGCTCATGCTCTCGGACGGACAGTTCACGCTCAACCAGGCCGATGAGGGAGGCGCGATCTACAACATCGGCCAACTTCGCGGCGAACGACTTGCGCTCTGGTACAACCGCACCCGCGCCATGGCGGGCCCCGGGGGCGCGATCAGCTCGCGGACCTACGCGCGGCTCGCGCACCTGACCTTTGGGTTTAACCTGGCGCGCGTCGGCGGCGCGCTGAGCACCCGCGGCGACGCAACGATCGCCTGGGCGACCTTTTACGCCAACCGCGCCGAGCGCGCGCCCGACACCCACGCCACCCCCGACGCGAACCTGCATGTCGAAGGAAGTCTCTTCTTCCGAGAACCTCTCGATAATAACTATTATGAAAACTCACCTCGTCAGAGCTCGCGTTTTAACCGCCATGTGGCCCCCGACAGTGCCCGCATCAGCTACCGTCAGGGGTTGGCCGACACCGTCCTTCCATCCGACGTCAACGTGCTGAACGCGCTCGCCCCCGAGCACTGCACGCTGATGCGCGTCTCCCCCACCACGCTGGACCAACTCGGCAACCTGCGCCCCCCCTCTTCGCACTGCACCCCGGGCGCTGTGGAGCCCTTCGTCGCCCCGCCGATCATCGACTCACTCAACCCCGGGCTACGCGCTCCGATCCCACACACCGGGTTCTTTCTCTCCCAACAGGGGCTGACCTACCACTTCCAGAACGCCTTTCGCCGCGAGCATCCCCTGCACCTGGCCGGCGGCCACCTGCGAACCCGCTTCGCGCCCTCCGCTCGGGTCTGCCACACCTCCATCCTGGTCACCTCGCCCGGGGAGGAGCTTCCCACCCTGAGCGTGGCCACCACTCCGACCACCCACCCCGCCATCCCGACGCCACTGGGTCAGGGCCGCTGGCGATACGAGCTCTTTAGCCCGACGCCCATCTCCGAGCTGCATCTGACGACGTCATCCGCCGATCTGGCCATCTTAGAGATTCAGGCCAGCGAACGGGGGTGCGCCCCCACCCCCGGCCTTGACACCCCACCCCCGCCATCTACTCTGCCCGAGGACTCCCCCTCGCCGCCCTGACCCTCGGCGCCTGCCCCGCCTGCTGGCCGGGCGAGCCTCCCCGCGCGCGGGGCGGGGAATGCGACTGGTCGCGCACCGGGTTCCCCCGATGCTCCCTCGGCCCCCCAGGACGAAGTTATGGCCCGATCCCGACGCTCTTCCAAACGATCCAAATCCCGTCGCTCCGGCGGCAGCCGCCTGGCGTCTCTCTTCAAATGGATGATCATCCTCATCATCCTGGCCGGACTCGCCGGCGTGGCCGGACTCGCCGGCATCTTTTACTACTTCGGTCGTGATCTCCCCGAGATCCTCAAGCGCGAAGACTACAACCCGCCTCAGGTCTCCCAGGTCTTTGCCGCGGACGGCGAGCTCATCGCCGAGTTTCATAAGCCTGGCGAGCGCCGCACGTTGGTGGCGCTCGACCGCATCCCCCCGGTGGTTCAGAACGCGTTTATGGCCGCCGAAGACGCCGAGTTCATGACACACTCAGGCGTCGACTACATCGGGCTTGTGCGCGCGGTGTACTACGCGCTCCGCTACGACCAGGGCATGCGCGGCACCTCGACGATCACCCAGCAGACCATCAAAAACCTCATGCTCACGCCCGAGCGCGCCTACGAACGTAAGATCAAAGAGATGATACTCGCGCGCGAATTGGAGAAGAACCTCACCAAAGAAGACATTCTTTACCTCTACCTCAACACCATCTACCTGGGTCACGGCACCCACGGTGTCGAGGAGGCCGCACAACACTACTTCGGCAAGAGCGTCAGCGACCTCAACGTGCAGGAGGCCGCCCTCATCGCCGGACTCACCTCCGGGCCGGAGGCCAACACCCCCTTCCGCAACATGGAGGGTGCCATGGCCCGGCGCTCCTACGTGCTTCGTCAGCTCTGGGAGAAGGGGTTTATTGAGGAGGGCGTCTACCGCGAGGCCGACGCGACCGAAATCGAGGTCGTCCCCCGCTCGCAGTCCAAACCCCACCTGGGCAGCGCGCCCTACTTTGTCGAACATATCCGCCGCGACCTCATCGAACGCTATGGCGAAGAGAAGGTCTACACCGGCGGGCTGCGCATCCACACCACCGTCGACCTCGACATGCAGATGGCCGCCGAGCGCGCCGCGCGCCAGGGGCTTCGCACCTACGACCAGCGCCAGGGCTACTTCAAGCCCAAACGCCGCCTCGACGAAGGCGACATCGCCAAGCACATCGCCCGACAGCACGAGGAGCACGGCGGCACGCTGCGCCCCTCGCAGGTGTATGAAGGCGTGGTGACCGCGGTCGACCCCGACGAGGAGCGCGTCGACCTGCAAATCGGCCAGGTCAAAGCGACGCTCGCACTCGATCCCCGCACCCGCATCCTCGGAGAAGGCCCTGAAGCCAGAGCCGTCGACGAGGTCTTTGCTCGCGGCGATGTGTTGCGCGTGCAACCCCTGGCGGAGGTCGGCGCCGACACGGTCGACCCGGTGCTTGTGCGCTTCGAGACCAGCGCCGAGGTCGCGCTGGTCGCCATCGATCCTGTCACCCGCGAGGTTCGTGCGCTGGTGGGCGGATACGACTTCAACACCAACAAGTACAACCACGCGCTCCAGGCGCGCCGTCAGACCGGGTCCTCGTTTAAGACCCTGGTCTATGCGGCGGCCCTGGAATCGAAAGTCATCACCCCGGCCACCATCTACCTCGACAGCCCTACCGTCTATCAGCTGCCCGGCGGCCAGAGCTGGTCGCCACGAAACTCCGACGGCAAGTGGCGAGGACCTATCAGCGTGCGCGAGGGCCTCGCGGCGAGCCGCAACGTGGTCTCGGTGCGCGTGCTCGATGACATCACGCTGCCCAAAGCCATCGACTTCGCCAAACGCGTCGGGGTGAAGAGCCCGGTGGTCGACAACTACACGATGGTCATGGGTTCGAGTGAAATGCCCCCCATCGAGATCACCAACGCCTACGCCACCTTTGCCGCGGGCGGCCAGCTCGCAGAACCCCGGTACCTGCGCCGCGTGGAGTCGGCTCGCGGCGACCGCGATCTTTTCCAGACCCACGCCGAGCCTGTGCTGGCCCCGGAGGTCGCCTACCTCACGACCTCCCTGCTGCAGAGCGCGGTCGAAGGTTATGTCGACAGCAAAGGCAACCGCCGCGGCGGCACCGCGGGCTTGCTCAAGGCGGTCGGTCACCCGGTTGCCGCAAAGACCGGCACGACCAACGACAGCCGCGACGCCTGGCTGGTCGGCTACACCCCCGATCTGGTCGTGGGAACCTGGGTCGGTTTTGGCGACAACCGCTCGCTGGGTGCTCGCCAGTACGGCGGCACAGTCGCCGGCCCGATCTTCCGTGACTTCCTCATCGACGCGCTCGAAGATCGCGATGAGCCACTGACCTTTGAGCCCCCCGTCACCGGGATCACCACGGCGCTGATCGACCCCGTCTCCGGCAAGCTCGCCCGCTCCGAAGAAACGGGTTACGAAGAAGTCTTCCTGGTTGGCACCGCGCCGACCGACTATGCGCCCCGCCAGGAAGAAGACTCCGGCGAGAGCTTCCTCTTTGAGCAGTTCCAATGAGCTCCCATCAGCGCCCGCGCCACGCGTCGACTTAAAGCCAGGCGCTGATCCAGCGCCAGGCGCGGGCGCTGCCGATCAAGATCTCAAACGCCGAGACGCTCACAACCGCGATCAGCACCCACCGCACCCACCGGCCGGCGTGCGGCCAGCGCACCATCATGCGCGCGCCGAGCCAACCTCCGGCGCCCTGCCCCAGCGCGACCACCAGTCCCACCCCCCAGTTGACCTGCCCCTTGGCGATAAAGATCGGCAACGAAGCCAGCGTAAACATGCTCACCGCCACGAGTTTGAGCGCGTTGGCGCGCGAGACGTCTTTGCCGAGCACCATGACCATCGCCATCAGGAGCAGCACGCCGACGCCGGCCTGCAAAAAACCTCCCCAGGCCCCCACCGCGACCAGCAGCAGCGCACGCGCCGGGGTGAAGCCTCCCGGGCTCGTCTCACCTCCCTGACGCATCCAACTCTGTGGCCGCGCGAGCAGCACCAGCAACATCGCCAGCATTACCCAGCCAATCACAAGCTCCAGCGCCTCAGGGGGCACCCTTACCGCCAGCGCCGCACCCGCGAGCGCGCCGATGCTGGTGGCTGCCAGGATCCAGCGGTTGCCGCGGATCTCCACCTTGCCCGCGCGCGCCAGTGTCACAATACCCACCAGCGTCTGCACCATCACGCCGACCCGGTTGGTGCCGTTGGCCTCCCCCGCGTCCAGGCCCAGCAGCATCAGCATCGGCAGAACCACCAGCGATCCGCTGCCCGCCAGCGTGTTGATCAGCCCGGCAGCAAGTCCGGCCAGCACCACCAGCGGCCACAACTCCAGACTGAGTTCCATCGTCACCTCGGACGTTGCAATCTTTTGCAAGTGAAATTTTTGGGCATCGTCGCGATCGGCATTACAACCAGACCGTCGGGCAACCGACGATCCCCCTCAACGCCCGGCCCGGGCTGCCACCCTGGCCGGACACGCTTCCCGAAGCCACGGACGGCAACAGGAGCAACGATGCGACAGATTCTCTGCACATTCAAATCGCCCGACGACTACTTCGAGCAGCTCAAACGCTTCAACGAGCACTCCCGCCACGGCGACACCCTGGCCTTCCTGGGTGCCTTCGGGCTGCGGGATGGCGAGGTGGTGCGCGTGGGCATCCTCGTTGAGAGCTGTCAGCAGCGCACCGATCTGCATATGCGCATCGTCGGCCGACGCCCTTCCCGCGTCGGCGCCGAGCGCGGAGCCCCCTGGCGTTACCAGGCGGTCGTGACCACCGAGGACGCCATCTGGCTTCAGATGTTCTCCTCGAAGATGGTGACGCTCAAGCGCGTCGGCCATCAGGTGGCCTGAACACCCGGCACCAACCGCGGGCCTGAAAGCCCTGAACACCCCACAAAAAAGCCCCCGGAGCGCCTACTCCGGGGGCTTTTTTACGTGGCGCTTCGGGTCTTACTTGCGCTTGCGCAGGCTGTGATTGAGTTCCGCCTTACGCAGACGAATCGAGGTCGGCGTGATCTCCACGTACTCATCGGCCTCAATGAACTCGATGGCCTTCTCCAGCGTCATCGTCACCGGCGGGGAGAGAATCAGCGCATCATCGCTTCCCGAGGAGCGCATGTTGGAGAGCTGCTTCTTCTTGTTGGGGTTGACCACCAGGTCGTTATCACGGCTATGCAGACCGATGATCTGACCTTCGTAGACCGCCTCACCGGCGCCCACGAAGAGCGTGCCGCGATCCTGCAGGTTGAAGAGCGCGTAGGCCGTGGTGTCGCCCCGCTCCAGCGCGATGAGCACGCCGTTACGCTTGCTCAAGAGCTCCCCGCGGAAGGGCTCATAGCCGGCGAAGTTGGTGTACATGATGCCGGTGCCGCGCGTGTCGGTCAGGAACTCCGAGCGGTACCCGAAGAGCCCGCGCGACGGCACCCGGAACTCCAGACGCTGGGTGTTGTCGCTGTTCACATCCAGTCGCACAAGCTCGCCCTTCCGCTCGCTGAGCTTCTGAATAACCGTCCCGGCGTAGTCTTGCTCGGTCTCGACGATCACCTCTTCGATCGGCTCAAGCTTCTTGCCATTCTCATCTTCGCGATAGATGACGCGCGGCTGCGAGACCTGAAGCTCAAAGCCCTCGCGGCGCATCTGCTCAATGAGGATCGAGAGGTGCAGCTCACCACGCCCCGAGACGATGAACGCGTCGTTGTTCTCGGTCGGCTCGACCTTGAGCGCCACATTCTGCTCAAGCTCGCGGTCCAGACGCTCGCGAATCTGACGGCTCGTCAGGTACTTGCCCTCCAGACCGGCGAAGGGCGAGTTGTTGATCATGAGCACCATGGAGACGGTGGGCTCATCGATGGCGATCATCGGCAGCGGGTTGATGGCATCGGGCGCACAGATGGTCTCACCGGGCAGGATGCCCTCCAGACCGGCCACCGCCACAATATCGCCGGCGCTGACTTCTTCGCGATCGATGCGGTCAAGCCCCTTAAAACCGAAGAGCTTGGTGATACGAGCGCCGACCTGCTCACCGCCGCGCTGGCAACGCACCACGCGGTCACCGATGCGCATCTTACCGCTGAAGACGCGGCCGATGGCCACGCGCCCGACGTACTCGTCGTACTTCAGCGTGGCGACCTGCATCTGCAGCGGGCCTTCGGGATCATCTGCGGGCGGCGCCACATGCTCAATGATCGCTTCAAGCAGCGGGCGCATGTCGGTGGACTCGTCCTCGAGCTCCTTCTTGGCGAAACCACCCAGACCCGAGGCATAGACCACCGGGAAGTCCAGCTGCTCGTCGTTCGCCTCAAGATCGCCGAAGAGATCGAAGACCATATTGAGCACGGCGTCGGGGCGGCCGTTGGGGCGGTCGATCTTGTTGATCACCACCACCGGCTTCAGCCCCAGCTCCAGCGACTTGCGCAGCACGAACTTCGTCTGGGGCATCGGGCCCTCAAACGCGTCGACGAGCAAGAGCACCGAGTCGACGAGCTTGAGCACGCGCTCAACCTCGCCACCGAAGTCGGCGTGGCCCGGGGTGTCGATGATGTTGATGCGGTAGCCTTCCCAGTCGATGGCCGTGCACTTGGCCACGATGGTAATACCGCGTTCTTTCTCAAGATCGTTGGAGTCCATCGCGCGCTCAGCCAGCTCTCGGTGGCCTGCGATGGTGTTGCTCTGCTTGAGCAGCTCGTCGATGAGAGTGGTCTTGCCGTGGTCGACGTGTGCGACGATGGCGATGTTTCGAATATTGGTCATGGGATCTGTGCCGGGAATGTCCAAAGGCTAAGTCAGCTCTCCGCCCTGGCCTCTCCGAGGCGGCGCTGGTACGGCAGCTCTTTGGACGTTCAGGGCACTTACGCCACCTGAATTCCCAACTGCGGCCGCAGGGACAGATATTGCTCACTCACCGAATAGTCAATAAGAGACCGCATTCGGCTTTCCAGTGAGCGCTGGCTGATGCAACGCGGCTCTTCCTTCAAACATGCCTCAGCCACCGAAAGGTCATCGCAAAAAATCAGCCCGATGCGGTTGGCGGTGTTCTCAATGGCCTCCACCCAGGGCCCGAGCGCGATCTCGTCGCGTCCCTGCAACATCTCCTCAATCACGCGCTTAAGTTTGCCCATCTCCTCCCCGCGGAAGGCGCGTTTCATCACCTTGAAGGCGTCTTCGTTCTGGAAGCTCGCCGCGTAGTCGACCTCCGGCCGCACCAGCGCGACCGCGCGGTAGAGGAAGGCCTCCAGGTCCGACTGCGGGCGAATCGCCGCCAGGTAGAAGGGGTCCAGAAAGAGGAAGAGCTGCTTGGCAACCACAAACGCGATGTGCTTCTCGCGCGCCGACGCAAGGAGGTCGCCGCCGACGATGAGCCCCTCAGGAATCATCGCGCCGTTGACCAGCCCGACCTGATCATCTTTTCGCCAGAGGTCGGGAAGCTCCACATAACCGAGCGCCGCGCCGACGTTTTTGTAAAAGTTGTTAAAGGCGACGTTCTCGCTGAGCTTCACCCGGTCGCGCCGCTTAAGTCCGTAGGTGCTTCGCGCCTCGCCAGTCCACTCCTGGAGCGGACCTTTCAGCAGTCGAAAACACTCGTTGAGTTCCGACTCCAGTCCCGGGGCAAAGATAAAGCGCCGCATCATCGCAGGGTTGATCTGGCCGCGAATCGGCTTGAGGATTTTGGAGTCAAAGCGCTCCACAAAGCCCAGCGCCTTAGCGTCGAGGCGCACGCCGCTGGCCCGCAATGCGCGGTAGACGCAATAGGCTTTATCGACTTCTTTCTGGCGCAAAAACACCTTACCCAGCCGATCGAGCCACTGGCCCGGCTGCACGCCCGGGGTCTGCCCCATCGCGCGCAGATGCGCCACTGCCGTCTCGTAATGCTCCGGATGCTCCTCGGTGAGCTCGACAAGCTGCGAGCGCAGCCCGGCGTGATCGGGCAGATAGGCCAGGGCCTGATTGAACGCAAAGATGGCGTCATCGGCCCGGTCGAGGTGGTCGCGGTAAAGGTCGCCGAGCTTTTGCCAGAGCACACCCAGAAGGTTCGGGTCCACATCATCGCGCTCGCTGTTGGCGGCGATCACCTGGACGTAAGCCGCCTCAAGCTCCTCCCAGTCGAGCGCGTCGACGAGGATTGACGTCACCGACTTGAAGGCGTCGAGGCGAGTCGAGTCGTACTCAAGGGCCTTGCGGTATCCGGCCAACGCTTTTTCGGACTCCCAGAGCTCGGTGCGGGCCACATCGCTGGAGCGGATCAGGTACTCGGCTTTCTCCGGGTGGCTCTCGGCGATCACGCTCAGGGTGAAGTAGGCGCGGCAGACCCGACGGAAGTCACCGAGTTCGCGCGCGACCTCGGCGATGCGCTCAACAGCGTGGCGATTCTGCGGCCACTGGGCCACGGCCTCTTCAAAGGTGTCGAGCGCGCGCTCTGGATCGTTGAAGGTCTTGACCCAGTCGTCGCCCAGCGCCACCAGCGCCATCGAGCGGGCGCGATCATCATCAAGGCCCTGAATCAACTTCAGCCGCGCCTCGACCACATCGGCCGGGTCGCCCAGCTCGCCGACCGCGCGCAACAGTCCGGTGAGCGCCTGCTTGTCTTCGGGGGCCTCCACCAGCGCCATCTCAAAGGCGGCGCGAGCTTCTTTATGATCACCGAGCGCCTCGCGCAGCGCGCCGATACGATCGTAGAGCGCGGCGACCTCGCCAGCTTCCAGCCCCTGCTTGTGGTTGAGCAGCACCACCTGCGCCACCTGCAGCGCCTCGCGATGCTGCCCCTGCGCTTCGAGCAGCTCGGAGTAGGTCGCGGCCACCTCCTGCTCCCGGGGATCGATGGCGTAAGCCTTCGCGAACGCGTCACAGGCGCGCTCACCATCGTTGAGCGCCACGTAGACCTGCCCGAGCCAGCTGTAGAGCCACAGGTTCTCGGCCGCATCCCGCGTGGCGTCGGCCTGTCGGGCGACCTCCTCAAGACGCAGGCGAGCTTTCTCGACGCTCCCCTGCGAGATCAGCGCTTCGACCTCGGCGCGATGCCGGGAGAGAGGGACTGGAGAGGGGCCAAACTCAAGCCCGCTTTGCTCGTGCTGCACTTCGACCATCGCCTACTCCCACACCGTTGAGGACCGCACCACATGGGGCTGAAGTTAAAATGGAGCCTCCAAGACCACCATTCTATGAGCCCCCGCCACCACGTCAACCGTCTGGCGCGCGCGCACCTCGCCATGCTGACGCAGGGTGAGCTCGTGGCGACCCTCGGGAAGCTCCAGGCGCTGGCGGGTAGCTTCGCCTCGCGCGCGCGTACCAACGTAGAGCGTGCCCCAGGGGATCAGCGTGACCTGCAACGATCCGGTGCGGGGTGTGGCACGCTCCATGGCCTCGGCCACCGCCGCGGCGCTCTGCAACGCATACGCTCCACCGGCGACAGCGTCGATCCTCGCGCCTTCGTGTGCAGCGGCGCGATGCGCCTCGCGGTAGACCTCCCGAAGCTCGGAATTTGCGGCGTGCAGCGCAGCGCGCGTCGCCTCACTTACCACCCGGGCGCTGGCCTGCGCATCATCCGGAGCTTGCACCACCGGGGCCGCCTGCGAGGCGCCGCCGCCTTTGCCGAGAAAGCCCGTCATCACCACCATCGTGACGAGAAGCGCCGTGGCGGCGAGCACCGCGGCGATCGCCGGCCGAAAACGCCGGCGCCGCATCAAGGAGCGACGCTCGGTCTTCTCGGCCGCGATGTCATCACTCGCAGCCAGGGCGAGCACCGCGGTGTCCTCGCGCGCCCCGGGGGCCTGAATCACACGCGGGCTGGAGCCCTCCTCCAATGAGGTGTCGAGAAGCTCGCCGGTGGCGATTTCGATCACCATCGAAGCGGCCACCTCCGAGGTGGTTGCGCCGCCCGGGCCACCCGCGCCATCCCCGGCCCCACCGACCTCCTCGCCAGGCGCATCCCCCGGCGCTCCGAGCGAAACAGCTGGCTCCGCCGCGCCAGCCGCCTCCCCGGGTTCGGCCTCGCCGACGTCGACCGCCCCGGAAGCGGCGAGC
>NZ_VOSL01000121.1 GCF_007997005.1 Lujinxingia vulgaris | reverse complement strand
GGCGGCGGCCGCGGCCACCCCGCTCCCTGCCGGCTGGGCGCCACTGACCGGCGCGGGCATCGCCAGGGTCGGCGCGCTCTCGACCTCTTCGACCGAGGCCGCCGAGGCCTGAGCGGGCTGCTGCTGGCTTAAGTCGACGGCGCGGTACATTCCGGTGAGTTCCATCCCGGGTACGTAGGCGGCGCGTCCGCTCAAGCCGCGCTCGCGGATGATCTCCTGTTCGCGGGCCACCAGCGCCTCGAACATCTCCATCGCGTCCTGAAAGCGCTCGTCGGGGTCCTTGGCGAGCGCCTTCATGATGATGCGTTGCATCGTCGGCGCTACCGGTCCTGGTGCGGCGGTGGCCAGCGGGGGGACCTCGTTGAAGACGTGCGCGGTCAGGATCTGCACCGGGGTGGAACCGGTGAAGGGGACCTTGCCGGTGATCAACTCATAGAGCATCACACCCAGGCTGTAGAGGTCGGTGCGGTTGTCGAGCTCCATGGCCTGGGCCTGCTCCGGGGAGAGGTACTCCGGGGTGCCGTAGACGATGCCGGCCTGCGTGAGCTTTTGTTGCTCGGGGCCGCCTTCGACCTCGTTTATCTTGGCGATGCCGAAGTCGAGGATCTTCACGAAGTTCGATTCCCCGCGGAAGTCCGTCAGCAGGACGTTGTCGGGCTTGAGATCGCGGTGAATGATGCCCAGGTCGTGGGCTTCGGAGAGGCCGCTGCAGAGCTGTTTCATCAGCTTGATGGCCTGGATCTCTTCCATCGGCTGCGAGCCCATGCGGTCGCGCAGGCTCTGCCCCTCGACGTACTCCATCGCCAGGTAGAGCAGCCCCCCCTCGGTGCGCCCGAAGATGAAGACGCGGATGATGTTGGGGTGGGTGAGCATCGAGACGACGCGCGCCTCGCGGTGAAAGCGCTGGATCAGCTCATCGCTCTCGGCGGCGTGCTCGTGCAGGACTTTGACGGCGATCTTCTGGTCGATGGAGTTCTGCTGCGCTAAGTAGACCGCGCCCATGCCCCCCTCACCCAGCTTGCGGGTGATGGTGTACTCGCCAAAAAGGCTCTGCCCGACGAGGTTATTCGGATCGAGGGGAGGGCTGGTGTCGCGGCGCGCTGCCGCCGGCGGGTTGGTGCGCATCGGCGCGCGCCCCGGCTGTTGACCCGGGGGCTGCTGACCGGTGGGATGCGGGCTGCGCATCGACGCGGAGGCAGGTGGTGCGCTGCCGGCCGGCGTGGGATTATCGACGCGGTGGACGAGCGCTTTGCCGTCGTCCGGACAAAAGAGCGTGTTGTCGGGAAAGCGACGGTTGCATTTGGGACAGATCCGCATCGGTAACTCCAGGACCTTGCAGGGAGGTCGTCTCAGGCGACCTCTTTTGTCAGGTTTGCGCGCGTGGCTTATAGCACAGCGCTTCGCAACACAACAACGGCGCGCAGAAGCGCCAGAGCAGGGCGATGAGACGATGGTAGACGCCAACCCATACAAGCCGGGCGCAAAGGAGCGGGGCGCGTTGCGCCAGGCGATTGAGGCCGAGGCCGCTCGCCTGGGCTTTGAGGCCTGCGCGATCGTGCCGGCCGAGCGCCTGCCCACCGCGCGCGCCTATCAGGAGTGGCTCAGTGAGGGGCGCCACGGCGCGATGCACTACATGGAGAACCACCAGCCGCTGCGGGTGGATCCGCGTGTGCTGGAGCCGGGGACCCGCTCGGTGATCGTACTGCTTAGCAACTACCGCCAGCCCACCGACCGTTTTGAGGGGGGGCTGCGCGTGGCGAGCTACGCGCATGGCGACGACTACCATGATTTTCTGTGGGATCGGATGCGCGCGCTGGCCGCCTTCGTCCACAATGAGACCGGCGTCGAGGTGGCGACGCGGCCCGCGGTTGACTCCGCGCCACTGCTGGAGCGCGACCTGGCGAGGATGGCCGGGCTGGGGTGGGTGGGAAAAAACGCGCTGCTGATCCGGCAGGGGCTCGGCAGCTTTACGATCATCTCGGAGGTGCTCGTCGGGCTCGACTTAGGGGAGCCGGCCGAGCCGGCCGCCGATCGGTGCGGGCGCTGCACCCGCTGCCTCGACGCCTGCCCCACCGGCGCGATCATCGCGCCCCAGGTCATCGACGCGCGCCGCTGCATCTCGTATCTGACCATTGAGCTTCGCGGTCCCATCCCCAGGCGACTGCGTCCGTTGATCGGCGATCATCTCTTTGGCTGCGATATCTGCCAGACCGTCTGCCCCTGGAACCGCCGCGCGCCGCTCAGCGACGATGAGGGCTTTGCCCCCCGGGAAGCTTACCGCACGCTCAGCCCGTTGGAGTTGTTGAGCTTCGATCATCCGCGCTACGTCGAGACCTTTCGGCGCTCGCCAATGAAACGCGCCAAGCTCGGGGGGCTCAAACGCAACGCCGCCGTGGTGGTCGGCAACACCGGCTCGCCAGACGAGGTGCCGGCGCTGATCGCGTGCCTTGAGCGCGAAGATGACAGCGTGGTGCGCGGGCATATCGCCTGGGCGCTCGGGCGTCTGGGCGGCGCTCAGGCTGCGGCGGCGCTGCGCGACGCGCTGGCTGGCGAGTCCGATCCGATGGTGCTCGATGAGATCCGCGTCGCGCTCCAGGACGCCGGCCTCGACTGAAAAGACGCGCTGAATCTTTTTACGCAGAAGTCCTTGCCCGGCGCGCGCTTCGGGGCCTACACTTCCCCACACACCGAACTTCAGATCGGGAGCCGGCGCGGGTGCGCCTCCCTCCGATCTCCCTCCCCGAGGAGCGAGCAATGACGATCGCAAGCGCTGGTCAGGCCCGTGTGTTCAAGTCCACCCGTGTCGGAGGGCTCGATTTTGAGAGCTTTCCGATGCGCCTCTTTCAAAAGGCCAAGAAGTTCGGCATCTGGGATCCGCAGAGCTTTGATTTTTCCAGGGATCGCGCCGACTGGGAGTCTTTTACGCCGGAACAGCGGGAGGTGCTTCTGCACTTAAGCTCGCTCTTTCTGGGCGGCGAGGAGTCGGTGACCCTCGACCTTCTGCCGCTGATCGGTGTGGTGGCTGAGGAGGGGAGGTTGGAGGAGGAGATGTATCTGACCTCCTTTCTCTGGGAAGAAGCGAAACATGTGGAGGTGTTCCGGCGTTTCCTCGATGAGGTGGCGCAGGACGCCAGCGACCTGACGCGTTTTCACGGGCCCTGCTACCAGGCGATCTTCTACCAGGAGCTTCCCACCGCGCTGGGACGCCTTCGCAACGATCCCTCGCCGGTGGCTCAGGCCGAGGCGTCGGTGACGTACAACCTCATCGTCGAGGGTGTGCTGGCGGAGACCGGCTACCACGCCTACTTCCAGATGCTGGAGACAAACGATGTGATGCCGGCGATGCGCGAGGTCGTCGGCAAACTTAAACAGGATGAATCGCGTCACCTGGCCTACGGCGTGTACCTCTTGAGCAGGCTTGTGGCCGAGCACGGCGATGAGGTCTGGGAGGCGATCGATCGGCGCATGAATCACCTCCTCCCGCTGGCGCTGGGAATGATCGATGAGATGTTTGCGGCCTATGACGAGCTGCCCTTCGGGCTCTCCATGGACGATTTTGTGATGTTTGCCACCGCGCAGTTCCAGAAACGCTACGAGCGAGTTGCAAAGGCACGCGAACAAGATCTGGAGGAAATCGTCGGGACGTGATACTTGCCTGCATATGGTCGAGGCAGTTCACCCGAGAGGGAGCATGAGCGAACCAGGTATCATGAGAGTCGAGCGTCCGGAGGAGCAACGCGTCCCGGTGGTCGTCGACGTGCCGCACGCCGGGGAGTGGATCCCCGACGACGTGCACGAGGAGATGGTCATTGGCGAGCGCGTTTTGCGCCGCGATCTGGATCTTTATGTGGATCAGATCTGGGCAAAGACCACCGAGCTGGGGGCGACGCTGGTCGCCTCCAACGTGTCGCGTTACGTGGTGGATCTGAACCGTGCCGAAGACGACATCTCCCCGGAGACGGTCGAGGGCGGAAAGCGCATTCTGCGCCCCGGGTACTATCAGGACCGGGGCGTGGTCTGGCGGACCACCACCGCGCGCACCCCGGTGATGGCCGGGCCGATGAGCAAGGCGGCGTTTAAGCGCCGCCTCAACACCTTCTACCACCCTTACCATCAGGCGCTGCGCGAGGAGATTGAGCGGGTTAAGAGCCAGTTTGGCTACTGCATCCTGCTCGATGGTCACTCCATGCCCTCGATGGGGCGTAAGGGGCATGACGATCCGGGGCGTCGCCGCGCGGAGATCGTGCCGGGTGATGTGGAGGGGCAGTCCTGCGACACCACGCTACGCTGGCTGGTGGAGGAGCACTTTCGTGAGAAGGGCTTCAGCGTGCGCTCCAACGAGCCCTACAAGGGAGGGTGGATCACGCGCAACTACGGGCAGCCCCAGCAGGGGGTGCACGCCATTCAGATCGAGATCCGTCGCGATCTTTATATGGATGAGCGCAGCTTCCGCATTCGTCGCGACGGGCTGGAGCGGCTGGCCGAGGCCTGCACGGCGTTGATCCCGCGCTGCGGTGAGCTTGATGAGGAGGCGCTTCGCCCCTCGAAGCGGCCGCGTTTCTAAGATCGCGTGAGTTTGAAGCGGGGGAGAGGTCGGCCCGTGGAGCGCCCGAGCGGGCGCTGCATCTGAAGGCGGACCTCTGCGCGGGGTATCAGGCCGCGGCGCTGGCCCAGCCGAAGGCGAAGAGGGCGTAGTAGACACACACCCGGGGAACGCGCACCAGCGTGGCGGTAAAGAAGCGCTTAAAGGGCATGCGGTAGATGCCCGCCAGCCAGCAGACTACCGAGAAGGGCATCGGCGTGACCGCGGCGATGCCCACGGCCCAGGCGCCCCAGCGCTTAAAGAGGGCTTCGCCGCGCGGGCGGAAGAGCTCCAGGCGGCGATCCAGGAAGGGGACGCGGGCTACCAGGGGGCCGACGACATAGGCCAGCGCCCCGCCCAGCAGGCTGGCCAGGCTGGTGGCGATGAGCACCGGAACCACCGCGGCGTCGGCGGCCACGCCGGCAAAGAGGTAGGTGGAGGCGGGGATGGGAAAGCTGATGGCGTCGGCGGCCAACACCCCCAGAAAGATCCCCAGCGGTCCGAGCGCCTGCACAAAGCTGGTGGCCATCTCGGTGATGGGCTCGCGCAGCCAGTAACCCAGCAGGGCGGCCGTGGCGAACATCACGATCATGATGCCCAGGCTCTGCCAGAGCAGGCGTCGCATTAACTTGTCGTCGGCAATGTCGGGGGCTTCGCTCAAAGTGCTAACTCGGGCTGCAGGAGGCGTCGAGGCGCTATAGTGCCCGTCTTTGGCGTCAGAGGAAAGTAACGCGTCGTCACGGGCGCTGCGGGCGGCTGATGGAAGTTTAACGCCTGGCGAGGCTCAGTCCTTCCGCCCTGGCGAGGTGGGCGTGCGCTGCTGAACCTGCGCGGCGCGCATTGAGGCGCACAGAGCGCGGGTGGAGGCGCAGTCCGGGTCAAGCTCCAGAATGCGTTGGGCCAGGTCCAGGGCGCGGCTCAGGTGGCCCTGGTCCCGGGCGGTTTGCAGGTCGGCGTGAAAGGTCGCGAGGGCGCTCTGGCGCGTGAGCGCGTCGAAGAGCCCATCGCGGTAGTCGGCGCGCTGCTGCGGGTGGATGAGTGCGGTGTGGGCCTGGTCCAGACGGGCCAGAAGACGTTCTTTGAGGGGGCGAAGGTCGGTCGAGAGCTCGGCGCTGAGCACCTGCTCCCGCCTCTTGAGATAGGCGCGCTGCACAAGCGCGGAGTAGGCCGACCAGTGAAGGTCCAGGAAGGCGAAGTGGTCGTCGCTCTCGACGCGCGCCTCCAGGCGGCGCAGCGCGTCGATCTCGGGATCCTCAAAGGCCTCGTCGCCGGAGGCGGCCTGACGGTGGGTCGGAGCGAGGGTGTGCAGAAGATCGAAGTGATGCAGCGCGAGCAGCGCCGCGGCGATGGTGGGCTCCGGGAGATCGCGTTCGCGCAGGCGTGCGGGTCGGCAGGGACCGTCAAGCAAGGCCTGCACCACCGGGGTAACCTGCGGCGAGGCGGCAAGCTGCCGACGCCCCAACCCGGGCTTCTCGCGCAGCAGGAAGGGCCCGGCACCCAGCCGGCTTAGCTGCGCTTGAAGTTCGGGCTCGGCCAGCGCCTGAAGCGCCTTCAAGGCGCGCCCGAAGAGGTGGGTGCCCAGCTCCACCCGCGTCGACGGATCGAGCGCGGGCGGCTCATCGAGCGCATAGAAGGTGGCCTGACCGCGCTGCCAGCGCGCGCCGTCCGGGGCGAGCACGTAGAGGATGCGCGCGCGGCGGGTCAGCGCGAGGTGGCGCGCCGAGAGGAGCTTGAGCTCCAGCAGCGCCTGCTCCAGCGAGCAGGCCCGGGAGCGCGCCCGGGCCGTGGCGCGCGCGAGCTGTTCGGCGTCGAACTGGCCCCCGCGAAGCAGGAGCGTGGAGAGCGCGATCGACTCGGGATGCGGCGCCTGCCAGACCTCCCAGACAGCGCGCTCGGCGATCAGAAAGGTCGTGGTGCGCGGCGCCTGAACCACCTGCAGGTAGCCCGGGGTCGGATCGTCGAGGTGCCGGCGCAGCACCTCAGCGAAGGGGTGTGTGGCGAGGTCCACGCTGTAGCGTTGCCCCGACGAGGAGAGCGCTGGAGGGCACTCCGGCAGGGTCACCACCGCGTCGTCCTCGCTGGCCGCTCCCAGAAGCCGTCGAAGCTCCTCGCCGCGAAGTCGAGTGGCCAGGCCCGGGCGCTCGACTTCCAGGAGGAGTGTGCCGGACTCCAGGCGGGCGCGGCGAACCGTCAAGGTCAGAGTGCCGCGCGCGCAGGCCCCCCGACTTCGAGGTCCGCGCAGGCGCAGGCTCCCCGGTGTGCGCCCCTCA
The DNA here is from genome assembly GCF_007997005.1 of Lujinxingia vulgaris. Taxonomy (GTDB): domain Bacteria; phylum Myxococcota_A; class Bradymonadia; order Bradymonadales; family Bradymonadaceae; genus Lujinxingia. The sequence continues at coordinate 9,337 of NZ_VOSL01000121.1, read as the reverse complement.
CCCGGGGGGACGCGCACGCAGAGGCGGCTCTCTGCGAGCACGCCTCGCCAGATGCGTTCAAATCGCGCAAGGTTGTCGATCTCCACCTCCAGCACCGCAGGCGTGGGGCCGGCGGGCACCCAGGTGGCACCGGGAAGATCGGCGGGTGAGGCGGTGCGCACCCGAAGATCGTCGCCCAGGCGGTTGAGCTCCTCGGCGATGTCGCGCTCTGGAAGGCTTGCGGAGAACTCCGCGATGACCTCTGCGAGCCGCTCGCTGAGCGCGCGGCGCACCTCTCGACCCTGGTGGCTCATGCCTTCCCCCGTGATGGGCGCGCCTGCGGCGCCCCGTCCCCCTGTTGTCTCACCGATGCCTCTGAAGTTAAGGCGCAGAGCGGCTCAGGCCAGCGCGCTCAAAAGATTGCTTTCGCTCTGCAGGCGTGCACAATACCGGCCCAACCCTCACCGCAGCACCTGGCAGGACGCGCAATGGCTCATCATCATATGTATCTGGTCGCCGGCTTCTTCGGCTTCTCCAACCTGGGCGGCATCACGTACTTCCATCACGTGCGCGAGGCTCTGCAGACCGCCTTTGAGCGGGCCGGTCATACGGTGGAGGTGCACAGTGTGCCGACGCTTCCCACCGGTTCGATCCGGCGTCGGGCGGCCGTGTTGGCCGAGGCGATCGCCCGGAGCGCCGGCGATCGCGGCCCCATTCACCTGGTGGGACACTCCACCGGCGGGCTCGATACGCGCCTGCTGGTCACCCCGGGGGTCTCGCTCCCCACCGAAGACAGCGTCGACGTCGAGGCGATCGCCCGCCGGGTGCGCTCGGTGACTACGGTGGCCAGCCCGCATCTGGGCACGCCGATGGCCTCGTTTTTCAACAACTTCTTTGGCGAAAACATCCTGCGCGCCATCTCCCTGGGCACGATCTACACGCTGCGCTTCGGGCGTCTGCCGCTGCGCGCGCTGATTGAGCTGGCGGGCATCGTCACCCGCCTCGATCGCGTGGTGGGGCTCGATAACACGATCCTCGATCAGTTCTACCACGAGCTTTTTAAAGACTTTGATGCCGAGCGGCGCGACGAGATCAGCGCCTTTCTCGACGAGATTCGTGTGGACCGCTCGGTCGTCGGCCAGCTCACCCCGGGGGCGATCGATCTTTTTAACGCCTCGACCGGCGATCGCCCCTCGGTGCGCTACGGCTCGGTGGTCACGCGAGCGCCAGGCTTCTCGCCGAAGACGACGCTGCGCCTGGGCGTGGATGCCTACGCCCACGCCTCGCATGTGCTCTTTCGTGCGTTGCAGATCATCACCGCGCGCAGCGGGGACTACCCGCCCTTAAAGCCCGATCAACGCCAGGTGCTGATGGACGCGTTCGGTACGCTACCCGGTCGGCGTGAGAGCGACGGCGTGGTGCCCACCCTCTCGCAGGTCTGGGGCCAGGTGATTCACGCCACGGTGGCCGACCACCTCGATGTATGCGGTCATTTTAACGACGCGCATCACACCCCGCCCCACGTCGACTGGTTTATCTCCGGATCGGCGTTCACGCGCGAGCGCTTCGACCATCTCTGGGACGACGTCGCGGCCTTCCAGCTCGCCAGCCTGCGCTGAGCCTGCGCGTCCTTCTCGGCGGCTCCCGCGCGGGCCGGCGCGCAGCGGCTTGCAATGAACCGGGGAGGGCCGCTAGGTTGTCGCGGTTCAACGCACTCTGCTGGCGCGATCGTCTGGCAGGCGCATCTGCTGGCCCTATCGAAGTAAACCGGAAGGTGAAGATGAATCGCATTCAATCGCTTGTTGCTACGGCTCTGATGAGCCTCGTTATCGGCGCGTGTGGGGGCAATAATTTCAGCTCCGATGCCGTGCCTGAGCTGACCATTGAGCTGACCGAAGCCCAGATTCTGCTCGACGCGGTCGGGCCTTCGGATAGCACCCAGACCATCGCCGCGCCGATCATCTTGCGCAACTCCAGCGACGGGGATCTGCGCGTGACCAACATCGAGTGGGTCGCCCGCCCCGATCGCCTGGAGGGCTACTTCATCGGTGACATTAGCGAGGCCAATGAGGGCACAAGCTGCAGCGAAGACGCCGAGTGCGGCACCGCCGGCGTCTGCCTGCGCAGCGGCATCTGCCGCGACGCCGGCTTTGAGGCCACGCCTTTTGATGTGGGCAACCGCTACGACCTGAACTTCCTGCTGCGTCGCGGCGACACCATCACCTGCCCGACCCCGGGCGCCGATGTGCCCGTCGAGATTCAGGACCGTTACTGCGGCGAGCTGCGCATCGAGACCAACGCCTCCAACAACTCCGGCATTGTCGAGGAAGGCGCGGCCAACATCTATTTCATCACCTCCGGTGGCAGCGGGGAGATGGCGGTGCAGCCCGGCCTGATCCAGTTCACCAACGCCACCGCCGGCGTCTCGCAGAGCTCGCAGTTCACCATTGAGAACCGCGCCGGCTCGCCGCTCTTTATTGAGCGCGGCGACTTCGGTGAGAACGCGCAGGTCTTCGAGATCACCCCCTCGGTCTTCGGGCGCGAGATCCCGGCGAACAGCACCGAGACTTTCACCCTGACCTACGCGCCCTCGGTGGAGACGGAGCTTGAGTTTTCGACGACGTTGGAGTTCTCCAGCAGCTCGGTGACCAGCACCTCCTCGGCCATCACCATTGAGGTGACCCAGGGCGTGGGCGACGCCCCGCTGATCGAGGTGGATCCGCTGCAGCTCTCTTTTGCCGACGCAACCTCGCAGACGTTGACGGTGCGTAACTACGGCGGCGCCACCCTGGCGTTGAGCCAGATGCGCATCGTCCCCAGCGAAGCGGCCGCGTTCTACCGCATCATGCTCGACGGCGTGAACCTGCTCGAAGACTACACCACCCAGCGCGTTGCCCGGATGACGGAGGACGAGCCCAGTGAGCTTGAGCTGACGGTGGAGTTTGACAGCAGCGCCGAAGGCTCTTCGGTCGGCACGCTGGAGATCCGTCACAACGACTCGGCCTCCGGCAACATCACCAACGTCTCGCTGCTGGGTGACGCCACCGAGGTGGCTGTGGGCGAGCTCTATCCGACGATCTTCTCGCTGCGCTCCGACGGCCCGGCGGTGGAGCGCGAGGTGGCGATCTACAACAACGGCAACGATGATCTCGTGATCAGCGGCGTCGACGCGCAGGGGCAGGGCTCCACGACCAACCTCGACCTCTTCCGCTTTGAGGGCTTTGCGGCCACCGTCCCCCCCGGTGGCGTGCACACCGCAAAAGTCTTCTTCGACGGCGACGATCCCTTCAACCACGGGGTGGTCGCCGCGATCGAGTCCAACCACGCCGGCCAGGAGCAGGCGATGACGCTTCTGATCAATGCCCGCGTCGTCAGCGCCTCGCCGATGGATCTGAGCGTGGAGCCCTCCTTCTCCAATGAGGCGGTGGTGGGGCAGTCGACCACCCTGACCCTTCGCGACGCCGGCGACGCGGCGCTTCTCGACAGCGCCCGCTGGTTCATCCTGGAGCGCCCCGAAGGCAGCGCGCTTCTGACCCGCGGCATCGGCGAAAGCCTCACCTTTGAGCCCGACGCCGCCGGCACCTACCGCTTTGGCGTTCTGGCCAACGACTCGACCAACCGCGAAGAGCAGGTGATCTTCGAGTTTGAAGCGGTCAATTAAGGCTCAAAAGGATCGCTTCTGAGCTGAAGCATCACACCCAGGCCCACCCGGTGGTCAGCGCTTGACACCGTAGGTGGGCCTACTTATATTCCGCCCCCGGTCCAGATCTGCGTAAAAACAGGGTCGACCCAGAACACCCGCAAGACTTGTCGCGGGACAACATACATTGCACACGACAGACGTGGTTTCGCACACGCATCCGGGCGTCGCTTTTTGATGGATGATGAAGAGCGCCGCGCGAGCATCAGGGAGAAAAGCCTCATGGCCGAAGTGTTTCAGAACGTCAATAACTTCTTTGTCGACGAGCGACTGCAGCAGATGCCGACCTTCCCGGAGTGGGAGAACGACGCGATTGAGCAGTCCCTTCGTGAGATCGAGGAGCTCCTCGAGAAGCGCCAGGCGCAGCTCGACGAGAGCCCCGGTGAGTTGGAGACCCAGTACTACTGGATGAGCTACGTGTTGCGCGCGCTGGGCTACTGCGCCTCGGTGGCCGAGCCTCCCCCCCAGGGTGTTGACGCTGAGGACGTGCGCCCCGACTTCACCCTCTTCTACTCGGCCGAAGATTTCCGCCGCGTGGTGGGCATGCGCGGCGAGCGCGAGTTCTTCGCCAACGCGCTGGGTGTGGTCCGCACGCTGAGCTGGGGCGCCTCGCTCGATGAGTACGAGTCGGAAGACGGCACCTACAGCCCGGCCTTCGACGTGGACCGCCACCTGCGGAATACCGGCACCAACTGGGGCATTCTCACCAACGGAAAGGTCTGGCGTCTCTACCACCGCGACTCTTCCGGTCTGCTCAACACCTACTTTGAGTTCGACCTGATGGGCGCGCTGGAGTCCAACGACCTCGACGCCTTCCGCACCTTCTGGCTGGTCTTCTCGCCCGAAGGGCTGGGCGGCTCGGAGGTTGGTGGCGCGATCGTGCAGCGTCTCCTCAACTGATTCTGAGTCTTTGATACGCATTTTGCGCGACGCTCCGCAGATAGCGGGGCGCGCGTAGCAACCTATTTGCCGGCGTGGCAGCACCCGGCACCTCACCGGAGGATTTTGAACATGGCCCGACGAGACGATAAGCTCGGCCCCCTCGAAGTTGAAGTTCGCGATAACAACGTCAACCGTGCGATCAACCGCCTCAAGCGTGAGATCGGTCGTGAAGGCGTGAGCCGCGAGCTTAAGCGTCGCCGCTTCTACGAGAAGCCCAGCGTCGCCAAGCGCCGCAAGCAGCGTGAAGCGGAGCGCCGCCGCCGTAAGGAAGAGCGTCGCCGCGAGAACCGCTGAGGTTCTTAAAGGGGCAAGCGCCCTGAACGAAAAAGCCCCGCCACGCGAAGCGTGTGGCGGGGCTTTTTGTGTTGAGCGCTCGGGCCAGGCCCAGGTGGGCGCCGGGAGCCGAAACGCGTGTCAGCGCAGCAGCAAGATCGCGATGAGCACCAGCGCCACCGCGCAGAGCAGGGCGACGGCGATGTTCAAGGGCGTCATCCAGGCGGGCGTTGAGGAGCGGGAGGGCTTGGGAGGGCTTAAGCCCGGCGCAGGCAGCTGCTGGCCGGCGGGAGCCGGCTGGGAATTAAGGGAGGGGCCAAACCCGCGGCTCGCTGGCTGAGGCGGCGCGGTGGGATAGGTCGGACGTCGAGCCTGAGCCACCGGTTTGGCGCGTGACGACGTGTCGGCAGCGCTGGCCGCCCCGGGAGCGAAGGGGCCCTCCCCGCGCGCTTTCATCTGGCGCAGAGTCTCAAGGGGATTCTCCATCATCTCGGTGGCGTCATCGGCGTCGGCTTCCAGGCGTTCAAAGAGGGGGAGCATGTCGGTGTTGGTGTCGGGCTCCTCGTCGAGCGACATCTCCTGGGTGGCATCGATGCCGAAGTCGGCGTTTTGACGAGACGGTTTGAGCATGCCGGCGGGCAGCGCCTCCATGACCATGGTGGCGCTGTCTTCTTCGTTGAGGGCGTCCATCTTCTGGGTGTGCTCGACAGCCATCTCAGCGGTGGCGTCGACGATGATGGCGGGGCTACGGAGGGTGGCAGGCTCTCTGGGAGGGGGCATCACCTGGTCGAGCGCGTCGAGCATCGCCTCGGCGCTGGCGTAGCGCTGGCTTACATCTTTGGCCAGTGCGCGCGAGAGCCACGGCCATAGCTGGTGTCGCGCCAACACCTCGGGAGCCGGAAGGGACGAAGGCGAGATCTGCACCCGCGCCCGCTCCAGCGGCGTGGCCCCCTGGACCAGGGGGGCACCGATAATCGTCTCGGCCAGGGTAAGCCCCAGCGAATAAAGGTCACTGGCCGGGACCGGCGCCTTGCCCAGAAGGAGCTCCGGCGGCATGTAGGTAGGACTGCCCAGGGTCATGCCGGCCGAGGTCAGATCATGGTTGCCGAGCATCGTCTTGGCGATGCCAAAATCCAGGACTTTGACAAAGTCGCGCTCCCCATCGAAGTCGCAGAGCATGATGTTGGCGGGCTTCAAGTCGCGGTGCACGATGTCGAGCGCGTGCGCCGCGCTCAACGCACGAAGCACGCCTCGGGCCACGCGTGCGACCAGCGCCGGCTCAAAGGTGCCACAGCGCACGATGCGCTCGGAGAGCGTCTCGCCACTGAGCAGCTCCATGGCGATGTAGAGCGCGCCACATTGGGCGCAGCGCCCGTGCTCGTACTGGCGGATCGAGTGCGGATGGCGCAGGGCGCTGGCCATGATGGCCTCGCGCTCAAAGCGCTGCTCGAGCTGTTGTTGATCGAGCTGATTGCCGGCGGCATGCAGCACTTTGACCGCCAGCTCGCGCGACCCCTGCAGGTCGTGTGCCCGGAAGATGATGCCAAAGCCCCCGCTTCCGATCTCCTCGAGCAGGCGGTACCGCCGCGCCAGGGTGTCTCCGACCTGTGGTGCCTCTTCGACCCGCATCGCAGCTCCCGTAGGTTGCCTACACACCAAGTCGGTCTCGTGCGGCGTCAGAGGGTGACGCCGGATCACCAAGCACCGCCGCGCCCCCGTGGCGCGGCGGCTCCGAGCGTTAGAAACGCCCGCCGAGCACAAAACCGGCGCTCTCCGCACCAATGGCAGGTGCCACGCGCAGCCCCAGACGACGCTGAATGGCGTCTTCATCCGAGGGCTCGTCCGCGCTGTTCTGCGTCATGTAGTCGTAGAGCAGCCACGCGCCGCCGCCGGCCAGAAGAAGGCCGCCGGCCACATAGCTGCCGATGGCCACATTCGCGCGGCTCTGACGGCGTTGCGTCAGCTCGTTGTACTCGTCGGTCTGGCCGGGATCGAGCTGGCTACGTTCTTCATCGATGCCGGGGATGACGACCAGGTCAAAGATCAGGCCGTTGGCCAGCGCCAGGGTTCCGGCGCCGAGAAGTCCGTAGGCCACGTAGTTCACCGACCCGCCGGCTTCGTCGGCCGGCGCCGGCTCTTCAATCGCAGGGGTTGCCACGGGCTCTTCTTCGGCCGGAGGCTCTTCGAGCAGCGCACCGACGGTGGCGTCCTGCTGGGCGACGACCTCGAGCTCGCGGGTGAAGTCGGCGTACCCATCGAGTTCCACGCGCACCTGGTAGGTGCCCGGAGCCATGCCGGCGCGCTCGGTAGGGGTGGTGCCCACGAACTCATCGTCGATGTAGACGCGCGCAAACATCGGCTCGGACTCAAACATGATCCGACCGCCGAGCTCCTCGCTGTACGCTTCACATTCGCCTTTGCCGGCATCCAGGGCCTGCTGCGCGCTGGCGATGAGCTCTTCCTGGGCCGCCGGGTGGCGGATAAAGGCCGCGTAGTACACCAGGCTCATCGCGCAATCGCCGGCCTGGGCGTAGCTGCGCGCCACGTTGAGCAGGAGGCGGGGATCGGGCTCTTTTCGGTTGGCGAGCAGCAGGCGCTCAATGGCCACATCGTACTCACCGGCCTCGTAGGCTTCTCTAGCAAGCTGAACGAGCGTGGCCAGGTCCGAGTCGGCCAATTCCTGCTTGGTCACCGGCTCCTGGGCTACGGCGGAGCCGGCCATCATCGCCGTCGTCAACGCCATCACCGTCAGGGCTGTTGCAATCTTAGCTACCACGGATCTTCCTCCAGAAATTCGCCACTTCAGGTGGCCATACTCATCGAAAGGTCAGGCCGGACGTTGGTCACACGAAAAATGACGTCGGCAGATCATGTTGAAGATCATCACGGGGTGTAGCATTTACGCCCCTCTCTGACAACGATCGCCGCGCAATGCTTGGAGCATCTGCGCCGTCTATGGTACACCGCTAAGCATGTGATCTGCCGCAGCGCGCACCCTAAGGAAAGAACCTCATGATGAACCTGCCTGAGCTCGGTGACGTCATCGACGACACCTATGAGATTCGCGACATCCTTGGAAAAGGAGGCATGGGAGCGGTCTACCTGGCCCGCCAGATTAACATGGATCGCGACGTCGCCATGAAGATCCTCGTGGCCAGCGGCCCGAAGTTCGAGGAGATGGTCAAGCGCTTTCGCCGCGAGGTCATGGCGATTCGCAACCTCTCCCACCCCAACACGGTGCGCATCTACGACTTCCGCGATGACCCGGAGGGCCTGCTCTATTACACGATGGAGGCGCTGCGCGGGGAGACGCTCAAAGACCTGATGCGCCGCGAGGGGCCGATCTCTCCCAAACGAGTCAAGCATGTGGTGCGCCAGGTGCTCAAGAGCCTCTCGGAGGCGCATAGCTACGGGATCGTGCACCGCGACTTGAAGCCGGCCAACATCATGCTGGTCGATATGCACGGGGAGACCGACTTTGCCAAGGTGCTCGACTTCGGCATCGCCAAGGTGTTTTCGGAGTCGGACGACGACGAGGAGCTGACCTCGGCGGGTATCGTGGTCGGCACACTGCGTTATATGGCGCCGGAACAGATCGCCGAGAAGCACGTCGGACCACCCACCGACCTTTATGGACTGGGACTCATTGCGGTCGAGATGCTCTCCGGCCAGAGCGTGTTTGCCGGCACCGGGCAGTGGAACCTGATCCATCAGCAGATCAGCGATGATCCGGTGCCGATCCCCGAGGCGATCCTCAACACCGCGCTCGGTCAGGTGCTCAAGACCTGCGTGGAGAAGAGCTACGAGGCGCGTTTTCCCACGGCCGACGCGATGCTCAAGGCCCTCGATCAGATTCCGGAGAGCGCGCTGGAGACGGCGCCGCTCTTTGAACGCGCGCCCGGTGGCGAGGGGTTTGTGGCCACCGGTGGGCCGAAAGCGGCGCCGGTGGACGACGCGGCGACGATGATCACCGAGTCTCCTTTTGCGGCCGACGGCTCGATGCCCGCGCCTTCCGAGCAGGCACGAACGGTGCAGACGCCCGCCGTGCAGAAACCAGCCGCGCAGCCGCAGCGCCCTGCCAGGGAGCCGGCGATCACCGGCAATTTCGGGGCCTCGGCCGCTGCAGCGAGTCAGCCGGCCTCGGGGAGTTTCGGGGCCCCGGCGGCGCAGTCTCAGCCTTTTGCGGCGGCGCCCGGCGCCGAGGCGATACCTCAAATGGGCACCTTTCAGAGCCCGGCAAAGCCCGCGTCCAAAAGCAAAGCTCTGCCCATCGCTGCGATCGTGATTCTTCTGCTCGCCGGCGGTGGGGCGGCCTGGGTGCTGACCCAGGGAGGCGGCGAAGAGGGCCAGGAGGCGGTCGCGCAGGCCTCCGCGCAGCAGGCCGGGGGGCAGGGCGCTGTCGGCGAGGCGCCGGCGGCACAGGCTGCTGTGCCGCCGGTGGAA
>NZ_VOSL01000120.1 GCF_007997005.1 Lujinxingia vulgaris | reverse complement strand
CCAGAGCCCGGCGGCCAGCGCCGGCCAGCCGGCCAGGCGCGTGAGGCGATGGGAGCGGATGCGCTGGCCGAGCTGGCGGCGCTCGCTGCGCCCCAACGCCACCAGTGTGGCGCCGGCCTGCCAGGTCGAGAAGAGGTCGTGCAGAGACTGGCTCAGGCGCAGGTCGAAGACCTGTGAGACGCGATCGTCGGGGTCGAGATCGAGGCTGCGCGTGACCTGGTCGATATAATGCACCAGCCCCTGGTGGCTGAGGCTCAACGGTCGCGGTCGCTGCGCGCCGCCCACGTAGGTCAGAAAGGCGGGGCGGCCGGGCATCGGCGGGGCCTCAAGCTCGGCGTTGCATTGAGAGAGGGCGCGGGCGTCGACGAAGCGGTGGCGTCGATGGCGAGCGGCCAGGCCGCGCAGATCCTCGAGCTCCGGGGTGAGGATGAGCAGCGGACGGCCGCTGGCTTCCAGCAGGCCGTCGAGGCGGTCGGCGGCCTCCGCGCCCACCACCAGGGCCTCCACCCCGCTATGCGCCAGGATGGCGTTGATGCGCCGGGGGGGATCGTAAGGGTCAAGCGCCAGCAGCGTGCGGGCGCAGCCCGGGGCGGCCAGCGCGCCGGCGTAGGCGCTCAAGCTGTGCGTGGCGTACACCCCCAGAATCGGCGCCTCGCCAGGGGCGTTGGCCTTGACCTGCGCGGCGATGGCGCCGGCCAGCGCGGCCAGAGATTCGTAGGTGAAACTCTCCCCTTCAAGACGTAAAGCTGTGCGGGTGCAGTGAAGCTGTGCGGCTCGCACAAAGCCGCGAAGCAACGATGCCATGGGTCCCCCCCGGGATATCGGAAGCAGTGTGTCGTACGCTAAAAAAATTAGACGCCGGCTGCGGCGTGGAAAGGTTCTAACCCGCAGAGTTTTCGCAGTTTTTTACACCACGGACCGATTGTTGGAGATCAGCGCCATGCTCACCATTGATGTGCTCACCCACCGCGCCGAACATCTGGGAAAGTCGTTTAAAAAGCGCCTCAAACTCTTTGATCGCCAGCAGGCCGAGCTCGATGATCGTGAGCTCGATGCGGAGGGCGATGGGTCGTTGGGTAGTTCCGCTAAGTTCTCGAAAAATAAGGGGAATAAGGGAGAGAGGAAGAAAGGAAAGAAGTTAAAAGCGATGGCGCGGGAACGCGTGGATTGGGAGAGCCTGAGGCGGCAGGCGGTGGAGGTGGCCGACCTGGAGGTGACGCTCGGCGGGTGGGGCGATGGACAGGCCCGCGCGCTGGTGGTCGATGGCGAGGTGCTGGCCGCAGAGCTAAGCGTGGGGCAGGCCGTCGCGCTCAAGAAATGGCTCAAGCGTTTGCGTCAGATGTACGCGAGCGTCGGGCGAGTGACCGAGGTGGCGCGGGTGGAGGCGGTCGCCGGGGAGCTCGATGATCTCTTGGAGCGCTGGCGCAGCGAGGAGGTGCCCACGGTGCGGGTTGGCGAGGCGGTGGTGGCGTTCGTCGAACGCGGCGAGTAGCCCGAGATCGAGCCCGAGATCGAGATCGAGCCCGAGATCGAGCCCGAGTCCGAGATCGAGCCCGAAAAAGATGTGAGGCCGCTACCCCTTCCGCTCCACCAGGGGCGTTGAAAAGTGCAGCTCCATATCCCAGGGGAAACGAATCCAGGTGTCCTGGGTGACGGTGCGCACGCAGTGGTCGACCAGCGGGCGCCCCTCTGGTTTGGCGTAGACGGTGGCGAAGACGGCGCCGGGGAGCATCTCGCGTAACTTCCGGGCTGTGGCTCCCGTATCCACAAGATCGTCGACCAGGAGCATGCCCGTGCCGTCGCCGGCGGCGGGTTTGATAACCCGCAGGCTCTCGGAGCGTTCTTGCGCCTCGGTGCCCTCGTAGCTGGCGATGCAGACGGTGTCGATGAGCCGAATGTCGAGCTCGCGGGCGACGATGGCCGCCGGGATGAGGCCGCCACGGGTCACGGCGATGATGCCTTTGAAGGGGTAGGAGGCGTCCTCCATCAGCATCGCGCAGAGCTGGCGGGTGTCGCGATGCAGTTCCTCCCAGGAGACGAAGAAGTCCTGATTGTAGGCGGCGCTCATGGGCATCTCTCGGCAGCGGGTAAGGAGATTGAGAAGGTGCTGCCGGAGATCTTTAGCACTCAGCGGCCCCGGTCGACCAGCAGGGCTTCGGCGGCCTGGCGGCCGGATTGCAAACAGAGAGGCACGCCGCCGCCGGGGTGGGCGCTGCCGCTGGCGAGATAAAGGCCGTCGAGCCCCGGGGCGCGGTTGGGCGGACGCTTGAACGCGGCAAATTTTGAGTTGGAGGCCGCCCCGTAGATGCTGCCGCGGCTTCCCACAAAGGTCTTTGCGAGGTCTTCGGGGGTGCGCGTCCAGATCGGGGTGTCGTCGGCGTCGATGAGGCCGGCGCCGATGAGGCGCTCGGTGATAAAGGCGGTGTGCGCCTGCCAGTCCACGCCGGTGCTGCCGTCGGGGGCGGTGGCCGGGGCGTTGGTCATGGCGAAGATGGGTTCATAGTCCTGCCAGCCCTCGGCGCTGTGAGCCTTCTCCTGAGCGCAGAGGTAGATGGTGGGATCGCGCGGGGGGCGATCGTGATCGAAGATGTCGACGAATTCTTCCAGATACGCGCTCTGTGGGAAGAGCACGGCGTGGGCGGCGCGCTGGCTATCGGAGCGTCGTCGAGCTTTGAAGAGCGCGGTGTAGCCGGACATTGAGGGGTTTGGGTCGGGCTGCAGGCCATGTGGCGAGTCGGCGGGTAGAAGATCGGCGACGAGGTGGGCGACGTCGGCGTTGATGATGATCCGGTCGGCCTTGAGGCGTTCGCCCTGGACCCGAAGCTCAAAGCCCTCGGAGGTGGCCTCGATGCGTTCGACGGGGCTCTCAAAGGCAAAGCGCGCGCCCTTGTGTTCGGCGGCCCGGTGCAGGGCCCTGGCGAGCTGGCGCATGCCGCCTTCGACGCCGTAGCAGCCCATGCCGAGCTCCACCCAGGCGATGCAGTTGAGGGTGGCCGGGGCCTGGCGCGGATCGGAGCCGTTGTAGGTGGCGTAGCGGTAGAAAAGATCGCGCAGGTGTGGGGAGCGAATCTGCGCGTCGATGGCGCCCTTCATGGTGCGCATCGGGTCGACGGCGCGCATCTTCGCGAGCGCCGAAAGCCCGAGCTTCAAGACGCCGCCCAGCGAGGGGGCTGGTCCTATCACGAAGTTGGGGGCGGCCGCCTCCCAGATGCGGCGGCAGTAGGCCAGAAAGCGCTCAAAATCATCGGCGGCATCGCGCCCGAGTGTCGCGGCGATTGAGGCTGAGGTGTCGGCCGGGTCGACGTGCACATCGAGCGAAAGATCGCGGTAGATGTAGCGAAAGAGGTGTTCGGGATGCACCAGTTTGAGGTGATCGTCGAGGCGAAGATCGGCCGAGGCGAAGAGCTCCTCAAGAACGCCGGGCATTGTCAGAACGCTGGGGCCGGTATCGAAGCTGACGCCTTCATGGGTCGCGGTACCCACCTTGCCGCCGGGGCCGCGGAGCGCGTCGAGCACGAGCACCTCGAGGCCGGGCTGGGCGCTAAGACGCAGGGCGCTGGCGAGCCCGCCCATGCCGGCGCCCACGATGATGACGCGTTCGGTGGCGGCGCTCATCGTTGCTCCTTCGTGCGCGGTGCGGGTTGCTCGGGTTGAGCGACGCCTGCACCCGGCAGAAAACTTTTTGCCAGACGACTCACTCGCCCCTGGCGCGGGCCGGTGAAGAGGGGGAGCCATATGGAGTTCTGGCGGGCGCTCTGCATCACACGCATGCGCACCAGGGGGCGATGCACGTCGAGGTCGATGCGCGCCGGGTCGCAGACTTCGCTGATGCCGCGCGCCGATTCGCCACGCTCCAGATCGCGAGCACGTGCGGCCGAGCGAAGGTAAAAAGGTCCGCTGTCGATGCGCTGGCGGTTGTCGATGGTGATCACAGCCTCGCCGTCGCGCTCGAGCACCTGCTCGGGCCACCAGCGCAGCCCGCCGAGGTTTTTGGAGGGGCGGCGCTCACGCAGTTGAAGATCAGGAATCATGCGGGTCTCACCCTCGGCGTCGATCTCCAGCACCAGGGTCTGCGCAGGCTGAGAGGCGTCGGTAGGATGCAGCACGTAGTAGATCAGCTCCCGGGAGGGAAAGGCCAGCCGTCCCCAGGTCCACACGTCGATGCCCAGCTCGTGCATGGGGCGCTGGCCGCCGTTGCGGTCGTGGTAGACGCGGCCCTCAAAGGTCGAGGTCTGGCCGTGGGCGCGCAATGTGGCGCGGGCGCGGGCGTGGCAGAGCAGCGGCGTCCAGTCGTGGTCGGGCAGCGGGTCGATGAGGCGGTGGGCCGGGTCGGGCTTCTGGCCGGAGTGGCGCACCGCCGGCCCCTGCGCCTCAATGAGGGCGGTGGCGATCTGCCCATCGGGCATGCGCAGGTGCAGATCCAACTTCACCACGCGCTCCTCGCCACGCTGCACGCTCTCGAGCGCGCTCAACCCGAAGGTCCAGCGATCGCCCTCCTGGCCGGCGTCCCAGAAGACCTCCTCAGGGGCGAACTCCTGGAGGACGTAGAAGTCGAGCTTGCCGCCCTTAAAGCTCGCCAGGTTGAGGCTGGGGCGGTGTTTGGGGAGCTGAGGCTGGCCGCGGCGCGCGGCGTTGGCGTAGCCCGGCAAAAAAGGCAGCCCGAAGCTCCAGATGCACACAAGACCGTCGCCCTTCTCATCGATGAGATCGAGGTACCACCAGGCAAACCCGCCGGCGCTTTTGAGAAGATCGGGGTGGACGCCGCTTCCGGCCGGGGAGAGGTGCAAGAGGTTACTCATGACTGAACCCCAGGAAGTCCGCGCAGCTCGCGGTGAAGATCGGTGTTATGCGAAGGCAACCTCTCGCCAGGGCTGCCCAGGGTGCCCAGCCAGGCGACGCATCCGCGGGCGGCAAACCACAGGCGCGCCACCGGCGTGACCACCGTGCGCCCCACCATGGGGTTGGCGCCGCGGGCGCGCAGCTTCTCGCCAATGGCGTGGTAGACGCGGCTCGCGACCATGATCGCCGCGCGGGAGCGGGCCGGGATGTAGACCATGCCCGCCTCGCCACTGCGGTAATAGTGCTCGGCCAGATCGAGGAGATCGGTGACGACCTGCGCGAGGGCCTTGGTGTTGACACGCTCCTCCAGCAGGTGCTCCGGGCGGATGCCGCGGGCCTCCAGGCGGCGCGAGGGGATGTAGACGCGGCCCATGCGCGCGTCTTCGAGCACGTCGCGGCAGATGTTGGTCAGCTGCATGCCCACGCCCAGATCGATGGCGTGGGCGATGGCGCGCGGGTCGCGCACATCGAGCACCGCGCACATCATCACGCCGACGGTGCCCGCGACCCGGTAGGCATAGCGCAGCAGGTCGGCGTCGCTCTCAAAGCAGACCTCGCCAAGATCGCTCTCGACACCGTCGATCAGCTCAAAGACATAGGCCAGGTCGAGATTGCGGCGCGCGGCCATCTGCAAAAAGGCCTCGACCAGGGGGCGCGGGGGGCGCTCCCGGCGCAGCTCCTGGCGCAGGTCATGCAGCCCACGCTCGGCCGCCAGCAGCGTGATGGCCTCATCGGCCGTGTCGTCGATCAGGCGGCAGAGCGCATAGAGGTGCGCGGCGTCGCCGCGGCAGTCCACCGGCAGAAAGTGCGAGGCCAGGCGAAAGGAGCGCGACCCCACTGCCAGGATCTGCTCGTGGGCGCGCACCAGGTCGGTGGAGGTCGAGAGCTGGGAGTGGGGTGCGGCGCTCATGCGGAGGCCTTTCTCCGGGAGGAGGCAGAGGGGATGGGCAGGTGATCGGCGGGGTTTTGCGCGGGCACGATCTTCTCGAGCACCTTCGAGGAGGTCAGCACGCCGGGCAGGCCCGCGCCCGGGTGCACACCGGCGCCCACAAAGTAGAGTCCTTCAACGTCTTCGGAGCGGTTATGGTAGCGGAACCAGGCCGACTGCGTAAGGCGAGGCTCGGGGCCAAAACCGGCGCCGCTGGCCGAGCGAAGTTCTTGCTGGAAGTAGTCCGGGCTCGTCCAGAATTTGGTGGTGATATGCTCGCGAAGCCCCGGCATGTGGCGCTCTTCGAGGCTCTTGAGGATGCGCTCCATGTACTCGGGGCCCTGGGCCTCCCAGTCGATGCCGCTCTCGTTGTTGGGCACCGGGCTGAGCACGTAGAAGCAGTCGTGGCCCTCCGGCGCCAGCGAGGCGTCGGTGGCGGTGGGGCGGTGCAGGTAGAGGGAGAAGTCGTCGGCCAGGATCTTTTTGTTGAAGATATCGTCGAGAAGTCCCTTGTAGCGCGGCCCCAGCACGATGGTGTGGTGCTTGATATCCTCGTACTTTTTGTCGGTGCCGAAGAAGCCCACAAAGAGGCCCATCGACTGCTTGACGCGCTCGACGCGGCGGTCGGAGTTTTTGCTGCGGTGCTCCGGCGCGATCATCTTCTTGTAGGTCATCGAGGGGTCGGCGTTGCTGACCACAAACTGGCACGCGATGCGCTCACCCGACTCGGTGCGCACGGCTTGTGCTTTGCCATTCTCGACCTCGATCTCGGCGACCGGGGTGTTGAAGCGAACCTCCACGCCGATCTCGTCGAGCAGGCGCATCAGGCCGTCGACGATCGCGGTGGTGCCGCCTTTTGCGAAGTGCACGCCCCACTTGCGCTCCAGCCAGTGGATGAGCAGGTAGATCGAGGTCACGTTGAAGGGGTTTCCGCCGACCAGCAGGGGCTGAAAGGTGAAGACCTGCCGCAGGCGATCATCTTTGATGTACTTGGCCACCAGGCTGTAGACCGAGCGGTAGTTCTCGAGCTTCATCATGTCCGGGACCACCCGCATCATGTCCATGATGGTGTCGAAGGGCTGGTCGGCGAGCCGGGTGTAACCCACGTCGAAGATCTTTTTGGAGTGGGCGGCCAGGCGCTTGTAGCCCTCGACGTCGTCGAGGTTGAACTCGGCGATCTGCGAGAGGAGGCGGTCTTCGTCGCCGACGTAGTCGAACTCTGAGCCGTCGGTGAAGGTGATGCGGTAGAAGGGGTCGACGGGCATCATCTCGACAAAATCGTTGATGTCGCGGCCCACCAGCTCGAAGAGCTCGTCAAAAAGGTAGGGGGCGGTGATGACGGTGGGGCCGGCGTCGAAGGTGTACCCGTCGCGCTTGAACACGCTGGCGCGACCGCCGGGTTGGTCGCGGGCTTCGAGCAGGGTGACCGGGTAGCCCATGGCGCGCAGACGAATGGCCGCGGAGATGCCGCCGAAGCCCGAACCGATGATGATAACAGGAGAGGATGTGGACACGGTGATGCTCCGAGATGCAGGGGTCAAAGAGTCAATAGAGGCGACGCCCGTGGCAGCGGGAAATGCGTCAGCGTTTGGAGTGTGTGCACCGCTGAGACCTGTTCAAGTGCTTTGAACAGGTTTTGAATGACTTTTCTGGAGACGCTGAAACTGACGCATACGCGGCAGGTCCCACCAGGGGATGTCGGGGCGCTCGTGATGCTCCCAGTGGTAGCCAAAGTGGTAGCAGGTCAGAAACGAGAGCCAGGGGGCGAAGTCGTTGGAGCTTGCGCGGTGGTGATCGGCGTAGCCGCCATCCGGCGCGCGATGCGGCAGGTAGGTGCCAAAATAGAAGAGCTGCAGGGTGCTCAGGAGTGAGGGAAGCACCCAGAAGAGCAGCAGGTTGGGGAGCGCCACGCCGACGAGGTGATGCAGGACGTTGAAGACGATCGCCATGCCCACGATCTGCCCGACGCTGACATAGCCCTTTAAGAAGTTCAGGTACCAGCGCGGGGGATCGGGGTGTTCGCCATCATGAAAATCCGGGTCTTCGCTGGAAGCCGGATGGGCGTGGTGCTGATGATGGCTTTTGAGAAGTTTCTCGTAGGAGAAGAGCGCGTAGAGCAGGACCGCCAGTCGGCCGATCGCGTGATTGAGTCGAGGGTAGCGCGGCGCGACGGTGCGGTGCATCGCATCGTGAGCGGTGATGAAGAGGCCCGTGTACAGGAAGGTCTGCAGGGCCACAAGCAACATCGCAGCGACAGCGCTGGCGGGTGTGACGGCCAGCGGGAAGCGCAACGCGGCGGTGAGGAAGAGCGCCCAGAGCCCGAGGATGAGCGCCGCGCTCAGAAGTCCGCGGGCGGTGTGGTGTGTGGGCCGAGGGAGGGAGGTCATGGGGTAGAACCTCCTGGTTTTGAAGAAGAATTGAACATGGTCTGGAGGGTCTTCGGAGCGACGCGGAGGGCGTGGCGGGCCAGGTGCAGGCGCAGCGGGTTGGTGGCCTGGCCGAAGACCCGCCACATCACCGCGGCCAGCTGCGCGGGGGGAAGCGTGGCGGCCATATAGCCTCGCCAGTCGGCGTCGGGCAGCGCGAAGAAGGTCTCGAAGAAGGTGGTCAGACGCGCGGTGTTCATCTCCAGGACGGCCTCCTGGCCGAGGGCGTAGAGGGCGCGGGCGCGGCGCGCCGAGGCGGGCCACATCAGGCCCAGGGCGGCGCGGGCGATGGCGTCCGGGGGTAACTCGCGCTTGAGCGCTTCGGCCAGAAGGTCGGCCAGGGGCGCGCCCGTGCGCAGGGTGTGGGCCAGGGAGTAGCCGGTGGCCGGGTGCACAAAGCCGGCGGCCGCGCCAAAGGCGATGATCGGCGCCACGCCTTCCTGCAGAGAGGGCGGCTCACCGCCCATGGGGATGAGGCAGCGCTCGACCTCCAGGATCTCGGTGGGCAGGGCGCCGCGGGCGCTGAGGCGGGCGTTGAGGCGCGCTTCCAGCGCCTCGAAGCTCAGCGCCTGGCGGGTGACAAGGGCGGTCTCTTCGACGAAGTAGAGGTCGCCGCCCAGGTGCATGCCGTAGAGAAAGGTCGGCACCTCGTCGGCCCCGGAGGTGGGTGGGGGGCGAAAGTCCATCATGACGAAGGGGTGGCCTTCGAGTGGGTCGCGCTCAAAGCGGGCCAACCACCCCAGCGCGCTCTGCACCCCCGGCGCTTCGGGTGGCGTTGGATCTGCACCGACCGCCGCGCCGGCGCGATGCCTCAAAACCCCGCGGCCGGTGGCGTCGACGATCGCTCGTGCATCGAGGCGTCGACCTCCCTCGAAGATCAGGCGAAGTGGGGCGCCCTCGCCATCCTGCACCACCTCACGAGCCCCCTCGCCAATCAGCGTGGCGCCCGCGGTGTGTAACGCGTCGAGCAGGCGCTCTCGAAACCCCTTCGGGTCCACGCGCACGTACGCCCGCTCAAGCGGCGTGGGCCGCTCCGGATGAAGCCACACGTAGGCCTGATCGAAGGTCGCGAGCGTGGGCACCTCGATCTCCAGGCCCTCAAGCTCATCGGCCCAGACCCCGTAGGTGTTGGGCCAGGGGGCGTCGAGCTGCGGGTCGACGATCGCGAGTTTCACGCCGCGGCGCGCCAGGTGCGCGGCCAGCCAGAGGCCGGCCGGGCCGGCGCCGACAACAACAATGGGGAAGATCTGGGTCACGAGGATGCTCCGGTACGGCCGTTCAAACGTGGCGAGGAACCGGACTGAACGCCCGGGCAGAGACGAAGCATCGAAACGGATCTTTCAGGGTCAAGCTACCCCGGGCCATCGCTTTGTACGAGGGGCATTGGCAGATGATGAGCCCGGGGAGGATGCGCTGAAACGACACGAGGGCGCGGTCCTTTCGGACCGCGCCCTCGTCGGATGCAAACGCGCTAAGGTGTCGAAAATTCTTTATGAATCAGGCGCTTGCGGGGGTGTGTTGCCGGCTATTGAGACTCAGGCCTCAGCCGCCACCGGCTGGGTGATGCCGGCGATAATGGCGTTGAGGGTGGGGCTGGGGCGCATCGCGCGCGCGGCCAGCTCCTCGTTGGGGAAGTAGTACCCGCCGATGTCGACCGGCTCACCCTGCACGGCGATGAGCTCGTTGATGATGGTCTCTTCGTTGCTGGCGAGCTCTTCGGCGACCAGGCCAAAACGCTCGGCGAGCTGGGCGTCGCGCTTCTGACGGGCCAGGGCCTGCGCCCAGTAGAGGGCCAGGTAGAAGTGGGAGCCGCGGTTGTCGATCTGACCGACTTTGCGGGCCGGGCCCTTGTTGTTCATCAGGTAGTCGGTGGTGGCCTGGTCGAGAGCTTCGCCCAGGATGCGGGCGCGCTCCACGCCGAAGGTGTCGGCCAGATGCTCAAAGCTCACGCCCAGCGCGAGGAACTCACCGAGCGAGTCCCAGCGCAGGTAGTTGACCTTGTTGAACTGCTGGACGTGCTTGGGCGCCGAGCCCCCGGCGCCGGTCTCAAAGAGACCGCCGCCGGCCATCAGGGGCACGATCGAGAGCATCTTGGCGCTGGTGCCGACTTCCAGAATGGGGAAGAGGTCGGTGAGGTAGTCGCGCAGCACGTTGCCGGTCACCGAGATGGTGTCCTGGCCTTCTTTGATGCGTTCCAGGCTCACGCGGGTGGCCTGCTGCGGGGGCAGGATGCGGATGTCCAGCCCGCTTGTGTCGTGGTCTTTGAGGTAGGTGTTGACCTTGGAGATGAGGCGAGCGTCGTGGGGACGATCTTCGTCGAGCCAGAAGATCGCCGGGGCGCCGGTGGCGCGGGCGCGGGTCACCGCCAGCTTGACCCAGTCCTGGATGGGGGCGTCTTTGGTCTGGCACATCCGCCAGATGTCGCCGGGCTGCACGCGGTGCTCGGTCAGGGTGTTGCCCTCGGCGTCGAGGACGCGGACCACGCCGGCGCGGTCGATCTCAAAGGTTTTGTCGTGCGAGCCGTACTCCTCGGCTTTTTGCGCCATCAGGCCCACGTTGGGGACGCTGCCCATGGTGCGCGGGTCGAGCGCGCCGTGGGTTTTGCAAAAATCGATGACCTCCTGGTAGACCGCCGCGTAGCTGGAGTCGGGGATGACGGCCTTGGCGTCCTGCGTGTTGCCCTCGGCGTTCCACATCTGGCCGGAGGTGCGGATCATGGCGGGCATCGACGCGTCGATGATCACATCGCTGGGCACGTGCAGGTTGGTGATGCCGCGGTCGGAGTCGACCATGGCGATGTCAGGGCCCTGCTCGTAGGCCTTTTTGAGATCCTTTTCGATCTCGGCCTGCTGGTCGTCGGGCAGGGTTTTGATCTTCGCGAGAAGATCGCCCAGGCCGTTGTTCACGTCGACGCCGAGCTCCTCAAAGGTATCCTGGTGTTTGGCGAAGACGTCTTTGAAGTAGGTGCGCACGGCGTGGCCGAAGATGATGGGGTCGGAGACCTTCATCATGGTGGCCTTCATGTGCAGGCTGAAGAGCACGCCTTCTTCGTTGGCGTCGTCGACCTGGGCGTCGAGGAAGCTCAAAAGCTCCTCGCGCTGCATCACCGAGGCGTCGATGACCTCGCCGGCCTGCAGGGGAAGCGACTCTTTGAGGACGAAGGGCTGGCCGTCGTCGGCGGTCAGCACGATCTTCGCCTCGGTGGGAGCGTCGAGGGTCAGGGAGACCTCGTTGTGGCGAAAATCGCCCGCGCTCATCGTCGCGACGTGGCTTTTGGAGTCTTTGGTCCACTCGCCCATCGAGTGGGGATGCTTACGGGCGTATTCTTTGACGGCTTTGGGAGCGCGGCGATCGGAGTTGCCCTCGCGCAGCACCGGGTTCACCGCGCTGCCTTTGACGCGGTCGTAGCGGGCGCGGGCGTCTTTCTGGGCGTCGCTCTGCGGATCTTCGGGGTAGTCGGGGATGTCGTAGCCGGCGGCCTGAAGCTCGGCGATGGCCGCCTTGAGCTGCGGGATCGAGGCGCTGATATTCGGCAACTTAATGATGTTGGCCTGCGGGGTCTTCGCCAGCTCGCCGAGCTCTTTGAGGTGGTCGCCGACCTTCTGCTCCGGGGTGAGGCGGTCGGGGAAGACGGCCAGGATGCGGGCGGCCAGCGAGATGTCGCGGGTCTCGACGTTGACGCCGGCGGTGGCCGCAAACGCCTCCACGATCGGGAGGAAGGAGTAGGTGGCCAGGGCGGGAGCTTCGTCGGTTTTGGTGTAAATAATCGTCGGTTTCTGAGTCATGGCGTCACCGTGTGGGAGTATGTGGGAGCGCAAAGCGTCGAGCAAAGTCCTGTGAACCGCTGCGCCTCAGTCAAGTGCACGCAGGGGTTTTGGCAAAGATGGCGCGTCGAAGTCAACGCGCAGAGTCTGGCATGTTCATCGGGCATAACGCGTCAGGGCGCGCACTTGTGCCCGTGCGCGCCGCAAAACCCGCAAAACCCGCTGGAGGTGAGGGGGAGAGGTTTAAAAAGGCTCAGAGCGCGGGGTCGGCCTCGCGCCCGAACCAGACGTGGGCGTATTGCCCGGCGATGCCCACGCCGATGGCGCCCCAG
The DNA here is from genome assembly GCF_007997005.1 of Lujinxingia vulgaris. GTDB lineage: Bacteria > Myxococcota_A > Bradymonadia > Bradymonadales > Bradymonadaceae > Lujinxingia. The sequence continues at coordinate 2,897 of NZ_VOSL01000120.1, read as the reverse complement.
GGGTCCGACCAGATGCCTTCGTTGAGGATCACGGCGTTGTGACCCGAGGAGTTCTGCCAGAGTCCCAGCGCGCCGGAGGGGGTCATGAACGTGGACATCGCCGAGATCTCGTAGCCGTTTCCGGGGTAGTCGGAGAGCTCGCGGGGTTTGTTCCACATGCATTGCGCCTCGGCGTGGTCGGGGGTGTAGCAGCAGGCCGTCCAGCTGCCCTGGTCCGACCAGGAGTGCAGGTTGCACTCGCCATCGGTGGTGCCGGGGTGGTCGTTGAGGTCGGCGACGTGGGCCTCGGCGACCGCCGTGAGGGAGGGCGAGAGAGGGATCTCGGGCAGGTCGTTTTCAGCGCGGTAGGCCATGATGAGCTCGTAGAGCTCAAACGCTTCGGCGGTGGTCCAGGCGGGGTGGTCGGGATCGGAGACATCGCCAGCGTCGACGTCGTCGTCGACATCTGCCGGATCGTCGGCATCGTCTGGATCGGCCGCATCGCCCGTATCCGCGGGATCTTCGGCGTCTTCGGGATCGCCAGTGTCTGCGGGATCTTCGGCATCGCCGGCATCGCGCGCGGCGTCCGGGGCGTCGGCATCGCCGGCGTCGAAGGTCAGGTCGACGTCCGCGCCGGAAGGTTCGTTGCGGCGCGGCCCATCGTCGTCGCCGCAGGCCGTGGCGAGGAGCAGGGCGCTGAGGGTAAGCGTGGTCACGAGCAGAGCGTGTGAGGTCGGGCGCGGCATCATGGATCCTCCAATCATTCTGAGCGGGGTCAACCGACGCGGAAGCCGCGCTGACCGACATCATCGTGTCTTATCTTAAAGATGCTCCGAGTATCGGGGAGGGCCAGCCGAAGTTCAACGTGGCGTCTGCGCGTTGCCTCGATTCAGGACGCCTTCAGGGGCCAGGCCTCGGCCAGAAGCTCCAGGGAGCGTACGCGCGAAGCGTGCGAGGCGGTGAAGGTGGCGATCATCAGCTCGCTGGCGCCAGTCTTCTCGGCGAAGGCCCGAAGATCGCCGCTGACGCGCTCGGCGGTGCCGATGAACTGCAGCTGGCGGTGCCCCTCAATGAGGCGGCGGTCCATGGGGGTGTAGGGGTAGGCGGCGGCTTCCTCGGGGGTGGGGAAGGGGCCGGGCTGACCTTTGCGAAGGCGCACCATCGCCAGATCCCAGGAGGTCGCCAGGCGTTGGGCCTCGTCGTCGGTGTCGGCGATGATGGCCGCGGCGGCCACGATGATGTGCGGCTCGGGAAACTGCTCCGACGGCACGAAGTTGTCGCGGTAGGCGTTGAGCGCCGGCAGAGGGTCGGTCGGGCTAAAATGGCTGGCAAAGGCGTAGCCCACGCCGAGCTGGCCGGCCATCTTTGCGCTGGCGCCGCTGGAGCCCAGGAGCCAGATGGGGGGAAGACGCACATCGTCGGGCATGACCTTGATGCGCGCGAAGGGGTGCTCTTCGGGAAGATCGCCTGCGGACATGCCGCGCAGCTCCTGAAGTTGGGAGGGAAACTGGTTGGCATCAAAGGCGCGCAGCGCGCGCAGGGTGGCCTGATCGGTGCCCGGCGCGCGGCCGATCCCTAAGTCGATGCGATCCGGGTGCAGGGCCTCCAGCGTGTGAAAGCGCTCGGCGACCTGCAGGGGCACGTGGTTCGGGAGCATGATGCCGCCGGAGCCCACACGGATGGTGGAGGTGTGCGCGGCCAGATGCGCGATGAGGATCTCGGGGGCGGAGCTTGCCACCCCCTGCATGCCGTGGTGCTCGGCGACCCAGTGGCGTGTGTAGCCGAGGGATTCGGCGAGTTGGATGAGCTCCACCGACTGGGCCAGAGCCTGGGAGGGGGTGATCTCGGAGCTTACGGTCGCCAGATCGAGGACGGAAAGGGGAATCATGAGGGCATCCTTAGAGCGCAAAGCGAAGTCTTTTCTACCGACTCCCACGAATGGGGGGCAGGCGAAGTGTGTCGTAGAGACTTGTGTCGTAGAGACTAAGGCGCGACGCAGTGCGGATCTTCCCCGGCTTGTTTGGCGGGTCATGCGCGAGAGACGTTAGCGCACTTTTGCGCCCTGCGCGTTGAGCCAACTCGCTGCCCGGTCGCGCTGGTCGCCCTGGAGCACGATGGTGTCGTCTTCGAGGGTGGCGCCGCAGCCCAGGGCGCGCTTGAGCTGGCCGACGAGGTCTTCGAGCGCATCTTTGGTCGGGGCGCCTGCGCCCGCTTTAAAGCCGCCCAGGAGGGTGACGGTTTTGCCTCCTCGCCCCTTTCGCTCCACACGCAGGTGCAGGTTTTTCTGGCGATTGAGATCGAGGGGGGCGGCGTCGGGAGCGCCTGCGTCGGGCGCTTCGGCGGTGTTTTCCGCGTCATTTGTGGGTGCTGGCGAGGCACCGAAGTGAGCGGCGAAGGGGTTATGGCCAAAGCCTTTCGCGTCGGCGTCGGGGGCGATTTTTTTCGATTTGCTGCGCTTGCCCATGAGGTCGCTCCAGGGTGGGGGGGAGGGGCATTGAGACTCTTATGGCCCGGAAAGGCGCGAAGATAAAGGGGTATATGGCAGTGCCCCGGGGATGCTCGGGTTTGGGTGGCGATGGATGAGAGGCTCGGCGTGAGGGGGAGAGGTGGGGGAGCGTGCGTGGCTGTTTCCGACATTGAGGCAGGGGGAGAGGGGTTGGCAGGCCGTGGGTCGTGACGCGCTGGCCGGCCTGACGCTCTGGGTGGTGATGGTGCCTGAGGCGATGGCTTATGCCACGATCGCCGGGGTGGCGCCGGTGGTGGGGCTTTATGCGGCGGTGGCGGCGCTGGTGGCGTATGCGGCGCTGGGGCAAGCGCCGAAGGTGGTGGTGGGGCCGATGGCGGCGACGGCGGCGTTGAGCGGGGCGATGCTGGGGGCGCTGGGGCCGGCGAACACCGCGGAGGCCGCGGCGCTGACC
>NZ_VOSL01000119.1 GCF_007997005.1 Lujinxingia vulgaris | reverse complement strand
TCGGTCAGGGGCATCAGCTCGACGACCGGGGCGCGGCCGCGGGTGCCGCTGCCGGCGCAGGCCGGGCAGCCGGCGCCGCGGTAGGTCTTAAAGCCCATGGGGGCGCCCTGGGGGAAGAGTTTCTGGGTGAAGGCGGCCGGGGCGGTGAAGGGCTCGCGGCAGTTGTCGCAGATGCGGGCGGCACTGCGCTGGGTGAGGATGGCGCTTAATCCGTGGGCCAGGGCCTCGACGGGGACGCCGAACTCGCGCAGGCCCTGCAAGACGTGCAGGGCGCTTTTGCCGTGCAGGACGCCGACCACGCGCACGCCGCGCCTGGCGAGGTTGAGGGCTTGCATGACGGTCTGGGGATCGGGGAAGTCGCCGATGCCGAGGACGTCGACGTCAAAGCGCACGAACTCGGCGATGGCGGCGTCAAAACCAAAGCCGCGCTCGGGTTGGATGAGCGCCTGCTGCACGCCGGGGATGGTGGCGAGGATGTCGTCTTCCAGCGAGGCGACCTTGAGGCGGCGGTCGGCGCCCAGGCGTTTGAGCAGGGCGTAGAAGGTCTGGGATTTTTGCTCGTGTCGCGGCCCCACAATCAAAAAGAGGCCGGGGGGGCCCTGGAGAACCGCATCGAGCTCGCCGACCACCTCCTCATCAAACCCGAGGTCTTCAAGTCCCGCCGGCTCTTCGCCGCGGGAGAGGAGCTTGATGGAGAGCTGTTCGCCGAGGATCGAGGGCATCACGTGGATGTGCAGGTGGTAGGTGCGGGCGTCGCGCACCCAGGAGAGGCGCCCGCGCTGGGGGATGACCTGCTCCAGGGGGTCGAGATGCGCGCTCATCTTCAAAAATTCGACGAGGTAGGTGATCTCGGGGGCGTCAAAGGCCAGCTCGGCCACCTCGGTCAGCCCGGAGGCCATGCGCAGGCGCACCGAGGCGCCGTCGGGCTGATTATCGATGTGGATGGTGGAGGCGGAGACGCGGTGGGCGGCGCGCAGCACGTTTTCGAATTTTTGTTCGACGCGGGTCTTCAGGTTGTCTTCGTGCACATCGCCCGGGCGGCGGCCTTCGAGCAGCGTGTTCCAGAGGTGGTCGAACTCCTCGTGGCTCACGAGATAGGTCTCGATCTGAGTGGCGTCGAGGATGCGGGCCAGCTCGATGGTGGGGGCGTCCGGGTCGACCGTGGCGACGGTGAGGCGGCCCTGGTAGACGAGCAGCGGGATCACCTGGTGGTGGCGCAAGAAGGCCCGCGGCACCGAGTAGACGAGCTCGTGGTCGGCGATCTTTAAGAGCGTGTCGACCGGCGCGAGCAGAAAGCCGCGCTGAATGGCGAGCGCCTTGATGAGATCGCGCTCCTGGATGCGGGCGCTCTCGACCAGCGCCTGACCTAAGCGCTGGCCGCGGGCGTCGGCTTCGAGCGCAGCGAGCTCGATGTCGGAGCGGTCGGCGACCCCGAGCTCGACGAGGATGTCGCCGAGTTTGGAGGAGAAGCGAAGTTGGCCCAGGCTTTGTTGATCGTAGGTGTCGGGGCCGGTGCGCTCGATGCAGAGGATCTCGGGGTTTTTGTCGCCCTCGGCCACCGGCACCACCATGCGGCCGCCGACGGCCAGGCGGCCTTTAAGTTTTTCGGGCACGCGCGGGGCGATGGCCGAGAGCAGGATGGCGTCGTAGGGGGAGTTGAGCGCGTATTCGGTGAGACGCGGGCCGTGGAGGATGTCGACGTTGGCGATCCCGAGGCGTTTGAGGCGGCCTTCGGCGAGCTTGGCGAGCGGCAGGCGGCGCTCCACCGAGTAGACAAAGGAGGCCAGGCGGCTGAGCAGCGCGGCGATGTAGCCGGTGTCGGTGCCGATCTCCAGGACTCTGGCCTCCGGGGTAAGCCGCAGCGCGGCGATGAGTTTTCCGACGACCTCCAGCGGGGGCAGCGTGGTGGCAGCGCTTAAGGGCTGGTCGGCGTCGTCGCCGGCGGCCATGAAGGTGCGGCGCGCGACCTGGTTGAGCACCTCGACCACGCGCGCGTCGTGCACGCCGCGGGCGGCGTACCAGCTGGTGTCGTGCTGTTCGTGGGGCTCGGGCAGCGCGGGCGGATCGAGGGCGATCTCGCTGACCTCGCTTAAGACCTCGATCTGCGGGTCGTCTTCAAAGGGATCGACGAAGGCGTCGCTGACGTCGGAGGCCTCGCTGACCTCCGACGCTTCGGTGACTTCGGAGGCATCGCTGATTTCGCTGACTTCGGATGCTTCGCTGACTTCGGACGCTTCGGATACTTCGGAAACCTCGGATACTTCGCTCACAGCCTGCCTCTCGAGTTGAACGCAAAAAAATGACCCCACGCGCTATCGCATGGGGTCACCCTAGATCCGATTGGGATGTGGTGCCACAGAAACCCGGTGTTCATGCCCGGGTGCCAGGCGTCCGCACAGGATCGGGTGCCAGACACCCGATCCCACCGCCCCCCCCTGATTAAAATTACTTGATGCGCCAGGTGGTGCCCTCGGTGCTGTCCATGATCTCGACCTGGAGGGCGTCGAGCTCGTCGCGGATGGCGTCGGCGCGGGCCCAGTCTTTGGTGTCGCGGGCCTCTTTGCGCCGGGCGATGAGCGACTCGATGTGCTCGGCGTCGAGCTCCAGGGCTTTGACCTTGAGGTCGCGCAATTCCAGCAGCGCTTTTTGCGGCTCGCGCTCCAGAAGTCCCAGGATGTTGCCGGCGGTGGTCAGCAGCTCGCGCAGCTTAAAGAGGGTGTAAGGCTCATCGCCTTTGGGCTTCTTCTTGGACTGGGTGGCGTCGTTGATCGCGCGCGCCAGCTCGCCAAGCAGCGCCAGGGCGCGGGGGGTGTTGAAGTCGTCGGCCATCGCCTCGTCGAAGCGCTCCATGAAGCCCTCAATGAGCTCTTTGCGCTCGACGACAAGGCCGGTCTGGGGCGGGGCGTTGTCGGCGGCGTCGAAGCCCGCGCGGGTCAGAGCCTCGTCGATGCGGGTGAGGCAGGTGTACAGATACTCGACGCGGCTGGCGGCCTCTTCGAGCTGCTGGACGGCGTAGGTGATGGGGCTTCGGTAGAGCACCGTGTGCATGAAGTAGCGGATCGCCTCGGGGTGGAAGCCCTGCAGGACGTCGCGTGTCGTCCAGAAATTGCCCAGCGATTTCGACATCTTACGCTCGACGCGCTCGCCATCTTCGTTCGTCTCGGCGACGTTGACCATGCCCACGTGCATCCAGTTGCGGGCAAAGGGCGCGTGGCCGCAGGCGGCCTCGGACTGGGCGATCTCATTCTCGTGGTGCGGGAAGATCAGATCACGCCCGCCCCCGTGAATATCAAAGCTGTCGCCCAGGTAGCGCTGGCTCATCGCCGAGCATTCGATATGCCACCCCGGTCGCCCAAAGCCCCAGGGCGACTCCCAGCCCAGCTCACCCTCTTCGGCGCCCTTCCACAGCGCGAAGTCGAAGGGGTGCTCCTTGATGTCCGATGCTTCCACCCGGCCCGAGCGTCCCGCCTCCATATCGTCGAGCTTGCGGCCGGAGAGCTTGCCGTAGTCCTCAAAGGAGCTGATGCGAAAATACACGTCGCCCTCGACCGCGTAGGCATGCCCGCGCTCAATGAGGCTTTTGACCATCGCGATGATCTCATCGATATGCTCGCTGACCTTCGGCTCCACATCGGCGTGCGCCACGCCCAGCTGGCCCATGTCCTCGTCGAGCGCCTCGATGAAGTGCTGCGAGAGCTCCAGCGGGTCGATGCCCTTCTCGGCGGCGCGCTTGATGATCTTGTCGTCCACGTCGGTGTGGTTGCGCACAAAGGTCAGGTCGTAGCCGAGGTGGCGCAGAAAACGCTGCACGACATCAAAAAAGATGAAGACGCGCGCGTGCCCGATGTGCGTCAGATCATACACCGTCACCCCGCAGACATACATGCTGACCTTGCCGGGTTCGGCCGGCTCAAGGGTTCGCTTCTGGTCGCTCATGGTGTCAAAGAGGGTGATCGGTCGGATGCTCATGCTACGTCGCTCCATTTTTTTCGTTCAGGGGGGCCAATAGGTCGTTCAGGGGGCTAACTGCCGTTGGTAGGGCTCTAGCACAGTGGGCGGGCGCGATAAAACATCCATCCGCATCAGCTCCCCAGAACGAATCCTGCGGCGTCGCCGCGGGCTCGCGGTAGCGCTGCTACAGCTTCGCCCTTGCTCCTTGCAGGGCTTCGCCCTGGAGAGCTGATGATCTGGTGGTACGCGTTAGAATAAGGTCCTGTCCGGGTGCCAGGCACCCGATCGTTTAGATCCCCAACAAGCGCCGGATCGCATCGAGGAAAAACCCCGCCACGACTTCGGCCGGGGAGCGGTTGCGCGTTCGGGCGGCAGGGTTTTTCTCGAAAAAGTAGGTGCCGCGACCCTCAAAGAGATCGACGACCAGGGGTTCGCGCTCCGGGTCGAGCAGGTAGGGCAAGAAGGTGGCGGCGCGGCGAGTGCGGTAGTTGAGGCGGGTGTCGAAGCCGAGGACGTTGGGCTGGCGTTTTTCGGCGCGGGCCGAGGTGTCGTGGAGAGCGTGTGCGCTCACGTCGCCGTAGCCCTCCAGAATGAGCGAGCCGGTGCCGCTGAAGATCAGAAAACGCACCTGGGAGGTGGCCCAGGCGTGCAGGTTCAAGAGGCGCCAGCGGGCCTCGATGCGGATGTCGCCGCGCACCGCCACCACGCGCGAGGCGCGAAAGACCAGCCCGGGATGATCGCGCAGATCGACGCGCATCAGGTAGGCGTCGGCGTCGTGGGGGGAGCCCAGGAGCACCTCGCGGGGAGTCTCAATGGCGTGTTTTGTTGTGTCGGATTCTTTCGTGTTTTCAGTGGGTTGGCTGCCTTCGAGTCGGGTGAGCAGGGTCAGCCCGGAGATGAACGAGATGTTGGGGGCGCGACGGTCGAAGAAGAGGGCGGTGGAGGCGCCCCGGCGGTCGGAGAGGATGTAGCCGGGTCTTGCGAGCAGGCGCTCGCCGGGGGAGAGCGGCAGGGTGAGGGTGCGCTCGGTGGGGAAGGTGCGCAGCTGAGGGGAGGCGTCGGCGTCCTCCCCGTCGCTTGCGGTGAGCGGGGCCGCCAGCTGAATGGCGGGGGCGCGGGTCAAGAGCGGCAGGCCCACAAAGTACCAGAGCGTGCGGCGGATGTAGGGGGAGAGCGCGATGAGCAGGGCGATGGCCAGCAGACCCGGCCAGCGCTTTCGGAACTCGAGGATCAGCCAGCGCTCACGGCGCAGGCGCTCTTCTTCGGTCTGGTAGCTGCGGGCCTGCTCAAGCAGGGCGGTGCGGGAGGCTTCGAGCTCTAAGAGCGCCTGTTCGCTCTCTTGGAGGTGCGCTTCGAGCTCGGCGGTGGAGGCGTTGAGGCGTTCTTCGGCGCTGGCGCGGAAGCGTTTGGCGTCCTGGCGGGCCTGCGTTTCGATCTGGCGCGCGCTGCGGGCGACGGCCTGCCGTTGCATGGCGGCGGAGGCTTCCAGGCGTTCGATCTGGGCGCGCAGGGTGCGACACGTCCACCAGTCGACGGGGTTGAGGCTTGCGCAGTAGCGGGCCTCCATGCGGCGAGTGCTTTGTTCGACGGCGCGTCGGGACTCGGCGACGGTGCGACGCGTCTCCTGGGCCTGGTTATGGGCGGCCATGGCAATGCGGTTGAGTTCCTTTCGGGTCTCCTCCTCCCAGGCCTGCAGCGCGAGCTGGCGTTGGCGGTCGATGGCGACGATGCGGGCCTGATGACCACTGGCCAGCGCCAGCTGTCGGGCGGCCTCGGCGATGTCGCGCTCGCGGGCGTTCTGAAGATCATGGAGACGCTGCGGGGTCTCGACGACCTCGCGAAGATGCGGTCCGGCCTGCCCCAGCAGCAGCGCCCCGGCAAAGAGCAGCAGCATCAGCCCGCCCACGATCAGCAGGGCTTTGAGCAGCGCGGCGGTCAGGGCGGCAAAAAGGCGCATGGCGGCGTCTTCCGGGCGATAGGAATGATGCGATACAAGCTGGCGAGGAGGAGGCGCGTATGCTGGCGACTTCAGAACAGCGGGCGCCCACCCCGATCATCCCGCCGGCTCGCTACGCCGCGGGTGGCGATCGTTTCTGTGAGGGGTAAGTGCCTGAAGGTAAAGGGTATTATGTGCGGCAGAAGCGCGTCGATGGCGCGTCGATCTCACCGTCGCAGGACTCGCCATCGGCCGGACAATTAAAATCGTTGACGCAGACGCGCTGGCAGGAGGCCTCTTCGCCTGCGCGCGGCCGCACGCAGATCGTGCCCGCCACACACAGCCCGAGACTTCCCCCGCAGGGCGCACCGGCCTCAATCAACCCCGCTCGCCCGCAGTACGCGCCGCGCTCGCCAGACTCGGGGTGGGTGCGCACCACACAGTCGGCGCCGGAGGGGCAGTCCTGCTGCAGAAGATCGCAGGGGGTGGCGGCCGGCTCGCAGGTGCCCAGCGCCTCGTGGCCGGGCAGCGCGCCGGAGCACCACTGGTCTTGGGGGCAACTCTCAAGCTCGCTGGCGTCGCAGGCGATGCGGCAATGAGGCTCAGCTTCGCCGGCGGAGCGCTTGCACACCAATCCCGCCGCGCAGTCGATATGCACCTCACAGGGCTCGCCATCGCCGCGGGTGTCATCGAGCAGCGCGCAGCGTGGCGAATCGTCGGCCGAGGCGCCGGGCACGCAGGCGGTGGGGCCGGCCTGGCGTGTGGGGCAGTCCTGGGCCAGCAGGTCGCAGGTTGAGGGGAAGGGCTCCTCAACGGGGCCGGCGTCGGCCAGGGCAGCGTCGTCGAGGCCCGCGTCGGGCAAGGGGCCGAGCGGCACGTCGGTGTCGGCGCAGGCCAGAGGAAGCAGCGCGAGCGCAGCGAGCGTCACGAGGAGCGTGCGCAGCGAGCGATGGCGAAGGTCGGGCGTAGGGGAGGTGTGTGCTCTGTTCATAGGTGGAGCGTAGCGCATCCACGCATCAGGACAAAGCCTGCGGCGTTGCTGCGGGCTCGCGGTAGCGCTGCGCGCATCCACGCATCAGGACAAAGCCTGCGGCGTCGCTGCGGGCTCGCGGTAGCGCTGCTACAGCTTCGCCCTGGCTCCTTGCAGGACTTCGCCCTGCTGCGTGGATGGTTGGGAGCTATTCATTCATGGTTTTGTGGGGCTGGGGGCCAAAACGTCGAACATGATATTCGCATCGGTGCCAGGCACCCGATCGTCTTCTAATTGTCGAAACGATCCGAATCGCCGCCCTCGTCAAAAAGACTGGCGAAGGCGTCGAGGTCATCGGCCAGACTCTCGCGGCTCGGTGTGGGGCCGGCGTCGTTGGCTGCCGCAGTAGCGTCGGGTGCAGATGCGCTCGAGGCACCCAGGTAGGGACGAGGATCGATGCGGCAGCGCTGCCAGCGCCAGAGGGTGGCGAGCTCTAAGAGCGCCAGGCGAACCTCCTCGACCGTCTGGCTGCCGACCTGGTCGAGGTGGCGCAGGCGGCGCTCGTCGCCGTCGATCTCGTCGAGGGTGTAGCCGCGGGGGTCGGTGCCCAGGGTGGCCAGGCCGCGCTCCAGACGGCCGGCGTCGGCCGGGGGGAGGTTGAGCTCGGCCAGGCTCAGCGCCATAAAGCGCGCGTCGAAGAGGGCGCGCAGGTTGGGGAGGATGGCGCTCGTGGCGGGGAGGGTGAAGCTCGAAGAGGTGTCGGGCGGGGCCGGTCGAGCCGAGCGCAGCGAGGCGCCGTAGGTCGCCACCAGGTTGAGCTCGGTGCGGTAGGTGATAAGCGCGCACTCCACGCGGTGGGCCGCAGGCGAATCGGGGTGGTTGCGGGCCCAGGCCTGGGCCTCGCGGATCGGGCGCAGGCGGTCGAGCTCCATCGTCTCGAGCAGCGCGTCGTCCAGGAGCAGCACCGCCACCGGGTGGCCACCGATCGCATCGCGATGGTGCAACGCGCCCTCGCCATCGCAGTGGTAGGGGCTCAACACCTCATCGAGGGTGATGGGTGCGTCGCCCTTCTTGAGCCCACCCTGTTTGAGAAGTTGCGTGGCGCAGAGCTCTTCGACCTCGCTCAAAAAAGCCTGCCGTGCGTCGTCATCGTCGACCAGCGCGGCGATATGCGCGTGCAGGGTCAGGCCGCGGGATTCGGCAAAGGCGCGCCAGACCGCCTGGCGCGCACCCAGCAGAAGTCCTTTTCGCGAGATCTGCTGGCGGCCGCCGAAAAAACTCCCCTCCACCCGGCCGCTCACCGGGCGACCGTGGCGATCGGTGGGATCGATCAGCGCGCGCAGAAGATCGAGCTCCAGGCGCTGCCAGACCTCGCGGCGCCCGGGCTCGGGCACCTCGGCGAGCAGGTCGAGGGTGCGATTCAGGCGAACATCGCGCAGCTCATAGCCAAAGACCAGGTAGGTCGTGCCCTCAAAGCTCAGCGGCCAGCCGCAAAAAGTGCCCTCCCGACGCGCCAGCTCCCCGTCGCGCAGCAGCACCCCGGCCATCTTATACTCCGTCTTCGGGTTGAGCGCGCAGCGGGCCCGATCATGGACGGAGGTCTCCTGCGGACGGTAGTGGATCACCTGGAGGTTGGCGCGCTGCAACGCTCTCAGCACCTCTTTGAGCGCCGGATCTTTGACGGCCGAGCGCACGCGCCCCTGCAGCGGCTCTTTGCCAAAGATGCGCCCGCCGGAGTCGCCGTAGAGCGTGGCGGGCACCAGCACGCAGGCCCGAAGTTCGCGATCGATCAAGTCGAAGTAGAGTCCGGCGGCCTTGCAGACCTCGTTGAGCACCGAGAGCTCCGCGCGGGCGATCACCGCGTTATGCACGTCGACCCCGGCGCTGTGGATTGCATCGAGGATGCCGTTGAGTCGACGCGCGCGCTCCTCGCCAGCCTGGCGCTCTCGCCGGGCACACAGCGAGATCAGCTCGCCGGAGCAGGGGCGCTCCGAGGCGGAGGTCGATGCGGCGTTGGGGTCGTGCGGATCACCGGGGTGGGTCATACAGGGTCCTGGCCTTGGGGGGCCCGTCAACGTCGGGGGCGTCGCAAATGCGTGGGGCGCCATCACGCCCGGGGGGCCGCCTTATGCGGCCGCACCATCTAAGGAGGCAAGCGTCGAACTTCTTCCCATCGTCAACACGCGTGCCCTGGAGAGGGCAAAAGCGACGCGTTCACACACATCACCGGCGGGCAGGGGGCGGCTTGCGCATCACGTCGCGCGCCATCTCTGCGGGCACACTCCGTCGAACGATTGGGGCTGTGGGCGGCATTCCCCACGCGCGGCTGGCACCCGGACGAAGATCGAGATCGGACGCCTGGCACCCGGACGACGATCGTGATCGAATGGCCAGAAGATCGAATGGCTGGCACCCGGACGAAGAAGATCGAATGGCTGGCACCCGGACGAAGATCGAGTGCCTGGCACCCGAACGAAGAAGATCGAATGCCTGGCACCCGAACGAACATGCTTGATCGGCATCTTTTGCTGTAGGACTCCCAACCATCCATGCAGCAGGGCGAAGTCCTGCAAGGAGCCAGGGCGAAGCTGTAGCAGCGCTACCGCGAGCCCGCAGCGACGCTGCAGGCTTTGTCCTGATGCGTGGATGGGTGGATGCGCGTTGCATCGCGCCTGCCGCGATGCAAGTCTACGACGCTCACCTGCGGGTGATTACCTTTGATGGGAGGTGGAGCGCGCCGCGGGGGCGGGGAGGGCGCGCTCTTCGATGCTCCCGCTCTTCGCCTCTGACTGCGAGATGACCAGCAATGAACCCACCGAATACGACGCGAATTTACCTCTCTCCTCCGGACATCGGCGAGCTGGAGCGGCGCTATGTGCAGGAGGCTTTTGATACGAACTGGATCGCGCCTCTGGGGCCCAACGTCGACGGCTTTGAGCAGGAGCTGGCCGCCTACGTGGGCGCGGGCCACGCCGCGGCGCTCGTAAGCGGAACGGCGGCGTTGCATCTGGCGCTGAGGTTGTGCGGGGTGGGGCCAGGCGATGAGGTCGTGGTCTCCTCGCTGACCTTTGTGGCCAGCGCGGCGCCGGTGGCGCAGCTGGGCGCGCGCTGCACCTTTGTCGACGCCGAGACGGACTCCTGGAACCTCGATCCGGCGCTCGTCGCACAGCTTTTCGAAGATCGCGCCCGCGAGGGTCGCCTGCCGCGCGCGCTGATCGTGGTGCACCTCTACGGCCAGTCGGCCGACCTCGATCCGCTCATCGAGCTTTGTGATCGCTACGGCGTGGCGTTGATCGAAGACGCCGCCGAGGCCCTCGGAGCGACGTATAAAGGCAAGAGCCCGGGGAGTTTCGGGCGCGCGGGGATCTTTTCGTTTAATGGCAACAAGATCATCACCTCGTCGGGCGGCGGGATGCTGGTGAGCGACGACGCCGAGCTCATCGCGCATGCCCGCAAGCTCGCCACCCAGGCCCGCGACCCGGCGCCCCACTACGAGCACACCGAGCTGGGCTACAACTACCGCATGAGCAACGTGGTCGCCGGCATCGGCCGCGGCCAGCTCGCCACGCTCGACCAGAAGGTCGCCGCGCGCCGCGCCAACTTCGCCCATTACCTCAACGAGTTGGGCGAGCTTCCCGGCCTCGACTTCCAGCCCGAAGCCGCCTGGGGCAACCACTCGCGCTGGTTGACCTGCCTGACCGTCGACCCGCAGGCCTTTGGCGCCGACCGCGAGGCGATCCGCCTGGCGCTGGAGGCCGAAAACATCGAGGCGCGGCCGGTCTGGAAGCCGATGCATTTGCAGCCGGTGTTTCAGGAGGCCCCGATGGTCGGTGGTGCCGTCAGCGAAGATCTCTTCGAGCGCGGCCTCTGCCTGCCCTCCGGCTCCTCGCTGAGCCAGGCTGACCGCGAGCGCATCATCACCATCGTCGCCGGATGCGCCCGCTGATCGCGCCACCTCATCGCGCGCAACTACACCTGGGGTCCCAGCGACTCAAACTGCGACTCGCCCTCCACCTTCGCGCGCAACGCCTTTAAGACGCGCACGTGGGCCCGTGAGGCCCACGAGATCGAATAGCCCAGCTCTTCGGCCAGCTCCGAGAGCGTGCGTTTCTCAAAATAAAACCCCTCAATCAGCCTTCGCTCCCGATCCCCGAGCCCGGCCACCAGCTCACGGACGAGCTGCCGGGCCTGCTCCCGCTCCATCGCGTCGAGCGCCGGGGTCTGCCGCCCGCGCAACGCCTGCTCCGGCGGCTGGCTGAGCACATAGACCAGGTTGAGCTCACCAGCGATGTCGCCCAGAAGATCCATGCGCTCCTCAATCGAGCGCTCCTGGCGACTGACGTAGACCACGTGGGAGTAGGCCTGCATCACCTCGTTGGCGGCCTGCTCGTAGATGCTCTGCTGCGTGACCACCTGGGCGTGGCGACGGCAGGCGTCGAGCATCGCGCCGCGTATCCGGTAGTAGGCGTAGGTCAGAAAGCGCGAGTTGATCTCGGGATCAAAGCGCTCATAGGCCGCAAGAAGCCCGGTAAACCCCCAGCTGACCAGATCGTCGAAGCTCAGCTCTTCGCCGGTGCTTTGATGCACCTGATGGGCGATCTTGTAGACCAGCTTCTGAAAACGCCGGATCAACTCAAGGGTGTTGTCGGGCAGAGGACCGGTGATGTCACGGGTGGCTTTCGCCTGGCTCGTCTGAATCATGGCGTCGGGGATCCGGCTTGAGCGCCGTAGCGCATCAGGTTGCCGCATCCTCCCGGCCGACGAGGCGGAGCTCGGTGTCAGGTCGCCGAAGCGATGATCGCAAACACGATCGTCACTTCGCCCAAAACAGCACCGTACCCTCACCCTGTCAGGCGAAGAGGATGCTGACCTGTACACCGGGGGCCGCTACGATACGGCCCAACCCCCACAACAAGCAGGTCAAACGATTAAGAATGAAGCTACTCTAACCCCTGCTTCCCGTGCTGGCAAGCTGCCCGGTTGCTGCTGACCATCCCCTGCACTACACTCCGCCACGCAGCGGCCATGTTGGCCCCGACCCAGTGAACCTCCACCTTTCTACGGGGTGTTTGTGGAAGATCAGGAACTCCAACTCGTTGAGCGCGCCCAGGCCGGCGACCGGGAGGCGTTTAAGGAGCTCGTCGAGACCTACCAGCGCAAGGTCTACGGCATCTGCATCGGGATGCTCAAAAACCCCGATGACAGCATGGATGTGAGCCAGGAAGTCTTCATCAAGGTCTACCGCTACCTTGAGAAGTTCAACCGCCAGTCGAGCTTCTACACCTGGCTCTACCGGATCACGGTGAACATGTGCATCGACTTTTTGCGCAAGAAAAAGCGCGTGCAGGAGGTCGACTACGACGACGGGATCTTGCGCGGCAGCGACGAGGTCGAAGGCGATGAGCATATCCTCCCCTCCCGCCTGGGCTTAAACCCCGACAAGGTTTACGGCCGAAAAGAACTGCGCCAGAAGATGCTCGAGGCTCTGGAGACGCTCTCAGAGAAGCACCGCACGATCCTGATCCTGCGCGAGGTCGAGGGGTTGAGCTACGAGGAGATCGCCGACGTGCTCAACATCTCCAAAGGTACGGTGATGAGCCGTCTCTACCACGCGCGCCGCTACTTCCAGGCCGCCGTCGAGAGCTACGTAGGGGATGAGCTCAAGGTGAGCTAAGCGCCGAACTTTGTTTTGAATAGCGCGCCTTTGAGCTGCGTCTGGCTCACAGGAAGGATCTTCCCCTCACATCACCTGCAAGGCCGTCTCCCCATGTGAGACCGAGGCCCCCGATGACCCAAGAGAATCTGACATACGAGCAGGCGCTTCGCCTGCAGCGCTACGTCGACCGGGAGCTCCCCGAGGAGGAGCGTGCCGCGATCGAAGACGCCCTGGCCACGCGCCCGGGCTGGCAGATCTATGTGGCGGCGCTCCAGGAGCTTAAACTCGCTGTCGAGATGGCCGCCGAGGCCGCCTGGGAGAAAGCCCCGGCGGTCGACGCCGCCACCATCGCGCGTCTGGCGCAGGCCGCCTCCGATCTCAGCGAGAGCTCCCTCGATGAGCTCGCCCCGATGCTGGAGCGGTTTCATGACGGGGAGGTCGATGAGACCGAAGCCGCCGTGATCGCCGCGCTCCTGGAGACGCGCGAGGATGTGGCCGATTACCTGGCGGAGCTCGACGCCATGGGCCAGGGCATCCGAGGCAGCGATCTGAGCGCTGGCGCCGACTTCGGTGACTTCTGGCAGAAGATCGAGGCCGGTATCGACCAGGCCACGCTCAATGCGCACGAGGCCCCGGCCAAACCCCTGAACCACCCGGCCCGCTTTGATGCCGAGGAGCATCGGGTGCTCCTCTACCGCTACCACGACAACGAGGTCAGCGCGGAGGAGCGCGCCCGGGTCGAGCACTGGATCGCCGCCGGTGAGCCGCAGGTCGACGCCACCCTGGGAGCCCTGGCTGAACTTCACGTCGGCCTCAACGCCGGCGTGGAGCTGGCCCAGGACACCGCCGACTTCGCCGACCTCTGGGAGGGCGTCTCCGCCGGCATCGATCGCGCCGACGCCGAAGAGGCCGCCGGCAACGTCGTTACGTTGCAGGATCGCAAAAGCGACAACGCCGCCGCGCCTCGCTCCCTGGTGCAATCCCCCATCTTCGCCCTGGCCGCCGCCGTCGCCCTGCTGATCTGCGGCGCCATCGTCAGCCAGACCTTCATGCAGCAAGAGAAGATCGTGGAGACCCGCACCGTCGTCATCTTCGACAGCGTGGAGTACGCCCCGGGCTCTTCGGTGATGATCCACACCCCGCAGCTCACCGGCTTAAGCGCCGAAGAGGCCGCCGAAGAGGTCCCCATCCTCTGGGTGATGGAAGACGAAGATCCCGCAACCCCCTCCGCCGATGAGCAAGAATCGGCGCCGGCTGAGGATCGTGATGAAGATCCCGACGCCGGCGACGTCGAAGTTCAAGAGCAGCCACCGGGACTTCCCATCTGATGCTTTAGCGACACAATCCGTTGATCTGTGCCCGTGAATTGAAAAGGTGTTTTGACCGCCACCGCCCACGCGAGACCCACCATGCGAACGCTTCGAAACCTGCTGACATTTGCCTTTGCCTTCGGCCTGCTCCTGAGCTTCAGCGTCAACGCCAGCGCGCAGGAGAAAGTCACCGTCGAGGTCCGCGCGATCGCTGCCAGCGACGCCGGCGAGGGCTTCGATAGCCAGCTCTCCGACCTGCGTCGGCGCCTGGAGCGCGGGTTCGCCGGCTACTCCAGCTTTCGCCAGGTCGCCAGCTCTCGCCTCTCCCTGGGGGCCGGCGAGTCCGATGACGTGAGCCTGCCTGACGGCTCCACGCTGACGATGACCTCGCACGGCAAAGAAGAGAACTTCGTGAAGCTGGGGCTCTCCATCGGCGATCGCCTCAACACCACGCTTCGCGCCACCCCCGGCAGCACCTTCTTCCAGGCCGGCCTGAACTATCAGGACGGTATCCTCATCCTGGCGATCACGGTGAGGTAGTCTGCTGGATCCGGTCAAAACGTCTCGCGAGCGCACAGGCGGCAGTCATCGGGCTGCCGCCTGTGCGCGTTTCTGGACACCCCGAAAAGCCCTGTGCTAAGGTCTCGCCACGCTTGACCTTCTGGGCGATGGAACCATCGTCAACGTTCATCACAACGCCCGGTGTCTGACCTGCGAAGCAGGCGGGATCAGAATCCGACGACTCTCTCGATCAACACGCTCGGGGCGAACCCCATGACCGACCAAAATCGCAAAACTCTGCGCAGCTTCTACTGCCGAGACTACCTCTGGGAGCTCTTTGAGCAGATGGCTCAGGAGCTGGGCTGTTCGATGGACTACCTGATCAACGAGTCGATGCGTCAGTACGCGCGCAGCCGCGACTACGCCGTTGGCCCCGATCAGCAGCAGGACGCCGGCTTTGGCCCGGGTCCGCAACCGGGGGGCTACCCCTCCGGCAGCAACCCCGGGCTGGGCGCGCCGCCGCAGACCGGCGGCGATCGTTTCAATGTGGGCGGCTACGGCGGCGGTCCGGGCATGGATCATCGCACCTTCGATCGGGTGCCGGCCGTCGGTCAGGCGCCGGCCCCGGCCGCGCCTCGCCCCCCGCAGCCCCCGGCCTTTCAGCAGCGC
>NZ_VOSL01000118.1 GCF_007997005.1 Lujinxingia vulgaris | reverse complement strand
GACGCGCGGCCGCTCCAGCTCGGCCCGCAGGGGCGTTGAGGTGCCGGGGCTCAGGTGCAGCGCCGGGAGCTCGGCGCGGGCCTCCAGCGGTCCGCGCGAGAGCGTTGCGTTCACCTCGCTCAAGGTCAACGTCTGGGCGCCGGCGTCGAGCGTCACGCGGGCGACCTCCACGGTGGCGCCGGCCGGTCCGGCCAGCGAGAGGGCGGGGCTCGAATCGCCACCGGCGTCGAGGCGAGCGAGGCGGTGGAGGGGGGAGATCTCCCCGGCGATCGCGAGTTCCGCTTGCGTGGCGAAGGGGCGTAAGAGAGCGGGAAGTTCAACGCTGGCGCCCACCTCCCAGCTGTCGCCGCCGCTCTGGAGCGCCACATCGTTGAGCGCCATCGCCAGCGCGGGGTAGGCCTCCCCGGCATCCAGCGTGAGCCTGTTAATCGCCACGTCAGGCAGGTGGTTGAGCAGGTGAGCGACGCGGGGGGCAGCGAGCAGGCCGCCGGTGGCGCCGGCCCCTGGGTTGGCCGGCGTCGGGCTCTCGGTCGACGCGCCGTCGGCGCCCCGGAGCTTCTGGAGATGGCGGCGAAGCGCGCCCGGATCGTCGATCGTGAGCGCGGCGTTGCGCACCTGCAGGGAGGTCAACTCCGGTGTTTTGGTGAGCAGCGAGAAGGGGCTGGCTTTGAGCGCGATCTCGGCGGCCTCGAGGTGGGTGGCCAGGCCTTCGTGCTCAATGTGAACATCGCTCAGGCGCACTCGCCCGGTCCAGCTCAACTCAAGCGCGCTCCAACTTGCCGTGGCTCCAGCGCGCGCCAGAGTGGCGGGAAGCGCGCGCTCGACCATCGGCGCGGCCAAACGCGGCAAAAAGAGCGCGCCGCCGAGCAGCGTGACTGCCAGCAACGACAGGGTGATGAGGGTGATACGGCGTCTCAAGGGCTCTCCTGCCCGTCCAGGCCAACATCCGGGGCATCGTGGGCCCGATTAGCCCCAACCCCCCCGGTGTTGTCAACGTTTTGGGGCGGGATTTCACGAGGTGTTACGACGAGGACGCTCGCTCCATGTGCTGGCGAGGGTGGGGTGACGTGATTTTTGCGTTGAAGAACGCTCGATCAGGTGCTGATCGAGGCCCGCACCGGTTGAAGGACGTTCGATCAGGTGCTGATCGAGGCCCGCGCCGGTTGAAGGACGCTCGATCAGGTGCTGATCGAGGCCCGCGCCGGTTGAAGGACGTTTGATCAGGTGCTGATCGAGGTATGCGCCGGTTAAAAGACGGTCGATCAGGCGCTGATCGAGGTGTTTTCAACATGAAGCAGGTCGGAGCACCGCGTGATCGCGGGTGCTTCACGTTGAAGACCGGCCGATCAGCAGGTGATCACGTGTCTCTGCGCTGCGGAGACGCGTGCTCAGCACCTGTGCACCTGAGGTTCAACTCTGGACGGAGGCGATCAGGTGCTGATCAGGAGAGGTTCACCTTGAAGGAGCGGCGATCAGCACCTGATCGCGCAAACTTCATTTTAAAGTAGAGGGGATCAAGCGCATGGAATAAGGCGGAGCCCCAAATCAGGTTGCTGGAGCCCCGAGCGGGCGTGGGGGGCGTTTGACATCCGCGAGTACGATGCGGGGCAGGGGTGCGCGGGCGCGCGCGCCTTGACGCCCGGGGGCCCCGCAGTGAAGGTTAGGCAGAATTTTCAGGGTCGAAGCAAGGCGTGACGCGCGCGGGCCCTACGCACGAAGCAGTCGAGGACGTATGCGAGGTCGCTGGCCGAAGCAAGAGATGCTGCTGCACCCCCGACGCCGACGTCGGCGCGGGAGGCCCTGGTTGACGGGCCTGCTGGTGCTGCTGGCGGTGGGGGCGTTGGTGTATCTGGTCGTCGGAGGGGAGGAGGAGCCCGACGAGCAGGAGCTCGTTCGGGGCCTGGCCTTTGCCGAGGCGTATATGCGGGTCAACAGCGCGGTGGCGCTCGCGCAGGCGACGCTGACCAGCGGCGAAGCCGAAGCGATCCTGGCCGAAAAAGCCGAGGAGGCCGCGCTCAGCGCGAGCTTCACCGAGGGGCAGGCCGCCGTGATCGCTGGCGAGATCAAACCCAATCAGTCCGTCTTTGTGAGTCTGCAGGCACGAAACGTCTCCGCCGGTGCGATCCATGAGGTGGTCACGGCCACCGAGAAGGAGTTCGATTTTCGGCGCAGCCGCCCCGGCGATCAGTGGCGGGTGGAGACCGACGCCAGCGGCGCCATCATCGAGTTTCGCTACCAGACGTCTCCGGAAGACATCTGGGTGACCACCCGCCAGGACGACGGCACCTACGTGGCGGTCAAGCAAGAGGTGCCGATTGAGACGCGGCATGAGGCGGTGGCCGGCTCGATCGCCTCAAGCTTCTGGCTGGCGCTGGAGGCGACCGGGGAGAGCGGGGCGCTGGCGCATCGTTTCATGGAGATTTTTCAGTACACCATCGACTTCAACACCGAGACGCGCGCCGGCGATCATTTTGCGATGATCTTTGAGAAGGTCTACCTCGAGGGGGAGTTTTTGCGTTACGGGCGCGTCATCGGCGCCAAATACATGGGGGAGCGCGGCACGTACTGGGCGTTTTATGATGAAGAGCGTGGCGAGGAGCCGGGCTATTACGACGAAGAGGGGGAGAGCCTGCAGCGGCAGTTTTTGCGCAGCCCGCTGCCTTTCACGCGCGTGACGAGCCGTTACGGGCGTCGCGTGCACCCGGTGCTGGGAGGCACGCGGATGCACCGCGGCGTGGACTATGGCGCGCCGATCGGCACGCCGGTGCAGGCGGTGGCCGACGGCACGGTGGTCTTTGCGGGGCGCGCGGGGGGCTATGGCAACCTGATCAAGATTCGCCACAGCGGCGGGTTTGAGACGCGTTTTGCCCACCTCAACAATTTCGCGCGCGGCATTCGCGCCGGGGTGCGGGTGACCCGCGGACAGCTCGTGGCCAAGAGCGGCAACACCGGGCGCTCCACCGGCCCGCACCTGCACTATGAGATGCTTCAAAACGGCCGCCATATCGATCCTTTGAGCGTGGACACCGCGCGTGGCGAGCCGCTTAAAGGGGAGGCGCTGGCCTCGTTTAAGAGCGAGATCGTGGTGCCCTGGCGAGCGCAGCTCACTGAAGCGCTGCGTGAGGCCGCCCCCCGGGCCCTGGCTCAGCGCGAGGCGGCCAGCGGCCCCGATGAGCAGCTCGATACGATCCAGAGCGAGCCCTGAGCCGCCTTTCACGTATTCTTCTTTGACCCGATAGACCGACGAGAGCCCCATGGCCCAGAGTACCCCCCGTGAAGAGCGTCCTAACCTGGCTGTGCGCGTGCTCGAGAAGATCGCCGCGGCCGGCAACCGCCTCCCCGATCCGCTGACGCTTTTTGTGATCATGGCGGCGCTGGTGGTGGTGGCCTCCGCGCTTTTTGCTGGCGCCAGCGCCGAGGTGCGCCAGCCCTCCGGGGAGCTGAGCACCCAGACGGTGCAGAGCCTGCTGAGCTGGGAGGGCATCCGGTGGATGTTCTTGAGCGCCATCGACAACTTCATGGGCTTTGCGCCGCTGGGCCCGGTGCTCACGGTGATGCTCGGCATCGGCGTGGCTGAGCGCACCGGCTTTATCACGATGGGGCTGCGGGTGCTGGTGGCCTCGGTGCCGAAGAGCATGATCACGGCCACGCTTGTCTTTGCGTGCGTGATGAGCTCGATGGTGGCCGACGCCGGCTACGTGGTGCTGACGCCCCTGGGGGCGCTTCTTTTCGCGGGGTTGGGGCGCCACCCGATCGCGGGGCTTGCGGCGGCCTACGCCGGGGTCTCCGGCGGGTTTAGCGCCAACCTCCTGATCACCGGGCTCGATCCGATGCTCGCCAGGCTGACCGGTCAGGCGGCCGAGACGCTGGATCCGACGTATGCGGTCAACGCTACGGCCAACTACTACTTTCTGGTGGTCTCCACGGTGCTTGTCACCGTGGTGTGCACCTGGGTAACGACCAAGATCGTCGAGCCGATGCTCGGGGAGTGGAACCCCTCGCAGGCCAGCGACGAGTACAGCGGGGATGAGCAGGCTGAGGAGCCGGGTAAGGAGGAACGTCGCGCCTTCTTTATCGCGCTGGGTGTGGGCGCGGTGGTCGCAGCCGGCATTGCGTTTCTGGGCATCTGGTCGGGCTCACCGCTTCGCGATCCGGTGGAGCCGGGGGGCCTTCCGGTCGACGCGCTGCACTCCTATTTTGAGGCGGTCGAGGTGCTCATCGCCTTGCTCTTCATCTTCCCGGGGATCGTCTACGGGGTGGTGATGAAGTCGATCAAGAGCGACAAAGATGTGGCGAAGATGGCCAGCGACACCATGGGCACGATGGGGGCGTATGTGGTGCTGGCCTTTGTGGCCGGGCAGTTCGTGGCCTACTTCAACTGGACGGGGCTCGGGGCGATCACGGCGGTGCGCGGCGCCGAGGGCCTGGAGGCGATCGGGCTGACGGGGATGCCGCTCTTGCTGGCGTTTCTGGTGGTCTCGGCGGCGATGAACCTCTTTGTGGGCAGCGCCAGCGCGAAGTGGGCGTTTATGGCCCCGATCTTTGTGCCGATGATGATGATGATGGGCTTTAGCCCCGAGGTGGTGCAGGCCGCCTACCGGGTGGGCGACTCGATCACCAACATCATCACGCCGCTGATGCCTTACCTGCCCATCATCATCGTGTTTGCGCAGCGCTACGTGAAAGACATCAAGATCGGCACGATCCTGACCACGATGCTCCCCTACTCGGTGGCGCTGGGGATCACCTGGACGATTCTGCTGATCATCTGGGTGCAGTTCGGGCTGCCGCTGGGCCCGGGAGTCTCCGCGACCTATGTGATGCCGGGGGGCTGAGGTTTTTGTCCGGGCGGCGGAGCCCGACGATGGATGAAAAAAGCGCGCCGGCAGGCGCGCTTTTTTGTGTCTTACATCGCCCCGCTTCCGGGGTTTTCATGGCTAAAAACGATCAGCGCACCTGCTGGGTCAGGAGCTCACGGGCGGCGTCGCGGGTGGTGGTGGTGACGCGGGCACCGCCGAGCATGCGCGCGATCTCTTCGATGCGCTCCTCGTCGCTTAAGGGGCGGATGATGGACTGGGTGCGCTCGTCGACGAGCATTTTCTCGACCAGGTAGTGGTGATCGCTGCGCGAGGCGATCGAGGCCAGGTGGGTGATGCAGAGGACCTGGTGGTCGCGGGAGGCGTTCTGGATCTTCTGGCCGACCACATCGGCGGTGGCGCCGCCGATTCCGGTGTCGACCTCATCGAAGACATAGGTGTCGATGGCGTCTCGCTCGGCCAGCACCGTCTTGATGGCCAGCATGATACGCGAGAGCTCGCCGCCGCTGGCGATCTTGGCCATGGGGCGAGGCTCTTCGCCGACGTTGGGGGCGAGCAGGAATTCGAGGCGGTCGAAGCCGCGGGCGTCGAGGGTGATGCTCTCGTCGGCCTCCGAGGCCCGCGCTGGCGGAAGATCGGCGGGGGTGAAGTGGGCAACAAACTGGGTGCGGGCCATGTTGAGATCGCCGAGCTCCGCTTCGACGCGGCGGCGCAACTCGACGGCGGCTTCGCGGCGCGCCTGGCTGAGCTTGCGGGCGATGACCCAGGCCTTCTGGCGCGTTTTTTCGAGTCGGGCTTCGAGCTCCTGGCCGTGCTCCTCGGCGTTGTCGAGGCGGTGGAGCTCCTCGCGCATCTGGGCGGCGTTTTCCAGGATGGCGGGGATGTCGTGACCGTACTTTCGGCGAAGTTTTTTGATGACTTCCAGGCGCTCGATGACGCTGTCGAGGCGGTTCGGATCGTTGTCGACGTCGAGGTCCTGATCCTGAAGATCGCGGGCGGCCTCCTCGGCGGCGATGCGGGCCTCTTCGAGGCGCTGAGCCAGGGATTCGAGGCGTGGATCGTACTGGGAGGCGCGTTTGAGCGCGTCGACGGCTTCGCCGAGGCGTTCTACGGCGGAGTCGTTGTCGGCGTAGGTGTGGCGCACCGCGCTGCGCACCGCGTCGTTGATCTTCTCGGCGTAGCGGAGGCGATCGACTTCACCCTCGAGCTCTTCTTCTTCGCCGGGCTCAAGCTCGGCGGCGTCGATCTCGACGAGCTGAAAGCGCAAAAAGTCGGCGCGGTGGAGGCGGTCGCGCACGTTTTCGCGCATCGCCTTGAGCTCGCGGCGGATGGCGTTGACCTCGCGGTAGGCCTCGCTCATCGCTTCGACGTCGCCGCTTAAGTTGGCGAAGGCGTCGAGCAGGCCGATATGCTCCTCGGGGCGCAGCAGGCTGTAGTGCTCGTGCTGACCGCTGATATCGACCAGCCCGCGGGCGATGTCGGCGAGGTTGGTGACGGTGGTGAGGCTGCCGTTGATAAAGACCTTGTTGCGCCCGGCGCGGCTGACGATGCGGCGGATGATGAGCTGGCCTTCAAACTCGATGCCCTGTTCGCCCAGGCGCTCGCGCAGCCTCTCGGCGGTGGCTTTGCCGGGCTCGAAGACGCCCTGAACGACGGCCTCATCCTCGTCGGTGCGGATCACCTCGGTGGTGGCGCGCCCGCCCAGCAGCAAGTTCAGCGCGTCGATGATGATCGATTTGCCCGCGCCGGTCTCGCCAGTGAGCACAGTGAAGCCTGCGCGCACCGGGATCTCCAGGTGTTCGATGATGGCGAAGTTGCGAATGACGAGGTGGGTGAGCATGGTCAAGCCCCCGAGAACATTGAGAGAGCGCCCGAAGCTGGGCACACGTATCATGGAGTCAATGGCAAATTACCCTGAAGCGCTCTTCCTGCGCATAAGTTCAGGAAATAAACCTTCCGGGTTCAGGTTTCAACCCGAGTGATGGCAAATTTAGTATGCTGCTGGCATGCCATGAGGATGACGGACGACGAAACGACCGAAAGGACCAGGCCATGAGAGAGGACGAGGGCGGGCAGGTGATCGACCCGCAGCAGTGGCTGGAAGTGCGGGTGGAATCGTTGATTGAGAAGGAGCGTCACGAGGAGGCGGTCAGCTACCTGCTGCGCCTCTTCGAGGGGCTGGAGGAGGCCGAGGCGCGCAGCCGCTGCGCAACCTTTCTGGGGTACCTCTACCTTGTGGAAGACGATGTGGAGCGCTCCCAGGCGTGGTTGGAGCGGGCCCGGGAGTTTGAGCCGGACGATCCGCATCTGAGCTACGCGCTGGGGCATGTGGCGATGGTCAGGGGGGCGCCCTGGCGCGCGGCGCTGCGTTTTCTGGAAGCTTTTGTGGAGGCGGAGGAGGCGCATGACGCCGCGGAGTTTTTGCGCAGCGCGGCGCTGGCGGTGCGCGCCGGCGGGCAGAGCGCGCCGGCGGTGAGCATGCTGCTCGGGGCGCTGGACCGGGACCTGGGCAACCCCTGGATCCTTGATGGGCTGGCGCGCGTCTACCAGGACGATGGGCGCTGGCTGGAGAGCCTGGAGGCGCTTAAGCGCCTGGGTGAGGTGGTGCGCGCGGCGACGAGCTCGCTGACGGTGCGGCGATCGCCCTCGGCGCGCTACCTGTTGCGGGAGCGACTGATCCGGCGCTCGGTGGAGGTGGGCGATGTGGTGGAGCGGGCCCGGGAGGTCAACCAGAAGTTGCGACGGCAGTTCGAGGTGGTGCTCGACGGCAGCCAGCGCCGCGGTCCCACCGGGCTTGCGCCGCTGCGCTTTCCGCAGGCGCTGGGGCATCTGCTCGAGGTGCTCGGCGCCGAGGAGCGGGGGCTGGAGCTGACGGAGACAGCGCTGAGGTTGTGGGCGCAGGCCAGCCACGAGCGTTTTGGGGACTATCTGGGGGCCGAGAGCCTGGCGGCGGCCGTGCATGTGCTGGTGGAGCGTTTGCACTGGCGCCAGGGGTCGTCGCCGCAGGCGATCGCAACCTCCCATGGATGCGATGAAGATCGGGTCGGACCGGCCGCGCGCGTGGTCGCGGGCAAGCTGGAGCTGCAGCTCTTTGATACGCGCCAGCTCTACGGGGAACTTCGCCCCGAGGAGCGCGCGCGTTTTGAGGCGTTGAGTCGCGCGCTGCTCTTTGGCGAGGGGCTCCGCCAGGCGCGCTCCACGGGCCATAGTCTGGGAGGTGGGTGATGCGCAGGGCGGATCTGGTGTTGCTCGATCTGGATGGGACGGTGATCGGCCCCGACGGGCAGGTGGCCCCGGAGGTGTGGGAGGCGGCGGCCCGCGCGCGCGAGGCGGGCGTTCGCATCGCGGTGTGTACCGGGCGCGCGGCCTGCGGGGTGGCGCTGGAGGTCGCTCAGCGCCTCGATCCGGATGCCCCCCATATTTTCCACAATGGCGCGTTGATGCTGGCCGGCGACGAGGTGCTGCATGGTGAGGAGGTGCCCGCCGATGCGCTGCGGGCGGTGGTGGCGCACGCCCGCCACCACACGCTGACCGTGGAGCTCTACACCCCGCATGCCATCTTTGTGGATCGCATCTGCGAGCGCTGCGCCCACCACGCCGAGGTGCTGGGTCAGGAGGTTGCCGAGCGCGATCTTCTGGAGGTGGTGCAGTCGGAGCGTGTGGTGCGCGCGCACTGGATTGTGGCGCCGGAGCACATCGATCGCGCCACCGCCCTGGCGCTTGCCGGCTGTGAGGTAGGCCAGGCGTCGTCGCCGGCGCTTCCGGAGAGCCTCTTTGCCAGCGTGACGGGCCAGGGCGTCTCCAAAGGGAGCGCCGCCCGGAGGGCGGCGCAGCGCCTCGGCGTCGAGCTTCGGCGCGCGATGGCCGTGGGCGACAGCCCGGGCGATCTTCCGATGCTGGAGGTCGTGGGGCTGCCGCGGGTGATGGCCGACGGTCACCCCGATCTCATCGCGCGCTATGTGAGCGTGCCCGGCGTCGACGCGCACGGCGCGGTGCGCGCGCTGCACGAGGCCGTAGGGCTCTCGCGCTGAGCTCTGGCGAAGCTCAGGTCTTAGAAGCGCAGCCCCAGCCCGCCGACCCAGTCCAGGCCGCCACGCGAGACCCCGTCATCCTGGGTGTAAACCGTGCCGTTGCTATCGCGGAAGGTGATGGTGTTGTAGCCGAACTCCATCAAGAGGCGCGCCTCGGCGAAGAGAAAGAAGCCGTTGTCGTCGTTGACGGTAAAGCGCCCGCCGAAGAGCGGTCCGAGCAAAAAGGTCGTCTCGCTGAAGTCGCCCTGGGCCGGATCGTTATCGACCGAGAGGGTGAAACTGTAAAAGGAGGGGCCGGCGGTGAAGCCCGCGTAGGTGTCGAGCTGGGGAAGATCGATGGCTTTGGCGATCGCGTCAAAATGCAGCGTGGCGCGGGCCAGGGGGTTGACGTACCAGGCGCTGACGTTGAGCGGGGTCAGGGCGGTGACGCCTGCGCAGAGCAAGCACCAGCCCAGGTTCACGGTGCCGCCGAGCCCCAGGGTCAGGCCATCACCGAGGGGAATCAGCCCCAGGTCGGCGCCGGGCTCAAGGAAGAGGTAGAGCCCGCTGCTCAAGCCCCCGGAGAGGGTCACGTCGAGGGTGCCCAGACCAAACGCCAGATCGGGGGTGTCGGTGATGCTGACATCGCCTTCGGGGCCGAGCGCGGATTCGGGAGGTGCCGGCGCTGGCGAGGTCGGCTCCTGGGCGGCGGCGGAGCCGGTGAGGAGCAGCATGGTGGTGGCGATTGCGGCGAGCGTGAACATGAAGTGGCGCATCGAAGTTACCCCTGGAGTGTGAATCATTGGCAAGCGTGGGGAGCCCGGTGTGGAGCTCCACCTCCATCGGCAGAGTTGAAGTAGAGGGAGGTTAGTCGGACGCCCGGGCAAGTCAATGGTCGAGCGCCGGGGGGAGGGCGTGTGCGGGGTCAGAGGAGGGGAGCGTGTGCGTGGCCAACGGGCGGCGGGTGCGAACCCAATGGGTGTGGCGAGAACGAAAAACGCCCGCCCCACCATCGGAGGTGGGACGGGCGTCTTCGTTTACGCCCGACATCGGGCGAGGGCGCGTTGTTTGTGGCGGCGACGTGCTGCCGGGCTGATGGGCAGCGCCTTAATGCTTGCGCGGGCCGATATCTTCCATGACGTCGCCGGGGGTATCGTCATCGTCGTTCTTTGCGCTCGGGCTGACGCTCGGGGGCTCGGGCTGATCGCGGGCCTCGCGGGCCGGATCATCAGCGGCGTCCGAGGCGCTGGCCTCTTCGGGCGGCAACGTCTCACCGACCACCTGGCGGTAGAGGTAACGCGCGCCCAGCGAGGCCCCCATCCCGGCGACCAGGGCCGCCGGGCCCATCGTGCCGGTGATCATGTAGGCGGCCAGGGTGCCGGCGGTGCCCGAGGAGCTGGTCAAAAAGCCGCAACCGGCCTCGGAGCCGGCGTGAATCACGGCCTGCTTGCCGTCGATGCGCCCCTGGCTCATCGCGCGCATTGCGTTCATGCCGCCGAGCGCGCCATCGACGACGGCGCCGGCCACGCCGGCGCGCCCGCAGATCAGCGCCAGGTCTTTGATGGGGCCGGAGGTGATGACAAAACGTGCGCTCTGCACCATCGGCGCGTGCGCCACCATTGAGGCGGTCTGGGCGGCGCCCTGGCGGGTGTTCACCACCGAGGTGCGCAGCGCTCGCAGCGACGCCTCACCGGTGGCGCGGCGCGCCACCCGGCGCGCCTTTCGTCCCAGCAACTTCAGGCCCTTCTCTAAGCGATCAGCCATTCCTTCCTCGCGGCAACATGGTGGGGTCGAAGTGCGCCTGCGTGCTTGCATGCGCCCGGGCAAAGGTTATGCTCCACCCATCAATGTAAGCAACGCCTGTGGCGCTGACAAATTCCCTCCCTTCCTGTGGCGAGCCGCCCTGCGGACGCTTTATCTCTACGTGCTGGAGCGATGCGATGATCGTATTGCGCGATGTGCACACCGACGACCTCGACCAACTCGAGCGTCTGGCCCACCACCTCAACACCCTCAACCTGCCGGCCTCCCGCGACAAACTCGCTGCGATCATTGAGGAGAGCCGGCTGAGTTTTGCCGGCGCGCTGCCCCATCACGAGCGCCAGTATGTGTTCGTGATGGAGGACGTGGCCGCCGGGCGACTGATCGGCACCTCGATGATCATCGCTCAGCACGGCAGCTTTGAGCGACCCACCGTCTATTTTGAGGTGCGTCAGGAGCAGAAGTACTCGCAGACCCTGGCGAAGTACTTCGTGCACCAGGTCCTGCAGCTGACCTTTAACTACGACGGCCCCACCGAGATCGGCGGTCTTATCCTTGACCCCGCCTACCAGGGGCATCCGATGAAGCTGGGTAAGTTGCTCAGTTTTATGCGTTTTTTGTTCATCGGTCGGCATCGCGACTGGTTCCGCGAGGCGATCATCGCCGAGCTCTTGCCCGAGCTTAACCCCGACGGCACAAGCGATCTCTGGGAGTGCCTGGGGGCGAACTTCACCGAGCTGGAGTACCGGGAGGCCGATCAGCTCAGCCGACAGAACGTGGAGTTCATTCGCAGCCTCTTTCCGCAGACGCCGATCTACACCGCGCTCTTGCCCGAGCATGTGCGCGAGAAGATCGGGGTGGTCGGCGGGCCGACGCGCCCGGTGGAGAAGATGCTGCGTTCGATCGGGTTTGAGTGGGATCGCAGCATTGACCCCTTTGATGGCGGCCCCACCTTTGTGTGCCCCACCGACAGCTGCCGGCTGATCCAGCGCACGCATGAGGCGCACTTTGTCGGAAGCTTTGAGCAGGCGTCTCAGGCCGAGGGGGAACTTCTGGTGAGTGTGGAGCGCCCCGGTGATCGGGCGTTTGCGGCCACGGTCGCGCGTTACCGACGGGTGCCGCGCGGATATGAGCTTTATCAGCCGGACGCCGCTTTGTTAGGCTTGGCACCTGACGCGGCAATGGGAGTGATGATTTTGAGCGGTGATGAGATCGAAGATCTCTGGCGAGGCCAGCGTGTGGAGCCGGCCGAAGTTCGCTGAATAGCGTCGCAGCACTGTTCCAATGGGGGGAACGATGGTGGTTGGGAATACGATGAGTGAGACAATCGCGGAGGCCGACGCTTCCGTATTAAGCCCGGGCGAAGAGCTCGCCGGGCGCTATGTGCTGGGGCATCGGCTGGGGACCGGTGGGTTTGGGGCGGTGTATGCCGCGCGCGATCGCCTGCTCGATGAGCAGGTGGCCGTCAAGATTCTCGACACCCGTGAGCCCATCATTGAGCAGCGTCACGTCTGGCGCGAGGCGGCGATCTTACGCGTGCTCGATGTGCCCGGGGTGGTGCAACTTCGCGATGAGGGTATCCATCAGGGGCGCTACTTTCTGGTGATGAGCTACGTCGACGGGCGGCCCTTTCCCGGGGCCGGCGTCTACGGGTGGGAGGGGCTGGCGGTGCGGGTGCGCAGCCTGCTTAAGGTGCTGGCGCTGGTGCACAGCCAGGGTGTGGTCCACGGCGACTTAAAGCCGGGCAATGTGCTCGTGGATGACGCCGGGCGGGTCACGTTGCTCGACTTCGGGGTGGCCTCCTCCCAGGGCTTAAGCGTGCAGGCCGGCGGGGTGGTGCGGGGCACGCCGGTCTATCTGGCACCGGAGCAGTGGCGCGGCGAGGCGCCGAGCCCGCAGAGCGACCTCTATTCGGTGGGGGTGATGATTTATGAGGCGCTTGTGGGGCAGCGTCCCTACCAGGCCGACTCCGTCTCGAAGTTGATGAAGGCGGTGCTGCTGGAGCCCTTGCCCGACTGGGAGCCGCGGGTGCGCGGGGTGCCCGATGAGGTGGAGTCGCTGGTGTATCGGTTGCTGGCGCGTTTTGCCGAGCGACGCCCGGCCAGCGCGCAGCACGCCCTCTCGATGTTCGCCGCCGGTCGTCAGCGTTACCAGGAGGTGGAGTGGCCGATGCTGGGGCGCGAGGCCGCCTTCGCAAAGGTGGAGCAGGCCATTGAGCAGCGCCAGCCCATCGATGTGGCCGGACCGCCGGGCTCGGGGCGCTCGCGCCTGCTCGACGCCATCGAAGATATCTACCGCGCCCGCGGCGATCGTCCGGTGCTGCGCGTGGTCTCGGGGAGCCGGCCCCTGGAGAGCCTGTGGGCCTTTGGGAGCTCCGACGTTCAACGGGAGGGCGGGTTTGAGGAGGTTTCAGCCCTGGCGAAGAAGCGCGTTGGCGAGGTGTTGCAGGAGGGCGGGGTGGTGCTGGTCGACGATCTGGAGCAGGTCGACCGCTGGTCGCGAAAGGTCCTCGATGCGGCGCGCCCTCTGGGCGCGATGGTGCGCGCGGTGGAGCCGCAGCAGGCCTCGGTGCCCAGGGTGGAGCTGGGGGATTTGAAGCCGGTCCAACTTCAGGGTCTCTTTGTGGGCCATGAGGAGGTCTTCGGGTTGCGCAGCGGTGGGGCGCATGAGCTGTGGCGGCGCACACTAAGAAAACCAACAC
>NZ_VOSL01000117.1 GCF_007997005.1 Lujinxingia vulgaris | reverse complement strand
GCTAGAGCGGAGAGGGTCCACCCGATCCCATCTCGAACTCGGAAGTTAAGCTCTCCAGCGCCGATGGTACTGCGACCGAGAGGTCGTGGGAGAGTAGGTCGCTGCCAACCCTTTATTTAAAGAGCCCGCCCCGTTCTACGTGAGTAGAGCGGGGCGGGTTTTTTTGTGTGTTGGTCAGGGGAAAAGGTGGGTGTTGGGGGGAAGATTGGCGACCCGGGTATTCAATACGAGGAGGGCGTGTGAAATGGGGACCCGGGAGTTTGTGTACGGGTGCCAGGCGTTCGATCATGAATGCTGTACCGATGCCAGGCGTTCGATCATGAATGCCGCGTTCGGGTGCCAGGCGTTCGATCATGAACGCTGTGTACGCCGGGGGCCCGCGTAGAAGAGGCTAGAGCTGAATGCGCCAGATCTGCGCGCCATCGCCGAAGAGCGTGACGCCGATGAGGCTACCATCGGCCCGGGTGCGCACCGCGCGTAGCTCCTGGCCGATGGTGTGCGAGCCGATTGCTTTACCGCTCTCCAGAGTGCCGAGGTAAAGCTCACCGCGGGCATCGGTAGCGAAGTAGCGCTGGTCGGCGGTCACCCCGACCGAGGCGACGGCGTCCCGCGCTACCGGGACCTGCCATACCAACTCCCTGGCCTGAGGACGAAGGCATGCGACCGTGCCGTCCCAGAGGCCAGCCAGTAGTAGATCGTCGCGGGTGTCCTGATGAAGGGCAGAGATGGGAAGGGAGAACGACCACAGCGTGTGGCTGCGACCCGTGCGAAGATCGATCTTAATGAGCTCACCGCGTTCGGTTGCAGCGAGCAGGTGGCTGCCGTTGGGATGAAGCTCCATCGCGAGCACCGAGCCGGCGAGCTTCGCGATGGTCTGGGCGCTGCCGCCGGAGGGGTTGTAGCGGGTGATGTCGCCGTGAATGTCTGCCGCGTAGAGGTGGGCGTGCGCCAGGTCGACCTCCAGGGCCACCACCAGGCGTGGCACGCTGAAGCTCTGTGCGAACCCCTGACCGCTGATACCCAGCAGGTGGGTGCGCATCAGGTGGTCGGCCAGCACCACACCGAGCGCGCCGCGGTCGATGGCCGCCGCCGTGATCGAGGGCATCGGCGCGGTGGCAAACGGAAGATTCACCGAGATGAGCTGCGCCATGTCCACGTCGCTGCGCTCCGTCCACTTCGGCAACGCGTCGGCTTCGGTGATCAGGGAGTGTTCATGTGCAAGCTCGTTGGAGGTGCGTTCGGCCAGTGAGACGAACTCGCCCAGGGTCGGTTCGGTGAGCTGCGTCGGTTCTTCCAAAAACTGCTCGACAATGGTCTCGGCCTCGGCCAGCAACGATTCGCCGAAATGCGGCAGGGGGAGCCCATCGAGAAAAGCGCTCAAGTCCTGATAGACCTTCCAGAAGTCAGTCGGACGCTCGCCGGGCTCTCGGGCGAGCATATGTTGGAGGAGGTTGTCGAGACTGCGGGGGATATTGCGACCGGGAGCGGTGGCCAGCGCGGAAGGGCGGGGGGCTTCAACGTGGGCCTCCATGACCCGCAACGCGTTGGCGAAGGGGAAGGGGGCCTGGCCGGTGAGCATATGAAAGAGCACACAGCCCAGGCTGTAGATGTCACTGCGGTGGTCGGGCAGTTGCGACTCCGTGCATTGTTCTGGGGATGCGTACAGGGGTGTGCCCCGGAACCCGTAGGTGCTCTCACCGCTGCCAGCGACATGGGCCACGCCGAAGTCGAGCACGCGCGCGAAGAGGCCGGTGGCCGGGAGCGCCTCGATCATGATGTTTTCGGGTTTGATGTCGCGGTGGACGATGCCCTGCTGGTGGGCTTCATGAAGTCCGTTGGCGATCTGGCGGGTGATCTCCACCGCTTCGCGAATCGTCAGCGCTTCATTGTTGCGCAGGCGCTCCTCGAGGGTCTGGCCGTCGAGGTAGTCCATGACCATCCCCAGGATGGTGTCGCTGAGGTGAATGAACTCATAGACGTTGACGACGTGCGGGTTGCTGATGCGGCTAAGCGCATCAACTTCACGCTCGAAGCTGCGTAGCATCTCCTGTTGCACGTCTTCGCTGTCGCCGTAGCGCCGCGTGTCGACCACCTTAATGGCGAAGAGGCGCGAGACACGCATGCTGCGTGCCCGATAGACGTGGCCGGAGGCGCCCGAGCCTAAGAAGCGATCGACGAAGTAGCGCCCGTCGATGATGCGCCCCAGGTAGGCGTAGGGGCTGGCGTGAATTGAGGTCCAACCCTCGCGAGGTCGCGGAGCATCGCACTCGGCGCAACGCTCCGCGATCTGCTCGACCAAAGTCGAGCAGATCTCACAGTAGTGGGTCAGATCAGACGTTCGCAGCGGGGCGCGGACCACACGGTCCCCCTTGGGGTGTTCAGCGGTTGATGATGCGCTCTTCGCCGCCGGGCTTCAGATCGACGTAGAAGGTCTTATTGAGGTTAAACTCGGGGTTCACCAGCACGATCTTATGCGTGCCGGCGGGCAGGCGATGGTTCATAAGCGGGGTGTAGTTGCCGGTGTCCACGTCGTTGATGTAGATGCGCGCCGCCGGCCGGGAGGCGATCGAGACGGTGCCCGTGCCGGTGTTGGCCGGCTGCGGGGCAGGCTCTTCGCGACGCGGGGTGGTGTCCCGTGCCGGTTCGGCGCGGGCGGTCTCGGTGCGGCTGGACCCCGTGGAGCCGGAGGAGCCGGTGCGATCGGGAACGCGCGCGGCGCTGGGCGGGCGGGCGTCGGCGACAGCCGGCTCCGACTCGGTGCGCTCAAGCTCTGCGTCCAGGGTGGCTTCGGCCTCGGTGCCCGGCTCAAAGGTGCCTTCCCAGTCGTCGTAGCCGCGGCGGGAGATCACCACGCGGTAGTTGCGCGAGGCGTCAAGATCGCTGGCGGTATCCGGGGTGCGACCGCGCGCGACGCGCTCGCTGCCCTCGGCGGTGTAGATGGTGTAGTCGGCGCGGCTCGGATCGCTGGTGACGCGAAGATCGATCTTGGCCGGGCGCAGCGTCACGCTGTGGTCGACGATCTGGTCGAGCTCCACCTCGAGCTGCTCTTCGGCCTCGAAGTATTCATCGAGGGTCACGCGCAGCGTGTAGCTCCCCGGGGCCAGATCACGAATCTCGACCGGGGTGGTGCCTTCGACTTCTTCATCGCCGAGGAAGACCTTCGCGCCTTCGGGCACGCTGGCGACGTTAAAGCCGGTGTTGGAGTAGTCGAGCGGTGTGAGCTCTTCGGCCAGGCGAGTAGGCTCGCCGGCGACCAGTGTGGCCTGGGTTTCGTAGCGCTTAAAGCCATCGCGCTCGACGGCCACGGTGTATGTGCCGGCGCTCCCCTCCCACTCATAGGGGGTGGGGCCTTCGTGCACGAGCTGGCCGTCGACATAGATGCGCACCGGATCTTCGCCAAAGGCGAACATCACCGGCGCGGTGGTGTCGCGGGACATCCAGACAACACCCAGACCCAGGGCGATGACCACCAGCGCCACCAGGGCGATGACGCCGACGTTGGCGCCGCTCTTCTTGCGCTTTTTGCGGGCGGCCTGAGGCACCGCCACCGCACCGGGCACGGTGTTATGGGAGTCGCGACGACGCTCCACCGCGGGCATCTGCGAGGTGACCGGGGCGCCGCGTCGAGGCTCAATGTCGAGGTCCAGGTCGAGCTCTTCGCCCGGACGAGAGTTGTGACGGCGCGGGCTCTGCCCCAGGTCGAGGTTCATGTCCCAGCGTTCAAATTCGCGGGTCGACGCTTCCTCGCTGACCGCGGCGTGGGCACCGGAGACGTGAATCTGGGTGGAGCTCTCGTCAATGACCTCGATGCTATCGTCGGCGTAGACGATGTCGGCGTCGTCAACGATGGAGATGGCGTCTTCGCGGCCGAAGATCTGGGTCTCCATCTCTTCGTCGCCCCAGCTCAGGTCGGCAGCCGGGCGGCGCGGGGTGGGGCTGCGCGGGGCTTCTTCGATGGGTTTGAGGTTGAGCGAGCGGTAGTACTCGGTCTTTTTGTTCTCAAACTCGATGTCCGCGCTGAAGGCTTCCTTCATGTACGCGGCCAGATCTTTGTTGGTGTAGTAGTAGCCCTGGTCGCGCATAAAGCGCTCGAGCGCCTCGCCGAACTCGTAGGCGGTCTGGAAGCGCTCTTCCGGGTTGCCGCTGAGCGCGCGCAGCACGATGTCTTCGAGGGCCTTGGGGATGTGCGGGTTGTAGAGCGAGGGGGGGCTCATCTCGACGCGGCGGATCTTCTCGAGCGTCTCAAAGTCGCTCTCGCCGGTGAAGAGGCGCTCCAGGGTGAGGAGCTCGTAGAGGACCACGCCCATGCTGAAGATGTCGCTGCGGTGATCGACGTGCAGACCGCGGACCTGCTCCGGGCTCATGTAGCTGAACTTGCCCTTGATCATCCCGTTATGGGTGTGGCTGGTCTTGCCCTGGGCTTTGGCGATGCCAAAGTCGATGATCTTCACCTCCCCTTCAAAGGAGGTCAGGATGTTCTGCGGGGAGATGTCGCGGTGGATGATCTGGAGGTGGTTGCCCTGCGGGTCCTTCTTTTCGTGGGCGTAGCCCAGTCCCTCACAGACCTTCATCATGATGTAGCAGACGCGCGGGATGGAGATCTTTTCGCCGATGCGGCGGGCGCGCTCGTACTGGGTCTTGAGATCTTTGCCGCTGATGTATTCCAGAGCGATGAAGTAGGAGCCGTCGACCTGCCCGAGATCGAAGATCTGAGCGATGTTGGGGTGGGTGAGCTGCACGGCGATCTTGGCTTCATCGACGAACATCTCGATAAAGCCCTTATCTTCGGCGATGTTGGGCAGGATCTGCTTGATCGCCAGCATGCGCTCAAAGCCCTCGACGCCGAAGGCTTTTGCTTTAAAGACCTCGGCCATGCCCCCGACGTTGATGCGTTCGAGGAGGTAGTATTTGCCGAAGGGGACGGGTTTTGGAAGGATTCCCGGTTCGCTCATGAGCCCAAAGATCCGGTGCCAGGGCGCGCGGCGCGATTCGAGGTGAGGCGCGGGCGCGATTAAGAGGTGGGTTGGCTGCAGGGGGCGGGCGACGATGCCCGTCAAGAGAGCCGGCGAGTGTCTGCTCGCCAGGGGCGCAAAAATACGCCCGGAAAGGATGCCAACTTCGCGCTGAATCGTAGAAAATCGGCGGTGAGCTTGTCAACGTCGACTACCGCCCGGGCGCGGGGTGACTTGACGCCGGGCGGGTGGGCGTCGACGGTTGGGCGGCGCGCATGGTTCGTGAGTCAATTCGATGTGACTTGAGGTTGGTTGAGGTGGGCATGAAGGTTGATCTTCGTCGGGTGGTCGGATGCGGGTTGATGGGGGTGGCGCTTGTGTGGAGCGCGGCCGGGTGGGCGCAGCAGGAGACGCCTCAGGAGGGGGGGATTGAGGTGGAGCAGGCGGACGCGCAGCGGGCTGGCGAGGAGGTGGGCCAGGAGGTCATCGATCGCCTGGAGGAGGCGCCGGCGTCCCGGACCTCGCAGCTGACGCTGGTGCTCACCGGCAACACCGAGGGGGACCTTGCGCGGGTGGACTGCCGGGAGCCGGCGGAGGTGCGCGAGTATTATCGGGCGCGTCAGGTGGGGTATGTGCGCACGCTCGGCGAGCTCTCGCAGGGCGGGAGGTTGCCGGCGCCGGTGGTGCTGAGCGCGGGCGATGCGATGTATCCGGCGCCCTTGAGCCGCTACCTGATGCGCAGCGGGGAGGAGGGGGCGCGCAACCTGGTCGATCTTCTCAACGCGGTGCCGGTGGACGCGCAGTCGCTGGGAAACCGCGAGCTCAGCGCGCCACGTGGCGAGCTCATTGAGGTGATGCGGGCGGCCCGGGAGCGGGGGCTGGATCTGCAGGCGGCCAACCTGCGCTGCGAGAACTTTGGCGGGGCCGAGGCGATCTGTGAGAGCACCGGCGGGCTTGTGAGGCCGCATTTCAAGGTGGTGGAGCGTGGCGGGGTGCGGGTGGCCGTGACCTCACTGCTCGCGCCTCATCTTTTCGATGCGCTGACCGATGCGCAGCGCCAGGGCCTGGCGTTGGCTGAGCCGGCCGCCGTCTTGCCGGAGCTTATCCGGGCGATGCGTGCCGAGGCCGACCTTACTGTGGTGCAGGTCCACGCGCGGGAGGCCGACGCGCTCGACGAGGCTTACGCGCTGGCCAGCAAGATTGAGGGCATCGACTTGATGGTCGCAAGCCACCTCTTCGATGAGGGGGATCTCAACGAGGGGCGTTTTGGCGTGGTGCAGGCCGAGACGACCGGCACGCCCCTGGTCTCCGCCGACAGCGGGGCGTTTCATGTGCACACCGTCGAGCTGGGCTTGAGCTATGGCACGGGCGCCCCCCGCATCAGCGAGGTGCGACCGCGGCGGATCGA
This sequence comes from Lujinxingia vulgaris, assembly GCF_007997005.1. Taxonomy (GTDB): domain Bacteria; phylum Myxococcota_A; class Bradymonadia; order Bradymonadales; family Bradymonadaceae; genus Lujinxingia. The sequence continues at coordinate 5,962 of NZ_VOSL01000117.1, read as the reverse complement.
TGTGTCCGAGATGCCTGAAGACCGTATCACGCGTGAAGTTCTCGAGGTTGTGGCCGACGCCTACTGCGAGGACTGGGGGCAGCCCCTGGCCGCCAACGCCGACGTTGCGGCGCCCTTTGAGGCCGCCGATCTGCAGACCTTCCTTATGAACGTGATGCGCTTTAGCGCGGGCGCGGAGGTGGCGCTGATCAACGCCGGGGCCTTTCGCGATCGGGGGCAGTTTCCGCTCACCGGGGAGTTGACGCTGGCCGATATCTACAGCGCGTTGCCCTTTGATAATGACGTGGTGGTGGCGCAGCTGGAGGGGCGGGCGCTCAAGCGCATCGCGGTCCGGCTGGGCGGGGCGTTGCGGGCCGCCGGGCTGGAGCTTGATGGCGAGGAGGTTCGCGTCAACGGCCGCGTGGTACGCGACGATCGCCTCTACCCGGTGGTGCTCAATGATTATCTGGCCGCCGGGGGCGATGGGGTGATTGAGGCCGAAGAGCTCAAGGACGCGCGGATCTTCGAGCCGGCCTGGGCCGCCGGCTCCCCGAGCATCGCCGAGCTTGTGGTGCGCTATGTTGAGCGCGACGAGGTCGCCGCGCGTGCGGGACTCTCGCCGACAACGAGCTTTCCCGATCTGCATCGTCAGTTTTTGTGGACCTACACCGGCTCGATCAACGCCTCGTACAACCAGGTCAGCGTGGTCAATCCGCTGGTGGGCGGGGCGGCCGGCTATGAGCAGAGCCAGCTGACGGTGGCGTCAACGGACCAGGTCAACCTGGAGGGGCGCCTGGCGGCCCGCGCCGACAGCCGCGATCACGGCTGGGATAACGATCTTCTGCTGCAGTACGCCACCGCGCGTCTGGCGGACACCGACGGGGCCACCTTTGAGGAGACCCGCGATCTTCTGCGACTGCGCAGCCAGTACCGCAACCTGGCGCTGCGCTCCAACCTGGGAGGGCGCTGGTATGTGCCCGGTCCGCTCGCTGAGCTTCAGGCCGAGTCGGAGTTCGATCGGCCCGAGAGCCGGGGCTGGCATCGCCTGGATGTGCGCGGCATCCTCGGGTTCTCGTTCAAGCTGGCCGAGGCGCTGGACCTGAAGGTCGGTGTGAACATCCGCCGCGATGTCATCGAGCCCAACGGGGAGGCCAGCTGGGGTCTGAACACCGGCTATACCCTGCGGCGCATCGATCTGCTCGATGTGCTCGGCCGTCCGGTGCAGCTAGAGAGCGAGCTGGAGTATTTCTACAACGGCATCGCCCGTGAGAATGTGCATGAGCTGCGCAGCGCCAATCGGCTCTTCTTTGCGGTCTTTGATCAGTTCTTTTTTACGGCCTCCTTCAACGCCTACCTCTACCAGAGCGGCGCGGTGGGGGAGCCGGGAAGAAACACTGAGCTGACCCTGGGACTGAACTACCAGTGGGGGGCGACCCGCCAGAGTTTCTGACCGATCGATGAGCGCAGGATCGAGGATTGTGCGTGGTAGTCAGGGGAGGGTAGTGAGACTCATTAAGGCTTCGTTACGGTCTTAAGATGGTGATACTGCAGGGGTTTTTCCGCGAAAGGTCGGCCGGTGCTGGCGATGCGTTGCAGTCGCGTGTTCTGGGCGGGTGTGCTAGATCAGGGGCGTTGCAGTCTGGTGTTGAGATGATGTCTCTGTGCTTGAAATGGATCGGAGGTAGCGATGATGACGCGTGACGATCGGGTTAATGCGAAGCGGATGATGGCGGTGGCCCTGGCGGGCTGTGCGCTGGTGATGGCCAGCGCCGGGGTGGCCTCGGCTCAGGATCCTGCGCAGAAGTTGCAAGGGAACAGCGTGGGAGTGATGGCCGGCTACGACTTCGATCGGGAGTTCCCGCTGCTGGGGCTCGACGGGCGCTTCACCTTCGCGGTGGCGCCTCAGGTGGCGATCTCGGTGAACCCGGCGTTGAGTTATTTCTTTACGGGGAGCTCCGAGTTTCTCGGAGCGCGCTCGGAGACGACGCTCCTGCAGTTTGACGTCAACGCGCTGGCACATCTGGCGCTTGATGCGGTGGTCACACCCTATCTGGGCGGTGGTCTGGCGATCATTTACGTCGACTCGCGGGTGCTTAACAGTAACGATGAGGTCATCGCCTCCGAAGATGATACGGCCGTCGCGGGCAACCTCCTGGTGGGCGCCACCTTTGATACGGGCAGTGAGCTTGTGCCTTACCTTCAGGGGCGATTGACCTTTGACGAAGAGTCCGTCTTCAGCGTGATGGTCGGTTTGAATTACGGGTTTTAGGTGCGCGGGTCGTTCGCCGCGGCTCTTAAGAGCTCCCTGCGGGACGTCTTCGGGGCTGCGTGCGGGCGACATCGGTAGCGCGAGAGCAGGGTAGTGTGAGTCAACAGCACGATGAATCCACCCCGCGTCTGGGGCCTTTTGAGCTCGGCGAGCTCGTGGGCACCGGCGGGATGGGGCAGGTCTGGCGGGCGCGTCATGTGGGTGAGGGACGCGAGGTCGCCATCAAGGTGATGCGCCGCGCGCAGCTCGACACCGAGCGCTTCAGGGAAGCTTTCCAGCGGGAAGTGCGCGCGGTGGCGCGGCTGAACCACCCCGGGGTGGTGCGGGTCTTTGATTCGGGGGAGGTGCCCTCCGGCCTGGAGCGAAGCTCCGGGGGCCGGCTTGTGGAGGGCTGCGCTTATCTGGCGATGGATCTGGCGGTGGGGACGCTGGAGCGCACCGATGTCTCGCATTTTGGATGGGAGCGTCGCCGCGGGATCCTCATCGCGCTGCTCGACGCGCTGGCGCATGCGCATGCGCGCGGGGTGATTCATCGCGACTTAAAGCCGGCCAACGTGCTCTGGGTGCCTGATGTCGGGGGGCCGCCTCGCTTGAAGCTCTCGGACTTCGGGCTGGCCTTTGCCCTTCATGATGATGCGCTGCTTCGCCGCGGGGTGCGTGAGCGGCGCGTGGCGGGCACACCGCGTTTTATGGCGCCGGAGCAGATCACCGGCCGCTGGCGCGACCAGGGCCCCTGGACGGATCTCTACGCGTTGGGGTGTCTGGCCTACTGGCTGCTGGGTCAGCCGGCGTTTGCAGGGACGCGCGCCGAAGATGTGCTGCGCGATCAGTTGCAGAAGCCGCACCCGCCGCTGGAGCCTTCAGTGGAGGTGCCCGAGGGGCTTCAGGGGTGGCTTGATGGGTTGTTGGCCAAGAAGCCGACCCGTCGCTATCAGCGCGCCGCCGATGCTGCCCACGATCTGCGCCAGCTCTATCTGACGGCACCCTCGCGGCAGGAGGCAATCGGGAGTGCCGATCCCGGATCAACCCCATTTAATGCGGCCGAGGAGGGGGCGTCGAGAGAAGTTATCACGCTGGCGCTGCCGGCCGAGGGGGAGCCCACGCTCTCGTTGGAGCGGCGTCGCGGGGCGATGAGCGTCGGGCTGATCGGGGCGGTGGAGGGCAGCGAGATGTGGGCGCGCCCGGCCAGCGATCTGCACCCGGCGCCGCCGCCCCGCACCTGGCAGACACCTCAAACTCTGGCAAGTGATGGGCAGCTGCTGGGGGTGGGCCTGGGGCTCTTCGGGCTGCGCTCGCTCCCGCTGGTCGGACGCCAGGGGGAGCGCGACCAGCTCTGGCAGGCGCTGCTCGATGTGCACCAGACCGGGCGTCCTCGCCTGGCGCTGGTGCGTGGCGAGGTCGGCGTGGGTGCAAGCCGGCTGGCGCAGTGGCTGGCGGAGCGCGCCCATGAGACCGGCGCGGCCGAGGTGCTGCAGGCCAGCCACAGCCCCACCGGCGGCCTGACCGACGGGGTGGCGCGGATGGTGGGCAACTATTTGCGCTGCACCGGCCTCTCCCGCGATGAGATCGCGCTGAGGGTCGGGCAGCTCTTTGACGATCGGGCCGCCCCGGGCTTGATGACGCACAACCTCGATGCCGCCGGCTCCCGCGATAAGGCCGAGCTTGTCGAGCTGCTCGCGCCGGCCTGTGATCCCGATTTTCGCGACGACGCTTTGGCGTTGCGGCTGGTGCGCCCCAGCGAGCGCCATATGACCTGGCGCCGACTGCTGGAGCGTCTGACGGCGCGGCGCCCTGTGCTGCTCGTGCTCGACGATGTGCAATGGGGAAGCGCCACGCTGAGCTTTGTGCGCCACCTGCTCAATGAGCAGGCCCACGGCGGACTTCCGGTGCTGATCGTGGCCACGTTGCGGGAGGGCGAGGAGGCGCGCACGCGGCCGGTCGGCGAGCAACTGCGGGATCTTCTGCGCTTTGAGCGCGCCTGGCAGCTGGGGCTTGCCCCGCTTGCCCGCGCCGATCACGAGCGCCTGATCGAAGAGATGCTCGGCCTGGAGCACGGCCTGGCAGAGCAGGTGGCCGAGCGCACCGCCGGAAACCCCCTCTTTGCCTTGCAGCTGGTGGGCGACTGGGTGGAGCGCGGCGTGCTCGAGGTGGGGCCGCGCGGCTTTGAGCTGCGCGCGGGCACCGCCTCCGATCTTCCCGATGATATCCACCAGGTGCTGCGCCAGCGCGTCGAGGAGCTGGTCGGGGTGGCGGCGGTCGCGTCCCACCAGCTGGAGGGGCCGGCCGGTCGCTTTGGTGGCAGCGAGCGGGCGCGTCGTGCTTTAGAGTTGGCCGCGGCGCTGGGGCGCGATGTCGAGGAGCGTCCGTGGCAGCGCGCCTGTGAGCTTGCCGAGTGTGTGCCGCCGCCGGCCTTGCTCGGGCTGATGGAGGTGCGCCACCTGATCGAACGCAACCCCACCGGCTGGAGTTTTGTGCACGGCGCGCTGCGCGAGACCCTTGAGAAGATGGCTCGGGATGCGGGTCGCTGGCAGTCGCATCACCGCGCGGCCGCGGCGATGCTGGCTGAGAGCGGCGCCCACCCCGGCGCTCCGACTGCCAGGCGGGGGTATCACCTGCTCGAAGCCGGGTTGGCCCCCGAAGCGCTGGAGCCGCTGTGGCAGGGCGCCCGACTCGCCGTCGACACGCTCGCGCTGCATGAGGGCTTGAAGATCGCCGAGCGCTTTGAGCGCGCGCTGCGAGCCGCCGGGGTTGGCGCCGACGACCCGCGTCAGGCCGAGCTCCACATGCTGCGCGCCCTGGCGCATCTTCGCCTTGGCGAGATGGAGGCTGCCGCCGGCGCGCTGGAGCGCGCGCGCATCTTCGTCGAGACCCTGGAGGCTGCGCACCACCCCGACGCCCCCCTCCAGCGCGCCGAGCATACCTACCTCACCGGCGTGCTCGCCCAGCTCACCGGGGATCCGGGACGGGGGCGCGAGCTGGCGGCGCGCGCCTCGAAAGTCTTTGAGCGCGTGGGGCACCCCGATGGCCTGGCGCGCGCGCTTTACCTGCAGGCCGAGTCGATGTGCTGGCTTGGTGAAGACGCCCTCGCGTTGCCTATTTACGGGCGCGCCGAGGCCATCTTCGCCTCGCTCAATGATGGGCGCGGGGTGGCCAAGTCGAAGATGGGCGTGGGCAACCTGGAGATGCGCCACGGCGACTTCGGCCGAGGTCAGGCGCTGATCGAAGAGACGATCGCCGCGTTTCAAACGATGGGCGACACCTACGCCACGGCCATGGCTTACAGCAACCTCGGCGAGGGCCTGCGGGCTCACGGTAAGCCGGGGCAGGCGATGGCGCTCTGCGAGCAAGGCCTGGAGATGATGCGCCGCGCCGGGCTCTTCGAGGCGTCGATTGAGCTCAACCTCTGCTGCGCGGCGCTGGCGTTGGGCGATATGGATCGGGCCGCCCGGGCGCTCAAGGAGCTGCAGCCCCGCGTGATCGACATGGGCAGCGAGGGGCTGCTCGGGGTGATCTACGCCAGCTGGCTTCCGATCTACGCCTCGCGCGGCCAGTGGACGCGCTGGGCGCGCAGCGCTGAGAAGGCCCGCGCGCATCTGGAGCGCCAGCCCATCCATGACGCCGACCTGGCCTGGACCTTTGAGCTGGCCGCCGCCCTTGCTCGCCGCGCCGGCCGGCTCCCCGAGGCGCGCCAGGCGCTGCGTAGCGCCATCGCCC
>NZ_VOSL01000116.1 GCF_007997005.1 Lujinxingia vulgaris | reverse complement strand
AAGGTGCGCTTGCCGGGGCGGTGCGAGCCGGCGCGGAGCTGCGCGAGGCGGCGCTTGCGGTGGCGGTGCTGGCCGGGGCGCTGCGGGTTGGCTGGGAGGTACGGGCCGGGGTGCGTGCCGCGGTGGGAGCTTCGGCATCGACGCCGATGTTAAGCTCGCCGCGAAGTTGCGCGCCGTCGGCCATCTCCACAAGCGGGGCCAGGATGTTGGCCACAGCGCGGGCGGTGGCGCTGAGCACCACGCGCTCCTCGGCGCTGACCTCACCGTCGAGGACGCCTTCGATGACAACCTGCCGAGCCTTTACGGTGCCGGTGACCACGCCGCCCTGCGCGATGGTCAGCGTCTCGCTGAGCTCGATGGTTCCATCGACGCGGCCCTCGACCCTCAGATCGGCGTCGCCGCTGACGCGCCCGGAGACCTGGGTCTGGGCGCCAATGATGGTCGGGTCAGCCATAGCTTAGTCCACGTCCATGTCGATGTGACCTTTGAAGCCTGCGCCGTCGGCGATCAGGATGCGGGGGGCTTTGATGTCGCCGACCATCTTGCCGATCGAGGCGATCTCAACGCGCTCGGTGGCCACGATGTTGCCGGTGACCTGCCCGCTGACCGCGATCTGCGGGGTCTCAACGTCGGCTTCGACCACGCCGTTTTCGGCGACGGTGACCAGCGCGTTGACCGCGATGCGCCCTTTGACGGTGCCTTCAATGGTCACCGGCGCGTCGCCGGAGATCTCGCCATCGATGGTGATGTTGGGGCCGATAAGTGTGTCCGCCATGATGTACTCCTACAGCAATAAAAGAGGGTGGAGAGGGGGTCAGCCGTCGATCTGGACGTCCATATCGATGTTGCCCTTAAAGCGGGCGCCTTCCTGGATGATGACGCGCGGGGCGCGCAGGTTGCCGGTGACCAGGCAGCCTTCCAGAAGTTCGATGACGTCGTGGGCGACGACCTCACCGTTGACCTCGCCACGGATGGCGATGGACTGGACGTCGATGTCGGCGACGACTTTGCCGCCTTCTTCGACGGTGAGGCGGCTGGAGAGGGCGACGTTACCTTCGATGGTGCCGAAGACGACGACTTCGTCGTCGCCGGAGAGGCGGCCATTGATGGCAACGCCCGGTCCGATGGTGCAGCTCGTCGGGGCCATGGGGGGACTTCTCCGAGAAAAATTTCATTCGTCAGTGGACTTCGGCCGCCGCCCTTCATCAAGCGTATCAGGAGGGCGTGTGGCCATGGCGCACGGTTCTAACATCGAAGGTGCACCCCTTCAAGATGACTTACTCCACAGGTGGGGGAATTGCCCGGGGCTCGGTGGGGGGGGCGGGATCACCGGCGATGTGCCCGCGCGTCATCGTCATCGAAGCGCGGCATCAGGCGAGATGGCAAGATGCTGACCGGGTGTTTAGGCGTGGTTGCAAGGGCGATGCAACCCGCTATGATGGGCGCGCAACGATTCCAATTGAGCAGGCCTATCAGAGGTGGTCTCTCGCGTGTGTGCGGGGGCTACCGACGATCCGATGATGCGGAGGCTTCATGAGATGGCGAGCGGTACCAGCGGTGCTGGCGACGGTAATGGTGTGGGCGTGTGCGCCCGAAATTCCCGAGCGCGATGCGCCCGTGGAGCGGGTGGAGGCGATCTTTGACCCGTCGACGTCCACAATTCCTCTTCCGAATGACGCGGCGCTGCAGGAAGGGCGTTTGCCGGCGCTTGAGGGGGCCGGTGACGCCACGGCTGCCGGACAATTTGCCGAGTTTCTAACGCAGCTCAGCGGGTGGCTTCCCAGCACGCCGATTGAGATACCCTTCAGCGGGGAACTCAACGAGGAGACGCTGACAGAAGAGAACATTCGTTTCTACCGCTTCGAGGGTGATCTGGAGCCTCTGGAAATCGCCTCGATCGAGGCCCTCGACAGCGAGGGCGAGGGGCCGGTGTTTGTGCGTGTGACACCGGCGGATCCGGTGGTGCGCGGCGAGCAGTATGCGGTGGTGGTGACCCGGGACGTGGAGGGGGCCAACGGAGAGGCGGTGAGTGAGCCGCCGGCGATCTTCTTTGCGGCCTCCGAAGAGCCGCTGGTCGATGAGAACGGCGAGCCTGCGCTCGATGTGCTCAATGATCCGGAGAACCCCGGGCAGGCTGCACAGCTTGAGGGGCTTCGCCAGCTGCTGGCGCCGCTCTTTGAGGCGGCTGAGGGTGAGGGTATCGCGCGTGACCAGGTGGTGATGGCGTTTCGCTGGACGGTGAGCCCCGATCCCAGCGCGCTCTTTGATCCGGTGACCGCTCAGGTGCCGCTCCCGAACACCGCGGCGCTCGATCCGGACGGAACCTTCCCGGACTCGGCGGGGTGTTTTGTGGATGAGAACAGCGCCAACGGGGTGCTCGACCGGTATCTGGCGGGCCTGTCAGGGTGGCCGGCGTCGACGCCGATCACGCTCCCCTTGAGCGCGCCGATCGATCCGACCGATATTGGCGACGATGATGTTCAGCTCTACCGCTGGCTCGACGACGGGAGCTTTGAGCGGGTCGACGATGTTGCGGTGACGTATCTTGAGGAGCAGACCGACCGGTGCACCGGTGCGGTGAGCCCGGGCTATTCGCTGGTGCTGACCCCGGCGGAGCCGCTGGGCGATCGCGAGCGGTATTTTGCGTTTGCCACCCGCGCCATCGGCGGCGACGGCCAGGGGATTTTGCCCGACGTTCCGATGTTTATGGGCATGCAGCCCTACCCGGTGGTCGATGAGAGTGGCAGCTCGCTTGTGGGCAACTTCAGCGACGAGCAGGCCCAGGGGATGGCGGGCATCCAGGCCTCGATCTCGCCGATGATGGCGTATCTGGAGGAGGAGCTGGGCCTGACTTACGAAGATATGGCTGCGGTGTGGGGCTGGGGCACCTGGAGTGACACCTTTGTGGTCTTTGATCCGACGGTCGGGTCGATCGCGTTTCCGAACGCGTTTCTGATCGACTCGGAGACCGGGCAGGTCAACCTCCCGGTGCCTGAGGGTGCCGATCCGCTCACCGAGGGGATCATCAACTTGCTCAATCAGCGCCGGGGCTTCTCGACGACGGCGCCGGGCTGGATTCCGGTCGACGGGGAGGTTGACCCGAGCACCATCGATGAGGACGCGTTGGTGATGGCCTCGGTCGCCGGCTTCTCGCCACGCGTGCTTCCGCAGGAGGAGTACAGCGTGAGCTATGATCCGGAGTGGGGGCATCTGGTCGTCGAGCCGACGGTGCCTTTTGCTGAGGGACTTCAGCACGCCGGGATTGTGACGACGTCGATGCTGGGGACGAACGGGCGGCCGGTGCAGCCGACGGCGGTCTTTGCGCTGTTGCGCAGCACGTATCCGCTGGCGAACGAAGCCGGTGAGAGCCAGGTGTATTTGCTCGACGACGCGACCGCGGTCGCGCTCGAAGAGGCCCGCACCGCCTACAGTCGACTCTTTACGCTGGCGGTGGTGTTGCCAGGCGGCGGCTTTGAGCGCGAGGAGATCGCCACGGCGTGGGCGTTTACGCCCGAAGATCCGGCGCTTCTGCTGCAGCAGACCCGGGCCCGGGCGATGGCCGCGCTGGATGTGCGGGGAGCCGTCGTCGCGGAGCGCTTCTGCGACAACGAGCTGCCCAACTGCAACAACGACCCGTACTTTGAGGAGCTGAGCGCGGACACCTTCGCGCACCCGACCTCGGCGGGCACGCAGGTGGATGTCTCGAACCTGGAGGCCATCTACAGCGGCGGTGAATACGACTCGGTGTTGGTCGCCAGCCCGCTGGGCGATGTGGCCGATCCGCAGGACGCCTCCGCGCGCGTGGGCGTTACGGTGATGTTGCCGCGCGCCGAGCAGGACGCTGGGGACTGTGTGGCGCCTTTTGATGTGGTGATTTCGCAGCACGGCCTGGGCGGCAACCGCTGGGGCGGGGCGTTGATGACGGCCAACGAGGTGGCGGCCTTCCCGAGCTGCAAGGCGACGGTGGCGATCGATCTTCCGCTGCACGGCGGTCGCTCGACGGCGGCGACCTCGTTGCATCCGGCGGAAGCCATCCCGACCTCGGGTGCCGGCTTTTTGACCAGCGATCTGATCGCGAGCAAGGTCAACTTCATGCAGGCCTCTATCGACCTCTTTGTGCTCTCGCGCCTGATCGTGGGTGAGGCGGGCGCAAGCGGTCTGACGCCGCTCTTTGCCGACACGCCTTACAGTGGCGAGGAGCTCTTCAGCGGTGCGATTGGTTTTGTGGGACAGAGCCTGGGCGGGATTGTGGGCGTGCCCTTTGTGACGCTGGAGCCGGCGGTGGACACCGCGGTGATCAGCGCCTCGGGTGGTCGTCTGACCTGGATTCTGGAGGGCGATGATGCGGGCCCCTCGACCATCGGCGGTCCGATTCTGGATGCGCTGGCCGGTCTGGGCGCGGTGCCCGGGACCTTCGCGTTCATTCGAACGATGGCGCTGGTGCAGTGGACGGCCGATGTGATCGATCCCTTCGCGTTTGCGCCCTTTACGACCGATCGTCCGCGCCAGAACCTGGCGTACGATGCGGGCAGCGACACCTTTGGACCGGTCACCGGCGATCTCTGCGAAGAGACCAGCGAGTGCCCCGAGGGGTGGTCCTGTGAGGCGGTGAGCTCGGATGTGGATCGTTGCGTGGAGCTGCTTCCGGCCAACCAGGTGATGCTGCAGATGGCCTCGGGCGACCGCACTGTGGTCAACCGGGCGACGGAGGCGTTGGCCCTGGCGCTGGGAGTGAGCCTGGACGACACGACCTTTGAGGACGCACCGCACTCCTTCCTCTCGACGCTTAACCCGACGGCCGAAGGCTTTGAGGCCGGCCAGTGCGCGCGCGAGCAGATGGGGGCCTGGCTGGCCAGCGGCATGAGCGGCGTGGCGGAGCTTCCGGCTTCGTTGAGCGCGTCGGCCTGTCTGGCGCAATGATCCCGAGACCCACATTGAGATGATGCCGAAGTTTGAAACTTCGCAGGAGAATCGACGATGAAGATGCAGCATAGAGAGCATGCATGGATGGGGCTCGGGGCGGCGCTTATGATGTGCGCCGGCGGGCTCTGGAGTGTGCCGGAGGCGCAGGCCGCCGGCTTTGCCAACACCGCCCAGAGCGGCACGGCCACGGGCATGGGCGGGGTAGCTACGGCGAACCCCGATGAGCCCAACGCCAACTTCTACAACCCGGCGGCGATGGTGTTCAGCGAGGGGTTCAGCGCCTATGTGGGCCCCACGTTGATCAAGCCCTCGGTGAGTTATGAGGGGCAGGGGGTCGAAGAGCAGACCGAGCCGGCGCTCTTTCCTCCCCCTAATGTTAACCTGACGCTTCCTTTCGGGGAGCAGTACGCGGTGGGCCTGGGGGTGACGCTTCCCTGGGGGCTGGCGATCCGGTGGCCCGACAACTGGGTGGGGCGCGAGAACTTCCGCGCTCAGCAGTTGCAGACGATCAACGTCAACCCGAACTTCGCTTACAAGGTGCCGGGTATTGACCTGGGGCTGGCCGTCGGGGTGCAGGCGATGTACTCGACGATCACTCAGGAGCGTACGGTGATCTTACGCGACGATCTGGAGGTGCCGGTCTTGCTCGGTGGCCAGGGCTTCGGCGTGGGAGCGACCGCGGCGGCGTTTTATAAGCTCAACTCGCAGTGGTCGATGGGCCTGAATTACCGCAGCGCGGTGAACCTCAACTACGAGGGCCGCGCGCATTTCGGCGAGGAGGTTGAGGGCACGCCCTTTGAGCAGCGTTTTGTGGATCAGGGGATCACCACCGAGCTGACGGTGCCGCATACCGTGAACCTGGGGCTTGGTTACCAGGCCACCGAGGCGCTGTGGGTGGGATTGGACCTGAATTACATGACCTGGTCGACCTACGATCGCATCGAGATCAACTTCGATGAGCAGAGCCCCGAGGGTGAGCCCGGTGAGTCGGAGCCGCCCACGGTGGTGGAGGCCAACTGGAACGACGCGCTGGCGGTGCGCCTGGGCGCGCAGTTTGCGATCACCGACGCGCTCAAAGCGCGCGTCGGATTTGCCTACGACATGACGCCGGTGCCCGACGAGACGGTGGGCCCTTCGCTTCCCGACAACAACCGCACCGTCGGGGCGCTGGGGCTGGGTTATGAGGTTGCGGGTTTCCGCGCCGATGTGGCCTACCAGTACATCTACCTGCCCACCCGGGAGATTCGGAACGGGAGCGTGGACGGGGACTACCAGCTCAGCTCGCACCTGGTGGGCATCAACGTCGGCTACGGGTTCTAACCTCGCGTTTGGTCCGGCGCCGAGGTCCCTTTAGCCGGGGGCGTCCGGGTCAGGTTGGGTAGTGTCAGAAGGCGACGGATCGGAGGACGATCCGTCGCCTTCAGTGTTTTCGGCGTCGTTCGGGGCGTCATCCATCGCAGCGCAGCCCGAGGTCAGGGGGCGGCCGTCGGCGCAGGTGCCCGGGCTGAAGAGGCGGCCTTCGGCCAGCGTCGTGTGATGCACAAAGCCACCGGTGGTGAGCTCCGGGCTGCGGGTGAGCGAGCGGGGCGGGGCGTTGGTGTAGAGGGCCTCGTCGATGAGCTGGCCCCCGGCGGCGTAGAGGGCGACGCGTCCGCCGTCGTTGGCGAATTGAAAGCGGGAGTCGACAAGCCAGACCTCAAAGCCCTCGCCAGCGGGGGGCGGTGCGCCGGTGGTGCTACCGGCGAAGATCACCGCGCCGTGGCCGGGAGCCAGACAGTGGCGGGGGAACGTAAAGCGGACGCGGGTGTCGTTGGCCACGCCCACGCCTTCGAGATCCAGGGTGTGGGGGCTGATGTTGACGATCTCGACGAACTCATCGTCGTGGGCGCTGCGGGTGCCGTCGGCGTTGGCGTCGCCCTCGGGGCCGGTGGGGACGTTGGGCAGGATCTCGTTGATGATGAGGTGACCGGCGTCTGCGGGTATCGCGTCGGGGCAGGGGTGGGGGGATCCGGGGCTGTCTGGGGCGTCGCCATCGGTGTCCGCGTCGGGTTCGGAGCTGCCAGGTGGCGGGTTGGCGGGGAGGTCGGAGGGGTCGGCGTCGGCCCGACCGCCGGCGTCGGCCGCATCGTTGGCCTGCGCTTCGGGCAGCTCTGCGACGATGTAGAGGCAGCGCGAGAGGCGGCAGAACTGCGCCGGCAGGCAGTCGCTGGAGGTGCGGCACTCCACCTCACCGGCCGGGCCGCAGCCGCTGGCCGCCAGCGTCAGGAGCAGCGACTCGAGGAGTAGTGAGGCCAGGGTGCGACGCACCACGTGGCGATCCATGTGAATCCATGCGCTCTTCATCGCTCACCTCCCTTCGCGTTTTGCAGTTGCTCGGAGAACCACCCGCCGGTTAGCGCGTCGAGACGCGCGCTTAGGGCCTGAATCTCCAGGTGTCGGGCCAGGGCCTCCTCCTCGGAGTCGGGCACAAGGAGCATGTCGTAGAGTTGATGTCGGCGGCGCGCGAAGTAGGTCTCGGTGACGGCCTTGAGCAGGTCGTCGCGATGCTTCCAGCGGGCGCGCACCTCGCGTTGGATCACCATCTCCTGCGGGGTGTAGACCAGCTGGCTCAGGTCCAGGGACAGGCGCAGCGAGTAGAGGGTGCGCGAGCGGGTGTCGTCGTAGAGGTAGTGCTGGGCGTAGTCGCGCTGGTAGTCGCCGTTTTCATCGGCCTCGATGTTTTCGCGAAAGCGGTTCTGCAGGTCGTGCTGATCGAGCCAGGCGACCTGGCCCTGGACCTGAGGCAGGAGCGCGGCGAGGCGCGCCCGTCGCGTCCAGTGGTCGAGGTCGGGGGCGCCCATCTCCAGGTAGCGCAGGGCGGCCTGGTGGGTGTCGGCGATGGTGGGCTCATGGTCAAAGGCGCTGGCGGCTTCTTCGATCTGCGCGCCGGTTAACGCCCGGGCGGTCTGCGGTATCCATGCGACGATGAGCGTGGTCAGCGAGACGACGATCGCGAAGGTCTGGCGAGTCATCGGGCACCTCCGCGGGAGGCGTGGCCGGTGATGAAGGCGCGCAGCGCCTGGACTTCGAGCCAGCGGTCGATGGCGGTCTCAGGCTCTAAAAGCGCAAGGTCGGAGGGGCGCTCAAGCTCCAGGAGCAGCAGACACGCGTTGAGTTGGGGGAGGAGGTCACCGGCCCGAGAACCGGGCGTGTCGAGAGGCTTCGCGTCGAGCGAGGCACCGCGCCAGGTGGCGCTTAAGAGCCAGGCCGTCGGTCGGCGTTCATTGGCGTGGTTGAGGGCGCTGGCGTCATCCAGGAGGCCCGGGGAGGCCATCGCCTCGCGGGCCTGCTCGTCAAGGCGCTGGCGGGCCTCCAGGGCCGTGGTCACGCTCAGGGTGAGCGTGGGCAGCAGCTGTGCCAGGCGGGGGGAGGCGCTCGGCTCGGGCCAGGCGTAGGTTGGGGGGCAGTGCGGCTCGATGGTCGCCGCGCTCAGAAGGGTTATCAACGCAAAGAGGTGCATGGGCTCGCTCCCTGTCGAAGGTCAGTCGGGCCCTCCGCGGTGGAGGGTGTGCGACTGTTATCGAGCAAAAGCGGCGGTGTTTGCGTTGAGGACGAAACTTTTTTCGAGGGCGTGCTCGGGTCTCAGGACTCGAAGCGCTGGCGCAGCGCGTCGGCCAGCTTGTGATGAAGCCCTCCAAATGCGGCGCCCGAGAGGCCCACGATGAGGTCCCCGGGCTCGGCCTGGCCGGCGACATGGCGCACGATGTCGTCGACCTCTTCAATCAACTCGGTGGTGGGGCCGAGCTGGCGAATGGACTCGGCGATGTCCGAGATGTCCACGCGCATCGCCTCGGGCAGATCGTCGTCTTTTTTCCAGGGGCGAGAGAGGATCACGCGGTCGGCCTGAGCGAAGGCCGGCGGATAGTCATCCTGGAAGACGCGGCGGCGCGAGGTGTTGCTCTTGGCCTCGAAGATCGCCCAGAGGCGCCGGTCGGGGAACTGGCTGCGCATCGCGCTTAAGGTCGCGCCGACGGCGGTCGGGTGATGGGCAAAGTCATCGTAGATGTCGATGCCGGCCACGTGCGCGATGTGCTCCTGGCGGCGTCGTACGGACTTAAAGCGGCGCAGGGCGTCGGCGACGTCGGCAAAGCTCAGGCCCTCGTCCATGGCCAGGGCGGTGGCGCCGAGCGCGTTGCGCACGTTGAAGTCACCCAGGGTGGCCAGATCAAGTTCTCCCAGATCTTCGCCATCGCGCAGGACGGTGGCGCGAGTGCGGCCCTCCTCAAAACGAAGGTCGGTGGCGCGGAGCGTGTTGCCCGCGCCAAGGCCAAAGGTCTTTCGGATGTCCTGACGATGCGCCGAGACGGCCATCGCGCGCGGGTCGTCGCCGTTGACCCAGAGCGATCCTTCGTCCGGGAGAAGATCGCAGAAACGCCGGAAGACATGCTCGATGTCTTCGACGCTCTCGTAGATGTCGGCGTGGTCGAACTCCAGGTTGTTGATCGTGGCGCGGAAAGGGGCGTAGTGCCAGAACTTGGGCACCTTATCGAAGTAGGCGGTGTCGTACTCATCGCCCTCGATCACAAAGGTGTCGCCGTGGCCCAGGCGGTAGTTCGAGCCGAAGTTGCCGGTGATGCCGCCGACCATAAATCCCGGATCGCGGCCCTGGTCGGTGAGGATCCAGGCGAGCATGCCGGTGGTGGTGGTTTTGCCATGGGTGCCGGTGAGCACGAGCGGGCGGCGATCCTCAAAGAAGAAGTGGCGCAGCGCCTCGGGCAGGCTCAGATAAGGGATGTTGCGCTCGCGGGTGGCCACCGCGTCGGCGTAGCTTGCGCGGCTGACGTTGCCGACGATGACGATGTCGGGGTTCCAGTCGAGGTTTGCTTTGTCGTAGCCGCGCATGATGTCGATGCCGCGCTCCTCAAGCCAGGTGCTCATCGGCGGGTAGGCCATCGCGTCGGAGCCGCGCACCTCAAAGCCGCGCTCCTTGAGCATGGCGGCGAGGCTCCCCATGGCGGTGCCGCAGATACCGATGATGTGGATACGCGCGATGGCGTCGGGAAGGGCGGGGAAGTCGCGGGGCTTTTCGGCGGTCATGGAGGCTCTGCGAGGAGGGGATGTTCAGTTGGAGGTGTTCTGACCGGCGAAGAAGCGGTCGAGCTCGGTGGTGTCGTGCGGAAGCGTCAGCGAGAGGCGCAGGCCTCGCTCTCGAATCGAGCCGTCGACGACCTCATCGACGCGGGCGTCGATGGTCAGGGTCTGCCCGCTGGTGGGGTGCGAGACCAGGCAGTCCACGCGGGTGCCTGCCGGATGAAGATCGGGGGTGCGCAAGAAGAGCTGACCGCGGGCCAGGTCCACCTCGCGGAACTTCTGCAACACCGAGGGGGTGGGGATGCGCACGCGCACCGCCGGGCGACGCGAGCGCTCGACCTGGGCGCGGGCCTCCGGGTTGGCCTCGTAGGCCTCGTCGATGAAGTCGCGCCAGCGCCGGGCGGTGTCGTTGCCCAGGCTGAAGAGCTGGATGCCCATGCCCGGGGTTTTGCCGCTCTCGTAGGCGTCGCCGGCGCTGACGGTGTGGGCGACCAGCCCCAGCATCTGCAGCTCTTCGCCGGTGGTGGGGAGGCGTGTGCGAAAGCGAATGAGCTTGCGCAGGGGAAGCGGCTCTTTGGAGACGATGAAGACGCCTTCGTAGGAGGCGTCGTGGGTCTGGAAGGGGACATCGCCATCGACGGTCTGCAAGATGACGTCGAGGCTGGCGAGTATGCGGGGGGATCGGCGGTTTGCGGCGGTGGCCATGAGCGTCCTCAGCCAGGGAAGGGGTTACCAGCGGACGTAGTCACCCTTCTGGGTGTCATCCTTCTCGGTGTTGCGGGTGTTGCCCGGTCGGGTGGGCGCCGGCGTGGAGGGGCGCGTGGGGGCCGGGGCGGTGCGGCGCTCCGGCTGCGGCGCAGGAGCG
>NZ_VOSL01000115.1 GCF_007997005.1 Lujinxingia vulgaris | reverse complement strand
CGCCAGCTCGGCCAGCGCATCCGCTCCCATCGCCTCACGCGCCTGGCCGGCTGGCCGGCGCTGGCCGCCGGGCTCTGGCGCACCGGCGAGCTCGGCGAGGGGGTCTTTGCCGACCTGCGCTCCTCCATCTTCTTCGGGGCGCCGCTGGACGCCGACCTCGCCCACGCCTGGCAGCAGGCCGCCCCCCGCAGCCTCATCACCTCGATGTGGGGACCGCCCCAGGCCGGCCCCGCGCTGGCCACACGCCCTCTCAACGGCCGAAAAGACACCACCAAAAAGACCAGCAAAACCAACACCTTGCAGCCCGACAAACGTGAGAGCAACGACACCGACCGCCTCACCCTCTTCGACGCCCATATGGCGGCCACCATCACCCACGAGCTCCGGGCCAACGCCCCCGGCGAGCCCGGCGAGCTGGTGGTCAGCGGCCCTCAGGTCCCCTGCGGCAAGACGCCGGACTCGACCCGCGCGCCCCTGGTGGAGCTCGACGCGGCCCCCCCCTCGGTGGCACGCGCCGCGCTGCCTTCGCGCTGGCTTCGCACCGGCCACAACGCCCGCATCCTCGAAGGCGGCCAGATCGAGCTTGGCGAGCGCCTCGACGACCAGATCTACCTGGGCGGCGAGCTCGTCGACTTAAGCGAGATCGACCTCGCCCTGCAGCAGGCCTGCGGCCACCGCCACGTCGCGGTCGTCCCCTGGCCCCGCGACACCGCCTGGCCCGCCGGCCTTATCGCCCTGGTGGTGGCCGGCGCCGACCAACCCCTCGACGTGCAGGCCATCCTCGCAGCCTGCCGCCGACAGCTCCCCGCCCACCTCGTCCCCGATCGGGTGCTCCCGGTGCGCGAGCTCGCGCGCCGAAGCTGCGGCGCCCCCGACCGCGAGGCCATCGCCCGTCACCTCGAAAACGAGCGGAGCTGAGCCGTGCACACCCTCACCCTGAACCACCTGCGACACGCGCTCAGCGCCTTAGGCCTGGGGCCGGCAGAGCTGCTCTTACTTCATGTCGATTTGCTCGCCGCCGGCCACCTGCGTGACTGTCCGCTTCACGAGCTTCCCTCGCGCTATTACGCCGCGTTGCGTCAGCTCACCGGCACCCGCGCCACCTTCGTCACCACCAGCTACTCGCCGGCATTTGCCGCCGGCACACCCTTTGACCGCCAGCTCACACCTACCGCCGCGCCCTTTAACGAGTACCTGCGCCGACTTCCCCGCGCCCACCGCTCCTCGCACGCCCTGCAATCACTCTGCGCCGAGGGGCCGCTCGCCCACACCCTATGCGCCCGAGATACCCCCGGGGCCTTCGGCCCCGGCTCGGCCTTCGACACCCTCATCGCCCTCAACGCCCGCGCCCTCTTCATCGGCCTCGATCTTCAGCACTCACCGCTTTTGCACATCGCCGAGGCCCGCGCGCGCGTGCCCTACCTCGACCTGCGCGAGATCGAGGGCCCCTGCCTCGACCAGGGCTTAAGCATGGAGCGGCGCTTTCTCTTTCAACAGCGCCGCCTGCCCCAATCCGTCACCCTCTCCACCATCACCCTCTCTCAGACCCTGCACGCCCGCGGCCACCTGCGCGTGGTCCCCTTCGGCCGCACGCGCCTCACGCTGGTCGACGCCGGACGCCTGGTCGACACCGCCACCGAACTCCTGCTGGCCGATCCCCACGCCCTCCTGCGCTCGCGACCACCGCCGGCCCCCGGTCCCACACCGCCGCCGGCGCCCCCCTGACCCACACGCATCCTCGAGACTTCGACTCACCTGACGCCATGACGACAAGGACGTGATCATGAACCTGCGACACCCATCCCAGACCCCACCCCTGCGCTGGGGCCACAAGACGCCCGACCTGGAGCGCCGCATCGCCGAGATTCTCACCTGGGTGCGCCCGGCCGGCCAACCCTACGACGACGTGCTCCTCGAAGGCGCCGACATCGACCAGACCCTCTCCCGCTGGATGCTCCGCGACAACTCCGAGATCACCCTCCAGCGCGCGCGCCTGCTCATGCTCGACGACCGCATCGCCGGCGGCTACATCGCGCTGAGCGGAACCGAGCTACGCACCGCCCGCCAGGCCGACCTCCTCGATGTCGCTCGTCATATGGGCGAGGGCAGCTACGCCATGCTCCGCGAGCGCGTCGAGCGCCTGCGCGAGCTCTTCGCCCCCCTCGAAGACAACGACTTCGTCATCACTCGCCTCGGCCTGCATCCCGACCACCGCGGCCGCGGCCTCTGCCACGCCCTCATCGAAGACTACCTCCGCCGCGGCCGCCAGGGCGGCTTCCGCCGCGCCCGCGTCGACGTCCCCGAAACCCACCGCGCCGCCCTCGACCTCTGCCGCGCTTATGGCTTCGACACCGCCTACCGCGGTAAATCCAACGACGGAAAGCTCAAGTATTTGACGATGGTGCGGGACCTTAATGACCACTAACGCTTTGAATCCATTGAGAAATTCAACATGCTCGTCTTAGTCGCTGCGACTCTCGATGTTCTGTTCACGAAGTGAGCGTGTCGTTAAATTGATGACCAGGTACGAGCGACGAGGTTCAAAAAAAACCGCCAGCCGAAGTTGGGCTGGCGGTTCTTTGTTTTGTTGGAAAATCGTCCTGACCGGTCGGCTATGATCAAACGGGCCCGACCCGCGCCATCCTCAAACACCATGAGATCTAAACCCACACAAAATCAACCACTTAGAACACCCCAAAATCTCCACGCACAAAAACAGTTCTTATCATTTGATATCCATTCGCCCTTCTGCTACAAAACTGAACCACATCAATTACACTGCGCCACAGGCGGGCTATTGTGGACTCATATCACTTTTCGCCGCCCGAATACCTACTTCACGCACCGTAAACTTGGAGAGTTCCATGTCACAAAAACACCTCGCCATGATAACGCTCGCCGCAGCCGCGCTGAGTTTCGCGCCGGGCTGGTTCTCTTCAACTCCTAGCACTTGCCCCTATGAACCCATTACTTTACGCAATATGACGCTCTTAGAAGTTAGCGTTGATGGGGTACCGGTGAACGATCTCAGCGACTACGAGCACCTTGAGCTAAGCATTTATGACAATCTTGATAACGAGACTGTCCACATCAACATTATGGACATTCAAAACAATGAGCAAGAGGTTCGTGACTTTATTATTTCTCATAGCGCTCCCTGGGAAGAACCCAACGAAAACCAAGGAGGTTGGCAATGACCCGTTATAACTTCCTACTCATGACAACAGCATTAACACTTACACTAAACACTTTACCTTCATGTGGACCATCAGATGCCGAGCTTTGTGAATCTCAGGCCGTCTACCTCATGTCCGAGAATGCGCTAGCTCTAGGCACATATTACCAAGAGACCGAACTTAACCCTTCAAACGAATCAACATTACAGGCACATTTAAAAACCAACGTCAGCATGCAACTATTTACAGGCTATGGAACTCACGAAAACGCTAGAACCCTACTAGCCTATTTATATTATACAGTCGACGGAAAAGTGTATGTAGAAACATACAAAATACCCGAAAGCGTTCAACTCCATCCTAACGAAATCCCATAATCAACATTGCTACACACCCTACTCAAAACTACAATGTTAATTTATAAACCTAGTGAAAATGCTATGATTGCAATAAAACCCGTCTTTATATTATTTTTATTTTTGTAATAACTGCTTTTTTCTTTGCTTGCTCCAATTCAGAGATAGAAACGAACACATTCAGCAGAAACAACAATCTTCTTGAGCCGGGAGGAGTAATTTATGGCCCAAGCAATCTCCAAATCTCAGCAAGCAAATATTCTCTCACCGCTCCTGTTAGCTTAAAACTGTGGGAGGATTCTGATCTACAACATATCAAATCTCTCCCAAATCCACTTCAACCAGTTAGCCCTATTTTTACTATACTATCTGAAATTACATTCGATGCACCAGATAACGAGTGGTTTGTTGCCTCAATTCCGATCCCAGATAATGTCGATCCAAATACTTTACTACTCGCAGCCTGGATCGAATCCAATGGAACGTCTGACAATGAGTCCGGATATTGGATTACCCTAGAAGGTTATACTGATAATGGTAGATTCATAGCAGAGTTTTACGCTCTTATGGAGCGACCTATACATCTTGTATTTGCCGAAGGTGATTGGTTTTCCTCCCCTGAAATCCCTAAAACGGACATATCTTCAAACATAATAACGACTCAACAAGGATTAAACGGCTCTGCAAGAATGGAAATCATCTGCGTAAACATTCAAAACGATGATCAATGTACAGATAACCAAAGAGCGTTTTACTCAAATTATTTACAAAAAACCGCTCAAGATTTTTCTGGTCGCCAATTGGGCCGCTTTCAATTTCCAGAGCCTCGCTTAAAAACTACCGGTCCCCTTTCAGATTATGATTACAAAGTATACATGGAACCATTCCGCCAATTTTCAAATGAAGATGGCGAAAAGTGTACTGGCGGTCGTTATAGTGCATTCGGAAAAATATTAACTATTTGTATATATCCAATTTATAAAGTTGCCCCGATGATTAAAATACACTCCGTGGAACCAGGTGATAGCTTTAAAATTCTTTTTGACGGGGTTCCTCGTGTAGTTATCGCTGCTAGCGATGACGATGCCATGGATATTGCTAAAAAATTCGCGGATTCAATTCAAGCTAACAGACCTTCTGCGGCTCTTATTGCACCATATGCATTGGCTATCGGAGATCGAATTTCTTTGTTTTATGCCCGAGACGGGCGTAATAATCTGCCTATTATTACCGTAACCTCTCCATCAACAGAAAAGATTGAGATACTTCCTTTTGAACAAAGAAGTTTGTGGACTACTAACCACGAATATTTTCACTCTTTACAACGCGCAGCGAATTACCGCAGAAGCAACTTTTATTATATTGAAGGCACGGCGACTGCCGCATCACGCTCTGTAAATAACGAACTAAACGATCGATCAGTCTTGTCTGACTTTTCACGAGATTACGGCTATTCGATACGCAAACTGAATGTGCCCCACTTTCGTCATTTAACCGATGCTGATTCATTACATTATGCCGGCCAAGATTTTTATATTTTTGTTAGTCGATTCTTAAATGTTGGTATCGAGTGGATTACTCCTATGATGTCAGAAGGCGGTGGATTAGCAGATCACAGAAATACGCTTGCTTATTTACGGACCCCTTTAAGATTCATATACTCTAAATATGCGCGGAATTCGTTCATTGAAAAGCAAATAAAATTAGACACTTATAGTTCATTTTGGGATGATAGATGTACACCTCAAACGAACGCCTTTAGTTCATCCAGTGATCGCCGGAAAACCTATGAATATTCAACGTCGACGCCTTCCACGACAATTCCGATGAAGCAATACTCAGCCGGGTTAGTTGAAATCACATTCCCTCCCTCCTATTATGGCCAATCTTTCCTCATTGAAGCCTATGGGGATGGCGGCTCTCAAAATACTTCTTGGATGAACACGTCCATTTATAAAGAGTCTTATTCTACGTCTACAGGAGAAAACTGCGTTTACCCCCCACTAACACGCTCTAATCGCGTCGTTAATGTCGACATCGGTAACAATAAATTCTATGCATTCGGTGTCGCAACTGAACATGATGAAACAATGCACGTCAAGATTCGGCCCATTGCCTCTGAAGTAACACTTGCTACAGGGCAATATCTATCAACAACAGCATTCCGGGTTCTGCACGCTAACTATATCGCTGAACAGGAGCCTGCGCATGCCACGTGGTATCTCGACAATGTAGAGTTTTATCATGGAAGACTACCTAGCAGGACTAGCGAAGCCTTGGCCGTGGCTCCTCCAACATGTTCGCCCAACGGAGCACAAGTACGAGTTGAGATTGAGGACGGCCTGGGAGCTATTGTATCGTCTTCAGCAACATTACCTGTTCGGGGCGGAACTCCTGTTTCTATCTCTATAACCGATGGATTTTTATGTAGTGGAGACTTTTATGCACCGCTTGTTAGCGCGCCCCTCTCAGTGTCGATTTCGTCACCTTGTATTGATGGCTCGCAGCCGACTAGTTATAATTGGTCCGTTCAGTACCCAAACGGTGTGATTGATACGGGAAGCAGTTCAGAAGCATTTATAGACCGAACTAGCCTTACTGTAGGAGATGTAGTTTCCATTGAGTTCAGTTCGCCTGGACTTGGGGTGTTAGGGTCACGCGACATCATAATGTGTGACGCATCATGCCAGGCAGAGAGCATGCTTTGCGATTCCGCTGGCGTCGTTGCAAGCCTCCCACTCGAGGTTCGAGAGCTCCGTGTCTTGGAACATATTATAGCTACATTGGATCGATTAATTTCGTCGATTTTCAATGACGTCATTCCAGGCTGGTTCCCTCTTCCGACTCCAAGCCTTATTACTGCACTTGCGGATTATCTGCCATCCGACGTTATTGTCGGACTTGAAGGTCTTGATCATGCACTCAGCTCTTCAAAAGTTGCTGATTATGAAAAAGAGGTGAGGTCACTTCGATCATTGGTGCAAACTATGAAGAACGAGGACGAAGCTCATTTCTTAAACCGAATGATCAATCTTTCCGATGCCTACATTCATCATTACTCTACTATTGAAGATGGCGGCGCCGAAGCATGGAACGACCTGGCCTTTATTAATGGTTGGGATAAGTCGGATATTAATCCGCTCATGGCAGCACGAGCGGCCATTGAGCATGGCCTCGCTGTTTGGCTTAATGCTTGTGAGCGCAATGTGGAGTTCACAGCCGACGGATTGCCACCTAAACTCGATGATGAGGAGCTTATGGTCAGGGCGTTTGAAGCCGCTTCGCTCGGGGTACCTCGGACCCTGATTGAAGAACATATTGTGGCCAAGTAACTGAATGACTATTTATATCTAATCTATATTAAAAAAGGCCCGGGCAAACTCGCCCGGGCCTTTTTTAGTAGCTTCCGCCCCCCCGCCGCCATTTCCCCCTTGCACCACACCCGATCCCTTATTTACATGGTCCGGAGCCACTTCCCATCACCCGAGCCTCCGGTCTGCCATGCGCGCACTCTGCCCGACTGCCCCTATCGCCCTGCTCACGCTGACCCTTGCCGGTGCGCTTGGCGCCTGCCAGAGCGCGCCGCAACCCACGGATGACGCGCCGGCCGAGGCGTCCGGCGAGGCCGCGCTCAGCGCCGACGCCGAAGCGGGCGCGGCGGAGACCGACGGAGAGGCAAAAGAGCCCAGCCGCATCCTGCATCGGGCGATGAGCGCGGCGGAGGCCGAGATCAACGCCTGTTACCGTCAGGCGCTCGCGCAAAACGGGGAGCTTGCGGGCATGGTGCAGTTTGCCTGGCAGCTCGACGCCAACAACTCGCCAGTGGGGCTTCAGACCCACGCCGACACTCTGGGCGACGCCGCGTTGAGTCAGTGCGTGGCGGAGGCCCTTTACCCGCATCTTGTGGAGGATGGCGCGCGTGGGGCGTCGAGCCGCGAGGTGATCTTGAGCTACTCCTTCTTGCGCGAGCATGGCGCGCGCGAGGTGCAGCTGGTGCTCGGGAGCGGCGCGCAGGCTCAGGCCCAGCGCGAGGCGCTGCCCCC
This sequence comes from Lujinxingia vulgaris, assembly GCF_007997005.1. Classification (GTDB taxonomy): domain Bacteria; phylum Myxococcota_A; class Bradymonadia; order Bradymonadales; family Bradymonadaceae; genus Lujinxingia. The sequence goes on along the minus strand of NZ_VOSL01000115.1, from coordinate 3,029 downwards.
GGAGGCCCGCGAGGAGGGGCGCTGCAACAACGAGCATATCTATGATGTGCTCTATGAGGCGTACGACACGATCAACGGCTGCTACGAACAGGCCCTCTCCCAGAAGCGCGGGCTCGTGGGCGCGGCGCTCGCTCAGTTCATCATCTTCCCCGACGGCTCGACCTCGCATATCAAGGTCGCCAGCACCATCGACGATGAGAACACCAACCGCTGCATCACCGAGACGCTCAGCGCCACGACCTTCGACGCGCCCGAGGGCGGCGTGTGCACCGTCAACTACCCGATCGAGCTCTCGCTGCGCTCTCACCCGCACTTTATGTTCACGGCGCCGGCGCCCTGATCGTCGCGCCTGCGCGCCGCGCGCAGCCCTCGACTAGAAATCCACGCGCGTTTTGCTAGGGTGCCGCCCACACCGGGCCTTCCGGCGGGGGATACCGCGACGCACCGCCCTCGCCATACGCCCTGTGCCCATCCCAACGTTTTGCCCACCGCCCTGGCTCATACGCCATGAGCAGAAGTTGAGGTCGATGGCTGCGAAGCTGAGAGCTTCTCGGGCAAGGCGCAAAACGCAGGCGATGCTTTAGCATCGTCGAGGCTTTGCAACGCTGCCCGGGGTGCTCTCAACGCAGCAGACACGACATCAACAATAGCTCACGGCGTAACAACACTCGGAACGTATTATGAAAAGCCTCACCCTTCTGACGCGTCACGCGCTCGCCATTGGCCTGCTTACGGCCCTTGTCGCCTGCAGCGAAGGCCCCGATACGCGCACGATTCCCCCCACCAACGACCGCCCCGACGTCGAGGAAGACGCCGGCGATGTAGGCCCGGACGCCGAAGACGACGCGGGCGACGTGGGTCCGGACGCCGAAGACGACGCGGGCGATGTGGGTCCGGACGCCGAAGACCCCGACGCCGGAGACACCGACGTCGACGCGCCCGACGCCTGCGAGGGCGAGAGCGACGAGCAGCTCTGTCAGCTCAGCTCGTATAGCTGCGGCAGCCACGTCATCGAAGATAGCTGCGGGGAGCTGCGCACGGTTGAGAGCTGCGGGCCGGAGTGCGGCGACCCGGAGACCTGCGGAGGCGGCGGCATCGAAGGCCAGTGCGGCTGCACCCCGGCGCTCAGCGACGAGCAACACTGCGCCGAGAACGCCGCCGAATGTGGCGAGCTGACCATTGTGGACAGCTGTGGCGAAGAGCGCGTCATCGACTGCGGCGCCGAAGATCAGGTCTGCACCCTCTTTGATACCTGCGGAGGCGGCGGCGAGGAGAACATCTGCGGTTGCACCCCGATCACCTGCGAAGAGGCCCAGGTCCTCTGCGGCCCCATCGACGATGGCTGCGGCGGCACGGTTCAATGCGACGAGTTCTGCGTCGACGCGATGGCCGTGGGTGATGAGCACGCCTGCGCTGTCGGCTCGGGCAAGCTCAAGTGCTGGGGTCGCAACAACAGCGGCCAGATCGGCAACGGCGCCAACGGCGACCAGCGCAACCCGGTCGATGTGAGCGGCCTTCCCACCATGGTCGACGTGGCGCCGGGCGGCGAACACACCTGCGCGCTCAGCCTCAATGGCGAGGTCTTCTGCTGGGGCGAGAACGAGCGCGGCCAGCTCGGCCTGGGGACGACGGTGGGGAGCGATGTGCCCGGCGGGCGCGCCATCAACTCCGGCGCCACCGCCATCGCCAGCGGCTTCGCGCATAGCTGCGCGGTGGTCAACGGCGGGGTGCGCTGCTGGGGCGCCAACGATTTCGGTCAGATCGGCAGCGCCAGCATCGCCGTCGGCAACAACATCAACGTCGGCGTGGCGATGCAGGTTCAAGGCCTGAGCTCGGGCGTGGTCGACGTGGTCGCCGGCAGCCATCACAGCTGTGCGCTCCTCGACGACGGCACCGTGCGCTGCTGGGGCCGTAACCGCTTTGGCCAGGTCGGCACCTTGAGCGAGTCGAGCCTGCCCATCGTCGACGCCTTTGGATATTTCGGAAACGACCCCCTCGATAACGTGACGCTGGAGCCCGTCCCGCAAGGTGTCCCCGGTTTGACCGAGGTCGAAGAGCTCGCCGCCGGCAACGACTTCACCTGCGCGCGCACCACCGACGGCGAAGTCTTCTGCTGGGGCGCGATGCACCGCGCCTCCTCCACGGGCAACACCTGCTTTGTCTGGGATGGCTACTTCAACACGCAAGGCGCGATGACCGGCCGCAACGCCGACCGCTGCGCGGTCTTCCCTCCCAGCGGCCCGGCGGTGGCCCGCTTCAGCGTGCGCACCGTCTCCGATGGCTCCTGTCCTGAAAATGGGACGTGCAGTGGCGACTTCACCTGCAACGCCGACACCAACCGCTGCGAAAAAGACGAGTACCCCATCGCCACCGCCTTCCTGAACCAGGCGGCGTTTCTCCCGCGCCAGATCAGCACCGGCGAGCCCGCGCTGACCATCGGCGCCGGCGCGAACCACCTCTGCATGGTCGTCGATCGCAATGACGCGCAGCAGACCAACGTCCGCTGCTTCGGCGTCAACAGCGTCGGCCAGGTCGGCGACGGCACCAACAACAACTGGAGCTCCCCCATCGATCTCTACCTGGACGTCGACGACAACATCGTGCGCGGCGTCGATGTCTCGGCCGGCAACGCCTACTCCTGCGTGCTCGTCGACGAGCAAAACATCAAATGCTGGGGCAGCAACCAGTACGGCCAGATCGGCAACTCCGCGCTCCTGCGCGACGAGTCCTACCGTCCCTTTGACGTGAAGCTGGAGTACACGCCATGAGAATGTTCGCCCATCCACACCTTCGCCTGCTGGCCGCCGCGCTTCTTTTGGCCACCACGCTGGGCTGCGCCGGCACCGCCAGCTCCGACTACAGCCAGGCGCCGAGCTACGGCGGATACGAAACCACCGAGAGCATCGCCTACGAGTCCGACGCCCCCTCGATCGCCTCCGAGAGCGCGGCACGCAGCGCCCCCCGGGCTCCGCAGGAGCAGCCTCAGGCCCGGGGCGCGGCCGCACCCGCGCCGCCTCCCCCGGCGGCTG
>NZ_VOSL01000114.1 GCF_007997005.1 Lujinxingia vulgaris | reverse complement strand
GAGGAGCGCCCCGACGCCGCCCGCGGGCTGCGCAGCGCGACCCGCGGCCTCAACATCCCCACCGACGCCTCCGGGGTGCCGCGCGCCCAGATCTTCCGCCGCCCGCGCCGCCGCGATGCTCAGGGCGACGCTCCGACCTCCACCTCCCCGGAAGAGCCCGAGTTCACCGAGCTCGGCGCCTCCGCCACCGGCCACACCTTCATGGGGGTTGGCGAGGTGCGTTATGTGCAGGTGGGCGCCAACTCGATCAGCGAGATCAGCGAACCGATGCGTGAGGATCGCTCCGAGCCCCGCTCCGATCGCTGGCTCGACGAGCTTGAGCAGGGTGCCCGCTCCGAGAGCAGCGCCCAGATCGGGGGCTCCTCCTCCCGCGCGACCATGCAGATCAACCCGGCCGGCCGCACCCGCGGCTTTGGCGAGTTGATGGAAGAGATGGAGCGCGACACGAGCTCCAACCCGCGCACCGTGCCGGTCGAGGCGCTCGAAGAGATCCTGGACTCCGGTCCGGTCGCCGTCGACTTAAGCGAGAGCCTGGAGATGCTCGACGCCCGCGACCGGGACCTGGCCTTCGCCGCCGCCGAGCACGTCGCCACCGCCGGCGCCAGCGAAGGCATCATCGCCAGCCTCGAGGAGCTCTTCCCCGGCCGCATCTTTGTCGACCGCTACCAGTACACCGCCCAGACCCTGCCCCCGGTCGCCGAACACGGCCCGGTGCTCGACGCCCTGGTGCGCCTGGGCCGCCCCTCGCTCAAGGTGGTGCGCCACTTTATCGACAACCCCAGCCTGGAGCTGCGCTTCTACGCCACCTTCCTGCTCACGGAGCTGCCGGCCGACGGCCTCCTCCACGAGCTTCTCGGGCGCCTCTTCGACCGCGACCAGCAGACCCGCCAGCTCGCGCGCACCATCCTGATGGGCTACCGCGACCACGGCGACTTCGACGTCCTTGTCATCCAGCCCCTGCGCCACGAGCTCGCCCAGAAAAACGAAGAGTTCCGCGTGGAGCAGGCCGCCGAGAACATCCGCCAGCTCCGCGATCTCAAGGCCATCCCCCAGCTCGTCGACGCCCTTGGCGAGCACGGCGGCCGCGTGCAGCTGACCATCCACCGCGCCCTGCGCGAGATCACCCTTCAGCCCCTGGGCCCCTCCCCCTCGGAGTGGCGCCGCTGGTGGTTTGATGCCCACGAGACCCCGCGCTGGCGCTGGCTGGTCGACGCCATGAACAGCCCCGACGACGAGCTGCGCATGCTGGCCTTCGACGAGATCGAGCAGCTCCCCGGCCTCGACCTCAACTACCACCCCGATCAGCCCCCCAAGCTGCGCATCCGTGCGCAGAGCGAGCTGGCAGAATGGTTTGTCCGCGGCGGCCGCGCGTAACGCCAAAACACCTCGATCCGCCCCCCTCCCAACCTGACGTGACGAACACCTCCTCACGACCTTCAGGGGGTGTTCGTCACCTCACAGAATACCCCATTATGGGTAACTCAAGCCCTTCGTCGACGTGACGAGAGGGCTCTTAAGGCCTTAAGACCCCCTTCGTCGACGCTACGAATACCTCGTTATGGGTAGATTTTACCCTTCGTCGACGTGACGAAGCCCGGCTTAAGAGCTTCGGGGGGTGTTCGTCACGTCGAAGCCCCCCGGATTCCGCTGTCCCTCCCGAACCTGACGATAAACTCAAGCACAGCTCCCGCGCGCGGCACACTCGGGATGACCCCACCCTTTACAGCGTTTTTCCTTCTCGTTAGGTTTCTGAGCCCCAGAGGCCCCTCGTCTGCCCCGGCCGACGACGCCCCTGGCTTCAGCTCCCCCTTCCTGCGGACAGCGCCATGATGATGATCACCACCTTCTTCCTGATCGGTTGAGACGCGGCCCTTCTGGCCGCCCGAATGTCCCGAGTATCCAGCCTGGCGAGCCCCCGCTCGCCAGGCATCGGTGCACCTTTCTCAACCCAGACATCAGGAGTTTGTGATGACGCATCACGGCCCCGCGCTCTCGCGCACCCAGATCGATCATTTTATTCAGAAGGGCTTTGTTCGTATCGACGAGGCCTTTTCAGAGACGCTCGCAGCGGAGTGCCGCGCGCTGCTCTGGCGGGCCACCGGCTGCGATCCGCAGGATCGCGCCACCTGGACCCGACCGGTGGTTCGCATTGGCCACATCCCCCATCCTCGCTTTGTGGAGGCGGCCAACACCGCGCGCCTCCACGCCGCCTTCGACGCGCTGGTTGGCCCCGAGCGGTGGTTGCCCTGCCCGTCAATGGGCACCTTCCCCATCCGCTTTCCCTCCGAGGAGGATCCGGGAGACTGCGGCTGGCATATCGACGCGAGCTTCGGCTGGGAGAACGAGCCGGATTTTCTCAAATGGCGCATCAACGCCTACTCGAAGGGGCGAGCGCTCCTGATGCTCTTTCTCTTCTCGGATGTTGACGAGCACAACGCCCCCACGCGGCTGCGGGTGGGCTCGCACCTTGAGATGGCCGCGCGTCTTGCGCCCCATGGCGAGCGAGGGCTGACCCTTGGCGAGCTGGCGGCGCAGGGCTTTGGCAAGGACGACGGCGCGGTGGAGACGCTGGCCACCGGCCCGGCAGGCACCGTGTACCTCTGCCACCCATTTCTGGTGCATAGCGCCCAGCCCCACCGGGGCACCGAGGCACGTTTTATGGCGCAGCCCCCGCTCCTCCCTCGGGTTCCCCTCGATCCGGAGCGCCCGGAAGATCAGCGCTCACCGGTAGAGGAGGCGATGGCCCGGGGCATCGCAGGCTCCGGGGTTTCAAGCTGAGGTCCACATACAACGCCCCGCCTTCAACCGGCTTGTTTGACCACGACGTCTGATCAAAAAACCCCCGCGCCTCGGCAGGCGCGGGGGTTATCGACTTATCTACGACGCACGACACACCGACAGGCCCTCACCCGGCCGGAGCCTCCTCGTGCACGTCGGGGACGGGCACCGGGCCGGTGTGAATGCGGGCGTCATCGCCCACGCCGGGGCCGGGAATGTGGGGCTCGTCGGGGTCGATGGTGATCGTGACCCCCGCCGAAGCGCGCTGCGGGCGGTAGATGGTGTAGAGGGGGGCGAGCAGGTGGTTGAGATCGTCTTCGAGCCCGACCAGGCGCAGGGAGGCCTCCAGGAGATGGCGCGCCGAGCCGTAGGCTCGGCGAACCTCGGCGCGCGCGGCCTGCAGCTCGGTGATGGTGGTGGTGGCCTCGGCCTTCTCGGCGTCGGCGAGCTTGCGGCAGGTCAGGAGGGTGGCCAGGGTCTGGCGCGCGGCGTCGACGCGCGGGTCGTGCACAAACTCCCGGGCGCAGAACTCCACAACGCGCCGCAGGCGCGCGGCGGCCGCGTCAAGCCCCAGACCCACAAAACGCCCCGGGGTCACCCCGCCAAAGGCGCTCTCCATGGCTTCGGTGAACTCAGCCAGCCGCGGCGACGCGTTGCTCTTGAGGCTGTAATAGCGCGCCTGGCACATATCAAAGAGGCTCATGTAGCTGGCCTCGGCGGCCACCTCAGCGCGGTCGAGCTCGGCGGCGGCCCGGGCGGCCTGCCCGCCCTCCTCCAGCGCATCTTCCACCTGCTCGGTGAAGCTCAAATGCGCCTCCTCCAGAAGATCCAGGCAGAGCTCCTTACTGGCCTGGGCCACCGGATGGTTAAAGTTCAAAGGGGCAATCGCGTCGCGGGCGCGGATGAGCCTGGCGAGCATGACCTGATCGAATTTGGTCTCCTGCATACGTGCAGCTCCGTGTTCGGGTCGGGGCGTCGGAACCTGCGCTGTGGACACAGCATGGATCGACGCGCCGGAAGTCGACGTGGAGTCCCCCCTTACGGCCGTGGACGGCGGGGACCTTCTCAGGTGGTGCGTGTTACGAATGCGGGGACTTTAAAGCGTTGCGCCGTTGGGTTCAAGCCGGGCAAGTGCTATCGGTGAACGCCCCCCCGCGCGGAATAGAATCGGCCGCCCCCGGGTACTTGTGCGGACTCCTGTTAACCAGCTGGACACCACCGATGAAAAATCTTCGCATCAGCAACACCGCGCTCCTCGCCCTGGTCTTGAGCACAAGCGTGGGCTGCGATCAGGTCACCAAGATCGTCGCCCGCGAGCAGCTTGAGGGCCTGGGGCGCCTCTCGTATCTGGGCGACACCTTTCGCCTTGTGCTCATCGAGAACCACGGCGCCTTCTTAGGCATGGGCTCGGAGATGCCCGCCGCGCTGCGCACCGCCATCTTTGTGGGCGTGGTCAGCATCGCGCTGATCGCCTTTCTGGTGTGGATCATGCGCACCCCGGATCTCTCAAAGTTCTCGGTGGTGGCCGCCGGCCTGGTCATCGGCGGGGGCATTGGCAACGTGATCGACCGCGTGCTCTTTGACGGCGGCGTCACCGATTTTCTCAACCTGGGCATCGGCACCCTGCGCACCGGTATTTTCAATGTGGCCGACGTCTGGATCATGCTGGGCGCGGCGATGATGCTCGTCTCCCGCGACACCTGGGCGCCCGACAAGGCGGAGGCCTCCGATGAGGACGGCCCGCCGCCTGAAAGCAGCGACGAGGCGGATCCCTCATTGCAGACCTGAGCATCTCGCCAGATCGCACCTGGCTCCCTGATTGAAAAACCTGAACGAAAAAACGCCCCGAGTTCGGGGCGTTTTTTCGTTCAGGGTGATGGATGAAAGCTCACAGGCTTTGTATCGCCACAAGGCAATCGAAACACCTTGAGATGCGAAATCGAGAGTGACCCGAGCCAGGTGCAAACCACAGAGGATGCTCTGGGATCATGGAGGATTTGCAACGCAGCTCAAGGTGAGCTCAATGCAGCAGACGTGGCGTCAACATGGACTGACAGCGTATTAGCCGTTGAGCACAAACATCCCGCCCACAAGCCAGCTGTACGCGCCGGCGCCCTGGCAGACCTGATCGATCGCGGTGATCCGCAGGGTGACCTCATCGGTGCCGCTCAGATCGATCGCTTCGAAGTAGATTTGCCCCTCAAATGAGAAGCTCGCTCCGCTATTTCCGCCCACAAAGCTGTACGTGTCGATCTCCTGACCATTGAGCGTGATCGCAAAGCGCAGCTCACCCACCTCACAGTAGGTGGTCGTGTTGTCTTCCATCTCAAAGGCGTAGTTCAGGCTGGCGACTTCGGGAAGCGTCCCCACATCGAAGGTTTCCTCGACGTACGATCCGGCTGCAAAAGGGGCGTAGGTAGCCGAACCCAGGAGCTGGGTAGTGAACATTGTATCGAGCGTCGTGTCGTTGGAGGGAAAACTCACGCTGAGGCTCTCGAGCGCATCGCACACGAAAGTCGTCTCCTGAACCTCCCCGGGGTTCAGCGCGCCGTCGTTGTTGACATCAACACCCACATCGATGCGGCGACCGCCGTAGGCGCAGTCCGCGCCGGGGTCGACGTCCACGATATCAATGAGGCTGTTCAGGCCAGGCTCGCCCTGCTCGCCCTGTTCGCCCTGCTCACCCTGCTCGCCCTGTTCGCCCTGCTCGCCCTGCTCGCCCTGTTCGCCCTGTTCGCCCTGTTCGCCCTGCTCGCCCTGCTCGCCCTGCTCGCCCTGTTCGCCCTGTTCGCCCTGTTCGCCCTGTTCGCCCTGTTCGCCCTGCTCACCATCGCAGACGAAGGCGGTGGAGGTGATTTCATCCTCGTCGAGCACATCGTCCATGTTGAGGTCAATGCCGGCGTCCACGCGCACCCCACCGCTCGGGCAGGCATCTCCGGGGGCTTCTTCGCTGACCAGGGTCAGGCTCTGAAGCGCCTGCGCGCCATCTTCGCCGTCTTCGCCGTCTTCGCCAGCCTGCCCATCGGCGCCCGGCGCACCGGCCACCGCACAGATCAACGACGTGTCGTCGATCTCATCGGCGTCGAGCTCGCCATTGGCGTTCTCGTCAGGGCCGGTGATCACACGCAAACCGCCGAATTCACAGTCGTCTCCTGGCTCGACCTGCTCGGTATCGACCAGAGTGCTCACGCCGTCGGCGCCGGCCGGTCCGGAGACGGCGTCGCCGCCTCCGCACGCGCTCATCGTTCCCACAATCAAGCATGCTGCCAGTACGCTTTGTCGCTTCAACATCATAAAAACCTCCCTGAACGTAAACGAATGTATGGGGTGAGAGCATTGCTAACGAAATGTCGCGCGCGTCTCAAACCCATCTTTCCGGGGGCAGCGCGCGTCTTTCGCACCCGAATCACCGCTGGCATACTGGGGCTGACCTGCCCCTCCCTCTTAGAGAGCCCCGACGCCATGACGCAGCCTCCCGCCGCGACCTCCGACGCCAGCCCCACCTCCGATCCCACCGATGACGCTCCCCAACCCTTCGACGCCATCCCGCAGCCCCCGGGCTCGTTGATCCTGGGCAATGTGCCGGCCTTCAAAGCCGATATGCTGGCCACGCTTTTTGAAGGCCAGAAGACCTACGGCGACCGGGTGCGTTTTCGCCTGCTCAACAAGCAGGCGCTTTTCATCGCGCACCCCGACGACCTGAACTACGTGCTGATCCGCAACAACCGCAACTTCATCAAGACCACCCGCGGCTACCGCGCGATGCGCCAGCTTCTGGGCAACGGGCTTGTGACCAGCGAGGGCGACTTCTGGCTGCGGCAGCGGCGCATCGCCCAGCCCTCTTTTCATAAAAAGCGCATCCACGGCTTTGCCGAGACGATGGTCGACGTGGCCGAAAAAAGCGCGCGGGAGTGGGAGGCGCGTCTGAGCGCCGCCGAAGGTGGCCAGGCCCCGGTGGTGCGCTTGAGCGAGGAGATGACCAAAATCACCCTCGATATCGTGGGGTTCACGCTCTTGAGCACCGAGCTCTCCAGCCACAGCGCGAAGGTCAACGCCCGGCTGCAGTTTGTGCTCGAGGAGGTCACCCGACGCATTCGCGTGCCCTGGTCGATCCCGCTGAGCGTGCCCACCCCGGGCAATATGCGGGTCAACCGCGCCATCGCCGGACTCGACGAGGTGGTCGAGGGCATCATCGCCGAGCGACGCGCGGGCGATAGCCGCGAAGATCTGCTCACCATGCTCATGGAGGCCCGCGATGAGGAGACCGGCGAAGGCATGTCGGACGCGCAGCTTCGCGATGAGGTGATGACGATCTTTTTAGCGGGTTTTGAGACCACGGCCACCGCGCTGATGTGGACCTTTTATTTGCTCTCGCAGCACCCTGAGGCCGAAAAAACACTGCACGCCGAGCTCGACGAGGTCTTAAAAGGCGGCCGGCGACCCACCCTGGCCGACCTTCCTCGCCTGGAGTGGACGCGCATGGTCATCGAAGAATCGATGCGTCTTTACCCGCCGGTGCCGATGCTCGCGCGCATGTCGGTGGAAGACGACGTGATCGGCGGCTATGAGGTGCCCGCCGACACCTTCGTGATCATCAGCCCCTACGTCACCCACCGCCACCCCGACTTCTGGGAGTCGCCCGAGACCTTTGATCCGGAGCGCTTCCGCGACCCCAAAGCCGAGCGCCCCCGTTTTGCGTATTACCCCTTCCTGGGCGGCCCGCGTCAGTGCATCGGCAAACGTTTTGCGATGATGGAGGCCCAGCTCGTGCTCGCCACGCTGGCCAGCCGCTTCAAACTTCGTGTTGCCAGCGACTCGCCAGCCGAGCCCAACGTCACGATCACGCTGGGTGTGAAGGATGAGATTTCAATGCACCTGGAGCGACGTTAACCACTCCAGAGAACCGACCGTGGGTCGGACATCGACCCTACATTATGCAGGCGACTCGGTGGTCTCTTCGGCCTCGGAGCTCTCGACCAGGGCCCGAAGCTGCGGCCGGGTCTGGCTGAGTTCATCGAGGCGCCGCTCCCCATCCTCGCTCAAAAAGGGGCGCATCAGCCCGACGGCGTGGCGAGGGCTCACACGCACCCGACCGTGGGATTGCCGCGCCAGCGCCAGGATCATGTACGTGCCATAAAAGAGCCACGCCGTATCAAAGGCGTTGATGCGCGGATCGACGATGCCGGCGTCCTGCCAGCGCGTGATGTTCTCGGTGAGCAGCCCGACGACGTTTTCCTGATAGGGCAAATAGACCGCGCGCACGTCCGGCTCATCGAGCTCAGCGAGCACCAGAAAGATCATCCTGGCGAGGTCTTCGGAGCTCTGCAGAAGACGCGCGTAAAACTCCATGCAGCTAACGATGGCCTCGACCGGGTGTTCGTAATGCTCGGCCAGGGCCTTCTCCAGGCCCCTGGCGAGCTTGCCGGAGGTGTGGTCGATGGCGTCGATGAAGAGCTCGCGTTTGCTGCTGTAATAGCGGTAGAGCAGCGCCTCGGTGACGCCGGCCTCCTCGGCGATGCGTTTGGTGGTCGCGCCGTGGTAGGTCGAGCGGGCGAAGACGCGAATGGCGCTTATCAAGATCTGTTGCTTGCGCTCGGCAGCGGGAAGTCGACGGGTAGACACGATGGGAACCCTCACGTCAGGGGAGGTCGGAGCAGGTGAATCAAGCGTTCATACAGGCGCGACTCACCGGTCCAGGTACGGCTTGGAGCGAGTCTCAACCCAATCGGGAAGGGGCATCCTAACCTTATGGTAAGCATTCGCAAGCAGGGGGGTCGCGGGGCGGCCCGGAAGGGCGATTGACCGCCCTTGAGCAGAATCGATGGGCATAGCATGCGCGCAGACGTTGTTCAGATCGCGGGGTTGCCCCGTGCCGGGCAGCTCCTTATGATGCTCACGCGTTCTGGACGTGTTTTTTTTGAGACGATGACACACCGAAGCGACACACGATGATTGAGGCCAGCTCACAACCTGCGTACGCGACGATCGCGTGGAAGTTGATGGCAGCGTTTTGCCTGACGCTTCTGTGCGCGCTGGTCGTGGCAGCGCCCTCGAAGGTGAGCGCCTGTGTGCCGCCTTCCATGCAACTGTCATCGAACGCCGGTGAGCTCGACCGTAGCGCGTCTGTGGATCGTGCCGATGCCGATCGGGATGTCATCGAGCGGCCGGAGCACGTCGAGCATGAAGCCTGCTGTCCGGGAGAGCTGGAGAGCGGGCAATGCGCCGCCGACTGCGATTATTGCGGTTGCTGCGGCCATATGGTGGGCACCACCGCCTGGAGCTTTCGGCTTCAGCGCGTGCCGGCCCCCATCGAAGAGGTGATCACCCTCTCTCGCGATGGAGAGGGCCACCGCATGAGGCTCTTTAAGCCTCCCCGTGCGCTCGTCTGAGCGTAGGTTTTCGCCATTCTGGCGATGTTTCGAGACCTTCGACATTTTCGAAAACCAGGTGGTCTGGTGCGCGCTTGAGCGTGCTCATCCAGAGTCCGTGCAGCGTTGCGCGGCGCTGAATGAGCGGCGCATGGCGAGCGACCGGCGGCGAGTGAGGCATCCTTTCAGGAGCTGTCTCGCGGCGCGGGGCGACCGGACCATCGTCGGGAGAGAGCATCATGCAACGACGACTCGCGGCCTTTGCCGCGTGCGCCCTCTTCACCTCTGCGGCCGCCTGGCCGCAGGCGGCCCGGGCGCAATCCCCCCCCGAGCTCCGACTGAGCTCGGTCATTGACTACGCACGCTGTAGCGCACCGACCTTTCATACCTCGTCCCTCGATACCGAGGCTGCCCGCGGCGAGCTACGCGCTGGCGAGCGTGTCTTAAGTGAGGGCGTGGAGGTGGGCGTGAGCGCCGGCCCGCGTTTTTTGACCGGCGACACCCACGGCGCATCCAGCCCCCAGGCCGACCTGGGCCTGGAAATAGGGCTTCCCCTGGGCCGCCCCGGCGACCGCGCCCGGCGCATCGAGGAGGGTGAGGCCAACCTCGCGCTCAGCGAGCGCCAGGCCGAGCGCGCCGACGTGGAGGCCATCCGAGGCGCGCTGATGCTCTATCGCGAAGCCGCCACCCGCGCCGCCACCCTGGACCTTGCCGCAACACGTCTGGAGCTCACTCGCCGCTTAAGCGAGGTGGCCGCCGCCCGCGCCGAGTCGGGTGAGTCCGGTGCGTTGGAGGCTGAGCTGGCCGCCTTAAGGTATGAGCGCGAAGCTGCGGAGGTGGCCCGCCAGCGCGCCCGTCTTAAGCGCCTGGAGCGCCGCCTTGCCACCGTGCTCGAAATCGACCAGCCCGCCGAAGACAGCGCGGATGCTGACGATGCGGGCCTCGCCACCCTCCCCACTGCCGCTGAACTTCAGCGTGTGCACGAGGCGCTGCTGCGCTCGGAGACCGCCTCTCCGCGCGCCGCCGAGCTTCGGGCGCAGGCCGAGGCGCTGCGGGCCCGGGCCCGCGCGCAACGC
>NZ_VOSL01000113.1 GCF_007997005.1 Lujinxingia vulgaris | reverse complement strand
TGAAGCTGTAGCAGCGCTACCGCGAATCCGCGGCGACGACGCTGGGGTCGTCCTCCGGCGTTGATGCTGGTGTGGGGATGTCTGATCTGTTAACCACGCACCAAACACATGCGGCGCTCAGTTGGAACGCCCCTCTTACCACGGTATCTCCTTGAACGATTTTGCAAAGCTCGACCTGATCGAACCTCTTCAACGGGCGATCGCTGCCCAGAACTACACCTCCCCCACCCCCATCCAGGCTCAGGCCATCCCCGCGCTGCTCAAGGGCCGCGACGTACTCGGATGCGCTCAGACCGGAACCGGCAAGACCGCCGCCTTCTCGCTGCCCGTGCTCCAGCACCTCGCCGCGCAGAAGCCCCCGAAAGGCAAGCGCCCCATCCGCGCCCTGATCCTCTCGCCGACCCGCGAGCTCGCCGCCCAGATTGGCGAGTCGATTGAGCTCTACGGAAAACACCTGCCGCTGCGTCACCTGGTGATGTTCGGCGGGGTCAACGAAAAGCCCCAGATCCGCGCGCTGGATCGCGGCGTCGACATCCTGGTGGCCTGCCCCGGGCGCCTGCTCGACCTGCAGGGCCGCGGCTTTGTCGATCTTAAAGACGTCGACTTCTTCGTGCTCGATGAGGCCGACCGCATGCTCGACATGGGCTTTGTGCCCGATGTTCGGCGCATCCTGAAGTTGATGCGCGGCGAGCGACAGAACCTGCTCTTCTCGGCGACGATGCCCCCCTCGGTGGCGAAGCTGGCCAACACCTTCATGAGCGACCCGGTGCGCATCGACATCACCCCGGAATCGACCACGGTGGAGGCCATCGACCAGCGCGTGATGTTTGTTGAAAAATCCGACAAGGCCGAGCTCCTCTGCGAACTTCTCGTCGATCTGAAGGTGGACTCGTCGATCGTCTTCACCCGCACCAAGCACGGCGCCAACCGCCTGACCAAGAAACTTGAGCGCGCCGGCTTCAAGGCCGCAGCCATCCACGGCAACAAGAGCCAGAACGCGCGCCGCCGCGCGCTCGACGGGTTCCAGGACGGCTCGATCACCATCCTGGTGGCCACCGACGTGGCCTCCCGCGGCATCGACGTGGAGAGCGTGACCCACGTCTTCAACTACGATCTTCCCAACGAGCCCGAGAGCTACGTGCACCGCATCGGTCGCACCGGCCGCGCCGGTCGCAGCGGCACCGCGATCGCCTTCTGCGACGACTCCGAAGGCGACTACCTGCGCGACATCGAGAAGATCACCGGGGAGCCTATCCCGGTGGACACCGAGCAGGCCTTTCATAGCGAGAAGGCGATGAAAGCCGCGCAGTCCGGCAGCGGCGGCAGCAAGCGCAAGAGCCGCGGCGGCCGGCGCTCCGGCGGCGGTCGACGCAGCGGCGGACGCAAGAGCCGCGGTGGTGGCAACAACCGCCGACGCAACAGCCGAAACAGCCGCAGCAGCCGAAGCAGCAACGCGCGCAGCTCAAAGAAGAGCAGCTCGGAGAAGCGCAGCGAGAGCGGTGAGGGCAGCAGCAGCTCGGAGAAGAGCGAGCGCTCCAGCAGCCAGCGCAACCGCCGCCGGCGCTCCGGCCGCAGCCAGCGAGGAGGCTCGAAGAAGGGTGAGCAGAGCCCCTCGAGCCAGAAGAGCGCCAGCGCCGAGGGCGGCCGCTCCCAGAGCGGCGATGCCAACCAGAGCTCCGGCCGGAGCTCGCGAGGTTCAGGATCGAAGCGCCGGGGGTCGAGTCGCCGCCGTAGCCGCGGCGCGCAGCGCCGGGCTGCATCGAAATCCAATGGCGCCTCCTCATCCAACACCTCCTCATCCAACGCCTCCAACGCTCCGCGTCGGGAACGCCGCGACCGCCGCCCCTTAAGCGAGCGCGACTGACCTCCCGACACCGCGCACCTCCTCGCCAGAAGAAGCCTCGCCATGCCCTACACGCTGATCACGATCCCCTTCAGCCATTTTTGCGAAAAAGCCCGCTGGGCGCTCGACCACCACGGGCTGGGCTTTGAGGAACGGGCGTATCTGCCCCTCTTGCACCTGGCCGGCGCGATGCCCGCCGGCCAGCGCTCGGTGCCCATCCTCAAAGCTGGCGAGCAGACGGTGGGCGACTCCACCGACATCCTCCACTTCTGCGACCAGGTCGGCAGCGGCACGCGCCTCTTCCCGGCCACCCCGCTCGATGAGGCCCAGCCCGACGCCATTGAGGCCTGGGAGGAGGAGTTCGATCGGCGCCTGGGCCCGGCAGTGCGCCTGGCGATCTATGCTGTGCTGCTCGATCATCCGCGCTTCACCCGCGACTTCATGGTGAGCAGCGGCAAAGGCTGGCAGTCCTCGGTGATGCGCCTGGGGTTCGGAGCCGTTCGTCGAGCAATTTCAACGAGTTATGGCATCACGCCCGAGCGTACCCAGCGCGCCCGCGGCCGCATCGACGACCTCTTTGCCCGCGTCGCTCAGACCCTGGCCGACGGCCGCCCTTACCTGGCCGGCGATACCTTCAGCGCCGCCGACCTGACCTTCGCCAGCCTGGCCGGCCCCCTGGTCGCCCCTCCCGAATACGGCGCCCCGCTCCCCCCGCTGGAGAGCGCTCCCGACGATCTTCGACGTCTCATCGACGACTTCCGCAACACCGCTGCTGGCGAGTTTGTGCTGCGCCTCTACCAGAGCCGCAACGCGTGAGGCCAACGCATCCGCTCAAGCGTGTGGACGAGGCGCCTCGGCAAAATGGCGCGCCAACTGCACCCCAAAGCGATGCGCCCGCTCCACCTCGCCTTCACTGAGCGGCCCCTGCGCCTCGTCGACAAAAAACGTCTCCGGCGGCTCGATCAGCTGAAAGCCCAGGCGCTTAAGCCGCCGGGCGATGGCGTGCGAGGCCTGCCCCAGCTTCGAGACCCACCGCGGCTCATTGAGGTTGGTGCCAAAGGCCGCCGCCGCGCCTCGCCCCATCTCCCCGCGGGCGCGGAGGCGAGTGAGCCACTCGCGCACCCCCGTCTCCGAGAGCGGCTCCCAGTCTTCCTCATCCACATCATCGCCGGCCCGCGAACGCGACTTCTCGCTGCTCATCCGCGTCATATGCGTGGGACCACCCACCACCAGAAGATCGATCGACATATCGACCCGGGGCGGCGCCGAGCTCACCTCCATCACGTCCACACGCATCTGCGTGGCCAACCCCTGGGCGATGGCGTAGGCCACCTGCTCGTTGTCGCCGTACATCGACTCATAAATAATCAGCGCCTGTTTCATCACTTCTCCTCCCGGGCATTCCGGGCTATGGGATCATGAAGTCGCGCACCCTCGCGCCACCACAGCGCGATTCGCCTGCCTGCCCCGAAAGCTAGACCCCTGAGTCAATTTCCAACCTACTTTCAACGACTTACAAACCATGAGACGACGCACCTGCCCCTGCTCCAGCGGCAAACCCACCGCCATCTGCTGCGGCAAACTTCACCGCGGCCTGCCCGCAAGCGCTCCCGAAGAGCTGATGCGCTCGCGCTTCTCGGCCTTCGCGCTCGGCCAGGTCGACTACCTCATCGCCACCACCGACCCCGAAGGTCCACGCGCCAACCCCGATCGCGCCGCCTGGCGCCGTGAACTGCTGAGCTACTGCAAAGCCACCGACTTCGTTGAGCTGAACATCTTGAGCACCGAATGGGAGCTCGGCGAGCCGGAAGGTTATGTGACCTTTAAGGTGACGCTGGTGCAGGATGGGATGCCCTTTAGCTTTGTGGAGCGCAGCCATTTTGTGCGCCGCGCCGATCCCGCCAAAAAAGGCGCCGAGCGCTGGTATTACGTCGACGGCGAAGAGCTCGAAGACGTTGAAATCAAAGCCTGAGCGGGCCTTCAGGGATCTTTTTCCACACCTCGACTTGCCCTTGTCGAGCCGTGGTTAAACTTCCCCCCACGCCTCATCCAGACGCGCGCCCGGCGCGCCCTCGCATGCCGTCTCCTCATCGGGACGAGGCACGCAGTTGGCCGTAGATCTTCTCGCTACTGACCCCAACGACGTCCCCTCGACTCCCAGGAGGCCCCATGGCTGGCTCGTCCCGAGACGACAAGAAATCGCCGCAAAAGCGCGGCAGCACACCCGGCAAATCTTCCACCTCGGGCAGCAACGCGGCATCCTCCCGGGGAGCGAAGCTCGAAAAAGCCGCGAAGGCCAAAGCGCCGGCCTCCTCTCCAGATGCCTCCAAGGATGCCGACACCGCCAAAGCGCGCGCCTCCGCCAGGGGCTCCACCACGACCAAACCCTCAACCGCGTCGAAGTCCTCACGCGCGTCGAAAACGTCGGCCTCTACCAAAAAAGCGCCGAAAGCGTCGAAGTCGTCGAAGCCCTCGAAGCCCAAGTCCTCCTCAAAGCGCTCAACCTCCTCCCGCTCCACGAAGTCCCCGGGCAAAGGAGGGCGCAAAGGGCGCGGCAGCGCCAATGGCCGCGGCCCGCTGCTCACCACCGCCGACGGCGCCCCGGTGGGCGACCAGGAAAACGCCTTGAGCGCCGGCCCCCGCGGCCCGCTCTTGATGCAGGACGTCAACCTCATCGAGCAGATCCAGCGCTTTAACCGCGAGCGCATGCCCGAGCGGGTGGTGCACGCCAAGGGCACCGGCGCCTACGGCACCTTTAAGGTCACCAACGACATCCGCCGCTACACCAAAGCCTCGATCTTCGCGAAGAAGGGCAAAAAGACCGAATGCGTGGTGCGCTTCTCCACCGTCGCCGGGGAGCGCGGCGCAGCCGACGCCGAGCGCGATCCGCGCGGCTTCGCCATGAAGTTTTATACCGACGAGGGCAACTGGGATCTGGTGTGCAACAACACCCCGATCTTCTTTGTGCGCGACCCCTACAAGTTCCAGATGTTCATCCACTCCCAGAAGCGCCACCCCGAGACCAACCTGCGCGACGCCAACATGCAGTGGGACTTCTGGAGCCTGTGCCCCGAGAGCCTCCACCAGGTCACCTGGCTCTTCGGCGACCGCGGCATCCCCAGGACCTACCGTCACATGAACGGCTACAGCAGCCACACCTACTCGATGATCAACGACGAGGGGGAGCGGGTCTGGGTGAAGTTTCATTTCAAGACGATGCAGGGCATCGAGTGCCTGACCAACGCCGAGGCCGCCGAGCTCATCGCCCATGATCGCGAGAGCCACCAGCGCGACATGATCGAGGCCATCAACTCCGGCGACTTCCCCCGCTGGAAAGCCTACATCCAGGTCATGACCCAGGATGAAGCCAACGAGTTCCGCTGGAACCCCTTCGATCTCACCAAGGTCTGGCCCCACGGCGACTTCCCGCTGATTGAGGTCGGGGAGCTGGAGCTCAACCGGAATCCGAAGAACTACCACCACGAGGTGGAGCAGTCGGCCTTTAACCCCAGCGCCTTTGTGCCGGGCATCGGCCCCAGCCCCGACAAGATGCTGCAGGCTCGGCTGCTCTCCTACCAGGACGCCCACCTCTACCGGGTCGGCGTCAACTACCGCGACTTGAGCGTCAACAAGCCCCGCTGCCCGGTGCATAACTACCTGCGCGACGGCCAGTTCGGAGGCATGCACGACGAGGGCACCGGCTTTCCCAACTACTATCCCAACAGCATCAAAGGCGCGCCGCGCCCCAACCCCGACTACAACGAGCCCCCCTGGCACCTGGGCGACGTCACCGTCGACCGCTGGGACTCCCGCGTCGATCACGACGACTTCACCCAGGCCGGCGACCTCTTCCGCCTGATGGATCGCGACGAGAAGGTGCGCCTGGCCGTCAACATCGTCGAGTCGATGGGCGGCTGCCGAAAGGACATCATCAAACGCCAGCTGGAGTTCTTCGACAAAGCCGACCTCAACTACGGCCGCCTGGTGCGAAAAGCCCTGGAGAGCTACCGCCGCGGCGATATGGACGATCTGCATGAGAGCGTGCAACCCCACGCCTGATTTTTTCGTTCAATAATGCACGCGGCTCCTTCGATGACGCTCCAGCGAAAACACACGTCGGAAGAGCCGCGTGGTGCCGTGATGAGCCAGATTCATAAACAAAAACGAAACAATCTCCTCAAAACGTTGCTATGGAGTTCGGCACACCCGCGCCCTATCTTCATGGAGTCGCTCGAAATCCGCCGCCCCGGACCCGACCTCGCGCATGAAACGCGGGACGGGATGCCCGGTGGCGACGATCTTCCGCACTCCCAACGATGAGGCGCTCCCATGTCCGATGATACTCCCACGCCGAGCGCTCAGGGTCGTCCCCCGCTCGACCGCCGCGGATTTTTAAAACTGCTCGGCCGGAGCTCGGTGGTGGGGCTTGTGGGCGCAGGCGCGCTGGCCTGCGGCCAGACCTCGACGAGCCGCACTCCCGACGCCGGCTCCGACCTCTCAGACACCGGCGCGGATCCGGGCCCGGACGCCGCCCGGGACACCGGTTCCCCCGATGTCGACGCGGGAGAGTGCCTGCCCACCGGCTCCGACATCGAGGGCCCCTTTTATGAGCCCGGCGCCCCACAACGCATCCAACTTGCCAGCGCCGACGAGCCCGGAGAGCGCATCCTCATCGAAGGCACCGTCTTTGAGCCCGACTGCCAGACCCCCATCGAAGGCGCGCTCATCGATGTGTGGCAGGCCGACGCCGAGGGCAACTACCACTCCGGCTCCAACTACCGCCTGCGCGCCCAGATCGTCACCGACGCGTCTGGCAACTACCGCATCGAAACCATCCGCCCGGGCCACTACCTCAACGCCGGCGCGTTTCGCCCCGCCCATATTCATTTCACCATCACACGCCCGGGCTTTGCGCCGCTCACCACCCAGCTCTACTTCGCCGGTGACCCCTACCTCGCTCCGAACGACTCCTGCGGGGTGTGCGCCTCCAACGACCCCACCCTCATTATGGAACTGAACGACGGGCCGGAGGGCTTTGAGAAGCAGGGGCGCTTCGACATCATCATGCGTCGGTGAATCGTCATCATCGGGATGATCCCGACGCCCTGCCCCGTTGACCGAATCGCAAGGCGCGACTATCGATGGCCTCGATCGCCATCTGCCTCAACCTCCGCGACGGGATCCCGATGACGCAGCCCCCCGAACAACCTACCCCTTACGAGCTCCTCGGCGGCGCCGAGGCGGTGCAGACCCTCGTCGATCGATTTTACAATCTGATGGACACGCTGCCCGAGGCGGCCACCATCCGCGCCATGCACGCCCGCAGCTTAAAGAGCTCCCGCGAGAAGCTCGTGCTCTTTTTGACCGGCTGGCTCGGCGGCCCGCCGCTCTACATGGAAAAACACGGCCACCCGCGCCTGCGCATGCGTCACGCCCCCTTCATCATCGACGAAGACGCCCGCCAGGCCTGGATGCTCTGCATGCGCCAGGCCCTCGACGAGCAGGTCGACAACGCCGAGCTGCGCCGCTTTCTGGACCAGGCGCTGGACCGCGTCGCCGCCCACATGCGCAATACATTTCCATCCGAATAATATACAAAACAGGTCAAGACCTCGGCCTCACCCGCACCATCACCCACCCCACTAACCCATTGATTTCATTTTAAATTCAGACCTCCTCAACCGCTCGCAAGCTCCCGAACCGCCTGCGCCACCGAGGTAAAATGCAGCATCGCGGCCTGCTCTGCCTCGCTGGCGAGCAGGTCCCGTACCTGGCCAATATCCCGGGCGATGGCGAGGTGCTGACCCTGCTTGCGAAACTCCCCGGCCAACTCCACCAGCATATGCGCCGCGCTCATGTCGATGACCGGCACCGACTCCCCGTCTAAGATCACCGCGCGCACCCCCGGGCGTTTTGCAGCCTTGCGCAGCTCCCCGCGCACATGGTCGGCGTTTACAAAGTACAGCCCGCTCTCCACCCTCAAAATCACCACCCCCTCCACCCGCTTCGCCTCCGGGTGACGCGCCAGATCACCGTAGGGCGCACCATCCCCATCGCCTACTCGCCCCAGCTCGGCGATATGCGGCCAGCTCGACCGATAGAGCATCAGCAAAAGCGAGAGCCCCACCCCCACCAGCAACCCCTCCAACACCCCAACGAGCACCACGCCCACAAAGGTCACCCAGGCCGCCGCCGCGTCCGCCCACACCGCCACCCCGGCCACATGATGGCGACGCGTAGCGCGTACCAGCGCGCGCAGCCCCTTGAAATCCACGAGCTCCCAGAGCGCGGCGATCACCACCGCCGCCAGGGTCGCCGCCGGCAGGTACCCGAAGACCCCGCCGAGCCACAAAAGCGTGATCGCCACCAGCAGCGCCGCGACCAGTCCGCTGCGCTGCGTGCGCGCGCCGGCGTCGCGGTTGACCGCGCTCTTAGAAAGACTCCCGTTGACCACCATGCCTCCCATAAAGCCCGCTCCCAGGTTGGCCACCCCCTGCGCGACGAGCTCCGCGTTACCATCCACCTTCTCGCCAACCGCCCGCGCTGCTGCCACCGCCTCGGCAAAGCCGATCAGCGCCACGGCCAGCGCCGGCCCGATGAGCTCCTGCCAGCGCATCGCGCTCAACGCCGGCCAGCCCACCTCGGGAGGTGTGCGTGCCAGCGCGCCGACCATCGCCACCCCCTCCAGGTTCAGTCCCAGCGCCCACGCCAGCCCGATGCTCAGCAGCACGGCCACGATCGCGCCGGGCACCCGCGGCGCAACGCCGCGCAGCCCCAGCATCACCACAAGCGCGCCCACGCCGATCGCCGCGCTCACCACGTTGAACCACGCCCCGACATCACCCCACATACGCAGCACCCCGAAAAACCCGCCGGAGGCATGCTCCGCGCCCAGCAGCACCGGCAGCTGCCCCCAGACCACCGCCAGGCTCAACCCCACCACAAAGCCTTTGAGCACCGGCCGAGAGATCATCGCCACCACAAAGCCCAGGCGCAGCAGCCCGGCCAGAAGCGCCACCGCCCCACCCACGATCGCCAGGCCCGCGGTCAGCGCCGCGGCCTCCGCGGTGTTCGCCGGCCCCAGCGCCCCCAGCATCGCCCCGCTCAACGCCGCCGTC
>NZ_VOSL01000112.1 GCF_007997005.1 Lujinxingia vulgaris | reverse complement strand
GCCGGAGGCCTGGCGAGCGGCGCCGCGTGCGGGCTGTGGGTCTGGCGCCCGGGTGTCGTCTTCGGGCGCTGGCGATGGTTCGGCGCTGGCGAGCTGCGCGTGTTCGGTGATGGTGGCCGCAGCGAGCGTGGCGGCCTGACGGGCCTGTGCCCGGGCGTCGGGCGCGTCGGGAGTGGGTTCGGCGGTGGCTTCGGGGGGAGGCGCGTTGTCTGGCGCCTCGGGAAGGTCGGCGGATGCGGCCGAGGCGACGAGGGGATCGCTCGTGGGATCGGGCTCGGAGGAGTTGGCCGAGTCGCGGGCGATGAGGAAGGCCGCCACGCTCATCGCCACGATGATGGCCACACCCAGGGCGGCCAGGATGAGGATGCGGCCGCGCAGGTTGTGGGGCTGGCCGGTGGCGTCGGTCGTAGGGGTGGCGGCGGTGGGTGTGGCGGGGAGCTGCGGTGAGGCGGCTGTGGGGCCGACGGACGGCGCCGGCGTGGAAGAGGGCTGGGAGGTGGGGGTGGTCGTTGAGGCGGCGGCCATCGCGCCGCTGACCCGGCCGGTGAGGGAGGGGGCGCTCAGCGGGTGGCCGAAGCAGAGCTGGCAGATGGCGCTGAGCTCCTGCGCGAGCTCGGCAGCGGTGGGGCGCTGGTCGGGCTCGGGGAGGATGCAGCGGTGGATCAGCTGGTGAAGTTCGTCGGGGACATCGGCGCGGCGGCTGCGAAGTTCGATCGCCGGTTTGTTGATGTGGGCGAGCAGTCCGCTGCCGGTCATCTCGAAGGGGAGCTCTTTGCAGAGGAGCTCGTAGAGGGTGACGCCGAGCTGGTAGACGTCGGTTCTGTCGGTGATCTGCGGCCCCAGGATCTGTTCGGGGGCCATGTAGGCCGGGGTGCCGCGCACGGCGGTGCCGCGGGCCATCAGGTGATCGATGGAGCGGGCCAGGCCGAAGTCGATGAGCTTGAGCTTGCCCTCGGGCTCCAGGATGGCGTTGGCCGGCTTTAAGTCGCGGTGGATGATGCCCTGCTCGTGCAGGAAGGCGACGGCGGTGGCGAGTTGAAAGCCTGCTTCCAGGGTGAGATCGAGGGGCAGGGGGCCGTTGGCTTCCAGGAGCTCGTCGAGGTTTTTGCCGCGGACGAGCTCGGTGATGATGACGTCGCGATCGTCGAAGGAGGTGACGTCGTGCACGGCCACCAGGTTGGGATGGGTGAGGGTGGCCATCGCGCGGGCCTCTTCGAGGAAGAGGCGGCGGGCTTCGGGGTTTTCGCGAAGCGCCTCGCTGAGCATCTTCAGCGCGACCTGGCGGTTGAGGCGCGTGTCGGTGGCCAGATACACCACGCCCATGCCGCCGCGGCCCAGGACCTGGTCGAGGCGGTAGCGATCGCCCATCAGCGTGGGAGGAGCCTGCGGGCCGGTGCTGTTGAGGGGCTGGCCGTAGGCCGCCAGGGTGTCGGCGTGAGCCTGGGCCGAAGCCTGTCCGATCTCGACGACCATCAGGCTTTTTTGCGGGGTGACCTCCACACGGGTGGTCTTCCAGCCATCCTCGGTGAAGATCTCCAGGGTGTGGGCGCCGCCGCTGAGCGCGAGCTCGACGCGGCCCTCCTCGTCGAGTTCAAACTCCTCGGAGGTGCCGGGCAGGCGCACGCGGGCTCGGGCCAGCGGGGCGGCGTCTTGAATGAACATCAGGCGTGCGGTCACGATCGTGGCTCGTCAGCAGTCAGGGCCGAAGCGGATAGGCCGCATTATGGCAGGGATCGCCGGCCGGGTCGAACTGCGCACGCATGATGCCCGAGGCATCAGCGGCCGAAGAGGGCACGGTCTTTATAATCGCGGTATTCGGGGGTCTCTTTGACCGGGCTCATCAGGGCTTCGTAGGCCTCGTCGCCGAGGCGTTCTTGCAGGGCCTGCTTGAGTTTGAAGGAGTCAGCGGGGCTTGCGACCGCGTAGAAGTCGACAAGCACGCGGGAGGCGGCCTCTTCACCGTCGTTGTCGCGGTGGGCGATGAGCGTCTCGATGATCGACTGCGGTTTGCTCAGATCGATGGTGACGTCGCTGGCGGGGGTGCGCTTTGCGGCGGGCTTTTTGGGAGCGGCAGCCTCTTTTTTGGCCTCTTTCTTCGTTTCTTTCTCAGGGGCCTTCTCAGCCTTACTGGCCGCGGGCTTGCTGGCTTTGGGCGCAGGAGCCTCGGCGGGCTTTGCAGCCGGGGCGGGCGCTTCATCGGCGGTGGCGGATTCGCTGGCCGAGATGGAGGCGGGGGTTCCCAGGGCGGAGCGCAGCAGCTCCAGGGCCATCTCGGAGTAGGTTTTTCCGAGGCGATCGGCCATTGCTTTGACGCCGTCGACGACCTCGACGCCTTCGCGATCACTTGCACGAACAACGAGCTGCGCTTTGTAAGCCATAACTGAGAACTCCATCGGTGTTGCATTAAGATCAAGGGTCAGGCGACCCGGGGGGCGGCGCGCGGGGAGGGCGCCGGGGTAAGCCCGCCAACATCTGAACAGAGATGTAGGCACAAAAAAATCAGGCGCAAGGTGCCGGACGCACCCCGGGCCCAACATGGCTTATTTACGACGCTTTGAGCGATTTGAATAGGGAGGATTGGCGAAGAGATTTTCCAGAGCGCAGG
Organism: Lujinxingia vulgaris; assembly: GCF_007997005.1. Classification (GTDB taxonomy): domain Bacteria; phylum Myxococcota_A; class Bradymonadia; order Bradymonadales; family Bradymonadaceae; genus Lujinxingia. The sequence goes on along the minus strand of NZ_VOSL01000112.1, from coordinate 5,973 downwards.
TTGTTGCGCCGCACGCGCGAATCGATTAAGAAGATTTTTGCCGGATCGATGGCGAGTGCGCTCGCCGGCGGTCGCTGGCATGTCGGGGCGTGGCGCAGCCTGGTAGCGCGCCTGCTTTGGGAGCAGGATGTCGCAGGTTCAAATCCTGCCGCCCCGACTCCGGACCCGAACTCACCCCGTTACGGGCGTGGCTTCGGGTCCAAACGTTTGCGCTCGTAGCTCAGTTGGATAGAGCAACGGCCTTCTAAGCCGTGGGTCGCAGGTTCGAATCCTGCCGGGCGCGTCTTCATCAACGATCAGGGGGGAGCGGGCGTCTTGCCCGGGCTGCGCAGGTGTCTAGTATCCGTGGGGCAACACCTGAAATGTTGATGAGTGCCCCTTTTTTGACGCAAAGCTCGCGAAGCTCCCGGAGGTCGTTATGACACAGTCCAAAGCCCATTCCTCGCCGACCACCGACGAGAACGTGGAGATGATCGAGATCTACGCCACGGCGAACTTTGCCGAGCTGCAGATTCTGACGGACATCTTCGACGAGGAGCAGATCGGGTATTTCACCCGTGAGATGGAGATGTCGATGATGCCGGTGCACGTCGGCGGCCACGATGAGGTGCGCCTGGCGGTGGAGGGCGGCCGTGTGGATCAGGCCCGCGGCCTGATTCAGCAGGCGATCGTCGATGAGGCGATCCCCGGCGACGGACATTTTATCGAGCAGGATTGAAGGCGCAGAGGTGGGGGAGGTTGGCGCGCGGCGCGGGTTTGAGGCCCGTGCGGCGCCCGCTGCTGCTATGCGTGCTGCTACGCGCTGGTGCGGCCGACCTTGCGCCGACGTTTAAGCGAAGAGCTCGCCGGCCTTCGGGGTGGCGAAGAGCTGGTGCATCGGCGTCAGGGTGCGCTGTGCGGCCATCAGGGAGAGGGTGCGCGCGTAGCGCGCGCGCTTTGTCTGCCAGGGGATGCGCAGGTCGGGCTGGCGGGCAATGAGCAGGTCGGCGTCGGGCTCGTCGCGGATGTCGTCGGCGTCGATGAAGTCCAGCGCGTGAAACTCAAGATCGAAGTAGGCGGGGAAGGAGGCCTCGATCAGCGGCCAGAGGCGCTCAAGTCCCGGGGCATCGAGGAGGTGCAGGCTGGTGCCAATCAGCGGGAAGCTGCCGGCGGGAAGCACCGCCACGGGCACCTCCCAGTAGGTTGACGCAGGGTCGGCGGGCGGTGTGGTGTCGCGTCGCCAGAAGTGATGCAGGTCGGGGATGTAAGGAGAGCGGGGCGCGCGCAGCGCGCGCACGTCGGTGCGGTCACTGCGGCTGGGCTCACCGCGCAGCTCGCGAAAGGCCATCACCGCGGCCTTGGCCAGCCAGTAGGGGCCGCATCCAAAGACCGAGGCGTCGTAGCGGTGGCCGAGCTGTTGGGAGGTCTGCAGCAGGGTGGTGCTGAGGTTGTAGCCCGGGGTGCGAAACCCCACCGGGCGCGGGGCGCCGGTGGCCTCAATGGCGTCATCGCAGCGCAGAAGTTGCGCGTGAATCACGTCCGGCGTGCGCCGGCGCAGATCGTAGAAGTGATCGTAGGTGTGGTTGGCCAGCTCGTGGCCTTCGCGGTGCGCGCGCGTGGCGAGCTCGCGGTGGGCGTCGTGCTCCAGATCGCGGCCGACCACAAAGAGGGTGGCGTGGAGCGCGTGCTCCTTGAAAAGATCCAGAAGACGCGCGACGCCGACCCGCCAGGTGATGTCGCCCGCCGAACCCACAGGCTGCAGAGGCAGCCCGTGGATCTGGCGGTAGCAGGTCAGGGCGTCGAGGTCGACGGAGACCGAGGCGTGAGCGCTCATCGGTTGGTGACGCGGATCACCCAGACCAATCGGCCCAGGTTCTTGAGCACGTTGGGCACGCGGCGCACCAGGTGGATGGAGGGCTGGCGTTTTTCGACGATGTGTACCGGGATCTCGGTCATGCGGAAGTTCATGCGCTCGGCGCGGATGACGAACTCGCTGGCGAAGAGGTCGCGGTCGACCACGCAGCGGTCAATCACATCGAGCAGGCGCTGGCGGCGAAAGGCTTTGAGGCCGTGGGTGTCGGTGCCGTGGAAGCCCAGAAAGACGCGGAAGAGGCCGTTGAGCACGCGGGTGGCCAGGCGGCGGAAGGCCGGGCGGTGATCCATGGAGCGATCCAGGGCCTTGCTGCCGACGACCAGGTCGTAGCCCTCGCCTTCGATCTTCTCCAGCGCGCGGGCGTAGAAGTCGGTGTCGCAGAGATCGATCTCGTCGCAGAGCACGATCTCACCGTGGGCTTCCATGATGCCGCGGCGCATGGCCAGGCCGTAGTTGGGCTCGTCGCTGTGGAGGATGCGCAGCTGCGGGTAGCGCTCCTGGAGCGATTTGGCCAGGGCGACGGTGTTATCCGAGGAGCCGTTCTCGCTTAAGATCAGCTCGTAGGAGCGCGAGTTGAGGCGAGGGTCGGCGGCGATGTTGGCGGTGAGCTCCTCGACGGAGGACTCCAGGATGAGCTCCTCGTTGTAGATGGGGATGACAATGGAGAGCTCAACATCGGTGGCTTGCGAGTTGGACATGGGGCACACAGCTTAAGAGAGAAGTGAGGGTCAGGAGGCGGAGTCGGAGGTCTGATCGCGGATCCAGCGCCAGAGGGTGAAGACGATGCCCGCGTTGATCAGGGCCACGAGCGCGGCGAGCACAAAGAGGAAGGTGCCCTCGCCCTCGGGTTGTTTGAGGCCCAGGTAGATGGGCACGCCGGCGGGCAGCAGCATGACGATGAGGCCGCCGATAAGCGCGCCACGACCGACCGCCGGCGAGCTCGCGTGGCGTTCGTCTTCGGGCGGTGTTTGGGGGGTGAGTTCCGACATCATGTGCCTTTTTAAAGGGGCCAGCGGCGGCGCAGGATAACGATTGTGCCGGGGCGTCGCAACGCCACCGACTTTCGCAGGCGTTGTTTGCCCATTATGCCCCTTGTGGTAAGTCTTGAGCGGTCGAAAGTCGAGCCTTTTTCACCCCCTTGAAGTCCTTGAAATCAGACGCAAAAGAGCACACACGCGAGGACGTGGAGGCCGCGGCCTACCGCTTTCTGGCGCGCCGCGATCATGCCTGTGGAGAGCTTCGCCAGAAGTTGGGTCGCTACGACTTTGAGCCGGAGCTGGTCGAGGCGGTGCTCTCGGAGCTCGTGGATCGGGGTTACCTCGATGATGCGCGCTTTGCCGAGACCCAGGGTCAGGCGCTGGCGCGTAAGGGGTGGGGGCCGGCGCAGATCGCCCATCGCCTGCGCCAGCGTGGGGTTGAGAGCGTGCATATCGACGCCGTGCTCGACCTGGTGGAGGCCGAAGCGAGTTTTCGGGTGCGCGCCTCGGAGTATCTGCGCGGGAAGTTTGGGGCGCCCGAGACGTTGGATGAACGCGCGCAGCGGCGCGCGTTTCGCCATATGGTCTACCGTGGCTATGCGCCCGGGTTGGTACGTCGCCTGCTCTTTGATGCTTGAGCGCGGGCGCGCCGCGGTCTATGCCGGGCGTTCCCCCTCGACGCCTTCGAGCTCGCAGGTGCCGGGGAGGGGGATGATGGCGGCGCGCGCTGCGCCGCCGAGGTTGTTTTTGGAGGTCGCAACACCTCCGCCACAGACGTAGGACCCCACGATGTTGAGCGCGTTTACCCTCGGGTTTGTGCTGGCGCTGGCCTCAGCGAGCTGCTGGGCGGTGCTGGATATCTCCCGCAAGAAGTTGGGCGTAAAGATGAGCGCCACCGGCGCGGTCGCCGGCCTGATGCTTCTGCACCTTGTTTACATCAACCCCGTTTTGCTCGCCGGCAGCCTCACCCAGGTGCAGGGGCCGCTCGGCGAGTCGCTGCTGGCGGGGTATCCGCAGGTGCCTGCGGCGTACATCCTGCCGACGGCGGTGTCGGTGATGATGAACCTGGCGGCGAACTTCTTGTTCTTGCGCGCGGTGCAGATCTCACCGTTGAGCCTCACCACGCCTTATCTGGCGTTTACGCCGGTGTTTACGGCGATCACCGGACTGATCTTTCTGGGGCAGGTGCCCTCGGGCTACGGGTGGGCGGGGATCGCGATCGTGTGTGTGGGCGCGTTCTTTATGAACCCGGGCAACAAAGAAGACGGTCCGCTGGCGCCGCTCAAAGCGCTTTGGACCGAGCGGGGCAGCGCGTTCATGCTGATCGTGGCGATGATCTGGAGCATCACCCCGATCCTCGACAAGAGCGCGGCCGATATGACCAGCCCCATCTGGCATACGATGGTGCTGGCCGGCGGGGTGGGCACGATCTTCGCGTTGAGCCGGCGTGTGCGCGACGGGAGCTTTGCTCCGCTGATCACCGAGTTTAAGTCTACGCCGCGCTGGCTGGCCCTGGGGGGCTTCTTCGCCGTGGGAGCGATGGCCTTTCAGCTGAGCGCGTACGCCTTTATCGATGTGGCCTATGTGGAGACGGTCAAACGCGCGGTGGGGGTGAGCGCGGCGATCGCCGCCGGGTACTTCTTCTTTGGGGAGCGCAACATCACTCGCCGGCTGGTGGGCGCGGCGGTGATGTGCGTGGGTGTGGCGATGATTTTGATGGCCGGGTGATCGCTCGCGGCGCTTTGAGGGGCGCTAAGTGGGCGCGTTTTGTGGACTTTCGTGACATCTGTGTGGCGGTGTGTGAACATATGTTGAAATGTGGGAGAGGAGATCGTTACACTCATGGGACGTCAGGAAACTAAGGGAAAGAAGATGCACCTGCCTCGCGGTGGTTGGAGCGCGTCGGGGGCGCTGTGTGTGTTGGGAGCGATCGTCATCGCGCTGGGAGGTTGCGGCAGCGATGAGGTCGAGGGGCAGAGCTGCGATCCGGGGGAGCGCCTCAACCCGGTGAGCGGGCGCTGTGTGCCGGATGGGCGCGGCGGGCCAGACTCAGATGCCGGCGCCGATGACGCTGGTGATGACGATGCCGGCAACCTCCCGGACACTGGCGAGGATGCGGACGCTGGCGAGGATGACGCTGGCAACCTCCCGGACGCCGGCGATGACGAAGCTGGTGATGACGATGCCGGCGTGGTCGAAGACGTCTGCGCGCTGGATATGGATCTGAGCTCGGACGTGGTCTGTGAGTTTTACGCCCACTCGGCCTCGACGCTCTATCTGATCGACCCCTTCCGGCTGACCATCGAGGAGGTGCGCTCGGTGCCGGAGGGGCTTTTTGATATCGATACCCACCCCGACGGTCGGCTCTTTGGCATCACGCAGGAGGGGCTCTACCGCTTCGACGCGAGCCTGGAGACCTGGGAGTTGATGGAGCCGCTCGCGGGCCTTGGCCAACCCAACGGCCTGTGCATCGACACCGGCGGGCAGGGCTATCTGACCTCCTACGACGAGCTCTACACCGTGGATCTGGAGAGCGGGGCGGTGGCGCTGGTCGGTGAGACCGGCGGGGGCTTTAGCTCCAGCGGCGACTGCGTGATCGATAAGGGCAACACGATCCTCATGAGCAGCTCTCCGCGAGGACCTTTTCAGAGCGATGATGAGCTGGTGTGGCTCAATGGCGACACCGGCGAGGGGAGCCTGCGCGGACGCACCGGGCATGCCGATATCTACGGGTTGACGGCGGCCTGGGGGATCTTGTTTGGCACCACCGGCGACGGGAAGTTGTTGCGCATCAACCCTGCCACAGGCGTGGCCGATGAGCTGCACGACTTTGGCGATATTGTCTTCAACGGCGCGGCGAGCTCGCCGGCGCGTTGATGCGCCGAGATCTGGCGATGTGAGATGTTAAAAAGCCGCCGCGCCCTCAGGGCGCGGCGGCTTTTTTGTGGCCTCCGAGCTGAGCGTTGAGGCTTAGTTGACGCGCTCGATGGAGACCTTGCCGTGGCCGAGGTTGAAGGCGGCCTCACTTTCGGTAGCCGCGCCGGCGCTGAACGAGCCGCCGCCTCCGCCGCCGTAGTTGTCGGTGGTGCCGCCTCCGCCGCCGGAGTAGCCCCCGCCGCCGGCGCCGCCGCAACCGCCGGCACC
>NZ_VOSL01000111.1 GCF_007997005.1 Lujinxingia vulgaris | reverse complement strand
CGGACGCCCCGCCGGCGTCGCGCTGGCGGCCGCCGAGGGGGCCGCCGACGGCTCGACGATGCGGGCGCTTGTGGCGGTGGCGCTGGGCGTGGCGGTGGTGGTGGTGCTGATGGCGCTCGTGGTGCTGATGCAATCGCCAGGGGAGTCAGGAAGCGCTGACGAAGAGGCGCTCACCACGCAAGAGGTTGCCCGCGCGGAGACGTCTGCCAACGTGGGCCGGCAGGGCTTCGAGGCCGCTGTCATGGAGCCGAAGCCAGCCACAGCGGCCCGCGCTGAAGACGACCCGGAGGCCGCGCCGGAAGAGGTCGATCCCGTTGCGGTGAACGAGGGGGAGGTCGAGCGCCGCGCCGAGGTGGACGCCGAGCCCGACGCGCAAGCGATCGAAGACTCCGAGCTGCGTCCGGATGAGGCGCCCTCCGGTGTGGCGAGCGCCGCGGATGCGTACCACTCGTCGACGCGCGCGCCGCGCGTGCGCTCGCAGCCGGTGCGGGAGGAGGCCACGCGTCAGGTTCGCCTCGCATCGACACCGCCCGGCGCGCGCGTCTCGGCAAACGGGCAGCCCCTGGGGACGACGCCCCTGAGCTGGCAGGCCCCCCTGGAAGGCGCGGTGCGCTTGAACTTCTCGCTGATCGGCTATCAGGATCACCAGATTGAGCTGAGCCCGGAGAGCGCTGAGGATGAGGTTGAGGTCACGCTGCGCCGCGCGCGCCTGGAGCTGATGCCATGAGACGATGCACACCGAGATTCGCGCGCGGCCTGGCCCGTGTGGCGGTGGCCGCGGGCCTGCTGCTGACCGCGTTGCCGGCGGCGGCGCAGCAGGGCGGGGGCGATCCGCATGACGCGGCGCAAAACGCCGAGGTGCATTATCAGATTGCGATGCGCCTCTTTAATGAGGGGCGCTACCGCGAGTCGGTCGACGAGTTTGATCGGGCGCTGGCGCTGCTCGACGACCCGATCTTCTGGTGCAATCGCGCCGTCCCTCTGGTCAAGCTCGCTGAGCTCGAGCAGGCCGGCGAGAGCTTGAGGCGGTGCCGCGACGGGTTTGCGCCGCAGAGTGAAGATTACGCGCAGGTCGACGCGCAGCTTCGCGGGTTGACCCTGGTCTCGCGTGAGGTGGAGCCGCAGGCTCGCAGCGTAGCGCAGCTGGCCGGGCAACGCCCGCTGGAGCTGGCGCCGGTGGCGCCAGCGGTGGATCAGGAGGGTGCCGGGCGACGGGTGGCCGGCTGGGCGCTGGCCGGCGCCGGGGTGGGGCTTCTGGCCTCGGCCTGGGTGATCGATCTTCGCAGCGCGTCGGTGGTGGGTGAGCTGGCCGAGGCCAGCGCGCAGGGCGCAAGCCGCGAGCGTTACGATGCGCTGCGCAGCGATGTGGCGTACCGCCAGCGGGTCTTCTGGTCTCTGGCCGGCGTGGGCGCGGCGGCCACGCTGGCAGGCGGCGGGATCTTGACCTGGGATCTTCTCGAAGACGACGCGCAGCCCGCTACACTGAGTCTGAACCCGCAGCTGCAGCCGGGGCTTATTGGCGTGGGGGTTCGCTTGTCGCGCTGAGCGCGGTGAGCAACTTCAGGGTCATACCAGATGATGAGGGGGAAGGTGTTGCCAGGGGCAGCCGGTCAGGACGTCTCCGGCGGCGTGCGACAATGACGCCGCGATGTGCGTCGGGCCGGGCGCTGCGTTGAGGCTTCCGCACACGCCGAAATGAGCCGCCGGTCATGATGTTGACCCTCAAGGTTAAGATCTGTAAGCTCGCGCGCCGGAAAGGGAATTTCTGACCAGTGATGAGTGCCCGGCCTTGATGTCAGGATGACGCGCCAGGGGAGTCGCCGCCGCGATGCGAGGGGTCGCCGCCACGCCGTTTTGGTCAACGGAGAGGCGGTCGTCGCGATCGTGGCAAGGGTGAGCGCGCGCGTCCGGCCGAAGGCCCGAGGCAATGCCATGGGATGATTCTATGAGTTCGAACGCGACCGGGACGGAGTTCAAGTCGTGGGCGGGAGGAAAGGCACTGTTGGCCATGATGGTGGGGGTGGGAGTGATGCTGATGGCGTCGTCGGCGATGGCGCAGAGCCAGGCGTCGGTGTCGGCCATGTTGCGCGGCGCCATGCTGGGGATCGGGCCCTCGCCGGTGGCCAGCATGATCAACCCGCAGCACGACGAGTGGCTTGAGGATGAGGAGATTCAGGCCTGGCTCTGGCCCACCCCGGTGGAGCGCGCCTGGCCCGTCGACGAGCAGGGCCGACCGGTGGTGGAGACGCGTCGCCGCGAGGTCTTCTTTCATGAGGTGGGACCCCGCGAGAGCCTCTCGCGCCTGCGCTCGATGTACCGGGTCACCACGGCCATGCTCCAGGAGATGAACCCCGAGCTCGACCTTCGCAACCTGGAGGTGGGCCAGAAGGTCAAAGTCTGGGAGCTTGATGACTCCAGCTGGGCGCGGAGCGTGGGGCGCGCCAACAGCGGGCGTCTGATTCGCGGGGAGCCGATGCCCCCTGCCGAGAGCTACATCTTGCTCTATCCGCACCGCGCCTTTGGCACGTACTACGCCGTCAGCGAGACGGTGCGCGTGCTCGACGCCTACTACGAGACCTTCAACGACGCGCCGCCTTTGATTGTGGGAGATATGAGCTTTCGCACCGGGCGGGCGATCAGCCCGCACCGCTCCCACCGCAGCGGGCGCGACGTCGACGTGACTCTGCCCCGGCTGGTGGAGCCCCCGAACTACAACCGTTTCCACTACATCCGGCGCGATCATCTCGACGCGCAGCGCACGCTCTGGATGGTGCTCAAGCTGCTCGAAGGCGGGATGGTCGAGCACATCTTTTTGGACTGGTACCATCAGCGCACGCTCTACCGGCTGGCCCGCGATCAGGGGGCGCCGGAGGCGTGGTTACGCGAGGTCTTTCAGTATCCGCGGCGAGGGGGCTCGGGCATTGTGCGGCACGAGCCCGGGCATCGGAAGCATCTGCACGTGCGCTATCGCTGCCAGGAGACCGACCGCTGGTGTGGCTAAGGGATAACGTCGGGGGGGCTTAGCCCGCGTAGGCGTTGGTGATCAACGCGGTGGCCAGCTCCCGATCGTGGCTTAACGCTTCGGCTAAGGCCCGCAAAAAGGCGCGGGTCTCCTCGGCGTCGATGGAGCGGGGTTCTTCGAGGTGGGGCACCAGGGCGTGGCGGGCCTGGCGGGTGGCTTCGGCGAAGTTGGCGTACTGCGTGGTCGGGACGCCGCAGAGGTGCGCCAGATCTTCGAGCGCGTCGCCGGCACCGCGCGTGATGTGATGGCGCAGGGCGTGGCCGTTGGAGCGCAGGTACAACTCGGCGCTGAGCTCATTGACCGCGAAGATCGTCAGCAGCACCGAGCCCACCGTCGAGGCGGTGGCCGTGCCCAGGATGGCCGTGCCGACGATCGCGCCGGCCACATTGTTGGCGTCATCATCCGGATCTTCGGGGGGCGGGTCTTGTTGCTCGGAGGATGCGGAGCTCTCACTGTTGGAGCTTCCCTCCGATGCTTCGGAAGAGTCGGTGGACCCGCCGGAGGTACCTTCGCTGGCGGCTGAGGAGTTTCCGCTGGCCGCCGACGATTCACCGCTTCCGGCCGACGATCCTTCGGAACCCGCCGAGCTGTTTTCCGAGTCGCTGGCCGCGCCGTTGACGCTGCTCGCAGACACCGGGTGAGCGCCGTTGCCCACGCCGCTTGATGTGGAGTGCGCCAGCGCCGGAGCTGCATACGCCAGGAGCAGTGCCACGCTGAGAAGACCCACCCGGGTGCGCGTCGTCGCCATGATCGCCTCACGTCAGAAAGAAGAGTTCTACCTCTGAGGGTGCCAGAGCGTCGACGTCGGCGCAATGCTTGCGTTGAGCGTTAACATGGCGAAGAGGTCGATGGGATGCGGCGATCGCCGTGGTGTGCATCGCCGGAGTGAGGCTGCTAAGGCGTCTGGTCAGCAGCGCTAACACGCCACGTCGGGGCCCGGTGCGTCGGGGGTTCGGCACTCGATGGTGGCGTGATTGACCTGAAAGCGCTCGCGCAGCTCGCGGCGCAGGGCGTCAGTTAAAGCGGTGGCGTCGGCCAGGGCGTCGATGCGGGTTTTGAGCACCACGCTTACAATGGCCTGACCGTCGTCGAGCCCCCAGGCGTGCATGTCGTGGATGGCGACGACGTCGGGGTGGGCCAGAAGCGTCGCCTTGAGGGCGGCGATGTCGAGGCCGGCCGGGGCGCGCTGCAGCAGGATGCGCACCGTGTCGCGCAGCAGCGGCCAGCTCCCGAGAAGGATCAGGAGCGCGATGACCAGGCTGGCTACCGGGTCGGCCACGGCGAGTCCGAAGTAACCCACGGCGATGGCCGAGACGATCGCCGCGACTGAGCCCAGCGCATCGGAGAGAAGGTGCAGCATGGCGCCGCGGGTGTTCACCGACTGGTCGCGACTTTTTGCCAGGTACCAGGCGCTTCCCAGGTTGACGCCCAGACCGGCCACCCCGGTCCAGAAGACGGCCGTCGCCTCCATGGCGGGCGGAGCCTGCAGGCGCTCTACGGCCTCAATGCTGATGAAGACGACGATGACAATGAGCCCGATGGCGTTGATCAAACCGCCCAACACCGGCGCGCGCTTTAACCCGAAGGTGTAGGCCGCCGAGGGGGCCTGGCTGGCGAGTTTGATGGCGAGCAGGGCGACCAGCAGCGCGCCCACGTCGGAGACCATGTGGCCGGCGTCGGAGAGCAGCGCGAGTGAGTTGGTCCAGAACCCGACGACGGTCTCAAGGAGCAGGAAGGCCGCGTTTAGGGCGATGGCCACAACGAGCGCGCGGGCCGGCGTGGGACCTCCGTGATCGTGGTGCGAGTCGTGATGATGGTGGTGGGCGCTCATGATCATCCTCAAGATGGCGTCGGGTGAGACGAGGCGGCGTCAACGTCGGGCGGAGGGTGTGCAGCGGGCTAGAAAGCGTCGCGCACAAGCTCCAGTCGAAGCCCGAACTCCAGGTCGGTGCGCTCGGAGCCGGCGGCAAACGCCCCCGAGACGTAGTCGAGCTCGCTGTAGGGCTGGAGGAGCAGCGCGTGCGACGCAAGCGCCAGCGTCAGAGTGAGGCCCAGGCGCGCGCTTAAGTTACGTTCGGAGTGCAGGTTGAGGATGTTGAAGAGCTCGGCGTGACGCACGCGCACATCAAGGGCGTTGGCGTAGTAGCCGCCCAGATGGGCGCGGGCCAGCAGGTAGGCCTGGCCTCCGGCCAGGCCGGCGGTCTCGGTGCGACCGACGTTGAGATCGAGCGCCGGCCCCAGCCCCATCGCCAGCAGAGATGTGCCAGAGTCGGAGCGCGCGATGGGCAGCACCAGCCCGAAGAAGCCGTGGGTGCGCAGCGGAAGTTCGCCGGCGATATGGCGAGCGTCGAGCTCCAGCGCCCAGCCAAAGCGGTCGGTAAACCCTCGCCGGGAGCCGGCCCGCGGGGTGGCGATGCTGATGTAGCGAAAGAGGGTGAAGTCCAGCTCCAGGCGCTGCATCGCCTCGGCGTTGAGCGGGGCGCTGGCGCGCACGCCCAGCGCGGTGGCCTCGACTTCGGGGCGGTGGCCATGAAGTCGGCGCTCGCCAAGGCGATCGTCGAGCAACGCCCAGTCCAGGTGCAGCCGCGGGGCGCTCTGAGGCGGCAGGGCCTGGCCGTCGGCGCTCAGGGTTACCCCCCAGCGTCCGGCGTTGGAGGTGCGCAGGGAGCGCTCGCTGCGCTCCACCTGGGTGGTGGCGTAGTGCGCTTCGCGCGCTTTGAGTGCGGCGCGCGGGTTGTAAAGATCGCGCAGGATGAGCCAGTCGATGAGCTCTCCCTGAGCCTGGGTTGCGGCGCGGTGAGCGTCGAGCAAGAGCGCGTGCCAGTCCAGGGCGCGCTCCTCGGCGCGGGAGGGATCTTCGCGCGGGGCGCGGCGCAGGTGCTCCTGAACCGCGTCGAGAAACTCGTTGCGCTGACGCGCTCGAAGCCCGGCGCGCTCGTGGCGATAGAGCTCCCGGCGCAGCGCCAGGATCTCGGCGGCGCTAAAGCGCAGAGGTTCAAGCTGGGCGCGCTCTTCAAACTCCAAGAGGCTCGCCTCCACCAGCTGCAACTCCGAGGTCTCCAGGGCGATGAAGGCGTCGTAGAGCCCGGATGCTTCATCGGCCAGCTCCGGGGCCCGGGCGACCAGCGCCTGAAGGGGACCGAGCAGATCATCGTAGCGGCCAGCGCGAAGATCCGGCGGTCCTCGGCGCAGCGCCTCAATCACCTCATGGAGCTCTGTCGGCGCGGCCGGGTGCAGGGCAAAACGTGCGGCGAGCCGGTCGATATGCTCACTGGCGAGGATGGCGCGCTCTTCGGCACTGAGCACGTCGGCGTCGGGTTTTCGCAAGAGCGGCTCACCGCTCTCTGTGGTGACGCTGGCCAGGATGTCGAGGACTTCGGTGGGCATCGCAAAGACCTTGCGCGGCAGAGGTTCCTCGCGGTCGAGCGCCGGGCCGATCAGGTCAATGAGAAAAGACGCGCAGTTATGCGTGGTGAAAAAGTAGGGGTAAGCAAAGCGTCGCTCCACCTCCCAGATGCGCTCCAAAAGCTGGCGGGTCTGCTGCTCGGTGAGCGCGAGCTGGTAGCGGCGCAGCGTGCGCTGCTCCAGCTGCAGGTAGGTGCGGTCGATGCCCCGAAAGGTCGAGAGATCAAAGACGGCCAGGAATCCACCGGCCATGCCTTCGAGCACAAAACGAAGCGGGTGAATGTCGGAGTCGGTCACCGCGCCGAACTGGTAGACGTACTCAAACCCCTGACTTCGGAAGAGCTCGGCGGAGCGATGTCTCACGTGGATCAACAGATGCCCGAAGAGCGATTCGGGGCGGTCAGTGCGCTCGGCGGCAAAGAGCACGTCCACACCCACCAGGTTGTCGATGTCGGCCCAGCGCTCAAAGGCCGGGCAGTCGTAGGTGGCCGGGTCGTCGGCGCGTAGCGTTCCGGCGCGCCAGTTGGCGTCGATGGTGTCGAAGACGTCGGTGAGCACGCGGTTACGCGTGAACTCCTGGCAGCTGAAAGTTAAATCCGGCGAATAGACCGGGGTGCCCACCTGCGGCTTGATGTCGATGAGATCTTCTTCGCGAAAGAAGAAGGCTTCGGCGCTGGTCACAAAGTCGAGGTGGGCGGAGCTCTTGCCCATCGGGCGGAGGTAGCCGTGAAGATCTCGGTTTCGGGGGCGCGCCCCGGCGTTGTCCCAGCCGTTGATCGAGCGCCAGCGGTAGGTCTGGCTCACGTCGTGGATCGTGTCGGCGCGAGCGACAAGCGCGTGGGCGATAGCGCGCTGGCGCCAGAGCTGCTGGCGAGCCGGGCGGGTGAGCGCGCGCTGACGGTCCAGCGGACCGTCGGTCTCCATCAGGATCATGTCGTAGATATAAAAGGTGCGCCCGTCGTCCGAGAAGGTGGGGCAGGCCTCGGTGTAGCGGCCCATGCCAAAGAGACAGGGGCGGGCGCGGCGCTCCAGCACGAGCGGGGCGGAGGCCTCGGGGCGCAGCGCCACAGGCATCTTCGAGGCAGCCAGCGCCAGCGTGTCGAGCTCGCCGGGGAGCCAGGGACCCGGCGCCACAAAAATATGCGAGGCCCGCAGCGCTTCGACCGCTGGCGGCGCATCCCTCTCCCAGGTGGCGGGCTCCCGCGGCGCCTGCGAGCTCGCGCACGCCGCGTGCAGCAGCGCGGCCAGCGTAAGCAGGGGCAGAAGCGGGATGGGGAAGCGCGACATCTCAGTCCAGCGGTGGGAGCGACATATGGGCCTGGGTGATGATGCCCGCTCGACGCGCCTGACGCCACAGTCCCGGATAGGACTTGGTGACACAGCCGGCCTCACTCAGCGTCAGGGGGGCCTCGTTGACAAGGGCCAGCGCGCACATCGCCAGGCGATGATCGCCGTGGGTCTCAAAGCGCGCGTTTGCCGTGGGCTGACCGGCCGGCGCGCTGACGTCAAAGCCATCCTGGGTCGGCGAGAGCGTCAACCCGACGTCGGCCATCGCGGCGGCCAGCGCGTCGATGCGGTTGCTCTCCTTGTGGCGCAGGTGTGCCGCGCCGTGGATGCGCACGGCCACCGGCTGGCGAGCGGCCAGGGCGGCGAGCACCGGCGCGAGATCGGGCGCGTCGCTGAGATCGACCTTCATGACCTCCCCGGGAGGACGGTTCTTAAGGGTGTGCGCCAGCGCTGCAAATCGCGCGTCAGGGTGATCTTCGCCCGCCGGCTCCGGCGGCGCGAACTCCGGGAAGAGCGCATGGAGTGCGTGCCAGACGACCGCCGCGCTGGCGTCTCGCGCAAGCTCCAGTCGCACTGGCGCCTCCAGATCGGGGCCGGGGCTAAGGCGCAACTCGGTGGGGCTGAGCGCTTCGATCGTAACGCCCACCTGACGCAGCGCAGCCAGCGTCAGATCGAAGTAGGTCTGGCTGGGCCAGGGCATCTCACCGGTGCGCTCCAGCACAAAGGTGCGGCCGGCGGCGGCCAGAAGCGCCAGCGCCA
>NZ_VOSL01000110.1 GCF_007997005.1 Lujinxingia vulgaris | reverse complement strand
GGGGGGGGGGTGGGGCGTGCGTTTGAAGCGGCTTAAAGGTAACGAACAGGGCTTCGATATCAAGGTGCCGAGTGCCGAGCGCCCCAGGACGACGCTGGCGCCGAGCGCATCAGGACGACGCTGGCTGCGTCGCTGCGTCGTCGCGGTAGCGCTGCTACAGCTTCATCCCTCACTCCTTGCCAGGCGTCGCCCTGGATGCGCTCGGGTTTGGGGGTTTGCGTTCGTGCAGGTCCTCGTACTGGTAGCTCGTCCACGTCCACGTCCTCGTACTGGTCGCTCGTCCTCGTCCTCGTGCTGGTCCTCGTACTGGTAGCTCGTCCTCGTGCAGGTCCTCGTACTGGTAGCTCGTCCACGTCCTCGTACTGGTAGCTCGTGCAGGTCCTCGTACTGGTAGCTCGTCCACGTCCTCGTACTGGTAGCTCGTGCAGGTCCTCGTCCTCGACCTTGTGCGCCTCCCACCGCACGTACGAATCGACCCACGCCATGAACCCCGGCGTCCCACAACCACCCAACCACCCAACCACCCAACCACAAAGCGCAAACCTCGGCGCCGGTCCGAACCTCCCAACCTCGCGAACCCCCCAACCCCGCGAACCCGCCACCCCCCCACCCCGGTTGTCCCCCCCCACGGAACACCGTATAAGTCCGGCGTGTTTTGGTTGAGACGGTGAACCTCCGAGCAGGGCTTAGGCGATGAGAGATGAGCAGGGGCAGGTGGACGACGAGCTGATGGCGCTGGCGCAGCGGCGCGAGCAGGGCTCGGTGTTGCAGCCGATCTTGATGCTTCTTGTGATCGCGGTGCTGGGGTCGGTGGTCAGCGACTGGCGCAGTGAGATCGCGTACTTCTTTGAGGACAGCGAGCCGGTGGCGCTGGGGGATGTGACGGGCTGGCCGGCGAAGATGCGCGATGAGTCCGGGTGGGAGCCGCCGGTGGCGCATAACACCTTTGTGAGCCTGGAGGGGGTGCCGTCGAGGCGCAGTGAGGGGGGGGACTGGGAGTTTTTTAAGCTCGTGGGCGGCGAGGTCTATGTGCAGCGGGAGGGGCGTCTGGCGGGGATGAGCGCGCTGGAGCGGGAGATGGCGCTGACCTCGGATGAGCCCGGCGACAACGATCGCACGTATTATGAGGGGCAGGGGCGCCTGCTCTCCTTTGCGTCGAGCGGGGAGCGGCTGGCCGGGCTGAAGCGCTTTTACGGGGAGCGCTACGGGATGGCGTTTTGCGAGGATTACGACGCCGCCGGGCTGGAGCGGCTGGCCGAGGAGCGCCGCGAGACGATTCGCCGCAACTGGACGGCTCGCTACCGCGAGGCCACCCCGGAGGAGCGCGCTGAGGAGGGGTGGACCGAGCGGGCGACTGAGGCCGAGGTGCAGCAGGTCTTTGAGAGCGAGCCGCTCTGCGTCAACGCCTACTTCGTGCAGGACGGCCGCCGGCCGATCGATCACTGGTGGTATGCGGTGATGGCGCTTTTGATGGGGCTCTTTGCGGCCTTCAACGTTTACAAACTGGTACGCTGGGGACGGGCCTGGGTCCGGGGTTGAGACGAGTGCCTGGTGTGGGGATGGCGCGGGGGTGGGCGCGATCCTATCCGAGCGTTCAGGCTTGATTGACGCTTATGAGGGGGCCGCCTTATGATGCGGCCCTGTAAGAGTGATGCGGCATTACGGGCCGATCGAATAGAGCGACGAGCGCAGGAGTAGTGGCGGTGGCGAAGCTTGTGTACACGGACGCGTCTGGCAGAGAGATGAGCGTGGAGCTTGGGCCTCAGGCCCCGGTGGTCTCGATCGGACGAGCGACAGATTGCACGATTCGCTCCAATCGAAAGAGCGTCTCGAGGCATCACGCGGAGTTCCATTATTCGAATGGGCGCTATGAGATCGTCGATCTCAACAGCTCCAACGGCACCTACCTGATGATCAACGACGAGCGTAAGCCGGTGACCTCGTCGGAGTTTTTGCAGGATCAGGATGAGGTGTGGTGCGGGGACTTCATCCTGCGTTTCTATCAGGACGCCAGCCAGCAGCCGGGTGGTCAGAAGCCGGCGGCCGCGCCCCAGCTCAACGGCAACTACGGGGGCGGAGGCCTGGAGGTGGAGCAGGGCTACGGGGCCAACCGCGTCACCCAGGACTTTGGCCAGGACGAGGTCGGGGGCTTCGGGCAGGGTGGGTTTGGCCAGGGCCAGAATCCGAACCAGGGCGGCGCACAGCAGGGCTTTGGTCAGAACTCCTACGACTCGGGCATGGGAGCGGGTCAGCATCAGGGCGGTGTCAGCGGCGGCCAGAACGGCTTTGGGCAGACCCCCTACGACGCGGGCATGGGAGCGGGGCAGAATCAGGGCGGGTTTGGTCAAAACGGCTTCGACCAGGGCGGCTTCGATCAGGGCGGCGACGAGGATGATGGGGGCGGCGTCAGCTTTGGGGTGAGCGCCGGGGGCGGGCAGTACGCCGGGCTCAATGAGGCTTCGGCGGGTTATGATGACGTCCTGGAGATCGATCCGCGGGAGCTGGCCAGTGAGGTCAGCGAGGTCGACCCGTACGCGGGCGGAGGCGTCAGCGCAGGCGGCGTCGATGTGGCGCGCCTGCAGGACGAGAAGCGGGCCATTGAGGAGCTTGCGGCGCGTCAGGCCGATGAGATCGAGGGGCTTCGTCGTCAGCTCGAAGAGGCCCAGCTCGCCGCGCCGCAGAGCGGTGATCATGGCGAGGCGGAGCGTTTGAACGCCGAGCTCCGAGAGGCCCTTGAGGAGAAAGAGCGCCTGAGCACCGAGCTCCGAGAGACCCGCGAGGCCTCCCAGGAGGCGATCATCGAGCGGGAGCGGGGCGAAGATCTCGATCGTCGTCTGCAGGAGGCCACCTCCCGCATCGACGAGCTGCGCGCGCGCGCCGAGACGGCTGAGTCGCAGCTCGATACGCGCGATGCGGATATGGCGCTGCTGGAGCGGGAGCTTGAGCGCGCCCAGGAAGAGTTGCGCGCCTCGCGCGGCGGCGGTCAGGCCCGCGAAGAGCTGGAGGCCGCCCGCAAGGAGGCCGCCCGCCAGGAGCGGCTGCTCGGGGAGTTTGAGCGGCGTAACCGCGACTTGCAGGCCGAGCAGGTCGAGCTCAACGCCGAGATCGAGGCGTTGCGCGCGGCCGCCGTCGACGTCGGCGGCAGACTGGAGGCGGCGCAGGCCGAGCTTGCCAGCCTTGGCGAGGAGCTTGAGGGGCTGCGCGCCGAGCGCGACACGCTCCAGGGGCGCGCGGAGGCGGCCGAGGGCAGCCTGGAAGAAGCGCGCGCAGCGCGCGCCTCGCTCGAATCGCTGGAGCGCGATCTGCGCGGGGAGATCGAGGGCCTCAAGCAGCGCCTCAAACTGGAGCGGGAGCGCGCCCGCAGTGGCGAGCAGGCCGCGCCGGGCTTTGATGCCGGCGCGTTGCGCGCGAAGATGGAGAGCCTCGACCGCATCGTCGACGCCATTGAGCGCACCGATCTGCAACCGCTCTCGACGGTGGACCGCGTGCGCTTACAGTCAGCCATCCGCGACACCGCGCCCCGCCGCACGCTCAAAGAGATGATGGACGCGCTGAGCGAAGGCTGAGGCGCGCAGGTTTCCCTGAAGAGTGGGAGTAGCCTTGAGGGGCACAGAGGTTATGCTCTGCAGCCTCAGTGCGTGTGGGGCGATAGGGATTGGATCTTGTGGCGGCGCGCCATCTTTTAAAGGGTGCGCCAGCCTTTGCCTGGCGATGCGATGACTGCTTACGACTTCGACTTTCTCACCTACATCAACCGTCAGAATCAGGGGCGAAGCGGCCGCGATGAGAAGACCGGCTTTGGCGAGTACGCCTTTGCCGGCGATCTGCGGGTGCTGCGCCGCCTCGATCGCCTGCGCCCGGTGCGCATCGTGGTCGAGGCCACGGTGCGCTTCTGGAAGGCGGTGCAGAAAAACGCCCTGCTCGGGAGCAGCGTGAAGGTCAACCGCCGGCAGTTCCCTGAGCTGCATAACCTGGTGGTGGAGTGCGCCGAGACGCTCGATATCGCCGTGCCCACGGTCTACGTGGCGCAGAACCTGGCGAGCCTCAACGCGGGCACCTACGGCACCGACGATGAGGCTTTTATCGTGCTCAACTCCGCGCTGGTCGATCGCCTGAGCCCCGAGGAGCTCAAGTTTGTGATCGGTCATGAGTGCGGCCACATCCAGAACAACCACGTCGTCTACCACACCGCGGCGAACTTCCTCTCCCAGGGCGTCATCACCTTTGTGAAATGGGCGGCGGTGCCCGCTCGCCTGGCGCTCAACGGCTGGAGTCGGCGCGGGGAGATCACCTGCGATCGGGCCGGGCTGATCTGCTGTCGCGACGAGCAGGTCGCGCTGCGCGTGATGATGAAGCTCGCGCTGGGGAGCGAGAAACTTTTTGAACAGATCGATCTCGACGAATACTTAAGTCAGGTCGATGGCATCAAAGAAGGCGTGGGGCGTTTTCAAGAATACCTGGCGTCGCACCCTTATCTTCCAAAGCGTGTGCGGGCACTTCAGCTCTTTGCAAAGAGCGCGTATTACCGCGAGCTCATCAACGAGCGCGGTGGTCAGGCGCTCGACGAGGTTGACAGAGAGGTGGAGAACGTCATACAAGTGTTGTGAACCTTTGAGGGTTTAAAAGTGCAATGCTTTCAAAGGTTTACAAGCCCGCGCAAGGCGCGGCGAGGAGTCAGTATTCGTCGTTCGTTTGCCCTTAAGGTTGGGCGCTTCATCCCGGCGATGCTCGGGTCTCCAGTGTTGACTAACGTGAGGAATCGGCCGTCGGCGGTCGAGGGAGGGCATCGGGCGCACAGCGTCCCGGTGTTCAGGCCTCGGCTCACCCGGTGGTGACGACGGCCTCGCGGGGTGTCAGCCAGGTGCGATCCGACACGGGGATGAGCCATGCCACAACACGTAGGTGCAGCGAGGATACGGCGGAAGATCGTCCTTGCCCGGTTCTTGCGCGGGTTTTTCATTTATGGCCGTGGGCTCACGGCAAGGGCGTACTGATCAGGAGGATGGATGACGCAGCAGGCTGAGGCAGAGGCGCAGGTGAGCGTCAACCGGGGGCATGTCACCGGTTACCTCGATGAGCTGGCGGAGATGGCGCAGCGCAGCGGGTTGCGCTCGATCCACCAGGAGGTGGTCGAGGAGCGGCTTCCGGCGCTGGAAGCCGGGCAGGTCTCGCTGGTGGTGTTGGGGGAGTTCAACCACGGCAAATCCACGGTGGTCAACGCGCTCCTGGGTCAGGAGGTGCTGCCGATGGGCATCACGCCGACCACCGCGGTGATCACCCACCTTGTGCACGCCGATGCCCCGCGCGCGGCGATCAAAGAGCGGCGCGGAGGTGCGCTGCGTGAGGTCAGCTACGAGGGCCTTGGCGAGCTGATTCGCCATGAGGAAGAGAGCGCCGAAGAGCCCGAGTATGTGGAGATCGGCTACCCCAACGACTTTTTGAGCGAGGGGCTGATCCTGGTGGACACGCCCGGGGTCAACGACATCTCGCGCCAGAAGGTGGAGATCACCTACGGGTACCTGCCCCGCGCCGATGTGATCTTGTACGTGCTCGACGCCACGCAGGTGCTCAAGAAGAGCGAGGTCAGCTTCATTCGCGACCGCCTCTTAAAGGCCAACCGCGACCGCATCCTCTTTGTGCTGGGCAAGCTCGACGCGCTCAGCGAAGACGAAGCCAGGGAGGTTGAGGCCTACGCCCGCCAGCGCCTGGAGACCTTGATCGGGCCGGTGGAGTTGTTTGCGTTCTCGGCCCGTGCCGCGCTCGACGCGCAGAAGAAGGGGCAGGCGCCCTCCGGGGAGTTCGAGGCCTTTCGCAGCTACGTGCAGCAGTTTGTGCGCGAGCGCAAAGAGGCCATCGTGCTCGACAGCGCGCTGGGCGGCGCGCTGCGCATTGCGGCGATGATCGAGCAGAACCTGGCCATCAAACGGCAGGGCTATCGCCTGGAGCAGGCCGAGCTTGAGGAGCGCATCCGCGCGGTGCACGCCCGGCTTAAAGAGAGCCGGCGGGTGATCAGCGAGAACCTCGATCGGGTCGATGAGCGCAGCGCCGGGATCGCGGCGACTGCACGCCATAACCTGCGGGTCTTTGCCGATGGGTTCGCCGAGGCGCTGCCGGTGCAGGTGGAGCGGGCCGAGGCCAAAGATGTGAAGCGCTACCTCTCGCGCTGGATTCAGGACACCTTCCAGAAGTGGCTCGAAGACGAGGGTCAGGAGATCGCCCAGGGGCTCGAAGCGCTCGCTGAAGAGACGATCGAGGTGACCAACCAGTCGATGCGCGAGGTGGTGGGAGCGCTGCGCGAGGAGCTGGGGATGGGCGAGGGCCTGGACCTGGAGATCGACACGATCGGGTATGATGTGAGCGTGTTTGCCCTGGGCACGCTCGGGGTCTCGGTCTGGCTCTTTGCCAACGCGCTGGTGGGTGGGGTGCTCACGCTGGCCACGCCCATCCTGGCGATGGTGCTCAAGGGCAAGGGCGATGAGCGCCTCAAAGATCGCGCCAAAGAAGAAGGTGTGGCCGCGGTGCGGGAGGCCACCGAGGCCATTGAGGCCGAGCTGATGCGTATGATTCACAGCTACAGCGACCGGCTCAAAGAGTTCATCGAGCACGCCGGCGATCGCCTCTACGGCCAGATCGAGGAGGCGCTGGAGCAGGTGCAGAGCGATCGGGAAGCCGAGGGCGACCGCGACAAGCTCATCGCCGAGGTCGACGCGCGCGCCGATGAGGTGCGCCGGCTCGCGCGCATGATCAAAGCCACGCGCGAGCGGCTGGTGGTCTGAGAGCGGGGGGCAGACGCGTTAGAAGCCCTGCATAAAGGGGTTGTAACGCTTCTCCTGGCCGATGGTCGTGGCCGGCCCGTGACCGGGGAGCACCTGTGTCGCATCGGGCAGGCTCTTGAGGCGCTCCAGCGACGCGCGCATCTGCTCGATGCTGGAGCCGGGCAGGTCGACGCGGCCGATGCTCCCGGCGAAGAGCACGTCGCCGCCAAAGAAGAGATCGAGCTCCTTAAAATAAAAGCCCACCGAGCCCGGGCTGTGCCCGGGCACGTAGAGTACCTCGGCCTGGAGATCGCCTACCTTCAAGGTCTGGCCGTCGCTTAAGTCGTGATCGATGGGGGGAAGATCGCCCAGCGCCGCAAAGCCGAACATCTGCGCTTGCTGCGGCGCGGCGCGGTAAAGCGGCATGTCGTCGGGGTGCATGTAGACCGGCACGCCGCTGGCCTGCGCGATCTCTGGGAGCCCGGCGATATGATCGATATGCGCGTGGGTCTGCCACACCGCTTTGAGGGTAAGTCCTTGATCTTTAAGATCTTTTAGGACGGTCTGGGCCTGGCCGCCGGCGTCGATGAGCACGGCCTCATTTGTGCGCGTGCAGGCGATGGCGTAGATAGAGGTCTGCAGGGGGCCGACGACCCAGGTCAGGATCATGAAGGCGGGGGAGGTCTCACTCATGGGTGGGTCCGAAGAAGCTGAAGTTAGAGGCCCCTATGCGGGCCGATGAATGGTGTTGGTAGGCGCGCCGGGCGCCAAAAGAGAGACGATGACACAGCCACAGGATACTCGCCAGATCATCGAGGTCGACCGCACCTCCGAGCTGGGCCGGGAGGCCGCCGGCAAGCGCCGCTACATCGCGGTGGCCGGCAATATCGGCGCCGGAAAAAGCTCGCTGGTCGAGTTTTTATGCCAGCGCTACGACATCAAGCCCTACTTCGAGCCCAACGAGGAGAACCCCTACCTCGAGGATTTTTACGCGAACATGAAGCAGTGGAGCTTCGCCAGCCAGATTTACTTTCTGACGGCGAAGTTCAAGCTGCACCTGGACCTCGATCAGACCACGCACAGCGTGATCCAGGATCGCACGATCTGGGAGGACGCCGAGATCTTTGCGGAGAACCTCTACCGTAAGAAGCTGATGACGGAGCGCGATTATCGCACCTACCGCCAGCTTTATGAGGCGGTGCACTCGCAGATTCAGCCCCCGGATCTGATGATTTACCTGCGCTGCCCGATCCGCGCGGTCAAAAAACGCATCAAGCTGCGGGGGCGCGAGATGGAAAAGAATATCCCGACGGCGTATCTCAAGCAGCTCGATAAGCTCTACGAGGGGTGGATCGCCAACTACGATCTCTCACCGGTGGTGATCATCCCCAGCCATGAGCTCGATTACGTGACCGACCTGGTGGACTGCCACGACATCCTCACCACGATCGAGAAGTACCTCTGAGGCACAAAACGAGAGGGGGGCTTCAGGCCAGAAAGAGGGCCCAGGCCAGCACGATCAGCGCGATGAAGACGGCGATGATGCCCCCGATGACCCAGAGTTGCCCCTCGGAGTCGTTGTCGGCCTTGTGGCGCTGCGTCTGATGGTGGTTCAGGGGTTGGGCGCGGGCCGGCCGCGCGAGTTCGGCGCCGGGCGCGTCGGCGCGCGGGGTGCTCAAGGCGCGCACATCACAAACA
>NZ_VOSL01000109.1 GCF_007997005.1 Lujinxingia vulgaris | reverse complement strand
GGCGCGGTGCCAGGCCACCCGGGCCAACCCGCGCGTGGCGTTGTCGCGCATCGACGCCAGCTCGGGCAGGGTGGCGACCTCGTCGCGCACGCGGTTGAAGGCCCAGCGGGCCGCCTCAAAGTCACCGCGCTGCCAGGCCACATGCCCCAGGCCCAGCCAGCAGCCGGCCAGCGCGCTGAGCGCTTCTGCCGGTGGCGAGGCGCAGGTGCCCACCAGGCGCACCACGCGGCGGTAGCAGCCCTCCGCCTCGGGGAACTCGCCGAAGCCCTCGTAGAGATCGCCCAGGCGCATCAGGGTGTCGACGTAGTCGGTGCCGCTCCACCCCAGCTCCCGCGCGCGGGCATCGAGGCGCCCGAAGTTGGGGGGGTCGCCCTGCTCGGAGTCAACCTCCAGCAGCTCATCCATGATGGTGAGCGCGGCATCAAAGGCCACCGCCGCCTGGCGAAGCATCGCGGCGCGCGAGGCGGTTCGGCCGGCCCGAATGTACCAGGTCAGCGCGCGCTCCAGCTCCCGAGCGGCATGCCAGTGCGAGGCGATCTCGGCGGCGTGCGCCCCGGCCCGCTCCCCGTAGACCGTCTCGCGGGCCTCGGCGGCCAGCCTGTGCAAACGCCGCGCCCGAAACGCCCCGCCGATCTGCCGCAGGAAGTAGTCGCGCAGCAGCCCGTGACTAAACGCGTACCAGTCTTCGCGCCGCCCGTGGCTCTCAATGAGGATGCCCTCGCTGAGCAGGTGATCGAGATCTTCGTCGAAGTAGCGCAGGCGCTCGGCGTCGGCCTCCCGTTCGATCATCTCGCGCAGCACCTCGTAGGTGAAACGCGGCCCGGCGATCGCCGCGCGCTGCAGGAGCTCGCCGAGCTTGCCGTGGCGGTTGTAGCGCGCCTCGATCTGCTGAAGGCGAACCTCAAAAAGATCGCCCAGGCTCGGGGGGACCGCCTCGCGCACCGCATCGACATCGGCCGTGGCCCAGCGCTCGCCATCGGGGCGAATCAGCCCCTCGTCGCGCAGGTAGCGCAACAATAAGACGAGGTGCAGCGGGTTACCCCCGGAGCGCTCATAGATCAGGCGAGTGAGGGATTCATCGACGGGCAGCACCAGGCGAATGAGCTCATAGCCGCTGTCTTCATTGAGGCGGCCCAGGTTGATGCGCTCAACCGTCTCGCCCACGTAGCGGCTCAGCGCGGTGAGACGACGCTCCAGGGCGGGGTTCTCGCCAAGATCTTCGGAGCGGACCGTGGCCATGACCATCAGGGGGATGGCGCGGTGGCGAAGCTCCACGGCCAGAAAGTCCAAAAAGTCGCCCAGCTCGCGGCCCGCCCAGTGCACATCATCGAGGATGATCAGGCGCGGGCGGCGGCTGGCCACCCGCTCCAACACCCGCAGGATGGTGGCGAAGAGCGTGGTGGGCGCCACCGGGGCCTCCCGCACTGCGCTCTGGCTGCCGGCCGGGCGCATGAAGTCGGCCAGGATGCGCGCGTCGATGCCGTCGTCGTGGCCCCACTGCGTGAGCCAGGCGTCGACGCGGGTCTGCACCTCGGCGCGCGACTGCCCGCGGGTGCCAAAGACGCTGTCCAGCACCTCCTGCAGGCCGCGAAGCCCCTCGGTACCACCGCGGGTAAACGCTCCGATATGGCCATGAAGTTGGCCCTGCTCCTCAACCTGCTCCTTAAGCCACATCGTCAGGCGCGTCTTGCCCACCCCCGCCTCGCCCTCCAGAAGCACGATGCGGCCGCGCTGCTCATTGCGCACCGAGTGGGCGATCTCCTGGAGGTGCTGCCGCTCGCGGGGGCGCCCCACAAAGGGGATCTGCTGGAGGCCGGCGACCCCGGCGTTGAGGGCCTGGAGGTCGGCCTGGCGCCGGGCCGCCAGCGAGTCGCGTCCTGCGGTCCCGTCGGCCGGCTCAGAAGTCGGGGCGACCGAGTTGAGGCGGCGCCGGCCCACGATGCTCTCCTCGACGGTGGGCTGACGCTCGGGCCGGGCAGGCTTCTCGGGCCGGGGCAGCGGCGCGGGCACATGATGAATGCGCGCATCGCTGGCGAGCTCGGCCTGCAGCGCCTTGAGCTGCACGCGCATCTCACCGGCCGAGGGCCAGCGCCGCGCCGGCGACTTCGCCAGCGCGCGCGACACAAAGGCCTCCAGCGCCACCGGCAGATGCAGGCCCTGCCGCGCGATCATCGGGGGCACAGGCTCATGCACATGCATCGCCATCACCGCCAGGCCCTTCTCCTCCCCGAAGGGCGGCTTGCCGCAGATGAGCTCCCAGAGGATCAGCCCCACGTTATAGAGGTCGGTGCGCGGGGTGAGCGAGCGCTCCCCGCTGGCCTGCTCCGGGCTCATGTAGCGCGGCGTACCCACAACTTCGCCGTGGGCGGTCTCGCGTGGGTCGGCGTCGGTGAGCACCGTGGCGATGCCGAAGTCCACCAGCTTCAAGGTCCCCAACGTGTCGGGGATCGAGGCGTTGACCACCATCAGGTTGGAAGGCTTTAAGTCGCGGTGAATCACCCCGCGGGCGTGGGCGTGGGCAAGCCCGGCCAGAAGTTGGTCGGCCAGCTCGAGGATCAGCGTCAGCGAGAGCCCCTGCCGGATCAGATCGGTGACGACCAGCCCCTCCAGAAGTTCCATCGCGATGAACATCCGCCCGTCGGCGTCGACGCCGTGATCGTGCACCGCGGCCACATTCGGGTGCATCAGGCGGCTGGCCGCGCGGGCCTCACGCGAGAAGCGCCGGCGAAGATGCGGCAGCGTGGCCACCTCCGGCTTCAGCAACTTCAGCGCGACCGGGCGGCGTCCCACCAGGTCCTGGGCGCGCCAGATCGTGCCGACGCCCCCCTCACTGAGCAGGGCGTCGAGGCGGTAGCGCCCATCGACGATCGGCGGAGCGGTCGAATGTTGCGGATCGTCGGGATACATGGCGGCTACTGTCCTGAAATGCACCGGGGGGGTTCTGGCGAGCGCCGTCTATCGCGAAGCGCGCCCGGGGTCAAACCCGATGATGCGCCCTCCTCCCGTCGCGCACCGATGTGACCAAATCGTCACGCTCGCCGGCGCCCGCGCGCGACGTCTGCCGCGGCACCGGAGCCTCAGTCCAACACGTTGAGTTTGGTCAGGTTAAGC
The DNA here is from genome assembly GCF_007997005.1 of Lujinxingia vulgaris. Lineage (GTDB taxonomy): Bacteria > Myxococcota_A > Bradymonadia > Bradymonadales > Bradymonadaceae > Lujinxingia. The sequence goes on along the minus strand of NZ_VOSL01000109.1, from coordinate 4,836 downwards.
CCCCCGGTGTAGGCGTAGGAGACGTAGTTATCGTAGCCGTAGACCACGAGCCCCATCGGCACGAGCGACTCCAGCGTGTAGGGCCCCGGCTCCAGCGGGATGTGCGCGCGCATGCGCGAGCCGTCGTCGATGAGCTCGGCGTCATAGTCCATCGGGTCGATCTCTTCGCCGTTGAGCGTGATCGTGAAGCCCGGTGCCATCGTCACCATCGCGTAGCTCTGAAAGTAGGTCGGCGGCGCGAGAAATGAGTAATCGGTGCGGTACTGCTCTTCGGGCGGCAGCAAAAAGAAGCTCGGGTCGCCGGCGCGGTCGTTCCAGTTGACCTGATCGAAGACGGTGTTCTGCCCGCTCAAAAACGCGCCGATGGCGATGGGCGCGCTCGCCAGCACCCGGAACATATGACGGGTGCCAAACTCACAGCTCTCGCCAGCGTTAAGCGTGAACGTGCCGCTCTCCGGATCGTCGGAGAAGGCCACGCAGCTCGGTACGGCCTCGCCACCGGGGGGCAGCGCCGAGGGCGGGTTGATGGCGATGCCGGTCTGAATGACCGTGTTGTTCTCGCTGGCCACAAACTTCCAGTAGGTGCCCTCGCGGGAGCCCGAGGGAGGCTCGGGGTTACGAAGTTTGAGTGGCGAGGCGATGAAGATGGTGCCCCAGGTCTCCAGCGGGAAGAGCTGGGACTCGAGATGATCACAGGCGGAGCGGTCAAAAGGCACGTTGGTGCAGCTGTGCCCGCTGAACACCGAGACGGGTTTGGAGGCGGTGATGCGCGCGCCGCTGATGTCTTCGACCGGCTGAATGCCACGACTCCCCAGGTTAAAGACCTCAAAGGGTTGCAGCCGGAAGGTGATGCGCCCGGCGGCGTCGGGCCCGTTGATGCGCGAGAGGTCGAAGGGGGCGAAGATCAGATCGTCGAAGGTCTTGTCGGTGTCTGAGGGCGCGCGCAGCTGCACGGTCACGTCGGTATCTTCATCCAGCGCGACCACGCTCAAGGTGGCCGGCCGGGGCACAGGAAGGCGTGCGGTGGAGTTGCCGGCCCACACCGTTTGCCCGAGGTACATGTAATTCTCGGTGAGCGCGCCGCGGGGCAGCAGCAGGCTGGCGTCGTTGGTGTAGTTGTAATTGCAGCAGAAAGGATTGAACTGGTAGGCGACCACCGGCTCTGTGGAGACGACGCGATAGGCAAAAGGCGTAATCGACGTGCTGCGCCGCGGGATGGTGCGGTTGGGCAGGAGCACCGTCATGGTGCTGTTGGGCGGAAGCTCCACCTGATCGATCGCTCCGCTTAAGGGTTGGCCGACGCGCTGCCCGTCGGCGCCGACCACCTCGGAATAAACGGTGACAATCTCCTCTCCGGGAAACATCCGTGAGGGCATCACTTCGCGCGAGGTCACAAACTCCGCGTAGGTATCCGGTGCGGCCCACACCGAGATGCGCGCGGTGATGTTGGGGTCGGTGTTGGCGAGCACCACCGCAAAGGGCGCGCGCACTTCCTCCGGCTCGGTGATGGTGCCCGTCTCGGACTGATAGAGCTCGGAGTTCTCCAGCTCCACCGCCCAGTATTCGCAGCCTATATAGCTGCTGGACTGCTCGGCCAGACCGCAGCGGTCCAGGCACACGCCCTGCTGGCAGCGGGTGCCCTCCGCGCAGCGCTCGGCGTCTTCAAACGCATAGTCCTCACCGTCGGGGCGACAGACCTGGGGTTGCGACTCCGAGGCGCAACGGCGCGTATTGGGCCGACACGTCACCTCCACACACGCGCCCTCCCGACACACCGAGGTCCCCGCGCATTCGATCAGAAGCGTGCCGTCGCCCTCCTCATTGCACACCTCCCGCGAGGCGCTGTCCGGACCGGGGCACCCGAACACCTCGCCGGGGTTGCACGTCAGCGGCGCGTCGGGCAGCACATCGCCCACATCGCCGGGCTCCTCCACCGGATCGACCTGATCGTCGCAGCCCACCAGGAGAAGACCGCAGAGCAGCAGGGAAGCAAGGGAGGCAAAACGAGCTGGAAAGAGCATGGGAGCGGTCCGGGTGGCGAGGCGTTGGCGAGCGTGGTCCAAAAACGAGGATACCCTAACGCAAGTTCGCCCGCAGATCATGCGCGCCTGCGCGTGCCGCGGCCCCGCGTCAGCCCTGGGGCGCCCAGGGCGTCACGCCCTCGGGCGCCGCGCCGCAGGGGTGCAACCCCACCTGATGCCAGACGCGGAAGGCGTGGAAGTTCTCATCGATGGTCAGCAACACCCGGTCACGAAGCGCGGGCATATTATCCCAGGCCCCTTCCGGCGCGGGGAGCTCCTCGCCACGCAGCTCTTTGAGCCGGCGGTCGGCCATCTCCTCTAAGATGCGGAACTCATTGTCCATAAAGCCGAACCAGTCGTTGAGCTGGCGGCGAGAGACGCGCTCGCGCAGCACGGCGTCTTCAACCCGCTCGGAGACCTCGCGATGGCGCGAGCGAAAGGCGGCGGCGGTCTCACGCACCTGGTCGACCTCGGACTCCTCATCGCCGAGCACGTTCTCTTCGATGAAGATCTCGCGTTCTTCGTAGTCCGCGGCGAGCTGTGTGACGTCGTCAATAATGCCCCGGCAGACCGGGTCGTTGGTCACCGCCAGCACCTCCTGCTCGCCAGCCTCCACCTGGAGGTTGGGGCGAAAGAGGGTGTCGGTGTTGGTCGCCATCCACCAGGCCACAAAGCCCAGCGCGCTGGCGATGATCAGGGTGAGCACGGCGGTGCGCAGCAGGCGGCGATGCTCCTCGGCGCGCAGCTCGTCGAGCGCGGCGTCCACATCGACGTCTTCGACGGACTCAACCTGCGACTTCTCATCCTGATCCATAACCTCTCCTGCCGGGTTCACGCCCTGACGGGGCGCGAGGGGAACAGCCACCCTCGGGTGCATCTTCCATCGGATGCAGAGCGGCCCGGCGGAATCTTAGACCAGGTCGCCCTGGTTGTCAGTCCGCCTCAGGCGTGCTATCCGAGCGAGCTTTAAGGCCCGGTTTTCCACGGCGCTCTTGCACTCCGCTGATCTCTGAATAAGTGCCCCAGGGCTCGGGTTGTACCCCCGAAAGACGCGCGGGGTCGCCGGTCGATGCAGCCCATCACCGGTCCCGGCCACCCAACCTCGTAACCGACAGGAAGCCCCTTGAACACGACGATTTTCCTTCAACGTCACCTTGATGCCACCGACGAGGAGATCCCTCGCCTCATCGAAATGGCGACCGCTGCGCTCTCCAGCAGCACGGATTATCCCGGCGGCTCCGGCAACGAGGAACGCCTCTGGCGCTACCTTCAGTACCCCTACTACCTGGGGCTTTTTGCCCAGCGCGTGGTCGCCGCCGAGGGCATCTCGCCACACGTCAAAGAGAAGCTCGGTCACGCCGTGCTGCAGATCAACATGCACCTGGAGCAGGGCCAGGAGCCCGGCCCGGGGCTCTTTCAGCTGACCTCCTGGCTGGCGCAGGCCGGCCTGCTCAGCCATGACGATTACCTGGGGCTGCGTAAGGGGCTGATCTGGCTTCCGCGCCTGACCGACAACTACGTCGAAGACGCCGAGCTCATTATGCCGGCCTGCGACGGGATCTTCCGCGATCCGCAGATCCGCCGCGAGCAGATGATCGAGCTGGTGCTGATGATCCTCACCGCCAAAGAGGCCATCGGCGACCAGGGCCGGGTGATCTTTGATCACCTGATGCAGCTCACCGCGCTCAACAAGAGCCTCAAGCGCGAGGTCTGCCAGATCGTGGTGGAGCACGCCATCCCCTTCCCCCGTGGCGAGTACCAGCACCCGATTGAGACGAGCGCCGCGGAGCAAGACCGCCTGAGCATTCGCTTTTTGCCCGGCGGCGTGCGTCGCCTCTCGGTGGTGTGGCTGGCGCGCCTGGGCAAAGACTCCATGGAGCTGCTCAAGCGCCTGCTCAAGCCCAACACCGTGCGGGGCCACGGCGGCGATCAGGTCGCCAGCGGCGCGCTAGATCTGCTCGATGAGCAGTGGCAGGACATCCCCGAAGAGACGCGCCTGGGGCTTTTGCGCAAAGCGGCCGATCTTCCCGACACCGCCGTGCGCAAGCGCGCTTATATTCTCGGTGAGAAGTACCTCGGGCTGGACTTCCTCCGTCAGGCGCTCGACGACAAGGCCAAGAGCCTGCGCGAGTGGGCCGAGGAGCGCCTGGAGCGCCGCGAGCGCGGCGAGCTGGCCACCGAAGAAGACCTGGCCGCCGAGCTGATGGAAGAGCTTGAGGAAGACGACGAATAAGCGCGTCGTTCCTCGTCTTTCTGGCTTTTTCTGAGCGTCGGGAGCGTGATGCCAACCTGGAAGGTGCGCGCCGACCGGCGCAAAGTAGATCTCGATCATCTGCGCGAAGAGCTCGACGCCCTTGGCGAGAGTGTGCGCGGGCTTAAGGTCGAACTGCGAGCCAGCCCGCATTTCTGGGACGCCCCCGACAAGGGGGCGTTTCGCGACTTCGTGGAGGTGGGATCGATGACCCACGACACGCTGGGCGCGCTTGAGATTGTGGCTGAAGAGCTCATCGCCCTCTTTGGCTGGACCATCGACTTTGCGCGAGAGGTCGACGATGCGAGCTGAACTCGAAGAGTACCAACCCCTCACCCCTCAACTTCAACACCGCGATGGCGAGACCTGGGTGGCCTTTATGGGCGACGCGCTCGCTGCGCCTGGCGAGGCCGTCGCGTTGAAGCACCCGGACCATACCACCGCCTACGCGGTGGTGGTGGCGCATCCGGGCGCGCGCCGCGCCCGGCTCTGGGCGCCGCAGTGGCCCGCGTGGTGCGCACCGGGCGTGAGCGTGGAGGCCACGGGCAAACGCGCCGCCCTGGG
>NZ_VOSL01000108.1 GCF_007997005.1 Lujinxingia vulgaris | reverse complement strand
GCGCGGAGCTCTTCGCCCAGCTCCCGGGACCCGCTGGCGGCGCGGGCGCGCGCGGCGCGAAGATGGCGCGCCACAGGCTCCAGCAGCTCTCCGGCCCAGGACTCACCGCGCGCCACAAACGACGCCGCGCCCTGGCGGGCGAGCTCACGCTGAAGTTCGCCCAGGCGGCGATCTTCGATCGGCTCGAAGGCGCGGGCCATCAGGCGGTCCCACTCCGAGAGCAGCCAGGCGACGAGCTCGTCTTCGTCGCGGCTGACGCGCTCGCGCAGGCTGGTCAGCGCGCGCAGCGCGCGCTCGATGCCCTGGGCGCCGGCGCCCTCCTCGGGATGTGGGGTCAGCGCGTCGTCCAGCGCGTTGGGAGCGTCGCCGGTGGGCTGGCGCCGGCTTGTGAGGAGGTGGAACTCCAGCAGCTGCTCGATACCCGCGAGCAGCGCGTGGCGCTCCTCCTGACGGGTGGCGGCGCGATCGTTGAAGTCGACCACGCGCAGCGCGAGCTCGCGGCTGACCTGGGAGCTGACCCAGCGGCGTAGCGGAAGCTCGTAGTGCTGCGCGCTGGAGACGATGGCGCGCTCGGGATCGGCGGCGAGCACCGCGATGGCCGAAGGCAGCCGCTCGACGCGGGCCTCCACAAGGTCGAGAAGTTGGCGGGTGGTGCGCCCCTGACGCACGCGGGCCAACCGGAGCTCCTGGGCGCGGCGCGCGCGCAAGAGGAGCGGTCGGAGCTCGGAGGTGAAGACAAGCTCCCAGTCCGGGGCCCCGGTGCGGGCGCGCTCATGAAGTTCTTCGAGCGCCTGCTCCAGGGCCTCCAGAGGCTCGATGCTGGCCTCCAGCGCCTGGCGGGCGGCGCGGTCGGCGGCGTGGCGGGTGGCCTGCGACCACTGCACAAACTCCGAGACCTGATGATCGAGGCGCAGCCACCCGCGGTACCCGTCGATGATCTGCTGCTGACGGGCCAGGCGATCTCCGAGTCGGCTCGACGCGCGGCGCGCCGATGCAAATCGCGAGGAAGGGCGGTAGCTGAGCGCCGGCAGCTGGCTTGTGCCCGCCAGCGCCACGCCCCGCAAAAACGCGTGGTAGCAGCGCTCCAGGCTCTGGCCGTAGCCTTTGAGGCCGACCTCGGCGCTGCGCCGGGTGTGGCGAGCAAGCTCGGCGTGGCGCTCGACGAAGTCCGCATGGAATGCGGCGATCTGAGCCTTTATGGAGGTCGTTGAGGTGCCCTCCTTGCGGGGCGGCTCGCCCTGCTCTGCCGCGCCAACGCCTTCGTCACGCGGGGCCGCAGCCAGCGACTCCAGGAAGCGATCCACCTCCCGAAGGTGCTGCCAGAGCCTGCGCCAGAGCTCCTCGTATTGCGAGGCGATCGGCGGGGTCACCCGAAGCAGCTGCACCGGCAGAGAGAGCTCCAGGTGGTAACGCCAGAGCCTGCCGACCGGCACGTTGCGGTAACCTTTGCCCAGCACCCGACGACGCACGCGTCGTCCCCACTTCAGCGCGCGCAGCCAGGGAGCGTCGTCGGCCCGGGGTTGCTCCAGCGCCGGCTCGCGCTCGATGCGGTAGAGGGTCTGTTTATCTTCCATGGCGCGGATCGCGCTCAAAAAAGCCTCCACCGACGCCGGCGTCAGCGGGGCGCCCTCCAGGCGGAGCAACCCCTCGTAGACCTCGCCGACATGCGTCATGTGGACGCGCTGCACCTGGCGCAGTCCCTGACGATGATCCTCGCGCTCGTCGTCGCCTTCGCGCAGCGAGGCGTGGGCATCCCATGCATTGAGCCCCTCGATGAGGTCGTCGACGACGGCCTCCAGCTCGATGAGGGCGTCGATGATACCATCGCGGCGCTCACGGATGGGCTTTTGAAAGGTCGCTTCGGCCTGATCGATGAGCGCGCAGCGGAGATCGTCGATATGGCCGCGCAGCCAGGCGTCGTCGAAGCGCGGCGCGTCGAGGCGCTGGCCAGGGTCGGTGGGTTCGAGAAGTTCAAACTCCTCCAGGCCCAGTACGCGCTCGTCGCGGCGCTCATGGGAGGTGCGGCGGGCCTCACCGGAGCGCTCCAGGCCACTCTTGAACACGATCGGCCCCAGGCTCAGGTAGACGATCACGGTGGCCATCACCACGCTCTGAAACGCGGGCCCCCACACCGGGAAGTTGACCGCGACGACCCCGGCCAGCACCAGCACCACGGCGTCCTGAGCGACGAACGCGCCGGGCAGGTACTGGAGGCTCTGGCGGGTGTCGACCGCGGGTGCGCAGGCCCGGCGCGTGGCCAGGTGGAGCGCGCCCAGACGCACCGCGACCAACGCCAGCACCAGGGGCAGATAGCCCGGCGCCGCCCGAAGATCGAGGCCAGCGGCCACCGTCGCGAAGTAGATCACAAAGACCGGGAGCGCCACCTGCTCGAGCGCCCTCACCAGCTCGCGCCCCCGGGCCGTGGCGTTTTGCACAAAGAAGCCAGCGACCAGAAAGACCAGCGTCGGCTCGGCGAGCACGCGCAACGTGCCAAGGTAGGCGAGCACCCCGGCACCGAGCACCATCAGGAGCAAGTAAGCGCGTATCCAGCGGGCGTAGGCGGCGATCGCCACGCCCAGCGCCAGGCCAAGCGCCAGCGAGAGGGCAAGCTCGGTGAGCAGCGCCGGCAGCAATCCAGCCAACGACCCGCCGGTGAGCGGCTCCGGGCCAAGCACCCAGGTCGCCCCGGCCATCAACGCCGCAAAGAAGCCGAAGATCAAAAACTCGCCAGCGATCACCACGCTCAACGCCGCGCTGGCCAGTGGCCCGCGGGCGCGCAACTCCTGAATCAACGCCACGGTGATCGTCGGGCTCAGCCCGAAGGCCAGCACCCCGAAGAAGAGCGCAATGATGATCTGCAAAAAGAACGACTCGGCGGCGAAGATCGCCAGCTGCTGCGGGAGGATCTGCGTGACGAGCAGCACCGTCAGCACGGTGGCCGGGATCACCGTCAGGGCGATCGCCAGGGTGACCCGAGCGACAAGTCGGCCGTGCTCTCGGAGCTCCGCCAGACGCAACTTCGCGCCCGCCAACATGCCGATCAGCGCAACGACCAGGAGCTGCACCACCGCCAGGTCGTCGATGAGGCGAGAGGAGATGATGGCGAAGGGGTAGGCTTCGGGCATCAGGCTGGCGAAGCTCGGGCCCAGCGCCACACCCGCGCCGATGTAGCCCAGCAGCGAGGGAAGCCCCACCCGGCGAAACGCCTCCCCGGTGGCAAAGGCCAGGAGCACCATCAGCCCGACCGCCACGAGTTCATCGCCGAAGAGCGCGCTGGCGCCCGCGGGCAGGGCCAGGTGGGTCAGGGTCACCAGCGCGATGAGAATGAAGAGGGTCAGAAACTCCCGCATCAGCGCTCCTCCTGCCAGCTCCCCCAGGGGGAGTGGGCGCGGCGCTCAGCGTCGACCTCGGAGATGTCGATGAGCCATCCGCGCAGGAGCACCCAGGCCAGCAGATCGGCCAGAAAGAGCGCGAGGATCAGGGCGGAGACCATCCGGGCGGCCCCGGGCTCAGGTTGCAGCGCGTGGGCCAGGTCGATGACGAGGGCCGCACCCAGCGCGCCGGGCGCCCAGAGCGCGCGGTGCGTCCCCGGGTCGGGTCGAAGGCCCCTCAAGCGGGGGCGGTAGGCGGCCACCCCGAGCACGCGCCCCGCATAACGCAGAAGCACAAAGAGGAGCGCCGCCCCCCAGATGAACGCCGGGCTTCCGCCGGCCCACATCGTCCCGGCAAAGAAGAGCGCGAGCACGTAAAGGGGGGCGCTGAGCGCATCGAGCACCCTGGTCAGTCGCAGCGACTCCGAGCTCATCGACGCCATGATGATGCCGGCCACCGCGTTGACCGCCACCACCGAGAGGTTGGCCACCCAGGCCACCGCGCTGAGGGTGACGCCGACGCCGAGCACGATCGTGATCATGCGATCATCGTCGGGTCGGCCCTGTAAGAGCGCTCCGGCCAGCCCGCCCGCCAGCGCCCCCAGCCCCAGATGCAGGCCCAGCCCCACCAGAGGCAGCACACCCTCGGCGACGCCCGCGATGGCGTCGTGATGCCACGAGAACCACGCCAGCACGCCGAGCAACGCGGCCAGCGCGCACGCCTGGCTAACCCGGGCGGCTCGCGCCGCCGCCGGGCTGCTCACCCCCAGGGTAGCGCTGAGGCGCTGGAGCTGGTCGTCATCGGCACAGAGTGCCAGCACACCGAGCGCCGCAAGCCCGGCCCCGGTGGCGTCCCACACCTCCGGGGGGACGCTACCGCGGAGCAGAGCCAGGGGAAGGGCCACCATCACCAGCGCGCCCACCCCGGAGATGATCGCGCCGAGCTTAAGATCCGCCGCCCCGATCTCGCCAAGCCGGGCCGGGCTCAAGCGCAGCCCGGCCGCAAGGGCGATCGCCCCGACGGTGAGCGCCATCATCGGTTCGAGCACCGGGGTAACCTCGGCGCGGAGCAGCCCGCCGACGGGCACCACCAGGATACCCAGCGCCACATAGTGGGCGCCGGTGACCACGCCGGTGCGCCGTCCCAGCAGCCCCGGTGAGAGGTAGGCCAGGAGCGTCGCGCAGGCCACAAGCCCCAGGCCCACCAGCACCCGCAGCGTGGAGCCTTGCGCGAGGACCATCGCCTGGCCAGCGTCGGCGGCATGCGCCGCCCTGACCCACATCAGCATCCCGAGCGCGCTTAACCCGGTGGCCGGGCGTATCCATCGCTTCGACATAGCATCCTTTCTCGGCGGGTGCGTCGCCGCCATGCCGCATCATCATCGCCATCCGCGCCTCATCGCCACGACCATGGTCGGCGAGTGAACGCGCAGAACTAAAAGACCGGCCTGCCTGGCTTATGTTCCTTATCGCCAAAACCTCCCGGCGATGCCCATCATCATAAACCGGCGAGGACGAATTCCGGCCCCCGACGCCGGTGTGTTGAACGGGATCGACGCGCCCTCTGGACGGCGTCAGCCCCCGACGGGTACGGGATGCCCCAAAAGGATGCATGTATGGATGCGTTGCTCCACCACTTTGAGACCCCCTTTACCGACCCGGTGCTGATCTTTGCGGTGGTCATGCTGATGTTGCTGGTGGCGCCGCTGGCCGTGCGCAAGATGCGGCTCCCCGAGATCATCGGGTTGTTGCTGGCCGGGGTCATCGCCGGGCCCAACGCCCTGGGGCTCCTGGAGCGCGACGCGACCTTCCAGCTGCTGGGCACGGTGGGGCTGCTCTACATTATGTTCACCGCCGGGCTGGAGATCGATCTTAATCGCTTTGCGAAGTATCGAAACCACAGCCTGGTCTTCGGGGTGCTGACCTTCCTCGTGCCGCAGACCCTGGGGACGCTTGCCGGGATGTACATTCTGGGGCTGGAGTTCATGGTGGCGATCTTGCTGGCGAGCATGTTTGCCTCACACACGCTGCTGGCCTACCCGGTGACAAGCCGGCTGGGGGTGAGCAAATCCAACGCGGTCACCGCCACGGTGGGCGGCACGGTGATCACCGACACCGCCGCGCTGCTGGTGCTGGCGGTGGTGATGGGCTCGACGCGCGGCTCGCTGGACATGAACTTCTGGCTGACCCTGGTCATCGGCCTTGGCCTCTACGTGGCGCTGGTCTTCTGGAGCATCCCGCGGGTGGGGCGCTGGTTCTTTCGCAAGGTCGGGAGCGAGGGGGTCGTCGAGTACGTCTTTGTGCTGGCGGTGGTCTTTCTGGCGGCCTTTCTTGCGGAGCTCGCCGGGGTGGAGGCGATCATCGGGGCGTTTATGGCCGGGCTTGCGCTCAACCGCCTGATCCCCGAATCCAGCACGCTGATGAACCGCATTGAGTTTGTGGGAAACGCGCTCTTTATCCCCTTCTTCTTGATCTCGGTGGGGATGTTGGTGGACGTGCGGGTGCTCTTCAGCGGAGCGGACGCCTTAATTGTGGCCGCCACGATGGTCAGCACCGCGCTCTTCGCCAAGTGGCTCGCCGCGCTGCTCACGCAGAAGGTGCTCGGCTACAGCCGCGAGGAGCAGATGGTGATCTTCGGGCTCTCGGCGGCCCAGGCCGCCGCCACCCTGGCCGTGGTGCTGGTGGCCTTTGATGTGGGGCTCTTTGATGAGGCGGTGCTCAACGGCACGATCGTGATGATCGCGGTGACCTGCTTTGTCTCGCCGATGGTCACCGAGCGCTTCGGGCGCAAGATGGCGCTGGCCCAGGAGGAGCAAGGTGGCAGTGGCGACGATGAGGCGCCGCAACGCTTTCTGGTGCCTCTGGCCAACGCCGCCCATGCCCGCGCCCTGCTCGATTTTACCTTTCTGGTGCGCGAGCACGGCTCGGAGGAGCCGGTCTTCCCCCTCTCGGTGGTGCTCGAGGAGGGAGACACCGCCCAGGCAGTGGCCGCCGCCGAGCGTATGCTCTCGGCGGCGGTGGTGCACGGGGCGTCGGCAGAAGTGCCGGTGGTGCCCGTGACACGCGTGGCCCATAACCTGGCCTCGGGGATCGCGCGGGCGGTGATGGAGCGGCGCGTCTCCGACCTGGTGGTGGGCTGGAGCGGCCCGGCCTCGTCCTCTGCGGCCCGGCGCGCGAACTTCGGCGTGATCACCGATCAGCTGCTGCAACAGACCGAGCAGCAGGTCTTCATCAATCACCTCACCCAGCCGATCAACACCGTGCGCCGGGTGATCGTGGTGTTTCCGCCTCTGATCGAATACCACCCCGGCTACACCCGCGCGCTGCGCGACATCAAGCGACTGACCAACGCGATGGGGGCGCTGCTCACCGGGCTCTGCCTCAAGGATGAGATGCGTCGGATCCGCGGCCGCTTTGATACCATCAAACCCGAGATCGCCTCCTCCTTTGTGGGCTTCACCACGATGGAGGATCTGGTGGTGACGCTGCAGCGGCGAGTGGAAGAGCATGATCTTCTGATCTTCTTAAGCGCGCGTCAGGGCACGCTGCCCTGGTCGCCGGAGCTCGAAGCCCTGCCGGCGCGACTCGAGGCGCTCGCCAGCTACTCGATGAGCTTTGTCGTTCTGAGTGACATCGACGAAGCGCAGCTGCCCGCGGCCGACGAGGAGCCGGGGTTGGCCGAGGCGTTCAAGGCGCGGCGGGTGCGCGTGGCCATGGAGGAGACCGAGGAGCGCGAGGCGCTGCACACGCTGCTCTCATGCTACTTTGAGGACGACGCCTCCCAGACCTACCGCCAGGAAGTGGTCGAGGCGCTGCTGCGTGATGATCCGGGTTTTACGCGAGAGCTTATCGACGGGGTGATGCTGGTCAACGCGCGCAGCGAGCATGTGCATCATCCGCTGGTGTTTGCGGCCACGCGCGCCGAGGGCTTTAAGACCGAAGCCCGGGCCGATGCGCCGGTCTACTTGATGCTCGTGGCGCTGAGCCCCCTGGAGAGTTCGTTGCAGGAGCACCTGGAGCGTTTCTCGGAGCTGGGGGCGCTGGCCACGCAGGTGCTCGATGCCGAAGCGCTGGCGCAGCTGGAGACGCCCACCGAGCTTGCCGAAGAGCTCAAGAGGCTGGCCCGCGACACCCGGGCGATCTTCCCCGATGCCCGTGATGGTGCGCTGGAGCTGAGCCTGACGCGCACCGACCTCCCCGGGTAACCCGCCACGCCCTGCGCTCAGCCTGACGCTCTGGCGAGGGCGGCGCGGTCGCCGGCGCGCGTTGCAAGGGGTTGCCGCCCCGCGCTCAGCCCGACGCTCTGGCGAGGGCGCTCCGTCGCCGGCGCCGCCAC
>NZ_VOSL01000107.1 GCF_007997005.1 Lujinxingia vulgaris | reverse complement strand
CTCGGCTCCCGCTCCGCCGCGCGCGACGTCCTGACCCTGCTCGACGATCCCTCGCCAGGGGTGCGCGCCGCGGTCGCCCGCGCCCTCCCCGAGCTCGGCAGCCACCTTCCGGCGCTGAGCGCGCGCCTGAGCACCGAGACCCACCCCCGCGTCCTGGCCGAGCTCGTTCACGCCCTCTCTCGCACCGCTGACCCCGACGCCACCCTGGCGCTCGCCAGCCTGCTCCAACGCCCGGAGGCCGTCGATCTCGGCTCCGCAGGCCAACTTCCCCTGGCCGCGCTTGCCGCCGAAGCCCTGGCCCGACGCGACGATCCGGCGCCGGTCCCCGACCTCATCGAAGCCCTGGACCCGGCCGACCCCATCACGCGCCGCCAGATCGAACACGCCCTGCGCATCCTCACCAACCACGACCTCCGCGCCGTCGCACACGCCCTGGACACCCGCCCCGAAGACGACTCCCCGGCCGCCCTCTGGCGCGCCTGGTACCAGGAGCACCGCCGCCTGACCCGCGACCAGTGGCTGACCCGCGGCTTTCAGATCGCCGGCTTTCCGATCGAAGAGATCAGCCTGCGCTACGTCTGGGAGCTCTGCCAGGCCGTCGCCGAAGATCCCCACTTGAGCTACAACGCCCAGCGCACCCTGATGCGCCTCTCCGGCAACGAGCCCCAGAGCCTGGGCTGGCCTCGCCATGACGCCAACTTCTACTGGCGACGCTGGTTCGAGCGGCGCTGGCAACGCCTGGGCCTCCCGCCGATGCCACCTCATCTGACGACCCTCGGCCCCAACAACCCCTACGCCTCCGATGACGACGCCGAGGACGACTCCTGAGCGCACACTCACTTCCCCCCATCGAGTGAGAGCGCAAGGCCTGCGCCCACCTTTACATGGCGCTACCCCGGGGGCTACACTCTTGGCAACGTACCGCCTCTTAGCGCACGCCTCCGGTGAGCCCTGCGCTCACCCGCCCGTATTCTCCTCCCCGTACTCGGTGTCTGCTCTTGAAACGCCTCGCGTCCAACCTGCTGCTCACCCTGCTGGCGCTCACCCTCGCTTTGGGCGCGATGGCCTGCTCCTCGGAGCTCGACCCGACCGATCCGGGCGACGCCTACACGATCTTCCGCGACGCCCTCTTCGCCGGTCAGCCCGACGTGGTCTGGGAGCGCTTCGATCCGCAGACCCGCGCCTACTTCCAGGAGCGCTACGATCGCCTGGTGCAGATGAACCAACTCATCGAGAGCTACCTGCCCCAGACCGATCACCGCCTGGCTCGAAGCCAGTCCGGCGTCGAATTGCTCGCGTCGGTGGGCGACGGTCGCGAACTCTTTGACCATGTCTTTGAAAAGGCCGAGATGCCCGACGATAACGCCATCGTCTTCGGCTCCGGCATCAGCGAGATCCGCGTCTCCGAAGATGGCACCACAGCCCTGGTCGTCACCCGCGGCGCGCAGGAGTTCGTGATGATCCAGGCCGAGGACGAGACCTGGCATGTGGACCTGGTCGGCTCCGGCGACTTCCTGGACACCTCGTTTGGCTGGCTTACCCGCAATGAGGAGGCGCTCTCCAAGACCGTCGAAGACCTCATCGCCGAGGAGCGCCAGAAACGCGAGGCGATCATCGCCGACCTGATGAACCTCAAGCTCGACTGAACACCGGACAGCCCGCACCGGCTCCCCGAGACACCCCCGCGAAGATGGCGCGATTGCTATGAGCGACGACAAAAACATCCCCGAGCTGCTCGACGTCGAGGTCGAACCGCTCGCCCCTGATGACCCGGCCTCGATCTCGCAGTCGCATCGCCCGGGAACCTCGCCAAGCAGCGTCTCCGCAGTGGGCTCTGCCCCCTCACGCCCGGCGCGCAAGCGCGCCGTCGACCCGCTCATCGGCACGCGCCTCAAAGACACCTACGAGCTCGTCTCCAAGATCGGCGAAGGGGGCATGGGCAACGTCTACTCCGCCATCCAGTACCCCCTGGAGCGTAAGGTCGCCATCAAAGTCCTCAAACCCACCGAGAATAACCCCGACGGCGAGTTCTATTTTATGCGGGAGGTGCGCGCGATTAACATGCTGCGCCACCCCAACATCATCACCATCGTCGACTACGGGAAGGAAGACGACGGCACGCTCTACCTGGTCATGGAGCACCTGCCCGGGTTGACGCTCAAAGACGTCATCAAAAAAGAGTTTCCCCTCGATCCCAAGCGCATCTGCGGCATCCTCATCCAGCTCTTGAGCGCGCTGGAGCAGGCGCATAACGCCGAGATCGTGCACTGCGACCTTAAGCCGGCCAACATCATGGTCGAGAAGGTCGCCGGCCAGCCCGACTTCGTCAAAGTCCTCGACTTCGGCATCGCCAAGGTCAAAGGCCCTGCCATGGAGGCCGGCCCCTACACCCAGGCCGGCAACATCGTGGGCACCTTCGACTACATGAGCCCCGAACAGATCATGCGCAAAGAGGACCTCGACGGTCGCGCCGATGTCTGGTCGGTCGGGGTCATCCTCTACGAGATGCTCACCCGCAAGCGCATCTTTCACGCCAAAGACGCCGTCACGATTATCGGGCGGGTGATGCAGTCGCCGATTCGCCGCCCCTCCGAGATCGCCCCCGACGTGCCCATCCCGCCTGTGCTGGAGCACATCACCATGCGGGCGATGGAGCGCAACGTCCGCAAGCGCTACCAGACCGCCAAGGAGATGCGCGACGCCCTGCAGCGCGCGCTCAACGAGCTGGAGAGCGGCCACACCGGCAACGTCGGGCCCTACAGCGGCGATACCGGCAGCGCCAGCGGCAACTACAGCGGCTCGCTCGCCGCAAGCGGTCTTGTGCGTGGCGGCACCGGTAACATGCGCGGGGGCACGGGCAACATGCGCCCGGCCACCGGCCCCGGCCCCGACAGCGGCTCGACCAGCCGCACCGGCCTGAGCAGCCTCTACACCCGCTCCGGCGGGTTCGGCGCGATGGCCCTGGAGCAATCCCAACGCCTGGCCACCGGCATCGCCGCGGGCACCTCGGTGCTCGACCAGACCTTCAGCGCCGACGCCCTGGAGGGGAGCCTGGCTGGCGAGCGCCGCAAGGTCGCCGTGCTCGCCATTCAGCAGCGCTCGCGCCGCAAATCCGGCATCGACCCCGAAGAGCTCGCCAGGCGCAGCCGCCAGGAGAAGAAGCTCATCGAAGAGATCGTGCGCCACTTCGATGGCGAGGTCGACTCCAACCTGGGCGGCACCTACACCGTGCTCTTCGGTGCCCGCAAAGCCCGGGTCGGCGACAATGTGCGCGCGGTGGAGTGCGCGGTTGCCCTCCAGCAGAAGTTCCGCTCCCTGGAGCAGGGCGCCGACCACATCGGCATCGGTCTGGTCTACGGCGAAGTCTTCGTCAGCGACCGCAAAGGCGGCAACGCTTACGGCGAAGCCATCGATCGCGCCATCGAGATCGCCCGCGGTGTGCGCGAGGCCAAGATCTTTGCCGACGACGATCTCATCGACGCCACCCGCGAAAAGGTCCGCTTCTCGAACCTGCGCGCGGTCGCCGGCGAAGAGGCCGCCGAGGTCTTAGGGCTGGAGGCCCCCGCCGCCCAGGCTCCCCGGGACCTGGCCGAGATCGACGTCTACGTGCCGCGCCCGATCTACTTCGAAGAGCTGATGCGCCGCGCCACCACCGCCCGCGGCACCGAGGCGGGCAAAGGCGCCGGCGGCGGCGTGGCCATCCTCGGCGACCTGGGCACCGGCAAGAGCCTGCTCCTGGATCGCTACGCCAGCGCCCTGAGTGAGTCCGGCTGGCAGACCTTCGTCGTCAAAGACGCCGAGCTGGGCGCCGCCCAGGTCGCACTGCAACCGGTACGCTCCTGGATCCGCCAGATCGCCCAGACCTACAAAGATCCGGCCGTCCTCATCACCAAGGCTTGCGAGGCCATCGGGCTCAACAAAAAGCACATCAGCCCGGTGCTGCAAGTCTTCCTCGGCCAACAAAAAGACGCCCTCAACACCCCGGACGTGCCCTGGAGCGACGCGCAGGGCTTTTCGAACTTCGCCGCCGCCCTGCTCTACCGGCTGCTGCGTTTTGCGATGAAGAAAGGCCCGGTGCTGCTGGCCATTGACGATGTGATGGTCGAGGACCGCTTCACCATCGACTTCATCGACAACCTGTTGGCCGGCATTCAAAAGCAGCCCATCCTCATCGCGGTCACGCGCCGCATTGAGTCCACCGCGCTCGACCACGGGCTGCCGGGCAATTTTGAGATCCTGCAGATCGGCGGATTTTCGGAAGATGAGTCTCGCCAGTTTGTCGCGCAGGTGCTCGGCTACACCCCGCCGCCGGAGATCGTCGCCCAGGTGCACGCCCGCTCCAGCGGCAACCCGATGTTCCTCTACGAGCTTGTGCGGGCCGTCTTGCAGAAGAGCGGCGGCAAGCTCGCCAGCGAAAAAGAGCTCCTCGACGCCGGCGTCCCGCTCAACCTCCAGGAGCTGCTCGCTGCGCGCGTTGACGCGCTGCCTGACCAACTTCGCGACGTGCTGGCGATTGCCTCGGTGGTCGGTGAGAGCTTCCGCGAAGACTTCTTTATGCAGATCATCCCGGCGCACCTCGACCCGCAGGGCGCGCTGCAAGATCTCGTGGCCCTGAACTTCCTGGAAGCCCGCTTCGATGGCTTCGAGCGCATTCACGTGGCGTTTCAGCCCCGCGCGCTACGCCGGGTCGCCTACGAGCGCCTTCCCAAATCGACGCGCGCGCAGCTGCACTCGCGCATCATCGAGTTTCTGGAGGGCGCCCCCGACTTCGCGGCGGTCGACCCCATCGAATACCCGCTGATGGTCGCCTTCCACTACCGCGCCGTCGAGGGTTTTGAGGGCGCCGCCTACTACCTGACGCGCGCCGGGGAGCTTTTGCTGGAGCTCTACGACTACGCCGGGGCCATCGACAACTTCCAGGAGGCCGTCGAGCTGCTCGAAGGCAAGGTCGACGCCACCCACGAGACGCGGCTGACCGCGCTGGCCCGCCAGCTCGTCGCCATGCGCGAATCCGGCCGCCTCGAAGATGCCCAGCGCGTCATCGACGCCCTGCCCGACCTCGACGCCCTCGACGGGGCGCTTCGCCACGATCTTCTCTACGAGCGCGGGCTCATCGCCATGGACGCCGGCGGCATCGAAGAGAGCAAATCCAGCCTGGAGACCCTGCTCAACGAAGCGGTCGAAGCCGCCGATCTCAAACGTGAGATCAAAGCCCTGCTCGCGCTGGCGCAGCTCTTTGAGAAAGAGAACCAGCTCCCCCACGCCGCCAACCTCCTGATGCAGGTCTCCCAGAAGGTCGAGCAGGTCGGTGACCTCGACCTGCAGGACCCCGACGACCGCAAGCTCTTCTGGACGGCCTACAACCAGCTGGGCACCCTCTTCATCCGCCAGAAGGACTACCAGCGCGCCCAGCAGTTTTTGCAGACCGCCTACCAGCAGGCCCGCGCCATCGAGGACTTCCGTGGCCTGGTGCGCGTGATGTCGAACTTCGGCGCCCTCAGCTTGAGCGTGCGCGACGTCAAACGCGCCCAGCAGTACTTTGAGAACGCCGCCCAGTTTGCCCGCGCCACCGGCGACCTGCTCAACCAGAGCCGCATCTTCACCAACCTGGGCATCACCGCGATGGAGGCCGGCGAGCTGGAGCAGGCCAAGGAGTACTTCCGAAGCGCCCGCTCGCTGGCCGAAGAGATCGGGTGGTACGAGGGGCTGGCCGAGCTCTCGCTGCATATCAAGCGGCTGCGCAAGGCGCTGAGTTAGACCGACGCCCCCGCACGATGACGACGCCAAAAAGAAGGCCGCCGGCGCGCGATGCGCCGGCGGCCTTTTCATCTTCCTGGAAGATGCGCGCTCAGCTCTGCTTGAGCAGCGCGTTGAGCCAGTCGACCCTCATCGCGCGGGCGTGGCGCGCGGAGTCGTAGATGGCGCTGAGCGCCCCCAGTGCCGCATCGAAGTCGCGGTTCTCCAGCAAAAACTCAAAGAGCTCATGCTGATTGAGCTCGTGACGCGCGGCCTTGAGCCGCCGCTCGATCACCTCTTCGGCGTCGGTGCCGCGTCCGCGCAGGCGCCCCTCCAGCGTCTTCATATCCGGCGGCGCTACCAGCACGGTCGTGGCGTGCGGGTAGCGCGCTTTGAGCTG
Source organism: Lujinxingia vulgaris (assembly GCF_007997005.1). Lineage (GTDB taxonomy): Bacteria > Myxococcota_A > Bradymonadia > Bradymonadales > Bradymonadaceae > Lujinxingia. The sequence continues at coordinate 1,155 of NZ_VOSL01000107.1, read as the reverse complement.
CTGCGCGCCCTGATAGTCGATGTCAAAGAGCACGTCTCGGCCCTCGGCCCAGGCCGCCTCAATCACCTTTGAGGAGGTGCCGTAGTAGTTGCCGTGAACCTTCGCCCATTCGGCAAACTCCTCGCGCTCGATCATCGCCTCAAAGGTGGGCACGTCCACAAAGTGGTAGGCCTGCCCGTCGACCTCGTCGCCGCGGCGCGCGCGGGTGGTGTAGCTGACGCTGGGCGTAAGCCGCGGACGCGCCTCCAGCAGCGCCCGGCACAGGCTGGTCTTTCCTACGCCGGAAGGTCCACATACGATCAGCAATACGCCCTGCTCGGCCATCTCTAAGTCCTTGTACTTCTTGATAAACCCGACTACTTCTCGCCGCCGCAAGGCGCTACGCCACGTTGGCGCTCTGCTCGCGCATCTTCTCGATGATGCTCTTCATCTCCACCACCAGGTCGCTCTGCGCGGCCAGGTGGCTCTTGGAGCCCATGGTGTTGACCTCGCGAATGAGCTCCTGAAGGTAGAAGTCGATCTTCTTGCCCACGCCCTCGTCGCCGGCCGCATCCAGCACCTGACCCAAGCGCTCAACATGCGAGCGCGCGCGCTGCAGCTCCTCGGAGATGTCGCCGCGCTCGGCCACGTAGGCCAGCTCCTGCGCGAGCCGCTCCTCGTCAATCTGCCCCACGCCGAAGTCGCTCACCGCCTGGCGCAGGCGCGCCTCAATGCGGCTTCGGTACGCAGGCCGCTCCGCCTCGTCGAGCGCATCGACCGCGTCGATGCGCGCGCCCAGCTCGCGCAGATGACCGCGAAGATCATCATCAATGCCCGCACCTTCGGCCCGGCGCGCCTCCTGAAGACGCTCCAGCGCCTGCTCCACCACGGGGAGCAAGGCGTCGAGCGCGCTCTCATCAAAACGCTCCGCGTCGTCGCGCTCCACATAGCTGCGGAAGCTCAACACATCGGCGAGGGTGACCTGAGCGCCTCCCAGGCTGGCCTCACTGAGTTCGCGAAGCCTGCGCGCGACCTCGTCAAAGCGGCCGGCGTCGATGGCGTCAAAGCCCCCCTGCTGCTCGGCGGGGGCGCCCAGCTCCAGACGCACATCGACGCGCCCGCGGCCGAGCCGCGCGCGCGCCGCACGCAACACGTGCGGCTCCAGCCAGCGCAGCT
>NZ_VOSL01000106.1 GCF_007997005.1 Lujinxingia vulgaris | reverse complement strand
GCAGTCGGCCCCGCCGCGCGCGCCAGCCCCCCAGACGCCGCCCGCACGTCCGAGCGCACCGCAGGCTTACCAGCCGCCCGCTCCGCAACCGCCCGCCCCTCAGCCTCCGGCGCCGGTGGCCGAGTCGGTTGAGGCCTTCGTCGACATCACCAACGAGGTGGAGTTTCTCGACGATGGCACCTCCTCCGGGCTCATTGCGATCGAGGCGGTGGAGGCCGCGCCGGCCACGGAGACCGAGATCCGGCAGATGCTCAGCGAGTGCCAGGTCTTCTTAAAGTACGGTCTTTACGACAAGGCGGTGGCCGCCATTGAGGCCGCGCTGGAGCGCTCTCCGAAGAGCGTGGTGGCCCACCAGCAGAAGTTGGATCTGGCGCGTGCCACCCGCGATCAGGCCGGGGCCTACCGCACGCTGATCACCCTGGCCGAGCTCACCGCCGAGACGCCGCTGCGGGCCTATGAGTTTTTGACCGAGGCGCTCGAGGTGGCTCCCAACCCGCAGGCCGTGCACGTGCGCGCCCAGGCGCTCGGGGTCGACCTCAACGGGCCGCCGCCTACCGATGGCATCGCCGAGATCTCCATCGACGCCATTGAGGTCGTCGAGGTCGTCGATGAGCCGGGCACCATGCAGGTCGACGTCGACGACATCGACGCGTTCGTCAGCGAAGAGCCTGCCTCCGACTCCCTGGACTTCCTCGATGAGGCGGTCGTCGACTTTCTGCCTCCCTCCGAGGAGTTTGAGGCCGACGACGCGGTGCACGCCGCGCTGGAGACCCTCGACTCGGCCTTTGACGCCTTTGGCGATGCGCCCGAGAGCGGACTTGCCCAGGCCACCGAGGCCGAGCCCCTCTCGCTGGGCGACATGGAGTCGATCGAGGAGATTGGCGACTTCGACGACGTCGACATCGACGACATCGGCACCTTTGAGAGCGTGGAGGAGCCGGGCCTGATGGCCGGGCTGGACATCGCCTCCAGCGTGGTCTCCGACGATGAGCTGGCCTTTGATACCGACGACGTCGTCGATATGGATCTGAGCCAGGATGTCGGCGGCATTGGCGAGGTGGACTTCTCGGCGCTCGACGACGCGCCGGCCGGTGGGGAGGCACCCAGCGTGAACTCGCTCTTCGCCGATGTGGAGGCCGACGACATCTTCGATGACCTCTTCGGCGACATGTTCTCCGGCGGCGACGTCAACATCGGCGGCGACGACCCGATGGGCGAGATGGCGGAGATCGACTTCTTCATCCAGCAGGGGCTGACCGAAGAGGCGTCGGAGGCGATCAGCACCTTTGAAGACCAGCACCCCAACCACCCGGGGCTGGCCAAGCGGCGCGCGCAGCTGATGCAGGTGCGCGGCGGCCTGGGCGCTGCCGACAACCCCTTCGGCGCGCGCAGCCTCTCGCAGAAGTTCAACCCCAGCGCGGCCAACCCCACCGGGAAGGTCGCCGCCCCGAACTTCGGCGAGGTGGTCAACTCCAACCTGGAGCTGGGCGTGGCCTACCGCGAGATGGGACTTCTTAACGAAGCGCTCGACGAGTTCCGTCAGGCCGCCGACGACCCCGACGCCCGGGACGCCGCCGCCTACCAGATCGCGCTCTGCGAGCTGGAGCTCGGCCACACCGACGAGGCGCGCAACACCCTCACCGAACTGCAGGCGCGCGAGGGGCTGAGCGCCGATATGCAGCAGGCGGTCAAAGAGCAGCTGGAGGCGATCGGCCAGCAGGCCTCGTAACGCATGCACTTTAGGCTTGACGCGGTTGCGCAACTGCCTAATCTACTCAGACCCTCTGCGGGTGTAACTCAGCGGTAGAGTGTCAGCTTCCCAAGCTGAAGGTCGTGGGTTCAAATCCCATCACCCGCTTTATGCAGAGCATTAAAAAACCCCGACGCCATCCGGCGTCGGGGTTTTTTGTTCAAGGAGTTTTTCTGCGCGCTCAGGCGGTGCGGCGCATGCGCCGCCTGGCGAGCAGGCCGGCCATAAGCAAGAGCATCAGCGCCGAAGATCCGCCGGAGTCGGTGGAAGAGCAGCCCACGCAGGAGTTCTCTTCGAGCATGCGATCTTCCGAGGCGTCGCCGGCGTCGGGTTGGGCACCAGCGTCGGGTTGCGAGCCGGCGTCGGGCAGGTCGGTACCCGTGTCCGGTTGGCCCGCGTCCTCCTCACCGGCGTCGGGTTGCCCCGCGTCGGGCTCACCGGCGTCGACCTCGGGCTCTTCGACGCCCCGGCGCGTCAGCCTCAACGCGTCGGCCACAAACTGCAGGCGATCAGCAAAAGCCTCGCCACTGTTGTCGTAGATCTCCAGGCGTTCGCCGCTCTCTCCGCTCAACCGGAAGGTGCCCAGCGAGGTCCACCCGCTGGCGGCGCCCTGGTCGACGCGAAGATCGTGCTGCTGGCCATCGGCAAAAAGGCTGTAGCGAGCACGGGCGCTGCTGGCGATGCTGGCCTCGATGTAGACCTCCAGCTCGTAGTCGCCGGGCTCCTCCACATGCAGGCTCCAGCGGGCGTAGCCGTCGGGGTCCGGCGCCTCCCAGGCATAGGTCCAGTTGAGGCTCCCGCCGTGGCCGACGTCTTCGGTGCGCCAGGTGCCAACATTGCCCAGAAGTTGAAAGCAGGCGTCGTCGTTGTCGATCAGTCCGCCCTCGGGGCCGATGAGGCCGCAGGGCTCGGCGGGCTGGCCGATCAGATCCTGGTAGGAGGTCACCAATGACATGTAGGTGGGGATGTAGGCCTGGCCGTGCGGGCTGACGTTGCGGCGGATGTCGTAGTGCAGGTGAATGGTCGTGGGCGTGCCGCCAAAGGCGTTGGAGACGAGCCCCAGCCGGTCACCGGCGGCCACGGTATCGCCCACGGAGACGGCCAGCGTGGCCGGATCCATATGCAGGTAGCGGTGTTGGGTGCCGTCGGCCGTCATCAGGTTCACCGAGTAGGTGCCGATGTTGGTGATGGTGCCGGCCTCGGCCGCCACGGTCCAGTGGGTCTTGTTCTCGCAGGTGGCCGGGCGGATGTCCTGGCCCTGGTGGCCCTGCCCGCCCGGGCAAAGGGGCATATCCCAGGTGCGCGTCTCACAGTAGTTATCCCACCAGGGGTAGCTGTAGTTATTCGCGTCGCACTGGCCACCACCGGGGCCGTTCATACCCCCGTGCCCCCAGACCTGGGAGTTGGGGTAGGCCGGGGCCTGCTCGATCGGAAAACGCATCCCGGGCACATAGACCGTGTAGTCGACGCGCCCGGTGCCGCTTCCGGCGACGAGCTGGCCGGGGGGCTGGTAGGTGAACTCTTCGGCCTGGGCGGGCGCCGCGAGCAGCGCCGCCCCCAGCGCGAAGACGGCGCCGCAGGCGAACTTCTCAAAGGTTTTCCACATCATCGACGTCATCGCGTGGCCTCCGCGTGAAGCAGCTTCAGCCCTTCGACCAGCTCCCAGGCGAAGGCGTCTTCGGCGCAGCGCGGGTTGTTCATCGGGTCCTGGCAGTCGATATCCAGCGCGTAGGCCACGTCAAAACTCTCAAAGCTCACCGTCACGATGGCGTGGGTGCGACTTAAGACGGGGCGACCGGCCTGAGCGTCGGGTTTCTCTTTTAGACCGCTGCCCGGCACGCTGTGCTGCGCGTTCGTCCCGTGGATCACGACCCCGAAATCCTCGCCGCGCATCGACGCGCCGTACCAGGTGGGGCCGGTGGTCAGCTGCAGGGTGGCCAGGAGCGCGTCATCGTCGGGCAGCAGCACCGGGACCGGCGAGGACGCGGCGCGCTTCAGCACCTCGGCGGAGACGCGGTCAGGGGAGAGGCGTTCGGCCCGGTCTGCGGCCTCCCGGTCGGGCTCGATGGTTTTGAAAGACTCGGTCGCCACGACATCGGCGGCGGGCGCGGAGCGCTCCTGGGTCACCAGAGGTTGGGAGGCTGAGCGTTGCGCGTCGGCAGGAGGCTCGGGCTCGGCGCAGGCGACGCTCATGGCGAGGGCGCTGAGTACGCCGAGCGAGGCGCAGCGCAGGCAATAGCGGCGAGTGGGGGCAGCAACATCCATACAAACTCCCGGGTGGGGTGCCGGCGGGGTATTTAGCGGGGTGGAGCAGCGAGGTCGGCCGGAGCGTTTTGATACAAAGCGGCGTCAGAGGTGTATCGGAGTGGGGTGGGTGTAACAACACACATACCATCAACCTGGGAGCTTTAGCAGATTTCTCAAAAAGCTAAATCTAGCAGGGCGCCTATTATCTCAGATTCCAGAGAGCTTGATGCGCTTCTCGCCAAAGGTGGCGAACATCTCAATATCCCCACCCAGGGCCTCCACATATCGTCGAAGAGTCGAGAGTAAGAAGTCGTCTCGGTTCTCAATATGAGACACCTGCGCCTGCGCCATCTCCAGACGATCTGCCAACTCCTGCTGTGTCAGCCCTATCTCTTTGCGGAGTGCCTTGAGGTTCAACTCCATGACGGCCGCCAGGGCCTCTTGACGAATCTCCCTGAGTTCGTCGTCGGTAAAGTGCTCACGGTCGAGTTCTTCCAAAGTGCGGGTCATGGCGTCTCCTGGTGAAAATCCTCCCAGATTTTCTCTGCGAGGGAGATGAGTTGCTCATAAAAGCGTTTGCTTCCGGCCTTTGTTGCCCCGATGAGCAGAAGGGCGTTTCGCGTGGGATCAAACCCGTAGATTACGCGAATCTGCGTGCCTTTGGCCTTGACGCGTAACTCGCGAAGAGGGTGTGAGGTGTTCTTCAACGATGAAGAATAAGGAAAGGGCAATGTGACCCCCATTTGCTCGAGCATCGCGACGACCCGACGGACCGCCTTTTTCTCGGTGGCGTCCAGGCTACCAAACCACTCGCTGTACTCATCGGTGACAAGAATCTGAGTCTTCATGCGTCTCCGTGGTTTCAACGTGCCAAAAGAAATATAATTCCAGGATTATATAAAATCAATATTCTATCAAATAACCTACGCGAGTGTTGGTCCTCATGTTCTTCGCCCAGGGTGAGTGGCGCCCGACTCGACACTGATGTGGCGCATCGAACGGCCCTCCTCCTTGCCAGATCGGGCTTAAAACTCCTCCCCCAGCGCCACACGCGCCCTGCGGCCGCCGTCGGTGAGTATGGAGCGGCGGTAACCGGCCTTGACGATCCTCAGTCGGGACTCGTCGGGAATCATGTAGGTGGCGTAGTCGGCATAAAACTCCAGGGCGTCGACGAGCTCGCGGATGGTGGTGTTGAGGTCATCGGCCAGCTCGTCGTAGGCGCGTCGAGCGGCGTCACGCTCCAGGCGGGCGAGCTCCAGCTGGCCGATCGAGACGAGGGACTTTCGGTCTTCTCCGGGAGCCTCGGCGGGCGCCGACACGCACCGAACCTGCTGCACATTGAGTCCGAAAACTCGCGCGATATCCCCTCGTCGCCCCCGGGGTAACCCGTGGCGCTCCCAGTAACTGACCGTGGTGTGGCTCACCCCGAGCCGCTGCGCCAGCTCCCGCTGGGTCCAGCCCGCGCGGGCCCGCAGCTCAGCGAGCTCGTGGGCCTCCTCCTGTTTGCTCACGCTTGATTGCCTCACAATGGCACCTCCTCTCGTGTTCCGATCCACATCGCCGCCGAAGCCAGCGCATCCGGCCTCGTGGTGACGACCTGAACACATGTACCGTTAGTCACGTTACAGAGCAAGAGCCGATTGCAAAGTTGTGGAATTGGTACTATGCGAGATGGGCGGTGACACCGTGAACACACGACGATCCAGCCCCGAGCCCCTCATGCTTAGCCTCGCGATCCACCAGCTTCGAACGGAGAAGGGTTACAGCCAGGAGGAGCTCGGCGATCGTCTGGGCGTCTCGAAGATGACGATCTCGAGGTGGGAGCATAGCGGCCCCCCCGAGCATCGCGTCAGCGAGATCGCCGGGGCGCTGGAGATCAGCGTCACCCACCTGCGCCGCCTGGCCGCGCAGCTGCATGCGCAGGCCCGGGCGCAGGCCGAGACCACCACCTTTGTGCGCAGCGAGGCCGGGATCAACGCCTGGCGCAACGCCATCGCGCTCGCCGGCCTGGATCCGCACGTCGCGTTGATTCTGGCAATATTGCCGGCGTTTTTAGACGCGGACACCGGCGTGGTCGTGGTCACCACCGCTGAACTCTATGAGCGCGCCAACCTGCCTCCGGAGTGGGTTCAAACCCATCTTCCGGCGGTGGTTGACAGTCCCTGGGTCGATCGCGTCGGCCAGGTGAAGTGGGTCTTCACATTGACCTTCCCTCCCGAATTTCTGCAGAAAAACCCGCTTTAATGTCAGCGTCTTAGGCTTCATTTATCGCTATACGACGATCCTGACACCTTTCCAGGCGTTGACCCCGGGTTTATCGTCCCCGCATACTGCTCACCGGTTCAGATGACTGAGGTGATGATGTCCGGGAATTCCACACACACTGCGCTCGCAACCCGCCTGCTCACGGGCGACCTCTCGGCGGAGGTGCGCCTGGCGCTGGTGGGGCTTCTGCCCTGGCTGGGAGAGCCCGCGATCCTGCGCGCGCTCGATCTGCACGAGCTCTCGGAGCGCACGGGCACATCGCGCGCCGCCCTGCGCGCCGCGCGCCAGATCGTGCTCTCGGAGATGGACTCGAATTCGAGCCCCAACCTGTAACGTTACCTCGCATGACAGCCTTGCCACATACTGACAACATGTTCAGCTCCTGTTTACGAATCCAACGCATAGGAGCATGCGCATGTTTATCGAAAATAGCCTCACCCTCTCCACCGACGCCCTGCGCGAAGAGCGCCTCCCCCGCTATGTGAGCGCCGAGCACGCCGTCGACCACTACCTGCGCCTGGCGCTGCAATGCGGCGGGATATCCGCCCTCGATTACCGCAGCGTAGGCCTCTTCATTCAATACTCTCCCCCACCCGAACCCGGCCATATCCGCGACCTGAGCACCCGCTGGGAGCTTGAGGCGGCCTTTGCCGAGGCCCGCGATCGCAGCCTGGAGGACGACTGGACGGTATGGTGCGAGGTGCGCATCCACCACCGTGCCTACCGCGACATCAAGGGATGGTCGAAGACCACCGTCAGTCGAAAAGTCGAGCGGGTCGACGGGCGCGTGGAGGAGGCGCTGGCGGAGCGCCGGATGCTGGCCCGCCACCGCATCGAGCACGCCGCGAGCATCAAGGAGGGGGCATGAGCACCAAGGCGGAACGTTACGTGATCGCCAGACTCAACGGAGCGGGAAGTCGTCAGGCCGCCCGGGTGGCGGGCTACGCCGGGGGGCGACCACCCTCCACCGCGCTGCGCCTCCACGCCCGCGTGCGCGAGCTGCGCGCGATGCCCGACGGCGCG
>NZ_VOSL01000105.1 GCF_007997005.1 Lujinxingia vulgaris | reverse complement strand
CGGCGTCACCCCGGCCAGCCCCACACAAAAAGCCGCCCACACGCCCACGCGCGCCGGGCCCAGCGCCGCCGGCGCTCCGGGCCACCACCCCCGCAGCCTGCGCCCCAACGCTGGCGATCGACCCCAAAGCACCCAGACCAGTCCGCCCAGCATCAGTGCGTTGAGCAGAAGACCGCCCGCCACCAACACCCCGCGACCGCCCCGAAGATCGATGGCGCGCACCGCGTCGAGCCACCCGAACTCCTCACGCACCGCTGGCGAGACCTCCAGCTCCGCCGGCGAGCCGATGGCGTGGGCTTCGAGGTGGGCGGTGAGGGCGTCTTCGAGCAGGCGCGCCAGGGTGGTGCCCTCAATGCTCATATTAAAGGGGCGCCCCTGGGCCATGGCGAGCTCCTGCACGCCGATGATTTCCTGGAGCTGGGTGCGTGCGCCGGACTCGGTCAGCGTGTTGAGCCAGGCCCGAGCCCCGGGCGCGTTGAGCGCGTCGCTGCCGATCTCCACCGGCGCCTCCCACACAAAGGCTGCGCGCTGCGCCGCCCTCCCGAGCTCGCCAAGGTTCCAGGCGCTGATCGCCAGCAGAGAGACCAGCACCACCACATCGGCCGCCACCCAGCGCCCGCGACCGCGGCCCAACCCCACCACCGCGCCCCCGCCGAGCATCGCCAGCAGGAGCCCCAGACCGATGACCAGGTGCTCGTCGACCTCGTCGACGGCCTCCTCCACCATCGCGCCGGGGCCGGGGCGCGTGAGATGCGCGACGCTCTCTGCCCCCAGCGCGCGCCAGGCCGCCCGCAGCCCCTCGGCGTTGGGCATGGCCTCTTCGGCGCGCTTCAACACCTCGGCCGCGCTCAGCGTGGCGTCGTCTTCGTCGACCACCGGGGCGCCTGCCACGCGGTCCAGCGCCTCGCGCAACCAGATGAACATAAAACTCGCCGCGACCGGGCTGGTGATCGCTTCGGCGCGCACACCGGCGTCGCGCATCGCCTCCAGGCCGCGCCCCATCGCCAGATCGGCGGCCGTCTCCAACCCGAAATAACGAAGTCGGGCGCTGGCGCGCAGAAGATCGTACCAGGGCGCATCGCGCTCGGCGGCCTGCAGGGCGGCGCTTCGGGCCTCCTCCACACGGGCGAGTCGCAGCAGGGCCTCGGCGCGGTAGAGCGCGTAATAGATGTTGGTGCGGTCGAGCTCAGCGCGCGCGCTCATCGCGTCGAGCAGCGCGGCGTCGTCGGGCGCGTCGGCCTCAAGCTCGGGGTCGGGAGCCGCGACGGCGCCGGGCTCCCGGCCGAGCGCCACCTCTTCGCGCCAGAGGGCGTCCTGCATCGCCCCCAGCGTCTGGGGCCAGGACCAGGGGCCGCCGTAGGCCGCGGCGTTGGGAGAAGCGCCGGGGGTGTATCGGAGCGCGGGGGTCGCCCCCCCCTCCAGATGCAGCCGAAGATGGGGCGTCTCACCCTCCCGCACCGCCTCGATCTCACGCAGCGTGGAGGGCAACGCCACGCGTTCGATCACCGCGCGCTGCTGCGCATCGAAAACCAGAAGCTCAGCGCGCACCCCGTAATAATAACGCTCCCCGAGGCGCACCGGCCCCACCGGGCGACGCCCACCCTGGCGCTCACGATAGCGCGTGGGATCCCCATAGAGCGACGGATGCTCAAGCGCCACCTCCTCGCCGCCCCCGACGCAGCGCACCCCCCCCTCGACCGCCTCCAGCACGCAGCTCGCGGGTGCCGCACCAGTCTCACTGGCCCCCTCACCGACCTGCGGCTCAGCCGCCGCCGATGCGGCCCAGAGGACCATCACCACCGCCAGGCAACCCGCGCACACCCGCTGCAAACGCCGCATCAAAACGCCTCGATCTCGATCTCCGCCACCTTCACGCGGTCCTGCCCGTCGTGGCCTTTGCGCGGGCTTACGTCCATGCGGTTGGAGCCCCGGTAAAAGCCCATCCAGATGGTGTAGGTGCCCGGCGTCGAATAACGATCGATGGTCAGGGTGTGCTCGTCACGCACGATGTCGCCGGGCAGCCAGCGGCTGGTGGGGTAGTTGCCGCCCACCGGATCGTGGTCGGCGCCAATGCGGTTTCCGGGCGTGTCGATGTGCACAAAGATCTCCTGCTCGCTCGTCACCCGGCGCAGGCTCTTGAAGTAGAGCGTCATCGTCAGCTCTTCGCCCCAGCTGTAGCGGGGACGCGCGTCGCCCTCGGCAGCTTTGTTGAGCTCGTAGCCTATCAGCTCGATCTGGCGGTTGAACGCCGGCGAGCTCTCCGGGTCGCCCTCCACGGTGATGGGCGTTGCCGAGTCGGGGAGCTCGTCGAGCAGCGCGCCGGCAAGGGGGCTCTGATCCTCTTCGCCCTCCCCGAGCTTGTTGCTGACCAGCACCATTGACGCCGAGCTGTTATCGACCACCACAAGGTCGGCCTTGTGCGCGCGGCGCACATCGGAGTGAACCGCCGCCAGCCTGTCGCGCGGGATCAACGCGAAGAAACGCTCCTCATCATCGAAGCGCGCGTTGAACGCCCGGGCGTGTGCGATCGACTCCAGGCCCCGCAGGTAGAAGTCCGACTCACTGGTGTCATAGCCGTAACGCAGCAGAGGCTCATCATTCTCACGGGCCTCCAGATAACTCGCCACGATCTTGCGGTTGGAGAGGTTGGAGTCCAGGTCGGGCAAAAACACACCGACCACAATCACCGCCCAACTCACCGCGCCCAGCGTCGCCACAAGGAGCAGGCCAGTGTAGCCCTCGGCAAAGGCCGCAAGCCTGGCCAGCTTACCATCTTCGTGGCGGTAAGCCTCGCGCTCGGCGGCGCGCGCCTCACCCGGGCTCATCGACGCGCTCGCATCCGCCGCCGCAGCGCGGGGCTCAGCCACATCAGACGCGCCGTCTTCGCCCTTGCTTCGCCAGGCGCGCCAGGTGCGTTTGACCCATCGCCCAAAGGTCTTGAGGTCGCGCCAGAAGAAGACCGACCAGCTGATCGCCCCGGCAAAATAGGCCGCCAGCAGCGCCACATAGCCGTACTTCCAGAGCTTCAGCGCGCGGCCGTATTCGTAGTCTTCGCCCAGGCCCAGCTCATCCTGACCGGCGGTCACAAGCTCCACCAGTCGCGGCGGGAAACGCTCAATATCTTTGCCGAGCATCATCACGATGAAGATCGCAGAGAGGGCGAGCAGAAGATAAAGCTGCGGCTTAAGCCGAAGTTCGGCCCAGTACTCTCTGTCGGAGAGCGCCCAGGCCACGCCCAGCGCGAGCGGCACAAAGGCCGCGAAGGTGGCGTGACCAAAGCGCCCGGCCACCGCCATCACCACAAACGCAACGGCCGGCCAGAGCATCAGCACCCGGGCCATCAAGGCGGTGGAGGCGTCGGCATCGGAACGCTCCGAGACATCTTCGGCAGGAGCGCTCCCGACCAGGCGCTGGCTCATGTAGCCGTAGCCGGCAAAGGCCAGCGCAAACCAGGGGAAAAAGCCAAAGCCGATCTGACGCAACCACCACCCAAAGCGGCTGGCGAAGTCCACGTCGTCGGCAAAGCCGTGCTGCGTGAGCAGGTAGGCCCAGCCGGTCTGTCCGGCGAGCACCACCAGAGTGAGCATGCCGGCCCCGACCCAGAGGGCGCCGCGCCAGTTCAGAAGCGTTCGGGCCAGCGGGCGGCCGGCCTGCGGGCTGCGCCACTCCAGGAGCACCACCACCAGCGCGGTGAGCGCGGGCACGAGCGCGCCAAAGACGCCGCCCTCCCACACCGAGAGCATCAGCCCCAGCATCCCCACACCGAGCCAACCCAACGCCTGCCGGCTCATCGACGACTCGCCAGGCTGGCGGGGGCGCGCCTCTTCGAGCGCCGCGCCCACAAGGCCAAGCAGTGCCAGCGTGGAGCTGAGCATCATCGCGATCGGGCCCGATACAAAGATCGCGCCCAGGAGCACCGCCGGCGTCGTCGCCAGTATCACTGCGCTGAGCAGCGCAGCCCGCTCCCCCAGATAACGTCGGGTCCACAGGCCCACGCCCACCACGAGCAAAAGCGCCATGAGCATCATCAACGCGCGAACGCCGCGCTCCGCCTGACCGACCTCGCCAGACTCGACCACCGGCTGATCATCAACCGTTTGCGTCAACCACCACAGCCGCAGGCCCGAGAAACGCCCCTCGTCTTCGCCGAGCACCGCCCGGGCGCGCGCGTCGAGCCCCTGGCCCGCAACCTCCGCGCTCGGCTCGTCGCCCTCTTCCGCGTCTTCGCCCTCGTCGGTCGCGTCCGCCGCCGCGTCGGCGTCTTCCGCCACCGAGGCAGGCTCGCTGACCTCAATGGCCAGGCGCAGCGCGCCGGACTCCCAGGGCTCCCAGATCCCTAAGTTTCCCGCGCCCCAGAAGACCAACACCGCGCTCAAGGTCACCACCAGTGCGGCTGCGATTCTCGCCATCATGCTATCCTCATCGCGGCTGCGCGCCGCCTGGTTACGTCGTCGTCTGCGTTGCCTCGCGGCTCCCGGGCGCGACGCTCGCGCGCGCGGCGTGGGGCCGGGGGCGCCGGTGGTATCATAGCGGGCAAGGCTCAAGCAATTGAGGCCCTGCCATCCCCTGCTAATGCGCTGTACAGGCCCCTATTTGACGCGGTAGGCTCTTGACCTTGAACACCGCTCTGTTGGAGAGTTGCCCCGCTGCACCGCCGTAAAAGACCCGCGGCTTCGACCGGGGTTTGCCAGATTTGGAGGTTTCATGTTCAAGCAGAAGTTGACCAGCGTGGTCAACAACGTCGACGGCGCCATCGGCTGCCTGCTCATTGGCTTTGACGGCATCCCCATCGACAGCGTCTACAAAGACGAGGAGCTCCCGCAGATGAGCGCGGTGGCCATTGAGCTGAGCAACCTCCTGGACAAGTTTCGGCGCCTGCAGATCTACGACGTCGGCGAGGTCAACGAGGTCAGCATCACCGCCGGATCGATTACGGCGCTGGCCAAGGTGGTCGCCGAAGAATATCTGCTTATTCTTGCCCTGACCGCTGAGGGAGACGTCAACCGGGGCCAGACGATGTTGCGTCTGATCTCGCCATTTGTTGAGCGCGAGATGCGCTGAGCGAGGGCGCGGCAGCCAGGCCCGCAGCGGGCCAAACCACATGTATTGAAGCATCAGGGGCATGGTTTCGACGCGGCATACGGCGCCGCCGTTGCGCGTCGCGAGCCTGCCCTCCCCCTTATCACCCGACGAGGCCCCGGCCGGGGCACGCCACCTGAATTTTGAGAGCGAGCCATGATCAGCACCCAGGACTTTCGTAAAAACCTTAAGATCGAGATCGATGGTGAGCCCTACGTCATCATCGATTGCCAGCACGTCAAGCCGGGCAAAGGGGTGGCCTTTGTTAAGACCCGCATCAAGAGCCTGATCTCGGGGCGCGTGCTCGACCAGAACTACCGCTCCGGCGATAAGGTCGACCAGCCCAACCTCGAATCGCGCACCATGCAGTACCTCTACCCGGAAGACGCCTTCTACGTCTTTATGGACACCTCGACCTACGAGCAGATCCGTCTGACCAACGACGCGGTCGAAGAGGTGCTCCCCTACCTCAAAGACAACCTTGAGGTGGACATCCTCTTCCACAACGGCAAGCCGATCAGCGTGGAGCCGCCCACCTTTTTGGTGCTGGAAGTCACCCAGACCGATCCCGGCTTTAAGGGCGACACCGCTCAGGGTGCCACCAAGCCGGCGACCCTGGAGACGGGCCTGACCGTGCAGGTGCCTCTCTACATGGAGATCGGTCAGATGGTGAAGGTCGATACGCGCACCGGCGAGTTTGTGGAGCGCGTCAACAAGTAAGCGTTGAAAATAAAGAGCCGGGGTTATGCCTTCTATCCCCGGCTTCGGGCCGGTGAGCACCCGCTCACCGGCCACCTTGACGCTCCCGAAAGGGCCAACGTATCATCGGCCTTTACCCCCCGAAGCCTTTTGAAACTCGCGCCGGGCGGCCGCATTCATTGCCGTCCCGTCCCCCGGCTTCATCGTCTTGCGACGCGCAGGGAACTCCGTGGCGATCAACCGCAACAAAGTGCTCAACGCGGCTCAGAAACACATCCGCAAGGGCAACTGGGATAAAGCTCTCAAGGAGTACATGCTCCTTGCCGACGACGATCCCTCCGATCTGCGCACGCTGCTCAAGTGCGGCGACCTCTACGTCAAGCTCGATCGGATCGATGAGGCGCTCTCGGCCTATAAGACGGTGGCCGATCGCTACGCCCAGCAAGACATGTACGAGAAGGCCATCGCCGTCTACAAGCAGGCCCAGCGCCTCGACGACAGCGACGTGGCCCTGCACCACGCCATCGGGGAGTGCTACTTCCGGCTGGGGCGTCTCAAAGACGCGGTGCGATCCTTCCATCAAGCCCAGCGCATGTACAAAGAGCTGGGCGACGCCGATCGCCAGCGCCAGATGCTCGAGCAGATGGTGCGTATCGACCCCGAAGACGTGGGCCTGCGCATCCAGCTCGCCGAGCGCTACACCCGCGACGGGCTCAACGCTCAGGCGGTCGAGGCGTTTAGCTTCTGCGCCGGCAAGCTCGAAGACGAAGGTCGCCACGATGAGCTCTTGCAGGTGCTGGAGCGCGTGCTCTTCTTGACGCCGCAGCGCCACGACCTGCGCAAGCAGGTGGTGCGCCTGCACCTGGACCGCCGCGACGAGCAAACCGCCCTGCAACATCTTCAGATCCTCTTTCGGGAGACCCCCGAAGATGTGGAGACGCTGGAGCTTCTGGGCAACACCTTTGAGCGCCTCGGACGCGACGATAAGGCGGTGATGGTGCTGCTCTCGCTGCCGCCGCTCTACACCGCGGCGGGCCGGCGCGCCGACGCTGAGAACATCTGGCGGCGCATCGCTCGCCTCGACCCGAACAACGCGCAGGCCAGAGAGGCGCTGGGGCTCTCCCCCTCGACCGAAGACAGCGGTGTGCTGGCCGACGCCCCCTCCACCGACGCGCTGCGCGCTCGCCAGAGCACGCCGCCGCCGGCCGACACCCTCGGCGGGGTGGAGTTCCTCGACGACGACATTGAGTTTCTCGACGACGATCTCGAGGTCGCGCTGGCGCCGGCCACAACCAGCGCGCCTGCGGCGCAGTCGGCCCCGCCGCGCGCGCCAGCCCCCCAAACACCACCCACACATC
>NZ_VOSL01000104.1 GCF_007997005.1 Lujinxingia vulgaris | reverse complement strand
CGGCGTCGCGCTCACCGCCGCTCGCGGCAGCACCGCCGGCGTCCAGATGCAGGCTCAGTGTTCCGGCGCCCGCGCCCACCCGAGCGCTGATGCGCCCCGTCCGGCTGAGCAGGCGCTGGCGACGCACCGTCTCTCCCTGCCAGCGAAGCTCCACAGTGCGACCGACCAGCCCGTCGCCCACCCGATACTCCAGCGCCAGGGTGTCCGAGCCGGTCGCCGGGCGGCACGCGACGCGCCCGCTCTCTCGAAGCTCCGCCCGCCAGGTCGCCTCCCAGCGCTGACCGGCAAGCTCCGAAGGATCGACACGCTCCAGCAGCACCGCCCCGAAGAGGTCGTTGGTCGGCCGCAGCACGCGGGCCTCGGCGCTCTCGCGCTGCTGCACGCGTCGGGGCGGCTCCACCTCCTCGGCGCCCCAGACCTCCTCCCAGCCCTCTTGCACCTCCGCGCTGGCCGCCGCCCACAGCTCGCGGATGGCCTCATGCCCCCAGTGGGGCTCCCAGCGGGCCTGCGACTCCCGCAACGCCCGCCGCCCCGCCAGCGTGAGCACCTCGGCGTTATCCGGCCAGATGCCCACCCAGGCCGAGCCCTCGCTCGGCGCCTGACGCCAACGCATCACCTCCGGCACCCGATCGTAGGGCGGCTCCCAGACCACCTCCCCGGTCTCGGCCAACGCCAGCACCGCCGCGCTCACCCACGCCCGCGCCCCTTCGGTCCCCTCCACCCAGACCTCCAGGCGCTCAGCCCCCGGCGGAATCCAGAAGCGATGGGTCGTCGGCGCATCGAGCCGCTCATAGCCCGAAAGCGCCTCGGGATCGGCCGCCTCCCGGGCCATCTGGCGCAGATGCTCTGCGTCGACAAGGCGCTCATAGGCCGAGTTCTCGGCCTCAAACGCCACACGACCCTCGGCCAGTGAGGCGGGTGACTCAGCGCGCTCGGCTTCTGGCGAGGCGCCCACAAAACGGTAACGCAAGGCGCCTTGCTGGCCCCGACGATGCCGCAGCGTCACCCTCAACGCGTCGCCCAGGCTCTGCTCACCGGCGCGCAGCCGATAGACCAGCGGGGCCTCCCCGGCCGCCCGGGCCTCCCAGACCACCGAGCGGCGCCGATCCGGCAGCACGCGCACCCGCCCATCGGCGCTCAGAGCCAACTGTGGCGCTCCTGCCACCGCCTCGGGCCGGTCCACCCAGATGGCGAGGCGACCACCGCCGGGGGCAAAGAGCTGCACGGCGGCCGACTCGCCATCGTCCACCTCCACCTGGAGCGCGCGCCCCGACGTCTCCAGCGGGCGCAGCTCCGAGAGATCGTCACCGGCCCCCGTGACCGACTGCTCCACCCTCTCAAAGCGCAGCGTGGCCCCGGCGCTGCGCGCAAGCTCGGCGCGCAGCATCCCGCCCGCATCGCCCGCCCGCGCCGCATAGAGCGTGACCGGCCCCTCCAACGCAAACGCCATCGCCTCCCCCTCTGCCACCTCCTCGCCGACCTCCAGCTCCTCGAACGCTTCGAAACGAAACTCCGAGGTAAAGAGCCCGCGCACCTCCGCCTCCCCCAGGGTGGTGTCGCGACGCCAGCCTCCCACCAGCATCCGGTCCATCTCGGCCGCCGTGGGCGCGGTCCAGGTCGCCAGGCGAGCGCGCTCGGCGAGCTCGACGCGCCGCCGCTCGCTCAAGGTTCGGCCCTGCCACTCGCGCAGGCCCGCCTCGCGCTCAAAGCGCCGAAAGACCACCACCTGCGCCTCCTTCAGCCAGAACTCCCCGGGCTCAAGCGCCGGCGCATCCTCGGGAAGTTCGCCGGCCACCTCAACTTCTAACCTGCGGCCCGGGGCGTCCCAGGCGCTCAGATCCACATCGCTCAGGCGCATATCCGTCGGGACGCCCTCACCCTGACCCACCGGGTAATACGCCGCGCGTTCGGCCCAGCCCTCCCCCTCGGCCGGCCTGCGGCTGACCCGCGAGCGCACCCAGATGGTGCGAGCGTGCAACTCCTCACCGGCCTCATCGACCACCCGCAGCACCAGGCCGTACACGTAGCGTCGCTCTTTATCGTAGCGCGCCGGATCGCCCCCTTCGTGAAGATGCCCCCAGCTCAGCAGGCGCAGCTCCGGGCTGAGCTGCCCCAGCGCAAAGGCCGGGCCCTGCCCGGGACGAAGCACGTAGGCCAGGTAGCGCTGGTCGCGCTCCTCCACATGTTCGGGCGCCTGCTCGGAGCGCTCGATCGCCAGCATCAACGAGCCGCCCAGCCCGCCGATCACCGCCACGAAGATCGTCAGGCGCAGCATCAGGCGCGCCCAGAGCTGCCAGGGCTTGTGTCGGGGACGATCCCAGCTCGTCATGGGACCTCCTGCGGCGCGGGCACCGGCTGCGACGCCGGCTCCACCACGATCGAGGCGGCCAGCGCCAGCGCCAGGGCGTCGGGCCGCTGACCGGGGCGCAGCCGGAGCTCGGTGAGGTGGCTTACGCCGGCGTCCAGACGCAGCGCGCGCCAGCTCTCGCCAGCCGCGCCGGTCGCGACCACCAGCCAGCTCTGCTCGCGGGCCTCATCGACGACGACCTCGTAGCTGCGCTGCTCCGCCTCCAGGAGTTGCAGCGCGGCGAGGAGGTCGAGGGGGTTGCGGGTCGCAGCAAAGCGCCGCGCCTGCGCTTGCAGGGCCTCCCAGCTCGCCACACTCAGGGGCTCACGCCCCGGATCGTCACCCTGAAGAGGTTGGCTCGCCATGCGCTCAAAGAGGCCCTCGCGCACCAGCCGGTCGGCGCGAGCAACCCGCGCCAGCCCCCGCTCCAGCACCTCCGCGCTCAGCCCCAACCGCAGCGCGCGACGCTGCTCTACGTCCAACCACACCCGGGCAAAACGCCCCGGTGCGGCCACCCGCGCCATCGCCGCGCCGACGTCCTCCAGCCCGCGCAGCTCGGCAAAGCGCAGCTGCCCTCGGTCCAGCTCCAGCCTCAACCCGGAACGCTCCAACACCCGATGGAGCGCGGCGGCGTCGGCCCCCGGCTCCCCCACGCTCAAAGCCTGATCGAAGCTCAATAGCCCGCCCCCCTGCACCTCTCGCCCCTCGGCCAGCCCGCGCACCTGAAGCACCCAGGACGCGTCGTCGGCCGCCCCCAACTGCAAGACGCGCTGGGTGGCGAGCACCAGCGAGGGATCTTTGAGCGGATCGCCCAGCACCCCGATCTTCCCGCGCCAGGCGCTTCCCAGCACCAGCGCGCGAGCCTGAAGCGCGTCGGCCATCAGCGCGGCGGCCGCCCAGGTGCCGGCCTCGGCGCGGGCGTAAGGCGCGCTGACCATCAGGGGCGCGCCTGCCTCACAGCGCAAGAAAACCACGCCAAAGCCGCGCAGCGCGCGAACCTCGTCGGCCTCGCTGCCCATCTCGCGCACCGCCCACCAGCACCCACCTTGCCGGTCGCGAAGTGGTTCGATGTTTAGCCCCACCGCCTCGCCAACGCGCCGCGCCGCGGCAAGCTCCCGGCCCGCCACAAAGCGCGGGAACCCGCTTCGCCCCATCGTCACAAGCGGCTCGATCACCCCGCGCTGCACCGCCTCGATCTCGGCGGCCGTCGGCGCCTTCCCCAGCTCCCGAAGATGCGCGGCCACCGCCCGCTCGGGCCCCTCAATGAGCCCGGCAGCGTACGCGCGCAGGCTCACCACCACCCCGGGCTCCGGCTCAGCAGTATCGGCCCCCCAGGCCGCAAGGCGCACAAGCTCCGAGCGACCCAGCATCAAGGTCACGTGCGCCCCGCGGGCGATCTCCCGGGTGCGGTCGGTGCCCGGCGCGGCATCCCAGCGCACCTTCACCCCGGGAAGCCGCGCGCTGACCACGCCCACCGGAAAGGCCGAGTCGACCGCGCGCCCCATCCAGATCCCCTGCGCGTCAGGGGCCGCCCGGCGAAGTTGCAGAACATCGTGCTCGCGCCAGGCCCGCATCATCCGCTGATGCGGCGAGCTCGCGTCGCTGAGCGGGTCGAGCGCCCGCCCGCTGCTCATCTTCGCGCTCGCGCCAAAGATCAGCGCCCGGGCGTCCACCTCCTCGCCAACCCGCAACGCCGCACTCACGACCAGCGGATCCCCCCCGGCGTCGGGCACCTGCACCACCGGCCCGCGCCGCCCCGGGCGCACCACCAGCACGCCCAGCCCGCGGGTCTTCGGGTAGCGCGCCAGAGCTTCCGCCACAATGAACGCCGGCCCCTTCGCGTCGTCGACCACCTCCACATCGAGCTCCAACGCCGAGGCCAGCTGCGCGATCTCGGCCCGCGCGATCCCCGCTCGCGCCGAAGAGACCTCCGCAAGCTCCCCGAGCTCCGCAAAGCGCTCCACATCCATCGCGCTCAGCGCTCGCCCGCCTGCCGCCCCGCCAGCGAGCGCGCTACGTCTCAAGAGCTCCGCCTCCAGCTGACCGCGCCCCCGGGCCGCCTCTTCGAGCCGCTCGACGCGCACCTCATCCTCGCGCACCGGCCCCGGCCCCACCAGCACGCTGGCGAGCAGCCCGCCGAGCACAAACCCCGCCACACTCACCAACGCCGTGGGCACCACCACCATCACGATATTCTTCTTCTGCACGATCTTCAGCGCCAGCAGGCTCGCCAGCAGATACCCGAACCCGAAGAAGTCGATCGTGCGCACCTGCGGCGCCCCCAGGAACATCGCCCACGCCACCACGTACTTAATGAGGTAGCCCACCGTGAACACAAAGATGATCTTTCGCGGCCCCTCCATATTGAGCTTGCGCAGCGGCCCGCTGCGAAGGAGCGCCCCGGCCACCAGCGCCAGCCCGATGGCCTCCCCAAAGGTCCACAGCGCCTTGAGCACATCGAACCAGGCGATCGCGATGAGCGCCGGGATCAAAATGCCCCCGAAGTCCCACCCCACCTTAATGTTGATGCGCCCGGCCAACGCCGCGGTCACCAGCAGGATGATGTAGGCCTTTGGCGAGGCAAAGAGGTCGATGGCGATGTCTTCGTAATGCACCTGAAACTCGGCGACCCGAAGGTTCGTATACGCCAGCAGCCCCCAGCGCGTGGCCGCGTACACCACCGCCGTGGGCATGAGCACCTGCCAGGCCCCGCGCCTCAACCCCACCTTCCAGAACATGTTGGCGGCCAGGGGCACAATGACCAGCCCCACCGAATTGAGCGGCCCGGGCGCGTATGGCGAGACCCCGATCGCCGCGGCGAGCGGCACCCACAACGCCGGCCAGATCCACAGCTCTCCGAGCACCCGCACGATGATGCTCATCACCAGAAAGGCGTAGAAGCGGTCGCGCCCAAACACCACCGACCACATCCCCAGCTTGCCCATCCCCTCCGAGAGCAGCCACACAAGCCCGTAGGTGACCACCGCCTCCAGCATCGCCACCGCCGCGCTCGTCGGCGAGATCAGCGCGACACTGGCGAGGTACCCGGGGACGACGAGGCCAACGAAGGTGTAGCCCAACGTCTCGGTGAGCATCCACCGCAGCAACAACCCCAGAAAGACGATCGTGAGGATCGAGCTATCGAACCCGCCCCCCGGAAAGATGTGCAGCGCCGCATCACCCACGTCTCAGCGCCCCTTCGGCAAGATGATGTCGTAGGTCAGCCCGTCGAGCTCGCTGTGAGCCTCCAGCCGGCCGCCGCTCCCCTGCACGTACTGGCGCGCCAGAAAAAGACGATTCCCCCCACTGACGTCGCCCTCCCCGCCCTCCAGGAGCCTCTGGAGCAGCGAGGTGGGGATCATCACGTTGGGAACATGCACGCGGATGCGCGTCTGCTCGCCCTCCTGATGCACCGTGACCTCGATCTGCACCTGGTCGGGCACGAGCTCGGCGCTGTCCTGAATCATCAGGCGGATCGCCTTCTGAATCGACTCCGGGTGCCCGCGCGCGATCATCGGCTCGGTCGGTACGTCGACACGCACGCCGGTGAGTTCGGTCTGCGAGGACGCCCCGCGCAGCGCCTCGCGCACGACGTACTTCACGCTCAACGGCATCGTCGCCTGCACATCCTGCGGGGGTTTGAGCACCCCCTGAAAATCATCGACGACGCGCCCCAGATCGGCGATCGCCTCTTCGAGCCCCTCGACCAGGGTGCGCTCGGCGGTGCCCAGCCCGCTGCTCATGCTCAAGACGTTGGTGTAGCCGCTGACCACACTCAAAAGGTCAGCCGCGCGGGTGTTGACCACGCGGATGAGGTTAAGTTTCTCGCGCGCGCCTTCCACCGCGCTGGAGACATCGAGCGCGGTGAGCACCAACCCGCGCACCACGCGCCGGCCCATCTCTTCGCGCCACACCGCCGAGACGCAGATCTCCACAAGGCGCCCCCCCTCCTCATCGGGCTCCCAGCGAAAACGCTGCGCCTCACCGCCACTCAACACCTCATCGATGCGACGCGCCACCGAGGTCTCATCCTCCTCGGAATGGCGCGCGATCAACCCGTAGATGCCGCCCTGGCCCTGCTCCTGACCTTCGAGAAGTCGGCGCATCGCCTCGTTCTCAAAGGTGACCTCACCGAAGAGGTTCGCGAGCATCAGCCCGACCTGCGCGTTCTCCGAGACGTCTTCCAGCGCGCGCCGATCGAGCTCCAGATGCTCCATCGCCGCCAGCGCCGCGCCGACCATGGCGTCGGCGCGATCCATCTCGCGGGCCATCACCTCGGGCACGCCGTGCTCCATCCAGCGCCACACGATCTCGTCGGCGAGCTGGCGGGCGACGCGCTCGATCGCGGCGCGGCGGGCCTCGACGAACGCGGCGGCCGAAGGCGTATGCAGCATCCAGAAGCCCACCACCCGCTCGCGCACCACCAGCGGCACCATCACCGTCTCCAGGTCCGCCTCGCGCACATAGCCTCGGACCACCTGCAGGCTGCGTCGCTCGTAAGCCTGGCGGTAGGGGGAGCGGCGCACATCGCGACGCATCTCGGCGATGGCGTCATCATCAAGGCCCAGGTGGGCGCGAAAGCCAATCCACCACGAGCCCTGCCCCAACTCCCCCAGACTCATCGTCTCCACGCCGAGCACCGCGCCGGCGCGCGCCAGCAGCTCCGACCAGAACGCCTCGCCGCTCCCCGCGCTGCCGCCGCGCCGCGAGGTGGCCTCCTTGACCGCGTTGGCCAGCAGCGCCTGCACCTCCC
>NZ_VOSL01000103.1 GCF_007997005.1 Lujinxingia vulgaris | reverse complement strand
GGCGGCGCTGGGCCCGGCGCGCGTGGGCGTGTGGGCGGCTTTTTGTGTGGGGCTGGCCGGGGTGACGCCGCTCGCGAGCGCGGTGCGCGGGGTCTGCGGGGAGGTGTGGGCCGGTTATTACGGGTTGGCCCCCCTGGCCGAGGCCCCCGGGCCTCAGCCCTGGGCGGTGACGTTGCTGGTCGGCGCGCTGGGGCTGCACCTGGGGGCGGTGGTCTGGGAACGGGGCAGTGAGGCGCGTCGCGCGCGCCGGGCGGCCTCCGCAGCCCCTGTTGACGCGACCTGAGGCAGGTCGGCGTTTTTTGCGCTGGGCGTTGCTCCCGACGCTCAGCGCTTCTGGATGCCCAGAATCTCGCGGGCCTGGGCCGGGGTGGCCGGCTCTCGGCCCACCTCCCGGGCTATCTGTGCCATCGCCTCGATCAGCGGGCCGTTGCCGTCGACTTTGCCGCCCCCGGGCAGATAGAAGGTGTCTTCGACGCCGGTGCGCAGGTTACCCCCGAGCTCGGCGGTGCGCCGGTGAATCGGCCAGACCTCCTCTCGCCCGATGACGATCGACTGCCAGGGGCGCTCTTTCGGCATCTCGTCGAGCAGAATCGGCAACAGGTCGAGGCGGGCGGGCATGCCGCTGGCCACCCCCTGTACCAGGCTCACGGTGTAGGGAGGCTTTAAGATGCCGTGAGCCTCAAACATCGCCAGCGAGCGCAGAATCCCGGTATCAAAACACTCGCATTCGGGCACGATGGCGTGGGTGTTCATCACCTCCAGAAAGGCGCTGATCTTGGAGACCGGGTTATCAAAGAGCATCGGCGGCCAGGCCCACTGCCCGTTGCTGCGCACCTTGAGGTAGTTGAGCGAGCCGGCGTTCATCGCCGCCATCTCCGGCTCAATGGCCTCCAGGCAGGCGCGCGGCCCGTTGATCTCATCGCCCACCACCCCGGTGGTGAGGTTGAGGATCAGCTCGGGGGCGGCGGCCTTGATCGCGTCGACCACCTCCCGAGCAAGATCCACCTCCCAGGAGGGAAGTCGCCCGCTGGTCTGGTCGCGAAGATGCAGGTGCACCACCGACGCCCCGGCGTTGTAGGCGGCGCGGGCCTCCGCGGCCATCTGCGCCGGGGTGTAGGGCACCGGGTGTTGCGCCGGGTCGGTGAGCACGCCGTTGAGCGCGCAGGTGATCACAACAGTATCGGGGCTCGCTGCCATATCGGGGGCTCCGCAAATCAGGCCGGGACTTCGGCGCGGGTCGAGGTGGACGATGCGCGCTCGGTTTTATCGAAGAACTCCACGGAGCGGTAGGGGTAGGGAATCTCGATGTCGGCCTCATCGAGCGCATACTTGATGGCGGTGGCCACCTGGTCGCGGGCGAGCACCTCGCTGCGTTTCTGGGAATCGGTCCAGTAGAAGATGTCGAAGTTCACCGAGCTGTCGCCGTGGCCGGTGACCAACACGTCGACCGAGGGCGCGTCGAGCACCGCCTCACAGCCCTCCACGGCCTTGCGGATGACCTCCCGGGCCTGGTCGATGTCTTCGCCGTAGCCGATGCCGGTAGAGAAGATCGAGCGACGCTTCGGTTCGGAGGTCTGCACCGTCACCGAGCTTGTGTAGATGTCGGAGTTGGGGATCACGATGTCGACCCCGTTGTACGAGCGCATGGTCGTGGAGCGGATGTCGATCGAGCGCACCGTGCCCTCGTGGCCGCCTACCGTGATCTGATCGCCGACGATGAAGGGGCGCTGTAGAAGCAGCAGGATGCCGGCCAGAAAGTTCTGAAAGATATCTTTGAACGCAAAGCCGATCGCCACGCTGGAGAGGCCCAGCACGCCGACCAGGTCGCCGGCCTCCAGCCCCGGGAAGACGATGGTGGCGGCGGCGAAGATGCCGATCACGGTAAGAAGCACCGAGGCGATGGTGCCCGCCAGGCTCTGCAGGCTGGAGTCGTCGAGCATCCGGCCCACGATGTTGCGCGCGGCCTTTTTGCCCAGCTTCGCGAGCATCATAAACGCGCCAAAGACAAGCGCGGCGATCACCAGGGTGGGCAGCATCTCCAAAAACGCGTTGGAGTACTTCTGTAAGACATCCATCAACGACACAGTGGGCACGTCGAACTCCTTTCATGCATTGAGGTTTCGGGTTTCGCGCACCCAAAGCTCACCGCGAGTCGGAAGATGTCAAAGAGGGGCAGGGAAGAGGTGCAGGCACAAAAAAACGGCCTCCCCGAAAGGAGGCCGCTTTCATGGCGCTATGTCGACGTGACGACGCCTCGCCGAGTGGCGAGGCGCTGCCACCTCGGCATCAGTAGCGGTAGTAGTCGGGCTTGAAGGGGCCCTCGATCTCCACGCCGATGTAGTCGGCCTGGGAGTCGCTGAGTTTGGTCAGCGTGGCACCCAGCTTGTCGAGGTGCAACTTGGCGACCATCTCATCGAGGTGCTTCGGCAGGGTGATGACATCTTTGCCGTACGCTTCAGCGTTGGCGTGAAGCTCCATCTGCGCCAGCACCTGGTTGGTGAAGGACGCGCTCATCACGAAGCTGGGGTGGCCAGTGGCGCAGCCCAGGTTCACCAGGCGACCTTCGGCCAGGATGATGATGGAGTTGCCGGTCTCTTTGAACTTCCACTCGTGGACCTGCGGCTTGATCTGGATCTTCTCGACTTCGCCGCGATCGCGCATCGCCTCCAGACCGGCCATGTCGATCTCATTGTCGAAGTGGCCGATGTTGCAGACGATGGCGTTATGCTTCATCCGCTTCATGTGGTCGGCGGTGATGACGTTGAAGTTGCCGGTGGCGGTCACGTAGATGTCGTAGCCCAGCTCCAGGGCCTGCTCCATCGTGATGACGTCGAGGCCGTGCATGCAGGCCTGCAGCGCGCAGATGGGGTCGATCTCGGTGACGGCCACGCGGGCCTTCTGGCTGGAGAGCGACTGCGCCGAGCCCTTGCCCACATCGCCGTAGCCTGCGACCAGCGCGCGCTTGCCAGCGAGCATCACGTCGGTGGCGCGCATGATGGCGTCGACCAGCGAGTGGCGGCAGCCGTAGACGTTGTCGAATTTGCTCTTGGTGACCGAGTCGTTGACGTTGATCGCCGGGAAGAGCAGCGTGCCGTCCTTCTGCGACTGGTAGAGGCGGTGCACGCCGGTGGTGGTCTCTTCGCTCACGCCACGGATGTTGGGCGCGGTGCGGCTCCAGTAGCCTTTATCAAGGGTCTGAAGCTCCTTGAGCACCGAGAGCACCACGCGGAACTCCGCGTTGTCGGTGGAGGAGGGGTCGGCGGTGATGTTGTTCTGCTCGAACTCATAGCCTTTGTGCACGAGCAGGGTGGCGTCGCCGCCGTCATCGAGGATGAGGTTGGGGCCCTTGCCGTCCGGCCAGTTCAGGGCCTGGAAGGTGCACCACCAGTACTCTTCAAGCGTCTCACCCTTCCAGGCAAAGACGGGCACGCCCTGCGGGTTGTCGACGGTGCCTTCGGGACCGACGGCCACCGCAGCCGCGGCGTGATCCTGGGTCGAGTAGATGTTGCAGGAGGCCCAGCGCACGTCGGCACCCAGCGCGACCAGCGTCTCGATGAGCACGGCGGTCTGAATGGTCATGTGCAAGGAGCCCATGATGCGCGCGCCTTTAAGAGGCTGCGCGGCGCTGTACTGCTCGCGGAGCGCCATCAGGCCGGGCATCTCGGCTTCAGCGAGCTCGATCTCTTTGCGGCCAAAGGCCACCGTCTCCGGGCTGAGGTCGGCGACCACGAAGGGAGAATCGGTCAAGAGCGGACGGCCGGTGTTCATGAAGGGGGGGATGGCGTCGATGGGCGAGCTGGTCATGTGAAGCTCCCTGCAAAGAGGTGGGTATGCGTAAGACGCGCTGAGGCGCGAAGGTTCTGCGGATCTGGGTGGCCGGCGTTCGTTGCGTCGCGCCAGGATGCCGCAAATCTGTGCAGCACTCCGATGAAGTCAACACCTTTCGCGAACGCGGCCAGCGACTCTGGCCAAAGGGTTGACCAAAAGTGCTTATTCCTGTCAAGCGCGCGCCTCAGATCGCCGCGATCGCGGCCGCCGCAGCGCAACTTCCGGTGGTGTTCGCATCGCGCCGACGATCACCGGTTGCCGGCGTGCTGGCAGGTGCCCACATTCTCGCCGGCCTCTTTGATGCAGACCTGCAACTCGGTGCAGTTATGCTCGGAGAGGCATCCGCTGCTGCATTGCCCGAAGTAGTCGCTGGAGCAGTACTGGGAGGGGTGGCAGATCGCAAAACGCGAGGGGTTATCCGGGTCGCCGCAGGCGGTGTAGCCCGGCTCGAGGTCTTCGCCGCGGCGGCGCTCTTCGTAGGTGGCGTGATCGACGCAGGTGCCCACGCGCTCGCTGCCGGTCTTGAGGCAAAACTGCTCGTGGCTGCAGTTATCCTGCGAGAGGCAGCCGTTGTGGCAGATACTTAAGATCTGGGAGCTGCAGTACTGCGAGGGATGGCAGATCACCCCCCGGCTCGGGTCGGGGAAGTCGTTGCAGGGGGTGTAGCCCTGAGCCAGCGTGCGGCGCTCATCTCCCGGGCCCGGATCGCCATCGAAGAGGGGGCCGCAGCTGCTTAAGAGCAGCGCAACACCAAAGCTCAGCAATAACGTCACAGGAGAGAACATCGGCAGGTTCGTGGGCATCATCAGCTCGTCGCGTGGTTTGCGAAACGCGAAGTGAATAGAGACGCAGGCGTCATCGTTGGTCTGTGCGCATCTGACGGCGCGCCCCGCGCGGGCATTCAAAGTCCGGGAGGCAGGGCCGGTGCCCACGAAAGAGGGATGGCTCAGGGCCGCATAAACCCCGATTGTGAGCTGGCCCGGCCATGTCGCTAACATTGACCCAGAGCGGGCCTCGCCATAGAGTGGGCGCGGTGTGCCCGACGATCGACGCAGCTCAAAAACGCCCGCCACCGAGGTGGGTGTCAGGCCGGCCACACCCCCGCGCTTTTACGGCGCTTTTAATGAACCACGCGGAGCGCGCGCGCTCCCACCCGAGAGGCGCGCGGCACCGAGGCATCAATGACCCTTTATTGTCCACAATGTCAGCAGCGCTTTGATGGCGATCTGGAGGTCTGCCCCTCCGACGGCAGCCGTCTTTTTACCCTGGATTCGCCGGGCGATGCCCCCGATCCGCTGCTGGGACAGGTCATCGATGAGCGCTTCCGCATCGAGCGCTTGCTCGGCGTGGGGGGCATGGGCGCGGTCTACGCCGGGGTGCAGCTCTCGGTGAACCGCGAAGTCGCCATCAAGGTGTTGCGGCCCGAGATGAGCGATCGTGAGAAAGCGCTGGAGCGCTTTTTTCGCGAAGCAAAAGTCGTCTCTGAGCTCAGCCACGCCAACATCGTCAGCCTCTTTGATTTCGGTCAGGATCGTCAGCGCGATCTGCTTTACCTGGTCATGGAACTCGTGCGCGGCATCAACCTGGGCGACCTGCTGGAGCGCGGGCGCTTTCGCGTCAATATGGCGCTGGAGGTCGTCTACCAGGTCTGCGGCGCGCTGACCGAGCCGCACGCTCGCGGCATCATTCATCGCGACTTAAAGCCCGATAACCTGGTGATGTTGCCCGTCTCCGATGGCACGGTGCAGGTCAAAGTGCTCGACTTCGGGATCGCGCGGGCGCTGGAGCAGAGCACGCAGATCACCAAGACGGGCATGATCTGTGGCACGCCGGCCTACATGGCGCCGGAGCAGGCGCAGAATCACGCGATCGACGCCCGCACCGACCTCTACGCGCTGGGGATCATCCTCTACGAGATGCTCAGCGGTATGGTGCCCTTTACCGGTGATACCAGCCTGCAGATTTTGTTCAGCCATGTGCAGAAGAGCCCGCCTTCGCTGCGCCACATTTTGCCGGCGGGCACGCTGCCGGAGGACGTCGAGGCGCTCTGCTACCGTATGCTAAGCAAAGATCCGGCCGAGCGCCCGCGCTCGGCTCGCGAGGTGCGCGATGAGATCGATCATCTGCGCATGCGCCATCAACTTCGGCCGGTGCGCCTGGATGTCGATCAGCAGGGACTTGGAGCCTTTGAGCCCTGGCTGATGCCTCATCTGGAGAGCGTCGGGCGGGGCGGCCCGAGCTCCACCGAGGCGCTGCGTCAGGCCCCGCACACCGGCGCCTTCGGGGTGGCACCGGGCACCGGCGAGTTGGACGTGATGCCGACGATGGAGCGTCACACCCCGACCGACATCGATCGGGTGCGGGTGGGCGCCGACGCCCGGCCCTTTAGCAGCACCCAGCCTCAGTTTCAGGCCTCGCCGGCCACCGATGCATCGAGCCCGAAGCGCACCGATACGATCACGGGGGAGTCGAAGATCGAGGCGCCCGCGGCGGTGATGAGCGCCGACGTCTCCCACACCCTGAAGATGGAAGCCGAGGGCAAGGGCCGATCGCGGCTGGGGCTTGTTGTGGCGCTGGTGGTGTTGCTGGGCGGCGGCGGGGCGGTGGCCGCGTTGACGCTCGGGGGTGATACGTCGGCCGAGGTTGAGGCGGCGGTAGCGCAGGCAGAGACGCCCGGCGCACCCGTACCTGCACCGGCGCCCGAGCCCTCCGAGGATGCCCTCCACGCCGAAAGCGCCGGCGCGCAGGTAGGGCTGGAGGCGGTGATCGCCGCGCGCATTCTCACCGCCGAGAGCGCCGCGGTGGCCAACATCGCCGAGGAGGCCGCGCGCAACAAGGCAACCTCCCGTCAGCAGCAGCGGGAGCGCCCGCGGGTCAGCGCCAGCGACTCCGCCGCCGAGCGCGAGGCCCGCGCC
>NZ_VOSL01000102.1 GCF_007997005.1 Lujinxingia vulgaris | reverse complement strand
GCATCGATCACGGCCAGTCCCACCGCGGCGAGCACGAGGACCACGGCGTAGCCGACGCGCCCGGCGGCCAGGCGGCGGTCGCCGTCGAGCACCAGTGCCCGGTAGGCCAGCGCCGCGCCCTGGCTCAAACCCCGCTCCAGGCGCTGCGGCGCCTCAAACGAGGAGCGCTGGTAGTCCATCACCGCCTGAAACTCCGCGCTGTCGGCCTCGCGGAAGCGCGCGGCCATCGCGTGGTAATGCTGCGCAAACGTTCGCCAGGAGGCGACCATCGCCACCAGCCACGCTGCCGCGAGCAGGGCGCTGCCGATCCAGAAAGGCTCACTGAAGCGCTCCAGACGCAGCGGCTCACCGAGCAGCAACTTCCAGAAGAGCGCGGCGATGACCACCGCCGCCAGCCCCACCCCCGGCGCGTAGAGAAAGATCTGGCCGCTGCCCCCGTAGATGTCGCCCCCGAGCTTCACCCCGCCTCCGCCGGTGGGCGCGTCTTCGGGGATCAATTGCCGGCCGGCCAGCACCATCGCACACATCGAGAGCCCCGCGCCCAACCACAACGCCCCGAAGAGCATCGCGATCGACGTCAGCGCCGCCGCCGCGCCGCCGCTCCAGAAAAGCGGCACAAAGAGCAGGCTGGCTCCCGCCGCGCTCAAGCTCGCCTCAGTGAGCGTGGAGAGGGTGCGGTCCACAAAGAACGCCGAGGGCCGAATGGGCAGCGGTTGCAACGCCAGCGCATCGCTGCGCCGAAAGAGCAGCTCCATCACGCGGAAGTTGAGCACCGCCGCCAGCAGCGCGCTCAGCCAGAAGGCCGCCTCGAGCGCGTTCTGCCCGGGCGGAAGACGGCCGGCGTCAACACCCTGGCTGGTCGCCAGCGCCTCGGGAGGCGCCAGCAGATCGGGCGCAAGGAGATGGCCCGCGCCCAGGAGCGCGAGCACCCCCAGGGCGCTCATCAGCAGAGTGAGCGGGCGGTTGGAGGGGCGCGAAGCGGCGCGGTTTCGCCACTGCTGGCCCCGCAGCGCGAGCACGCGCCAGAGGTTGGCATTCACAATTCAATCAGCCTGAGCAAGTTCAACGTCGAGGGGCAATCTGGCGGGCCAACACCTTATTCGTTAGCATGGTCGGGTGATGGTGGCGCGGGAGGCTTCGGAACCTTCAGCGGGGCGGCGGCCGCGCTTTGATCGCCGCGCGAACCGTGATAGACGGGGCTGGGCGAGCCCTGGCGCTCCATCACGGAGCTGACCTCGCGGTGGATATTGCGAAGACGCATCTCCACCGTCGGCGCCAGCGGGCTGGCCGGGTAGCGTTTCAAGAACGCTTCGTAGCCCGAGAGCGCCTCACCGTAGTTTCCCCCGCGATAATGGACCTCGGCCGCCTCAAAGAGCTCGGTCTCGGTGGCCTCCGGCTCGGAGCAGGCCATCATCGCCAGCATACTGACCACCAGCAACGCTCCTAACCGTGCGCGCGCTCGGCGCGCTATCCCTGGAATACTCATGTCGGACTCCACACCCCTTGAACTGCCCGCCGGATTTGTCGCCCTGGTGGGTCAGCCCAACGTAGGCAAATCTACGCTGATGAACGCCGTGCTCGGTGTGAAGGTGGCGATTGCCACCTCCAAACCCCAGACCACGCGCAACCGCATCTTAGGGGTGCAGACCTTAAGTGGAAAGGGCCAGCTCTGCTTTGTGGACACCCCCGGCATCCACCAGGGCCCCAAGCGGCTCAACCGCGTGATGAACGAGGTCGCCCTGCAGAGCCTGCGCGAAGTGGACGTGGTCTGCCACATGGTCGACGCCGCCGCGCTCGCCGGCTGGCAGCGCCGCACCGGCCAGCAGGGGCTTCCGCCCGAGGAGCGCTACGTCATTGAGCGACTCTCTCAAGCCGAGGTTCCCGCGCTGCTCGTGCTCAACAAGATCGATCAGATCAAAGATAAGAACCTCCTGCTCCCGATGATCGACGCGCTCACCGAGCGTACCGATTACGCCGCCGTGGTGCCGCTCAGCGCGCTGACCGGCGAGCAGCTCGACGCGTTTGTGGAGACGGTGCTTGAGCATCTTCCCCACCAGGGGTTGCTCTTCCCCGAAGATATGCTCACCGACCAGGCCGAGCGTTTTCTGGCCGCGGAGTTTGTGCGCGAGCAGGTCATGCTGCAGACCCGCAAAGAGATCCCCTACAGCGTGGCGGTGGAGGTCGAGCATTTTAATGAAGATGAGCAACGCGACTTGCTCGAGATCTCGGCGGTGATTCATGTCGAGCGTGACAGCCAGAAGGGCATCATCATCGGGCAGGGCGGCCAGCGCATCAAAGCCATCGGCCAGGCCGCGCGCGCCGAGCTGGAGCGCTTCTTCGGCCGCCAGGTCTTTCTGGAGACCTTCGTGCGGGTCGAGCCCCAGTGGAGTGAGAAGTCGCGCCACCTGCACCGTTTTGGTTACGAATAATCAAGAACGCACCACCTCCGAAGTTCAACAGGGCCGCGCGAATTGCGCCGCCGCACCATGCAAGTGACGAAACTACCATGGCCTTTATGATCGCCATCGTCGGCCGCCCCAACGTGGGGAAGAGCCGCCTCTTTAACCGCCTGATCGAGTCGCAGACCGCGATTGTGCACGACTTTGAGGGCGTGACCCGTGACCGCCAGTACGGCGATGGGGAGTGGTTCGGCCGCCCCTTCACCGTGGTCGACACCGGGGGCTTTGTGCCGCGCTCCGAAGACCCGATGCTCCAGCAGATGCGCCATCAGGCGCAGCTCGCCGTCGATGAGGCCGACGCCATCATCTTCGTGGTCGACGGCCGCGCCGGATTGGCCGGGGCCGACCAGGAGATCTTTGAGCTGCTGCGGACCACCGACAAGCCGGTGTTTCTGGCGGTCAATAAGATCGACACCTGGACCGGTCAGGAGCAGTTTTTGGCGGACTTCTACCAGCTCGGTGTCCCGCTCTATTCGCTGAGCGCCGAGCACGGCATCGGCCTTGACCCGCTGATGGACGATGTCATGGAGGACGCCCCCAAAGGCGAAGTCCTCAAAGACGAGCCCTTCGCCCGCATCGCGGTGGTGGGTAAGCCGAACGCCGGCAAATCCAGCACGATCAACGCTTTGCTGGGCGAAAATCGTCTGCTCACCAGCGACGTGGCCGGGACCACCCGCGACTCCATCGACACGATGGTGCGCGTCGATGGCAAGGAGTACCTGGTCATCGACACTGCCGGGCTTCGCCGCAAACGCAGCATCAGCCAGCGCCTCGAAGAGTTCTCGGTGGTGCAGGCCATCCGCAGCATTGACCGCGCCGACGTGGCGCTGCTGGTGCTCGACGCCACCCAGCCCATCTCCACGCAGGATAAGAAGATCGCCTCGGTGGTGCAGAACCGCGGGCGCGGCTGCGTGATCCTCGTCAATAAGTGGGATCTGGTCGAGAAAGATACCAACACGGCCGGTGAGTATGTGAAGTCGCTGCGGCAGGAGCTGCAGTTTGTCGATTACGCGCCGGTGATCTTTGTCTCGGCGCTCACCGGGCAGCGCGTGCACAAGATCCTCGGTGCGGTCGACACGGTCTTTGAGCAGTACACCCGCCGCGTTCAGACCTCCGAGCTCAACCGATTCCTGGAAGGGGCCGTGGCCCGGCACTCGCCGCCGATGCACGGCAACCGCCGCGCGAAGTTTTTCTACATCTCGCAGGTCGCCACGCGCCCGCCGACCTTTATGTTTTCGGTCAACTACGTCGAGGCCGTGGCGCCCTCGTACCGAAAGTACCTGGAGAACCAGCTGCGCGAGGCCTACACCTTTGAGGGCGTGCCTTTGCGCACCGTGCTGCGTCCGCGCCAGCAACGCGATCGCGATTAAGTGACCTGACGCCAGGGGAGAGGAGCGGTGTCCAGAATCATCTGCTCAGAGTTCGAGCTCGTCGCGCCCATCGGGAAGGGGGGCATGGGGCAGGTGTGGGAGGGGCGCCACCTTGCCAGTCGGGTGGACGTCGCGGTGAAGATCCTTCATCCGGAGGTGGTCACCGACGATGAGTACCGCCGCACCTTTGAGGCGGAACTCCGCGCAGTCGCCGCGCTGGATCATCCTCACATCGTCACCCTGCTCGACTACGGGACGATCGAGGCGTCGACGGCGCGCCAGTCGGGGGGATCGCTCGTGGAAGGATGCCCCTATCTGGTGATGGAGTACGGGCGAGGTGGGGCGCTGATCGACCACTTGAGCCACATGGAGTGGCCCGAGCTCAAAGCGCTGCTTCTGCGGATGCTCGATGCGCTGGGGCACGCCCACGCGCGCGGGCTGATTCACCGCGACCTCAAACCTGAAAATGTCCTTGTGGGATGCGGCCCCGACTGGTCCTTGAAGTTAACCGACTTCGGGCTGGTGCATGTCGACTCGATCTTCGACGATGAAGGTAAAGTTGGCAAAGTCTGGGGCACCCCGCAGTACATGGCCCCCGAGCAGCTTCGCGGCTTCTGGCGCGACTACGGGCCCTGGACGGACCTCTACGGTCTGGGGTGCATGGCCTACGAGCTGGTCAGCGCGTGCTGGCCCTTTGCGGGTGGCGCCCCCTGGCAGATCGCTGCGAAGCATCTTAAGGATCCGGTGCCGCAGCTTCAGCCGCGTTTTGAGGTTCCCGAGGGGCTGCAGGCCTGGATTGAGACGATGATGGCCAAGCGCACCTGCGATCGCTTTCAACGCGCGGCGGATGCTGCCCGGGCGCTGGCCAACCTGACCTTGCCCGAGGAGCGTGAGGCCGACGGGCCGCTCTTTGCGCAAGACGTCAGCTGGTACGATCTCGACAGTGAGTTCGACGACGAGGAGCGGGCCGCGGAGACGACGATGATCGTGCCGCAGCTTCACGCCGGGGAGACGCGGCGCTCCTCCACAGCCTCGCTCAACTCCGGGGACTGGGGCGCGGCGATCGATGAGGCGCCGCGGTGTGCGGCACCGGAGGCGATCGGTCCACCGCTGCCGCTGAGCTGGCGTCGCGGGCACGACGCGTCCATCTCCAACGAGCTCATCGGGATCAGCCTGGGGCTCTTCGGGTTGCGGGCCATCCCGCTGGTGGATCGGGAAGAGGAACGCGACAAGCTCTGGGGGCTTCTGCACAGCGTGCACCACACACGCCGCGCGCAGATGGTGCTCATTGAGGGGGCGGCTGGCACCGGGAAGTCGCAGCTGGCGAGGTGGCTTTGCGAGCGGGCGGAAGAGGTCGGGGGGGCGGTGGCGCTGGAGGCCTGGCATAGCGCGGTACAGGCGCCGCGTGACGGTGTGGCGCCGATGCTCTCGCGTCACCTGGGCTGTGTGCACCTTCCGCTGGAAGATGCGCTGAGTCGGCTGGAGCGCCTCGGAGAGCCCCTCGGCGTGAACGACCCCCATATGCTCAAGGGGCTCGCGCAGATCGTGGCCGCGCCGGCCCGAGAGGAGCAGGGGCAACGTGCGACCTCGATGCGGATGTCCACCCAGGGCGATCGCTTCTCGGTGATGTACCATTACCTCAAGCGCCGCGCGGCCCGCCGCCCGGTAATCCTGTGGCTCGACGATGTCGCCTGGGGGCCGGAGGCCATTGAGCTCGCCGCGTACATCGCGCAGATGCAGGAGCGTGATCCCGCCGCGATCCTTATGGTGATGACGGCGCGCTCCGAGGCCCTTGAGGAACGTGAAGCGGAGCGTGATCGCCTCGCAGATCTCGAAGCCCAGGGCATGATGAGGCTGGTGCTGACGCCCCTGGCACGTGAGGACGGTGAGGCGCTGGTGCGCACGCTCTTGCGCCTTGATCACGGGCTCGCCGAGCATGTGCTCAAACGCGTGGACGGGGTCCCGCTCTTTGCCGTTCAGCTCGTCGCGGATTGGGTGGCGCGCGGCAAACTTGTGATGGGACGCGATGGTTTTGTGCTTCGGCCGGGGGCCGATGTCGCGATCCCCGACGACATCTACGCGCTCTGGGATGAACGGGTGCGGGCGTTTGCCGGCAGCTCCGATGACGTTGTGATGCAGCAGTTGGAGGTCGCCGCCACCCTCGGAGTTGTCGTGGAGCTTGAGGAGCTCCGGGCGATCTGCGAGCGCGCCGGTCTGCCCTCCCCGCAGGAGCTGGGGCCTCGCCTCATTGACGCGAGCCTGGCGCAACGCCACGACCAGGGCTGGCGTTTTGCCCACGGCCTACTTCAAGAAAGCCTGGAGCGCTCCGCGCGCGAGGCCGGCCGCTGGGCCCGTTGGAATCAGGCGGCCGCCGACGTCCTGGAGCAACGCTACGCGTTGAGCGCGTCCGGGGTCGCCGAACGCGTGGCCTGGCATTGGGTCGAAGGACGCTGCGCCGACCGCGCGCTCACACCCCTCCGCTTCGCGATCGCTCAGGCCATCCAACGCAGTGAGTATCTCCACGCCGAGGAGCTCATCGCCTGGCGCGAAGCCCTCGCCGAAGATCTGGAAGAGCGCACCGGCCAGCGCGCCGCGCTGCAATGCGCCGTCGATCGCGCCTGGCTGGCTGCGGCCCGCGCGAACTACGGGCTCTGCCGCACACTGGCCGAAGCCGCCCAGCGGCAGGCGGCCTCACTCGGCTTCAACGGCGTCGCCGCCGAGGCCGCAAGCTGGGCCGGTGTGGCCGCCCGACACGCCGGAGACCTCGAGCGCGCGCAACACCTCCTCAAGCAGGCCCGCAACGTCTTTAAAGCGCGCTCGGCCTCCCGCGACCTCGCCCGCGTCGAGTTGGAAGGCGGGCGCGTCGCCGAACTCAGCGGCGACCTC
>NZ_VOSL01000101.1 GCF_007997005.1 Lujinxingia vulgaris | reverse complement strand
GCGTCGCGCTACTGCGCGCGGCCCGGGAGCCGTCCGAGGGCGGGAGCGCACGCGCAACCCCGGAGGCGAGCCGCGGCGGGCTGGTCGACCTGTTGAGGGCTGCGGCCTGGGCCACCGAACTCCTGGCCAGCGAGGGGGCCATTGTGCTGCCGCCGGCCGCCGGTGAAGTCGACGCCGGTGAAGCCGACGCCGGTGATGACGCGCCCCAGATGCTTTTGAAAAACGCCACGCTGCGCTGGCACCGGGGCCAGCTCGACGCCTTCGCCGACTCCGAACGTGGCCGCGCGCTGGCCCGGCTCATCCTGCATCCGGCCTCGCTATTGCCCCGTTATGCCCGCGTGCACCTTGAAGGCGTCAGCCTCGACGCCCTCCCCGGCCTGACCACCCAGCGCACCCTGCCGCGCCGCGGCTTCCGAGGTGAGTATGGCGGGGAGTTGGACGTCTTTATCGAAGCCATTGCCGGCTTCGACGCCCTGCCCGACACCCTGGAGCCCGAGCGAGGCTACGCCCTGCGCGCCGCCCTCTCCCTCTCGGAGGGCTGGATCGACACCGAGGCCCTGGCCGATGAACGCCTCGAAGGGCTCAACCTCGACGCCCACGGCCAGGGCTGGCTCAACATCGACCGCCCCGCCCTCTCCACCGAAGACGCCCGCGTGAGCTTCCGCGGCGTCGACGCCCGCCTCGACGCCTCTCTGGATCTGAAACCCGGAGAACGCGCCCTCAGCCTGAAGCTCTCTTCCCCTGGCGAGATCGCCTGCCAGAGCCTGCTGGGCGCCGTCCCCGAAGCCCTGCTCGGCGTCGTCGCCAACGCGCGCGTCGAGGGCGATGTCACCCCCTCCCTCGATCTGATCCTGGCCGAAGAGCTCTCCCGGGTGCGCGTACGTATCAGCGGCTTTGAAGAGACCCCCTGCCGCTTTACCGGCCTGCGCATCCCCTACGCCGAACGCGCTGAGGTCGCCTTCAATATGGAGCGCGCCCGCGTCTACCCCACGCGCCGCACCCTGATCGCCCGCCCCGACGATGACCCCACCCCCGAGAGCGTCCCCCCGGCGCGCCACGAGCTCGTCGGCGACTTTCTGCTCTTCGGCCCCACACCCCAGCCCGCCGAGGAGGAGCCCCTCCCCGACTGGCATCGCTACCGCCGCGACGTCGGCTGGCTCAACGGTCCCTTCATCAAAAAAGTCGAGGAAGGCGTCAGCGAAGACGCCAACATCCGCGTCGGCCCCGGCACCTCCAGCTACGTGCCCCTCGACGAGCTCCCGGGCTATGTGGGCGGCGCGATGTACCTGAGCGAAGACATGCTCTTCTACTCCAGCCGCGCCCTCTCCACCGCGCTTATCAACCGAGCGCTGCGCATGAACATCTCGCGCTCGCGCTACGTCTACGGCGGCTCCACGCTGACCCAGCAGCTGGTCAAAAACCTCTTTTTGACCCGCGATAAGACCCTCTCTCGTAAGATCCAGGAGGTGATCATCGGCTGGCGCATCGACGAGATCGTGCCCAAAGAGCGCGTGCTCGAGCTTTACCTCAACGTCATTGAGTTCGCTCCGGACGTCTACGGCATCGGCCCGGCCGCGCGCTTCTATTTTGAGAAAGACGCCCGCGAGCTCACCCCGCTCGAAGCCATCTTCCTGGCCAACCTCAAGCCCGCTCCCTGGGAGGGCCCGCGCCTTATGCGCCGCGGCCGCACCCCGGAGCGCGGCTGGTGGATCGAGCGCACCGCCGAGATCGGCCAGCGCCTGGTCGACTACAACTACCTAAACCCGGCCCAGGCCGCCGCGATGGCCCCCTACGTGGTGACCTGGCCCGAAGCCCGAGTCGAGCTCGAGCGCGAGCGCTACCGTCAGGCCCGCCAGGCCGAACGCGAGCGCCAGCAGGAGATCCGCGAGCGGCTTCGCCGCAGCGCGCAGCGCCCCTCGCCGTGAACGACCCGCCACAGGGGGATCGCCGGGCGCTCACCGCCCGGCCATGATTGCCACCTGCCCCCATCGTGATTAGAACTTGCAGGCTTTCGCGCCCCTTTCTGTTCATGCGCCCCCAAACTTCAGGAGCCTCCCGGTGGAACTTACCCGATATACCCTCGACAACGGCCTGACCGTCCTCCTCCAGCCCACCGCCACCGCCCCGGTGGTCGCCTGCAATGTGTGGGTGGGCGTGGGCAGCGCCGACGAAGAGCCCTTTGAAGCCGGCCTGGCCCACGTGCACGAGCACATGCTTTTTAAGGGCACCGAGCGCCGCAGCGTCGGCGAGTTGGCCCGCGAGATCGAGTCGGCCGGAGGTCATATCAATGCGTTCACCTCCTTTGATCAGACCTGCTACTACGTTGTGATGAGCAGCCGCTTTATGGAGACCGGCCTCGACATCCTCTCCGACGCCATCCGCAACTCCTCCTTCGATGCCGAGGAGCTGGGCCGCGAGCTTGAGGTCATCCAGGAAGAGATCAAACGCGGCGAGGATAACCCCTCCCGCGTCGCCACCCAGCAGCTCTTTGAGACCGCCTACACCACCCACCCCTACCGCCTCCCGGTTATCGGCACCTCGGAGTCGGTCGACTCCTTCGATCGCGACGCCGTCCACGCCTTCTTCAAAAAGCATTATGTCCCCTCCAACATGGCCGTCGTGCTCGCCGGGGACTTTGAGATCGACGAGGCGAAGGCGCTCGTGGAGCGCTACTTCGGCGACTTTGACGGTTACGACTACAGCGCGGTGGTCCGCCCCTCGGAGCCTGCCCAGCAGGGCGTGCGGGTGAGCGCGCGCCAGCGCGACATTCAGCAAAACCACCTGCGCGTAGCCTTCCACATCCCGGAAGCCGTCCACGAAGATATCCCCGCGCTCGACGTGCTCAGCATCATCCTGGGTTACGGCGACGCCGCGCACCTCTACCGCGTCATCGAACGCGAGGAAGAGCTGGTCAACGCCATCTACGCCAGCGCCTACAGCCCCCGCGAGGCCGGGCTCTTCTTCATCGGCGCCGACTTCCAACTCGACGCCGCCCGCTCCGAGACGGCCCCGGACCACGTGCTCAAGCGCGTGCTCGAAGAGACCTTCCGCTTTGGCGAAGTCGCCCCCAACCAGGTCGACGTCGAGCGCGCTCGGACGCTGCTTGAGAGCCAGGCCATCTACGGCAAGCAGACCATCGAGGGGCTGGCCATGAAGATCGGCCACTACCAGATGGTCGCCGGCGACCCGGAGTTTGAGCAGCTCTACTACCAGCGCCTGCGCCAGGTGACCCCGGCCGATGTGCAGCGGGTCGCCAAAACCTACCTACGCCTCGACAACACCTCGGTGGCCTTGCTCAGCCCGAGCAGCGAGCCGGCGATCGGCGAAGAGGCCCTGGTGAAGAGCGCTCAGGAGGCGCACGCGCGGGTGCAACACGAGGTCGTCGACGCCGGCGCCACCGCCGACGACGAGGGCTTTGTGCGCGTCGAGATCCCCGATGGTCCCACCCTCATCGTGCAGGTGGACCGCAGCGTGGAGACCTTCTCCATGCGCGCGCTCACCCTGGGCGGCCTGCGCTACGAGACGCCCGAGAGCGCCGGCCTCAACCAGATCCTGGCCGAGCTCCTCACCGAGGGCACCGAAGAGCGCAGCTCGCTGGCACTGGCCAGGGAGGTCGAGTCGATGGCCGCCTCCATCGGCGGCCTGGCCGGTCGCAACTCCTTTGGCCTGGGCATGACCGGGCTGACCCGCTTCTTCGATCGCTGCTTTGACATCTTCGCCGACGTCCTCAACGGCGCCACCCTCCCCGATGAGGAGTTTGAGCGGGTGCGCAAGCTGCAGCTGCAGAAGCTGCGCGCGCGCCAGGACCAGCCCGGCGCGGTCAACTACGAGCTCTTCGCCCGCACCTTCTTTGGCGACCACCCTTACGCCTACCCGATCCTGGGCACCGAAGAGAGCCTCACGCAGCTCACCGCACAGCAGCTCCGCGACTACCTGGCCGAGCGGCGCAACCCCGGCCAGCTGGTGATCTCGGTGGTCGGCGACGTCGACATTGACCACACCGTGGCCCTGGTCGAGCGCTACTTCGTGCGCCCGCACAGCGCCTCGGTGAAGATGCCCGCGATCGCGCCGGCCCCCTCCTTTGAGCAACCAATGCTGGTCAGCCTGCCCCTGGAGAAGGAGCAGGCCCACATCATCGCCGGCTTCCCCGCCCCGCTGCTCGGCAGCCCGGAGGCCGACGCGCTCGAGCTGATCGACGCGGTGCTCTCCGGCCAGGGCGGCCGCCTCTTCTACGAGCTTCGCGATCGCCAGAGCCTGGCCTACAGCGTGTTCGCCAGCGCGATCGTGGGCCTGGACGCCAGCGCCTTCACCGTGCGCATCGGCACCAGCCCCGAGAAGATCGAACAGGCCGTGCTCGGCATCCGCGAGCAGATCGAGCGCCTGCGCACCGAGCCGCCTACCGAGGACGAGATCGCGCGCGCCAAACGCTACCTCATCGGCAACCACGACATCGGCCTGCAGCGCAACAGCGCCCGCGCGATGACCTTTGGCCTCGACGAGCTCTACCGTCTGGGTTACCGCCGCTCGCTCGACTACGGCGACCGCCTCAGCGCGCTGAGCGCCGAGGACCTCAACCGCGTCATCGAGACCTACCTCGATCCGCAGAAGATGGTCGTCGCCATCACCCACCCCTCCGAGGTCCAGATCGACCCCGACCTCCTCAAGGGCTGATCCTCATGCGATACGCGCCCCTTCGGGGCGCGCTTTTCTCCCAAACGCAAAGAAGCGCGGCTCCTCAAGGAGCCGCGCTTCTTTGCGTTCCATCATACTCTCGGCCAGAACGCTCCGGCCGGATCGTGCTAACTATCAGAAGAGGTCGTCGATGCGCTCAAGCAGCCGCTCGGTCTGCTCGACGGTGCCCACGCTCATGCGCAGGCAACCCTCCAGACCGGGGTAGCTGGAGCGGTCGCGCACATACACACCGCGCGACTCCAGCGCCTCGAGGGTGCCGGCGATGTTGGCCACGCGCACCACCACGAAGTTCGCCGAGGTGATGTACGCCTCGACCCCGCGGGCCTCAAAGAACTCACCAAGCATCCGCTTGGACTCTCGCACTTCGGCCAGGAAGGCGTTGAGGTAGTCGAGGTCACCCAGCGCGGCAATGGCGCCGATCTGCCCGAGCGAGTTGACGCTCTTGGGGTTGTAGATCCGACGCAGTCCGTCGACCAGCGCCGGTGACGCCGCAAGGTACCCCACCCGAAGCCCCGCCAGCCCGAAGGCTTTGGAGAAGGTGCGGGTTACGATCAGGTTGTCGAACTCACGCACCAGGTTCACACCCGTGACCTGGCTGAACTCGAAGTAGGCCTCATCGAGCACCACGATCGTCTCGGGGAAGTCACGGCAGAACGCGGCCACGACCTCCGGATCGAAGACCATCCCGGTGGGGTTGTTGGGGCTGACCAGGTAGAGCAGGCGCGTCTTGCGGGTCATCTGCGCGCGGATGCCCTCGAGGTTCGGATCAAACGCGCTCTCACCGCGCACCGTGATCACGTTGGCGCCGCGGCTCTGCGCGAACACCATAAAGTGATTGTAGGTGGGCACCGGGATGACCACGTCATCGCCCCGATCCAGATAGGTCGAGCAGATCAGGTGCAGAGCGTCGTCGCTGCCGTTGGTCACGAGCAGCGAGTCGGTGCTCACGCCGGTGTAGTCGGCAAGCGCATCAAGCAGCTCCACACTGCCCAGACGGGGGTACCAGTTCAGCCCCCGACCGTGGGTCAGGTATTGCGCAATCGCCGCCGTCACCCGCGGGCTCGGCTCAATGGTCGACTCGTTCCAGTCGAGCTTGAACACCGTGCGATGATCAGGTTGCGCCTCAATGGCCGCCTGGCTGCTCACCGCCTCATAGGGGGTCAGCGCCTGAATGGTGGGAGCGACATCAATACGAGCCGCAGGTTGGGGCACCGCCCGCAACCGTTGCGCCTCTCGCTCACCCTCTTTGCTCGCTACATCCACCATGCGTAAGTCCAAATTGGCATTCGACATACGTCCCTCAACCATCGCTGGTAACTTCGATTCGACCAGCAACCAAGCCGGCCAACAGGGCCCGCTTGAAACTGCGGTGGTATGGCATAATGACTCACCAGCGTCAAGAAGGGGACGAAAACCCCTTCAAAAGATTCATCGCCATTGTCGACGCAATCAGCGCCGTGCCAAGTTTTTGCCCGGCACCTTTTTGTGTCGCCCGTGCGCGCTATTTGCGCTGAGGGCGGGGGCCCACCTACACTTCTCTACAAACGCGCGCAAGTCTCGCGTTTTCCAAACCGCCCAACGCGCAACCTTTGTTGAATACTCCGCCGGGCGACACGTCAGTACCATCGAGCCCGACCGGACCCACGGCGCCAGAGCCACGTCGCCAAAACGACGGCGAGAGCGCCAACCTCGCACCTACCCGGAGCTTCCTCATGAACTCGACCCTGCTAAAGCCGATCACCTTCGCCCTGGCGCTCATGGTCAGCGTGCCTCTGGTTCACGTCGGCGTAATGCGCGAGGCCCAGGCCGGCCCGGGCGATGTCCTTAGCGAGTCGCGTGACGAAGATGCGCCGCGGCGCCATAAGATGCAGCGACGCGATCGCAGCGAGCGCAGCGAGCGCAGTGATCGCCGGCGCTCACGACGCGACCGCAGCGAGCGGCGCACCACCCGCACCACCCGCCCTCGACCCTCGGCCGCACGTCCGGGCGCGCGGCCGGTCGGCCAGCCCC
>NZ_VOSL01000100.1 GCF_007997005.1 Lujinxingia vulgaris | reverse complement strand
GTTGTGGTGTTTGGCAAGGGGGGCGTTGGCAAGTCCACCGTCGCCGTGAACCTGGCGCTGGCCCTGCAGAAGATCGGCCACCGCGTGGGTCTTCTCGACGTCGATATCTACGGCCCCTCGCTGCCCACGTTGCTGGGCATCTCCGGGCGGCCGGCGGTCAGCAACCGCCGCATCCTGCCGATGGAGGCCGACGGGCTGCGCGTGATGAGCCTGGGCTTTTTGATGGATGAGGATACCCCGGTGATCTGGCGTGGGCCGATCGTCACGGGCATCATCCGCCAGTTTTTACGCGACGTGGATTGGAGCGGGCTCGATTACCTGATCGTCGATATGCCTCCCGGAACCGGGGACGCGCAGCTGGCGCTGGCCCAGACGGTGCCGGTCGATGGGGCGGTGATCGTCACCACTCCGTCGGACCTCTCGCTGATCGATGCGGCGCGCGGCCTGCAGATGTTCAAGACCCTCAATGTGGAGGTGATGGGCATCGTGACGAACATGTCGAAGTTCGTGGTGCCCTCGACCAAAGAGGAGTTCTTCATCTTCGGCAACCCGGCCGAGGTGGCCAAAGAGGCCGACCGTCTGGAGACGCCGGTGCTTGGCGAGATTCCGCTCGACTTGACGGTGCGCGAGGGCGGCGACGCCGGTCGCCCGGTGGTCGTGGGTCAGCCGGAGAGCCCGGTGACCGAGGCCTTTGTGGAGCTCGCGAAGGTGGTCGCCGAGAAGAAGCCCCCGCATGCCGAGGGCGCCGCGGGCGAAGGGGCCGAGCAACCCAAGAAGGGGCTCTTCTCCTTTTTGAAGAGCTGATCCTCATCGGCCGAAAGCCCGCTCCAGCAGCGTGCTTTCGGCCCGTGGCGAAAATCTCTTTGCCAGGATCGGCGTGAGCGCCGATAATCTGCGCCGGCGCACCTGCGCCGGCGTTGGTCATTGAGGGACCGGCGAGCACCATGCAGCAGCGAGTGGCGTTTGAGTCGATACGGTCGACATTTTGTGCGGGTGCGCGAGCTCAAAGATTTTGAGCAGCGTTTTATCAGGCTGATCGTCGATCAACCCAACGTCTTGCACGTGCGCCATCAGGCGCTCTTCCGCTACGCGGCGGCGCTGGGGCAGATGAACCTCTTTCGCACCCCGGTGGGCAATGACATCTCGCTGAGCGAAGACGTCGACGCGCTGCGCCGCTGGCTGGTGGAGTCGCTGGTGCCGCTCTTGCCCGAGACGGGCGAGGTGCGCGTCGACGGACTGCGTGAGATCGCGCCGGTGGTGGCGATGCGTGTCGAGCAGACGCGCTCGCAGCTTTTGACCCGGCACGCCAGCACCTTCGGGGCGGAGCACCTGGACGCGGAGCTGCGTCAGAAGCGGCTGGTGCTCGTGCTCGGCGGCGGTGGGGGCGC
This sequence comes from Lujinxingia vulgaris, assembly GCF_007997005.1. Taxonomy (GTDB): domain Bacteria; phylum Myxococcota_A; class Bradymonadia; order Bradymonadales; family Bradymonadaceae; genus Lujinxingia. The sequence goes on along the minus strand of NZ_VOSL01000100.1, from coordinate 4,686 downwards.
GGGGCTTGTGCACCTGGGCACCTTCGCGATGCTCAAGGAGCTGGGCATCACCCCGGAGCTCATCGTGGGGAGCTCCATGGGCAGCCTGCTGGGGCTTGTACGGGCGATCGACCGCAGCTACGACCCGGTCTCGGTCGCGCTGGCGATGCCCAAAAACCTGGATTACAACACGCTCTTTCGACCCTTTACGGGCTACTCGCGCTTCGGGTTCCCCGGGGCGTTCCACCTGAACATCATGCGCCTTGCGCGCGAGATGTTTCAGGAGCTTCTGGGGAGCGGGATGCCGCGTTTTGATGATCTTCCCATCAAGCTGGAGATCGTGGCCACCGGGGTTCGCAAAGGCTTTCACTTCGATGACCGCGAGTACGAGCAGTCTGGCGAGGAGGGCATGACGCCGCTGGCCCTGCGTCGCAAGCTCAAGCTCTTTTTCGGGGCAGTGCGCCAGCTCTCCAAGAACCCGCGTCTACTTACCCAGGTGGTCTTCGGGGCGGAGCCGGGCACGGAGCATTTTCCGGTGATTGAGGCGGCGGGCTTTAGCTGCTCGGTGCCGGGACTTTTGCACTTTGACGTCTTCCACGATGATCCGGAGACGATCGGTCCTCTGGAGAGCGTGTTTGCGCGCCATCAACTCCTGCGCCTCTGCGATGGCGGGGTGGTCAACAACGTGCCCTCGAAGGTGGCCTGGGAGTCGGTGCAGCGGGGCTCGGTCGGCTCTCGCAACGCGCAGATCCTCTCGTTTGACGCGTTTGCGCCCCTCTCCACCGGGCGCAACCTCATCTGGATTCCCATCCAGCAGATCGCGCGCCCGGCGGTGGTGGCGAACATGCCTTATGCGTCGTTTCATAAGACCTTTCGCACTCCGCCCAGTCCGCTGCAGATCATCGTCAACAGCTACTCCAAGCTTAAGCGCATCATCGAAGGCGCGCGTGAAGAGCTGGAGGCCGATGTGCCTTATATCCGCGAGTCGATGCGGGAGCTGCCGCCCTACGGCACCTGGGAGATCGGCTAGACGAACCAGTCGTCTGAGGGGGCCGAGAGTTCGATCGTGAGGGGATGCTCGACGGGGAGGTGGCGAAGCTCGCGCGTGCCATCGAGGACCACCAGGCGCACCTCGACCAGGGGGGCGCTCAGGCAGTCGAGCGCGGCGCGAGAGAGGGAGAGCTCCCAGCATTGCGCAAAGGCCCAGTCTACCAGGGCCGCCGGCGCGTCCGGGCTGAGCGCCCGGGGCTGGCCAAAGGGGGTGATGTGCAGCGCGATGGTGGCGGTGCCGGCGTGGGTGCTCAGCCGGAGCTCGAGGTGCAGGTGACCTCGGAGGTCGGGACCGGGATCGAGACGGACGTAGAGATGATCGTCATCGCAACCGTAGAGGATCTGATCGACGTAGCGGGTCGTCTCAAACATCGCGCCGTAGCCGCTGCGGGGCAGGTACGTGCCGGCCCCCTCCCAGTCAAAGAAGCCGCCGCGTCGCCCGTCGATGCGCGGCGTGATCGCCTGGGTCGGCGCGCGGTGGGCCGCCCCTTCCGGGGCGGTGCTGGCGGCGTGAATGGGGCGATGCAGCCGCTCGGGAGGCTCGTGGCCAAGCGTGGTGTAGACCCGGCGCAGCAGCGCGCGAAAGATGCTGTCGAAGAGCGCGTCTTGCTCAGAGCTGAAGTCGTCGCCGTACCACCAGAACCAGTCGGAGCCCTGGGCCATCATCAGGGCCTGGCGGGCGCTCGTATACGCCTGGTGGGCCGGGGCATCTTCCTCGTCAGGTTGAGGTTGCTCGTCGAACCAACGCGTCGCCTCGCCCACGAGCTCCCAGGCGAGGTTGGTCTCGGGGTGGCCGATCCAGATCTGGTAGTTCCCCAGGATCCAGGAGCCGGAGTGCAGATGCTCAAGGTGTCCCGAATTCCCCCCGTGGCGCAGGTGGTCGCCGGGGGTTGATGGCACCAGATCGGCGTGGTCGCGGAGGCGGTCGTAGAGGGCCTGCAAGAAGGGCCGGCCGTCGTCGGGGTAGTGCTCCCAGGGGTTCTCGCCATCGAGGATGATGGCCGTCAGGGGGCGAGGGCTGGCGTCGCGGTGGGCGGCGCGCGCGATGCCTTCCAGGGCGCCGACGAGGTCGGCGGCGGCCTCCTCGGCGCTCATGTGCGCGTAGGAGAAGCCCAGGCGGTCGCTCAAGCCGTGGTCGCGAAAGAAGATCGCGGTCTGGGGGGCCTGGTTCAGCCGCCAGGAGCGCCAGAGGTCGCGGTCGCGCTCAAAGTCGCAGGAGTTTGCGAGGATCGCCTCATCACTGGCGACCCATTTCACCCCGGCCTCCTCAAAAAGCGCGAGGGCTTCAGGGGAGACGGACCCCTCGGAGGGCCACATGCCGACGGGGCGTCTCTCGAAGATGTGTTCGGCGCAGTCCAGGGCCTGGGTGATGTGGTGACGAGCGTGGTCGGGGGCCTGAAGCCTTGGCGGGGTGGGGCGGCGCGGGGTGGCGCGCAGCGCGGCGTCCGTGTCGATGAGCAGGGGCACAATGGGGTGGAACATCGGCGTGACACTCACCTCGATCTGCTCGCGCTCCCAGAGCTTGCGGTAGAGCGGCACGACGCGCGCCATGATCTCGAGATGAAGATCGAGCAGCGCGAGGCGATCGTCCCGGCTGAAGTCGCGACCCTGGTCGCGCCAGGCGCGGATCTGCGGATACTCCTCCCGGGCGGCAAACCCACACCAGGCCAGGTTAAAGAGCATCTGCAGATCGCCCAACTCACGCTCGCCCCATTCCTGTGCGCAGGCCTCTTCGCCGCGCGCTTCGCGCGTGTCGAGAAGCTCGGCGTAACGCGGCAGGCTGCGCACCCCGTGGGGGTGATTGAGGCTGAAGAAATGATGGACCAGCGTGCGGCGATCGCGGGCGCTCAGCGCGTCGACGGAGGCGCGCGAGAGGTGCCACCAGGCATCGCGCCGCCCCCCGTCGACCCACTCCTGAAGTTGCAAAAGCAGGCTCCCGGAGAAGTTGAAGGTTGCGCGCATCTGCGGGTTTTCGGCCAGCAGCCAGGCCATGTCGAAGTAGGCTTTGACCGCATGCAGGCGCACCCAGGGGAGCTCAAAGTCCCCCTCCTGACCCACCCCGTAGTAGGGCTGGTGCATATGCCAGATAAAGAGCACATCGAGCGGTGGTGTGCTCATGCCTCAAACTCATAGCCCTTGGGCACCACCACGACACCCGCGTCGCTGATCGGGAATCGAGCCCGGTCCTGCTCCTCATCAAAGCCGATGACGGTATCCGGCGGGATCACGACATCTTTCTCAATGATCGCTTTGCGGATGCGCGCGCGACGCCCCACCTCGACCTGCTCAAAGAGCACGGAGTCCTCGATGCTGGAGTAGGAGTTGACCCGCACGCGCTGAAAGAGCACCGAGTTGCGGATCGTGCCCCCGGAGACGATGCACCCCTCGGCCACGATCGAGTTGATCGCCTGGCCGACGCGGTTGGTGGCCGGATCGTCGTGCACGAACTTGGCCGGCGGGTAGTGCTGGTAGTGGGTGCGAATGGGCCAGCGACGGTTGTAGAGGTCAAACTCCGGGGCGACGCTGATCAGGTCCATCGACGACTCCCAGTAGGCATCGATGGTGCCCACGTCGCGCCAGTAGCTGCGCTCTCGCTCCGATTGACCGGGCACGTCGTTGGTCGAGAAGTCGTAGACGAAGGTGGCCTGGTGGCCGGAGCGCACCATGTTGGTGATGATGTTTTTGCCAAAGTCGTGGGCGCTGCCCTCGTCGTGGGCGTCGCGGATGATCTCCTCGACCAGGCTCGAGGTTTTGAAGATGTAGTTGCCCATCGACGCCAGACACCAGCCCGGGCGGTCGGGGATCTCGCGAGGCTCATCGGGCTTTTCGGCAAAGCCGACGATGCGGTGGTCGCGGTCGATCTCCAGGATGCCAAAGGCGCGCCCCTGCTCCACGGGCACGGGGATGGCGGCCACGGTCAGGTCCGCGTCTTTCTGACGGTGAAAGTCCAGCATCTGGCGCACATCCATCTTGTAGATGTTATCGCCGCCGAAGACGCAGACATCCTCGGGCTCTTCATCATAGATGAGGTTGAGGTTCTGGTAGATGGCGTCGGCGCTACCCTGAAACCACTGGGGGCCGCGGCGCTGCTGGGCGGGGACCGCGTCGATGTAGTGGTCAATAAACTGCGCAAGATGCCAGCCCCGACTGATGTGGTTGATCAGCGAGTCGCTTTTGTATTGGGTTAAGACTTTGATTTTGTAGAAGCCGCTGTTGACGAAGTTCGAGAGCACCAGGTCGATGATGCGGTAGCGCCCGCCAAAGGGCACCGCCGGTTTGGCGCGGTCAAGTGTCAACGGTCGCAGGCGTTTGCCTTCGCCGCCTGCCAGGATCATGACGAGCACGTCATTCATAGCGTGGTCCACCGGGTCAGAAGAGAGACGAGTGGAGCGATACGGCGGCTCCGCGGGTAAGGGTACGGCGCGGGACTGCGAATTGTAGGGCTAGCCGGGAGGAATCAAGCCTAAAAAGTAGGCGGCGCCGGCGCCGAGCACCACGACGATGAGCGCGACGAGGATCGCGGTCTTGCCCACCCCGCCGGCTTCCACCGGCGCGGGCGCGGTTTGAGAGGCCATCGGCGCAGGTTGTGAGGCCCCGGCCTGGGCGACCGGGCCGGGCTGGCCAGGCTGGGCGACGGCGTCGGAGGGCGCGGCGGCG
>NZ_VOSL01000099.1 GCF_007997005.1 Lujinxingia vulgaris | reverse complement strand
CGCGCTGCCGCCGCGCCGCGAGGTGGCCTCCTTGACCGCGTTGGCCAGCAGCGCCTGCACCTCCCGGCCGCGGGCGCGGCGCGTGGCCGGCACAAAATGCACCACCGCAAAGCCCACCAGCGCGCCGACCACAGGCCCGGCTCCCTGGATGGCGAGCCCCCCGTAAAGCCCTGCGAAGACCGCGCCCCAGGCCAACATCAGCGCGCCCGCAAGTCGGAGCAATGAGGCGTGGCGGGTGGCCGCCCAGGCTCCCACAATCAGCCCCAGCACAAGCCCCAGCGGCCCCTGACCGGGCGGCTGCATCAGCCCGGCGTCATCGGCGATCGTGGCCACCGCCTCCGCCCGCACCACCTCCCGGGCGACCTCCCCGTAAGGCGTTCCCGCCCGCTCCACACCGCCCGGAACGTCCGGCACCACAAAGACCACACGCCCTCGGAAGAGCCCCTCCACAAAGCCAGCCTCCTCCAGGTTCGCCCCTGAGAGCCGCGGCATCCCCCCGCTGAAGTTGACGCCCACCGCGTCGCGCGCGCCGACCTCGTACCCGGCCCGCTCCGCCAGATACCCCACCAGCGTGCGCGCCCCGCCCTCGCGCCACACCCGGGCTCGGGGCCCCGGCTCAAGCTCCTCGGGCGTCAGCCGCCAGAACTCACACCCGCTCCCCAGCCAGCGCGGCCGCACCTCGGCGTAGTAGAGCACCGCGTCGGAACACCCGCGCACCGCCTGCGCCTCTCCCCAGGCCAGCCCCGCCCCGGCATACACCGCGACAAGGCGCGCGCCGTCGCCCTCAACACGCCCCACCAGCTCCTCGATCAGCGCGGCCTCATAGGGGGCTGGCCCGCGCGCTTCGGCAAACACCTCGTCGAGCGTCACCACCACCACCGACTGCGTCGTGGCCCGCTCCCCGCGGGCCAGGTACGCCGCCTGACGCAACGCCTCATTGAGCCAGCTTCCGCCCCCGGCAGCGCCGATCAGCAGGCAGAGCAACCCCAGGGCCAGCGTCACGACCACCCGTCGACGCTGCGCCTGCCACCACCCCCGCACCTGCCATCGCCAGCGACGCCAATGCACTTCGTAGGGCTCACACCTTGAAGAAATCCGCGCCGAAACAGCACCTGCGCGCGGCGAGCACACCTGCCCGGCCCGGAGTGTAAAGGCTTGTTGCCTGCGCCGCAAAAAATCGCACTTGCGGCTCATTGACCCGACAAAATACCTTCTAGTATCAAAGACTTACGAATCGAAGCCAACCTTCTGCATCCCCGCCAGCGTGATGCTCGCCAGAAAGTTTGCGCTCCCTTCGCTCCTGTGCGAGACTCAGCCCTGGTACAATCCTTTACAAGCGAGGCGACGCCATGAACACCAACCAGGTCAAATCCCTCTCGGCCCTCGCCAGCCAGTTTGTTCAACGCGCCCACGCGTACATGGAGCAGGCCGACGCCTGTGGCTTTGACACCGAAGATCTTCAGGCCCACGCCGAGCGCTTCTCCGCCTCCCTCCAGAACAACGCCGATGTCGACGAAGCCATGTACCGCGAGCTCGCCCTTAAAATGCTCGCTCACGTCGATCATATCCTCGAGGTGCTCGACCAGACTGAGCGCCCCGACGCGAAGCTCATCGAGATCGCGATGGCGGTCAAAAACACCTCCCGGCTGCTCAGCGCGGTGCACAACTTCGACGCGCGCTTCCAGCGCTGAGCCTGCCCCCCCGAAGATCCCGACCTTGCCTCTGACCTCGCCAGCCTCCCGGTGGGGCGCGCGGGGCGTCGTTGCCCTGCTCGCCACGCTGGTGCTCACCGCGCCTGTCGGCAGCTCGCATGCCTGGCAACCGCTCCCGGAGCCCGACACCGACGATCTGCTCGACTGGCAGCCGCTTTTGGAGCCGGAACATCGTCGGGTGCTGGAGCCGGGCGACGCCACGCTCTTTACGGCGCCGCGCCACGCGGTGGTGCGTGTGCAGTTTGAGCCCCCCGAGCTCGCCAGCGCGCTGATCGTCGAGGAGCGCGTCGCCAGCGCCGATGGCCTGACCACGGCCTCACTTCCGCTTAAGCCCTTTGTGCTCGACGGGGGCGACTGGCTCATCCTCACCAGCGTCTCGCACAGCCCGACGGTGCGGGTGGCGCTTGATGGGCGCGCCGGCCAGAGCGTGACGCTTTCGGCGCACACGTTGGACCACGCCCCGCCGCGACTTTATTGGGACTGGTGGCAGCGACGGCTGCACCGCTGGCTGCAGCTCGCGCCGCTGGCGCCGCCGCCGAGCGATCTTCCGATCGCCGCCCGCGCCCGGGTCATCTCCCTGGCGAGGGAGGCGCAGCTGCTGCACATCCTTACCCACGCGCTCAGCGAAGAGGCCGATCTTCGCCAGGCGGCCCATCACCTGGGCCGGGCGATGCTCACCCGGGCGATTCAGCGGGAGCGCCAGCCCGACGGGCGCTTTCATGCCCGCAGCCCCATCGCGCCGAATTTTGAGCCCGCGCTGCCTGATGCCAGCGTCAGCCTCCCCACCGGCCCGAGCGCCGCGCTTCGGCTAAAGCCCGGCGAAGACGCCCACCTCACCGTCGACGGCCCGGCGCGCCTGGAGCTGGGCGTGCGCGCCCTGAAGACGCCTCAGAACGCCGAACAGATCTCGCCATTCGCGCTGGAGATCTTCGAGCGCGGGCATCCGGTGCACCGGGCCGACTTCAGCAGCGGACCGGCCCGCTTCTTGCCGGACGGCCGCCCGCTGAGCACCTCCTCGTCGGGGCCGCTGCTCGTCGGCGACGAAGACGCCACCCCCGACGACGTTCCGAGCGAGGACGAAAACCTCGACCTCAACGGCGACCCGGAGCTCGATCCCGCCAGCCCCACGCGCCACACCGGCGTGCAGGAGGCCCGCGACGACCGTGGCACGCTCGTCAGCTGGCGCCGCACCACCTCGATGTGGGTGCCGCCGGGGCGCCATCATTACACGTTGCGCGCGGCCGAGGCCGAGCTCGTGATCGACGGCGACATCGCCCGCCCCCGCTACCTGCTGCAAGATGTGGCCGGGCGGCTGCATAACCCCGACTGGCATATCCAACGCGCCGAGGCGCTGCTCACAGGCGACGAGAGCCCCGCGGCCATCCTGCTGCGCGCCGAGATCGCGTCGTTTCTCGGACAGCTGGACAACGCCCGCAACCTCCTCTTTGCCGCTCGCCAGGCCCTCGACACCTCGGCGCATCACGCCGCCTGGATCACCTGGCTTGAGGGGCGGCTCAACCCGGATCGCGTTCAGCCCCCCGAGCCCCTTCTCGACCTTATCCAGAGCGAACTTCTTCCCCCTGCGGCCCGACGCCTGATCGGCCTTCAGGCCGCGCGCCGGAACCTCGCTCTGGGCTACCCGGAGCTGGCCGCCGCCACCCTCGACGCCCTCCCGGATGATCCTGACGGTGCCAGCATCGATCTTCCGCTGGAGCAGGCGCTGCGCGCCGAGACCATTCTCACCGGCGGCAGCCGCCGCGAGGCGCGCTGGGCGGGCTTTGATCTGCTCTATACGGCCTGGCTGCGCGATCCCATCCACCCGGACCGCACCGACGCCCTTCAGTCCCTGTGGTGGTACGCCACCTACTGGCGCGATCTGGAGCCGATGCCCGAAGCGCCGCTCGCGCCCTCGAGCGACGCCCCCGGCGACGACGCCAAGAACCCCGAAAACACCGAAAACACCGGCCCCCCGGGCCAACCTCTCCCCCCGGAACCCACCCTCTTTCTGGAGCCCCTGGGGCCGGCCGACACGCGCACTTTCCTGGCGAGCGTCGCCGATCGCACCACGCTGCTCTACCGCCTGCCTCACGAGCAGCCGGCCCGCCTGAGCGCTCCGCCCAACGCCCCCACGGCCGCCCAGCGCCTCACCCTCATCGCCCGCGCCGCCCAACACCCGGCCATCGCCGCCCTGAGCCTTCGGAGCGGTGAGGAGCCCGGCACATTTGCGTTTCTTCAAGAGAAGGCGCTGCAAGCGTTCGAGCTGCTCACCACGACCAACGCCGCGCTTCACGTGCAGAACCTCTCGCCAGATCCGCTCACCGAAATTTACAGCCCTCAGCCTCCCGAAGATCTCGAGTGGATGCCCTCCGACCACATCGTCACCCCTCGCAACTACTGGGAGGCCGACGCCGAGGGGGTGCGCTTTGCGCTGGAGTCTCCCGGCACCACCCGCTACGTGCGCCTGCATCTTCGCCCGACGGCTGCCGAGCCGAGCATCCGCCTGCGCATCGACGACGGGGCCAACGCCCCGCGCGACCTCGTCGTCGACGCCAGCGCTCACCTACGCGCGACCTACCCGGCGCCGCTTCGCCTCACCCTGCAACTTCCCCCGGAAGCCCAACACCTGGAGGTGCGCGCGATCTCGCAAAACGTCTTCGTCGCGCTCGATCAGCGCGCCGCCCGCGAAGATCGCGCCGCCGAGCCCATCCCCGTGGCCGTCACCCTGCCGCCTTCCCCGCAGACCCTGCAGCGCCTCTCATTACTCTCCCGCCAGATCCACGATGAGGCCACCCTCGCCAGAAAACGCACCCTCCAGGTCGAGCGCGCCGAGCTGCTGATGAGCCTGGGCCAGAACGCCCTGGCCGAGGTCGATCTCTACGCCGCGGCCTTCGACTTCCGCACCCCCGGCGACGTCCTGGAGCGCGCCCGCGGCCTGATCGCCACGCTGCGGCAACGCGCCGACCGCCGCTGGGTGCAACTTCCCGACGCCTCGCTGGTGCACCCGCACGCGCTCAGCGAGCATCTCAGCGATGCCCTCTTTGAAGACGCCCGGCGCCACCCGGCCGCCCTGGCCAGTTGCGAGGCCGATCTTCGCTACGGCCCCCCCGCCCCCGACCTTGAGCCGGCCTGCGCCGAGGTGCGCGCGCTGGCCAACGCCACCGAGGCCGAGCGCCCCGACCTCCTCGTCGACATGGCACGCCGACGCTCCGAGAGCCCCCGCCGAGCCGAC
>NZ_VOSL01000098.1 GCF_007997005.1 Lujinxingia vulgaris | reverse complement strand
ATCAGGCTCATCGCCGCGGCCAGCACCAGCGCGCCGGTGGAGCCGGCGCCACCGGCCACCGCGCAGCCGCCGCCTTCGGCGCCTTCGTTGCGCACCTGCACCGGCGCGCTCGTCTCGCCATCTCGGCCCCATGCGTCGACCCAGGTGGCGGTGATCTCGGCGTCAATCGGCTCGTACATCGTATCGAGGTCACTCCAGATAAAGGTGACCTCATCTTCCTCACCGGTGAGCACGAGCGGAAACTCGGGAAGCAAAAGCGAGCCGGGGTGTTCGCCCTCGATCGCAAAGCGAAGCCCGCCGGCATCCCGATCATAGCCTTCGACCGAGAGCGTCAGAAAGGCGGTGTCGTCGCAGCTTGTGGCCACCTCGCTGCAGCCCTCGCGCCGCGGGGTCTCAGAGCGCTTGATGCTTTCTACTTGCAGCGTCACCGCCGGCGGCAGATCGACGGGCTCGGTGGGCTCTTCCTCCAGAAACACCATCGGCTCCTGGTTCAAACCGATGGAGCAAGCCCAGGCGATGCTCACTGTCGAGAGCCCCAGCGCGCCCGCTGCGACAAGTCCCACTGCCACCTTTTTTACCTGCGCGTTGCTCCGCATACCGCCTCCCGAGAACTCAACCTAACCCGTTGAGAGATAAGCACTTTCCGACAAAACCACAATCGACACACGCTGGCGAACTTCGCTCAGCGACGCTCCCGCAACGAGAAATTCAGCAGCACGCACTCGAGCGCGCCGTTGTAGATCGAATACACCTTATCGGCGCGCACACCGAGTTTAAAGCCCAGCTCCTTCGACCCCGTGAGCACCGAGGCCTGCCAGCCGCCAAAACGGCCCTTGAGCGACTCGCCAAGCTCGCGGTGGGTCTGCTCGGCCTGGCCATCGGCGCCCAGACGCTCGCCATAAGGCGCGTTGGTGACCACCAGGCCGGGGCGCGTGGCGAGCATCGGCGGGGTGATCTCGGTGACCGGGCGGCGAGAGTAGCGGATGATGGCGTCGAGCCCGGCTTTCTCGGTGTTGGCGCGGGCGGTGCGCAGGATAGAGCCGTCGATGTCGGTGCCCACGTAGGTGCCGAGTCTGGGGCGACCGACCTCATAGCGCTCCTGCGCCTCGGCCAGGATTTTGGCCCAGACGAGCTCATCGTGTTGCAGCCAGCTGTCGAAGCCGAAGCTGTCGCGCACAAGACCCGGGGCGCAGTCGGCGGCCATCAGCGCGCCCTCGATCAGCAGGGTGCCCGAGCCGCACATCGGATCAAAAAGGGGCGCGCCCTCTTTTGCGAGTTCCGGCCAGCCGGCGCGGATCAAGACGGCGGCGGCCACGTTCTCTTTGAGCGGCGCCGTGCCCGAGTCCGCCCGGTAGGAGCGCTTATGCAGGCTCTCGCCGGCCAGATCAATGCTGATCGTCGCCTCATCGCGGTCGATGTGGCAGTTAATCTTCACGTCGGGCTGGCGAAGATCGACCGAGGGTCGGCGCCCGAAGCTGTCGCGAAACTGGTCGACGACGGCGTCTTTGACCTTGAGCGCCCCGAATTTGGTGTGGGTGATCTCGGAGTTTCGCGAGGTGAAGTTCACCGCCAGCGTGCCGTCGACCGAGAGGTGCTCATCCCAGGCGATGGTGCGCACGCCCTCATAGAGCGCCTCGGGGCTGGGGGCGCGAAAGCTCTTGAGTTGCAGGAGCACCGTGTTGGCCAGCCGGCTCCACATCACCGCGCGGTAGCCCACCTCGATCGGCCCCTCAAAGAACACACCGCTGACGGTCTGGCGCACCTTTCGGGCGCCAAGCCCTTTGAGCTCCTCTTCGAGGAGCAGCTCCAGGTGTTTGGGGCAGGTGGCAAAAAAGGAGTGGGTGGCGGCCATCGTCATCTCAGCGGGTGGGGAGGCGGTGAAGGGGCAAAACGCCCGGCGTCTCAGGCGCCGGGGGTGGGACTGGCAGGCTTATACAGCATCGCGCCGGCCGGCGCATGTGTCGCACTCCTCCCCCGAGCCCGCAACCCCTGCCCGACAAAATACGCTGTGCGATCAAGCACTTACAACGCACACCCGCGTTCAAGTTACCCCGGGGCAACGATCGCAATGCCATGCCCCCGCATCGCTCAGCGCTGCTCGGTGGCCACCCACCAGGTGTTGCCCCCGGGGCCTTTGAAGCCGCCACGCATGTCGCCGTCGGGCTTCTTCTCGGGGGGCTGCACGCCCTCGGCGCCCGAGGCCAGCGCCCGCTCGTAGACCGCCATCGCGTCGGGCACATACACATGCAGGTGTGTCGGCTGAGACGCCCAGTCTCCCTGCGCCTCCCCCATCATCACCACGCTATCGTCGATGCGGTACTCCACATGCATCACCGAGCCATCCTCTCGGGTGTGTTCGCGCAGGATGGTGGCGTCGAAGACGGTCTCCAGAAAACGGCCCACCTCCCGGGCGTCGGCGACGATCAGGTAGGGCGAGAGCGAAGGGTAGGATTCGGGTTTGAACATGCTCATAATAAGAACCTCCTTTGAGGTGACGCGAAGTCGCGATGTTTTAAAGCTCGTCTTCAATGTAGCGACGGGCTGTGCGGCGGTCGATATCGGCCTGGCGCGCCACCTCTTCGTAGGTGCCGCTGCGCGCATAAAGCAGCCGGCAGTAGGCCTGTTGCAGCTCGCGCATCGTCAACGCGCCGGCGTCGATGCGCGCGCCCAGCTCAGCGGCGACCAGGCTGAGCTCCGGGGTGTCGAGCGACTGCGGGCGGTCCTGGCGAAGATCGCCCCGGTAGGGCGCGCCCAGCAGGGTGCGGCGCACCGCCTGCTCCAGCTCCCGCACGTTGCCCGGCCAGGCGTAGCCCTCAGGCAGGCTCGCGCCCAGCGAGGCGACCACCTCACGAAAGAGCCCCTCATCGGGCTGGCCGAGGATGCGCTCCACGCTATGCGCCACGAGCTCCTTGAGCTCAGCGGGCTCCTCGCGCAGGCGCTCGGCCAGCGAGGGCACCTCGATCACGTCGGAGCAGAGGCGGTAATAGAAGTCGTCACGAAACCGCCCCTCCTCGCGCGCTTGCCCGATGTCACGGTTGGTCGCGGCGACCACTCGCCCCTCAAAGCGCTGCTCCTCGTGGCCGCCCACCGGCACAAAGACCCGCTCCTGCAGCACGCGCAGAAGTTTGATCTGGGTGGGGAGGCTCGTCTCGCCAATCTCATCGAGAAAGATCACCCCGTGGCGCGGGCAGCGCCCGAACACCCCCTCGTGGGCCTCGATCGCGCCGGTGAACGCGCCCTTTTTATGGCCAAAAAGCTCCGACTCGATCAGCGTCTCGGGAAACTGCGAGAGGTTTAAGGGCACGAAGAGGTCGCTAAAACTCAAGGCGAAGCGCCCGGCCTGATCGTCAAAGGGGATCCAGCTCGACGCACCCAGCACCGAGGCCGCTGCGCCCTTGCCGCTGCCGGTGGGGCCAATGAGAAAGATCGAAAAATCCTCCATCCGATCCCAGAGCCGCGCCTCGTAGCGGGCCAGGTCGTCGGTGAAGATCGCCTGCCACAAGCGCGCGCGCAGCCTCTGCATCGAGGGGGACTGCCCCTTGAGGCGCTCCCGCGCCATGAAGAAGGCGCGGCGCATCTGATAAAAGATGCCCACAAAACGCGCGGCCCGCTCCGGGCTCATGCCCCGCTCCACCAGCCGGCGCACCACGTCGAGGCCGAAGGTGGCCTTGACGGGGCGGCTGCCGGCCTCCAGCTGGCGGGTGACCAGCGCGTCGAACTCGGGCACGAAGACGTGAAAGGTATCAAAAAGCAGGGCCACCTCGACCAGGTGGCGGTCTTCGCCCTCAAGGGTGTTGAGATCGAGGGGCCAGAGGCGGTCGAGCTCAGCGCGCACCGCGCTCAGCGCGGCGTCGAGCTCCGGGTTGGCGGAGTCAGCCGACGATGACGAGGTCGCCTCCTGAGCGGGGTCGCGGGGCGTTTGAAGGGTCGCAGCAAGGCGCCGGTCGCGCCGAGCCCGCTCTTCGGAGAAGGGGTTGGCGAAGGCCGCGGCAGCGACCTCGCGGAAGAAGGCACGGGCGTCCGAACTCAACATCTTCGGCTCCTACATAAAATGAACACATTTTGTTCATTTTATGTATACCACCTGATGCCGCCCCGACAAAAGCGCGACAGCTGCACGCGTAACCCGAACACACCCACAAATCAAAAACACCTTATAAATCAAGCACTTAACATCATTTGCCGCCCTGATTGAAAAACCTGGCACGAGGTGTGCGATAGGGTGGGGATACGTGGCGAACGCATGCGGCTTCGCCCCCACACAGCGACGGATTTTAGCGATGCGCGAGGAGCACACCATGGAACATCCGACGATTCAAAAAGACACCAACGCGTGGATCTTTCAGGTCTGGGCGTCCTTTCTGCTGGCCTCGACGATCACCGTCACCGGCATCGCCTACCTGCCGGTCGACCTGTGGATGAAGGGCTTTTTGTTGATGGGCGTGCTCTTTACCCTGGGCTCGGCGTTCACCCTCTCCAAAACCATTCGCGATAACCACGAGGCGCAGCGTTTGATCAACCGGGTGAGCGACGCCAAGGCCGAGAAGATCCTGCGGGAGTTTGAGATGCGCGATGTGGCCTGAGTGTTCGCCCGCGGCAGGCTCACTCGCTTAAGGCGAGCAGGAGCGCTTCGAGGCGCTCCTGCCCGCCGGTGGCGCCCAGCGCGCGGTGCTGGGCGATGGCGCTACGCAGCGCCTGGCGCGCCTCGGGGAGCCGGCCGGCGCGGCGAGCAA
>NZ_VOSL01000097.1 GCF_007997005.1 Lujinxingia vulgaris | reverse complement strand
GCGCTGGCCAACGCCACCGAGGCCGAGCGCCCCGACCTCCTCGTCGACATGGCACGCCGACGCTCCGAGAGCCCCCGCCGAGCCGACGCCCCGCTGCTCCGCGCTGCGGCCGACCTCCTCATCGAGCGCCTCACCGACCCCACCCTCGAGCCCGATCCGGGCCAGGCGGCGCTCGCGCATCTCCTGGCCACCCGCGCCTTCACGCTCGCGCCGACCCCGGCCCACCGCAGCACCTACTTCGCCGCACTGCGCCTCTCGCGCTTTGCGCCTCAAGACACCCCGACGCTGCTCACGGCGATGGCGACGCTTCCGGCCGACCTCGACCCCACCCCGGTCGACGCACAGCCCGTCCCGCCGACCTCCAACCCGCTTGACGAGCGCGTCGAAAACGCCCTGCTCGGCGTGCCCTGGGCCCCCGAGCTCCTGCTGCCGATGAACGCCGCGGCGCGCCGCACCTTCACCCTGCGCCCCCGGGTCGACCAGCCTCTGGAGGTCGCCGCCACCTGCCTGGATCTTCGCCCCGATCTGCAACCGGAGGGCCCGGCCCCCTCCTGCCTGCTGCACCTCGACCTTGTGGATCAGGATGGAAACGCCGTCTCGCCACACACCTCCCCGCCGGCCTGGCCCCCGGGGCAGCTCTTCCTGGCGCGTTTTGACCTAAACGCCGGCCAGACCTACCGCCTCACCCTTCGCCGCCACGACGACCTCCTGGGCCGCCGTTTCATCGTCTTCCCCTACCTCCTCGACCCGGCCGATCCGGGTCAGCCCCAACCTCTGACCGCCTCGATCCGCCGTCGCCTCGACGTGTTGGCCCCGGAGCAACCCGTCGATCTCAGCATCGTCGGACCCACCACGCTGCGCCTCGACCTGCGCGCGCTCTTCCCCCTTTCGGGCTCCGGCTACCGCCCGGCCTCCGAGGTGATCATCGAGCTTCAGAGCCCGGAGGGCGACGTTCACACCCACCGTGTGGCGCTGCCCGCAGACCCGCAACCCGAGGCGAGCATCGATCTCCCTGGCCTGTCCGAGACACGGCTCTCAGCCGCACAGCGCCTGCACATCCCGGTCGTCGCGGCGGGGCTCCACAGCCTCACTGTCCGTGTCTCGGACGGTCTGGCTACCCTGCGCCTGGCCGCCCGTCTCGACGACGACCGCGCCATCGCCCGCGCGCGCCAGCCCGACACCCCGGCCCCGGACGCCCCCCAACCCGCAGACGCCCCGACGCTCCGACAGGGCATCGCCCCCCCGGCCCTCGACCTCGACCGCACCCTCCTGGCCGACCTCCCCCGGGGGCTTGCCGAGCTCAGCGGCGATGACCTCTTAAGCGAGCCCCCCGTCGACTGGACCCTGCGCTTCTCCAGCGCCTTTGCCACCCGCGACATCGACCTCGAAGAGAGCCTCATCGACGATCCGCGCCAGTCCCCCTACGCCCGCCTCAACACCCGGGCCTACCTGGCCAACCCCGACGCTGACCTCTGGGTGTATTTCGACACCGGCCTGCGCTCCAACCTGCGCACCGCCCCGGTGGCCGAGGGCACCGTGGGCGCCTACTGGCGCACGCCACGCTTCAACCTGCGCGTTGAGCCCAGGCTCACCACTTACTGGCAGCGCTTTGCGCAGAGCCACTGGTCGATTCGCTCCTCGCTACGCCTGACCAAACCCCTTCAGCTGGCGCCTAACTGGTCGCTCTTTCCCTCGGTGGCCGGCCATGTGCGCCTGCAAGAACCCCGGGCCTTCTTTAGCACCCGCGGGCTTATCGACCCGGTGCTCTACAACAGCTACGCGCTTCCCCGACGTCTGGGCTTTGACGCCCGTGTGACGCTGTGGTTTCGCCCCTTCGTCAACACCATCTTCGCGGCGTCGGCCCGGCAGCTCTTCAGCAACCGCGCCTACCCGGACCAGCTCTGGCTGGCCACCGAAGCTCGCGCACTCCTCGCATCCACCGACCTCAAGGTCGGCTACCGCATGCGATACCTCTTCGACGACCCCTATCGAAACACAAGCACCACGGTGCACGACCTGAACTTCGACGCGTCTGTGGCCTACTGGATCGTCGGCGATCTGCTGCTCGATCTAAGCACCTTCGCTCAGCTCTCGCTGATCCCTGGCGAGCGTGACCCGCGCCGCGCCCGCGTCGGCCTGAGCCTCTCGGTGTGGCATAACCTCGATAACTTCTCGCGCGTCCCTCCCTCCCACGCCTCGTTGGGACACCTGCTGACGCCCGAGTTCTTTTTGCACCGGTCTCGGCCATGATCTTCGACAACTGGCCCACCTCCGACCCCGATCGCCTCCCGAGGCTGACCTTCGACGCGTGCCTGCCTGCGCTGGTGCGTCGCCTCGACCACCGCGCCCTGGCTGACCTTCACACGCGCCTTGAGCACCAGGGCACACCCACCCTCAACCTCCCCCACACCGAGCTGCTCGCGCCTGACCCGCACCTGGAGCCCCAGCTTGAGCTGACCACCTCACTCCTCGACGCCCTGCGCCAGCTCCACCACGAGCTTCACACGCTGCGCACGAGCTTCCAGTCCTTCACCGAGCGCTACTTCGCCCGCCTCCCCGGCCGCGCGCGGCGAGATGTGGTGGTGGAGTATCTTGAGGAGCAAGCGCCGAGAGCGGGGGAGTTGCGCAAAGACCTGCGCGCCCTCGATGAGTTCCTGGACTTTGAGACTCTGCGCGAGCGCCAGACCTTACGTGAGAGCCGTCTCATCGCCAGGCTGCGCCTGATCTTTATCGCCCTCGAGGCTCTGGCGCACGACCTCCTGGCGCGCGCGCACCCCGAGGACCTCTCCCTACTCTCTCAACACCTGCTGGGCCTCCCCGGGGCGGAGCTCTTGCGCACCTTCGCCCAGAACCGCGACCTGGCCGAACTCCAACCGCTGGCGATTCGCGCCGCTCACGCCCCCCTGGCCGCCTTGCTTCACGAGCGCCCCGATGCTCTGGCCAGCGACTGGCTGCGCCTGCTCATCAAAATCGCGATCTTACCCACGGCCTCCTCCTGGCTGAAGATCGCCGCCCTCTCCACCCTGGCGCACTCCCGGGAGGCGGGCCTCGATGTGCTGGTCCAGCGCGCCACCCGCTCGTTTGAGCTCCCCGACGACTGGCACGTTCAGGCCCACGCCATCGCCCGCCTGGCCGAGCTCTACCCGGAGATCGCCCGTGAGCACCTGGCGACGATCGAGCTCGCCCCCACCTCCGGGGTCCCCGACGCCATCCCCATCGCCGTGGCCCGCGCCTTAAGCGGCGACCCCCACCCCGACGCCCTCGCCATGCTGGAGCGCCTGGCGCTGCCGGCCAGCGAGCCTCGCCAGAAGGTGCGCGCGCACGCCGCCCGCGCCCTCACCGCCA
>NZ_VOSL01000096.1 GCF_007997005.1 Lujinxingia vulgaris | reverse complement strand
GGGCCGCGCGCGCCTCGTTGAGGAGGGAGGTGAGGGTGTGGCGGGCGTCGGCGCGGGCTTGCTCCAGGTCGTGCTCGGCGGCGCGCACAGCGAGGTCGGCGCGGCGAGCGTCGGCCTGGCGGGCGCGGTTGACGATGGGAAGTTCGAGGCGCAGGCCGATGAAGGCGACGTAGCCTTCGGCGCGACCGATCTGTGCAAGGGCGTCGGGGGTGGTGCGGCCGAGGCCGTCGAGTTGAAAGGAGCCGACGGCGTCGAGCGCCGGGCGCGCGCTGTTTCTGGCGAGTGCGGCCTGCTGACGGGCGTCTTCCAGGGCGATGGTGAGGCGCTGGAGCTCGGGGGAGTTCTCTTCGTAGCGCTCCAGCGCGCGCTCGCGATCGGGAAGATCCACGGCGGTGGGAGCGTCGGCGCGGGCGCGCAGGGAGGTGTCAGGGGCGAGCCCGAGTTGGCGGGTTAAGAGCAGGCTGAGCTCGTCCTGGCGAGTGCGGGCGGCGAGCAGACTCTCTTCGGCGCGGGCGATCTCGATGCGCAGGGGAATGAGATCGGCCGGCGCTGCCGCGCCGGCCTCCAGGCGTACGGTGGCGTCCTGCAGGCTCTGCTCGGCGATGCGGCGCGCCCCCTGCTGAATCTCCAGCGATCGTTGCGCCAGCCACAGATCCCAGTAGGTGGTGAGGCTCTCGTAGAGCAGTGCGCTGGTAAGCTCGGCGCTCTGGGCCAGGCGCAGCTGCTCGGCGCGGCGCGCCGCAATAAGCGCGGCGTCGACCACATCGCGGCCCGCGCCGCGCAGAAGGGGCTGGGTGATCTCGGCGGCGATGCTGGCGTCGTAGGCCACGCCCAGATCCCCTAAGACCACCGAGTCACGCACCGCCCTGTTTAATGACGCGCTCAACGCGATCCGCGTGCCGATGGGCAGGGTGTGGGAGAGGCGTCCGGCCAGGCTTAAGGCGCTGGAGTCGATCAGGCGCGTGCCCTGGGCGGAGAGATCGGGGAACTGACCGTAGCGGTAGCCGGCGTCGGCGCTGAAGACAGGTGTGCGCTCGTACTCCTCGCTGATCACGAGCTCACGGGCGCGCTCCTCTTCAATGCGGGCGCGCTCCAGGTCGGGGCTCTGGCGCAGGACCAGCTCGACGATCTGATCAGGGGTGAGCCAGGTTACGCTGTCATTCGCGGCGCTCTGGTCTGCTTCTTCATAAGAAGAGGGGGAGGTCTGGGCGAAGGCCGGCGCGCTCCCGATGATCATCAGAAGCCCGAACGCCGCGGTGGCTCCTTGTATGATCCCGGCTCGTCCAGCCACGCGTCGGTCGCCCTTCTTACTACGGTCATTCATGGCGAAGCGCCTCAATGGGGTTGAGTCGGGCGGCCTTTCGGGCCGGGACAAAGCCGAAAACCACGCCGATGATGGCGGAGAAACCAAAGCCCACGAGCATCGTCTCGGTGGAGAGCACAAAGGGGAGTCCCATTTTGCTGGTGGCGATGTAGGTGCCGCCCACGCCGAGCATCACGCCGATAAGACCGCCGAGGGTGGAGATGGCGACGGCTTCCACTAAGAATTGCACGAGCACATCGCGAACCCGGGCGCCGATGGCGATGCGGATGCCGATCTCGCGGGTGCGCTCGGTGACCGAGACGAGCATGATGTTCATGATGCCGATGCCCCCGACGAGCAGGCTGACCGCGGCGATCGCGCCCAATAACAGGGTGAGCGTGCGTGTGGTGCCGGCCAGTGTGTCGGCGATCTCCTGCATATCGCGCACATAGAAGCTGTCTTCGCCGGCGTCGGGGCGGCGCTCGCGCAAAAAGCGCTCGATATCCGCTTTGACCCGGGCGGTGCTGCCGTCGACGAGCGCCGAGACGTAGATCGAGCGCACATCCAGGTTGCCGATCAGCCGGCGTTGCACAGCGAGTGTGGGCATGACGACGACGTCGTCGAGATCCTGGCCGAGGGAGGCGCCTTTGCTGGCGAGCACGCCGATAATCTGGCAGGCGCTCCGACCCACACGCAAGGTCTGGCCCAGGGGCTCTCCGGATCCGAACATGGTCGTGGCCACGGTGTGACCGATCACGCACACCGTCGCCGCGCTCTCCTGCTCTTCGGGATCAAAGAGCCGCCCCCGCTCAAGCGCCCAGTTGCGGATCGTAAAGAAGTCGTTGGTCGTGCCCATCACCGAGGCGGCGTGATTGATGCCGCCGTAGACCAGTGTGGCCTGGGTGTTGGCCTGCGGAGCCACCAGCACGCCGGGGATCTGGCGGGCCATCAGCTCGACGTCTTCGTGGGTAAAGGCGGTGGCTGCCCCGCGCACGCCGCCGCGACCGCGGCCCCGGCCGGTCTGCACGATCAGCAGGTTCGAGCCCATCGAGCTGATGCTCTCGGTGACGCTGCGCGTGGCGGCTTGCCCCAGGTGCACCATGGCGATGACGCTGGCCACGCCGATGACGATCCCGAGCGCGGTGAGCACCGAGCGCACCTTGTTTCGGGCGATGGCGACAAAGGCCATCGTCAGCGTGTCGCGCATTCTCATGCGAGCACCTCCGCAGGGGTGCCGTCGGCGCGCAGCGTGCCATCGACAAACCAGAGCACGCGCTGTGCGTGTTGGGCGACCTCCGGCTCGTGGGTGACGAGCACGATCGTGATGCCCTGCTCACGGTTGAGCGTCTTGAGCAGCTCGATGACCTCGAGGGTGGTGGTGGTGTCGAGGTTGCCGGTGGGCTCATCGGCCAACAGAAGCGTGGGCTCGGTGACCAGCGCGCGGGCGATCGCCACGCGCTGCTGCTGGCCGCCGGAGAGCTCCGCCGGGGTGTGATCGGCGCGGGCGCCCAGCCCCACACTGGCGAGCGCGCGCAGCGCGCGGGGGC
>NZ_VOSL01000095.1 GCF_007997005.1 Lujinxingia vulgaris | reverse complement strand
CCCGGCCGAGGAGCCCTGGCGCGGGGCCGGGCGCCCGCTCAAACGTCTGGCCGCCGAGCCCCTGCGCGAGCTTGAGCACCGCGGACGCCGCGTGCTCGTGCTCGGGTGGAGCGAGAAGGTGCCCGCGCTCCTGGCCGAGCTCGGCTCCTACGGCGCCGGCGCCTTCGTGGTCACGGTGGTCTCCTCGCTCCCCATCCGCGATCGCCTGGAGCGCCTGCGCCACCAGAACCTGGAGCTGCCCGAGAGCTTCTGCCGCCACATCGAGGTCGACTACACCCACTGGGCCGCGGAGGGGGCCCGGGAGATCGCGCTCGCGGACCACGTGCTCTTCATGAGCAGCGACCGCCTCGTCAGTGGCGAGGAGGCCGACGCCCGCACGATCATGGGCTACCTCTCGCTCGAAGAGACGCTGAGCCAGCCCCGCAAGCGCGGCCGCCCCCCGCTGCAGCGCCTCGTGGAGCTGAGCGACCCCCACAACCAGACGCTCATTGGCGAGCGGGTCGGTGAGGTGATGATCAGCCCGATTTTGCTGAGTCATGTGCTGGCGCAGGTGGCGCTGCGCCGGGAGCTCTCGGTGGTCCTCGATGAACTCTTTACCGCCGGCGGTGCCGAGATCGGCTTTCGCCAGCTCGAGGAGTACGAGCTTGAGCCGGGTATCTCGGGCTTCGCGGAGCTCGAAGAGGAGGCCAACCGCCGCGGGGAGGTCTTTCTGGGCGTGGAGCGCGACGCCCGCGCCCGCGAGGGCAAAGGGTCGGCCCCCGGCAGGGCGCTGGAGCTCAATCCGGAGCGCGGTCGGAGCTGGGAGCTCGCCGCCCACGATCGCCTGGTCGTGATGACCCGCGTGGCGCGCCGCCCCCCCACGCCTGCGCCCGACGACGAAGCCTGAAGGCTCCCCGGGCCTGTTCGGAGTGTCGCTAAGGCTCCCAAACCGTTCGCCGAGCCCGAGAGGAGGGGGGTGACCTCCCCCCCGAGCCGTGCCTCGAACGCCCGAGGAGGGGGGTGACCTCCCCCCCGAGCCACCCCTTGAGCCACTTTTTTGCGCCGCCAGGGCTCCGAAGCCGTTCGCCGAGCCCGAGAGGAGGGGGGTGACCTCCCCCCCGAGCCGTGCCTCGAACGCCCGAGGAGGGGGGTGACCTCCCCCCCGAGCCGTGCCTCGAACGCCCGAGGAGGGGGGTGACCTCCCCCCCGAGCCGTGCCTCGAACGCCCGGGCAGGGGGGTGACCCCCCCCCGTGCCGCCCCTTGAGCCATTTTTTTGCGCCGTTAGGGCTCCGAAGCCGGTCACCGACCCCGAGAGGGGGGAGGTGACCTCCCCTCGTCGCCATCCCCCTTGCCCCGCAGGCATCGCCCGGCGACGATGCCCGCCCTCACCGATCACCCCTGTGCCAACCCGACACGGAGAACCCCATGCTCACCGTCCACCATCTCAACAACTCCCGCTCCCACCGCATCCTCTGGCTGCTCGAAGAGCTCGGCTGCGACTACGAGATCGCGTTCTACGAGCGCGACCCCGACACCATGCTCGCCCCGCCCGAGCTGCGCGCGATCCACCCGCTGGGGAAATCCCCCGTGATCACCGACGGCGAGGTCACCGTGGCCGAGTCCGGCGCGATCATCGACTATATCGTCGAGCGCTACGGGGAGGGTCGTCTTCGCCCGCCGGCCGATTCGCCGGAGCGCCTGCGCTACACCTACTGGATGCACTACGCCGAGGGCTCGGCGATGAGCCCGCTGATGCTCAAGATCGTCTTTCATGAGATCGGTCGTCAGGGCCCGCTGCTCGCGCGTCCCCTGCTCAAAGGCGTCTCGGCGGCGGTCAACAAGGAGTTCATCAACCCCGAGCTCAAAAAACACATGACCTACTGGGAGTCCGAGCTCGCCAGCCGCCCCTATTTCTGCGGCGAGGAGTTCAGCGCGGCCGATATCCAGATGAGCTTCCCGCTGGAGGCGGCCACCGAGCGCGGTGACCTCAGCGCCTACCCGCACATCACCGCCCTGGTCGAAAAGCTGCGCGAGCGCGAGGCCTACCAGCGCGCGATTGAGCGGGGCGGCGAATATTCTCTGGCCTTCTGAGTCTTTACGACACGAACCCTTTTCGGGTGATACGAACGCCGGAGCCCCCGCATGAGCACACCACGTCCCCTCCCCGATCCCGAAACCATCGAGCGCACCCTGGCGCGAAGCCGCCGCGGTCGCCTGCCCCTGTGGGTGGGATCGACGCTGGTGGTGGGGGGAATCATCGCCTCGGTGGCCTGGTGGCAGTGGCCCCGCGAGCAGCCGATCCACTGGCAGACGCAGCCCGCCGATCGCGGCGACATCATCGTCTCGGCCAGCGCCACCGGCACCGTCGAGGCGCGCCGCACCGTGACGATCGGCGCCGAGATCTCCGGCAAGCTCGCCACGGTCGACGTCGACAAGAACGAGGAGGTGGAGGTGGGCCAGGTGCTGGCCACCTTTGATACCACCGTGCTCGAGAGTCAGCTGGCCCTGGCGCGCGCCGGGCTGGCCTCCTCCCAGGCCTCGCTGCGCCGCGCGCAGGCCTCGCTCAACGAGGCCGAGGGCGAGGAGCGGCGCACCCGCGCGCTGGTCGAGCGGGAGGT
>NZ_VOSL01000094.1 GCF_007997005.1 Lujinxingia vulgaris | reverse complement strand
GCGGAGCGGGAGCCGAGCAGCGCCAGACGCTCCACCGCGGTGGCTCGGAGCTCGGGGGTGGGGCTGGCGAGGAGGTCGGTGGCGCGCGCTTGCAGCTGGCGGCGCGCGGTGAGGTCGGGGCGAAAGCCCGGCCCGCGCCGGCCACGCTCCACGCATCCGCTGGCCAGATCGAGCGGGGTGCAGTGGATGCGCAGATGGAAGTGGTCGTCATGGGGAAGTGCGCCGCCGGGTTGCACCAGCAGAGTCGCGGCGCGCGTCAGAAGATCGCGCGGCGCGCCGCGGCGGCGGCCCTCAGCCAGAAGCATCGCGCGCAACGGGTTGGAGATGAAGATGTATTGCAGCTCGGCAGCTTCGGAGCGGAGCAGGCCTTCGACGAGTGTCCAGTTGCGGGCCACGTCAAAACGCAGCACTCGGGGGGGAGCGGCCTCGTCGTTGACGACCTGCACCTGCCCCTGATCGTCGAGGGAGAGAAGATCGTCGAGGAGCGCGGGCGTGCCCTCGGCGTCGAGCATAAAGAAGGCCAGGTCGGCGTCGCGGCCGTTGTTATGGCTCACCGAGTAGGGGATGTCGCCTCCGCCTTTGCGCCCGAAGTTGCCTAAGAAGACGACGCTCCCGGGGTGCTGCTCAGCGACGTGGGCGGCGGCATCCTCAATCAGCGCGATCATGGCGTCGGTGGTGTACATCAGCCCGCGGGTGCGCTGCACCGGGAGCACGGCCAGGTGGGGGTGCGGCAGGGGCAGAGGTCGGGCGTTGATCAGATGTCCGGTCACCACGTCGCCGATCGAGCGGGTGGGGGTGGTGTCTTCGCCGGGAAGATAGGGGAAGTAAGGATCGGAGGCGCCCACCTCCGGAAGCACCCATTGCCCCTCTGCGAGCGCCGGTGGAGGGATGTAGGGCGGCGGCTCGGGAGGCGCCGGCGGCGTCGCAACCACCGGTGGCGGCTCGGGCGGCGGCAGCGGGGCCGGCGCGCTCTGGCAGGCCGAGAGGATCCACGTGAGACAGACCAGCGCCCCGACAACCCGGGACGCGCGCAGAGCTCGGCCGGGACTCATCGTGTCGCGCGAGGTTGGGGAGGGGGCGCGGGTCATGGTCTCAGGCGGTGGGGGAGGCGGCGATGACGTCGATCTCGACGAGCACATCTTTGGGAAGGCGCGAGACCTCCACGCAGGCGCGGGCCGGCGGGTTCTCGTCGAAGAAGGCGCCGTAGATGGCGTTGACCTTCTGGAAGTCCTGCATGTTTTTCAAAAAGATCGTCGCGCGCAGCACGTGGGTGAAGTTGAGGCCGGCTGCGGCCAGGACGGCCTCCAGGTTGGCCATCACCTGACGGGTCTGGATCTCCACGCCGCCTTCCACCAGCTCGCCGGTGGCCGGGTCCAGAGCGATCTGACCGCTGACAAAGTAGAGGCCGTTGTAGCCCACGGCCTGGGAGTAGGGGCCGATGGCCTGGGGGGCGTTTTCGGTGCGGACGATGATCTTCTCAGTCACGGTGGCTCCATCTGTGAGGGATTGAAAAAAGGAGGGGGCTGCGGCGCGCGCCTGGCGCGGCGCAAGCTGGCAGAAGTATTGAGCAAGGCCACCCTGCTCGCAAGGCCGGCCGGGGTGAGCGCGCCGCAAAGGTGCTTTACCAGTCGATGGCGGCGGTGTTAGCTTCGCCCCTACCTGACGTGATTCACCATGAAGAAGTTGTTGAAATCTGTACCGCCCGGAGGCACGAGCAAGGATGAGTCTACCTCTGAGTCGCGAAGTGGGATCTGTCTATCAGCAGGCCCAGAAATTAGCGGAGCATCGCGGGGAGTCGGTCAGCAGCGGGCACGTGCTGCTGGCGCTCTTTGAGGTGCCCAACCAGGCGGCGACCTTTCTGACGGACCGGGCGATCTCGGTCTCACAGATGCGTCTTGCGCTGGAGCATGAGCGCGCCGAGCCCTCCGAGGTGATGGCGCGGGTGAGCGATCGCAGCCAGCGCCTGGCGTCGAGTGGTGGGGCCGAGGCAGTGACCAGCCTGCATCTTCTGGCGGCGCTGATCCGCGAGACGCGGGGACAGGCCTACGGGCTGCTCTCGGCTTCCGGAGCTAATGTGGGGGCGATCCGCGCGGCGGTGATGAGTTATGCGACGTCGTCACAGCCAGTGCCTCAGCGTTTTCAGCGCAGCGATGTGTTGCCGGCCTCCCGACGCGGCGGGCGCGAGGCGGCAGCAAAACCGGTGGAGCAGACGCTGACCCCGATCGGGCTTCATCCTTTCTTCAGCTCCGGGGGGCGTGCGGGAGCGAGTGAGGCGTCGTCGAGCGGCGGGGCGCCGCCGTCGAAGATGCACGTTGAGGAAGCCGAGACGACGCTTGCTGAGCCCTCGTCGCCCCAGCCGCCGGCGGCGCCGCGGGCGCGCACAAGCCCCCGGGAGCGCGCCCCGCTTCGCGGGCCAC